>FR889128.1 GCA_000436835.1 Eubacterium sp. CAG:251
ACTCGGAGGGCAGCCTCCCGGAAAAATAGGTAATGCCGACATTACCCTGTATCTTTTTGATGCAGGGTTCATATATTCCTCCATAGCTCAGTCGGTAGAGCGCATGACTGTTAATCATGATGTCACTGGTTCGAGCCCAGTTGGGGGAGCCACGAAAAGCAAGTCTTAATTGACTTGCTTTTTTTTACGTCTTTAGCAGGTTTGCTTGAAAAGCATACAAGAAACCACCTGTTTGATATGGGATTTTTCTTTTTCAAATTCTTTTTTTACAAGTCAAAAATCTACAATATTTTAAACGTCATTATGTAAAGAATATTATGTAAAGAATTTGTAAGTCGTATTTCGGCGTGTTTCTTTCGGACTTATTTATATTATATTTTTTTATTATTATTCTTTCGATAAAGGAGAAGTTCATGTTCTTAAAATTACGCATTATATTTTATAATATATAAATGCTCTTGCAGGCAAAATGTAAATATGTTATAAATATAATTGGAAGAAATCACCTTGAGTTAGACATTAAAGGAGTTTGTATGAAACAGAAAACTAAAACTTATTTTAAAGGATTGTTTGAATATTTAAAAGGTCTGGGTGTAATAAAAATAATATTATATGTTTTCTCTATAGTTCTTTTTATTGCTGAGTTTTATTCTGCTGTTACTTATAAGGGAATTTTCTTTTGGTTTTCAAATAGTCCTACAGAATTTATATGGATTTATTCAGTTGCATTTCCTGCTGTATATATCATACTGAATATATTTATGATTTTAAAAAAGAAAATCAATTTTTTTACCCTTTTATTACTTTTTTTGTTAAGAATTACTTATCCGTGGACTGCTGAAACATTGGCTTATCTTTTTGTTTACATTGTTGATAAATTTTAATTTGTAAAATTATTTTATAAAAGTGCTACAAAAATAGAAAGAGATAAGAAATGAAAAAAATAAAAAATATTATATGTATTATTTTGATATTAATGTTACTGGCCACATTTATACCTACAGCAAGCTATGCTATGGGTGACGCAACAGGTGAATTCAGAGTTATTGGTTGCGAATATACACGCAAGAAAAGCGGCTATACTATTCACTTAGTAATAAAAACAATAAATTATGATAATCAAAGTTTTACTGCTACATTTTTTGTTGACGGTAATACGTCGTATTCCGAAGAAATTTCAGGTACAATCCAAAAAGATAGAGTTTGGGCAAGTTCATCAGATTACGAATACAATATTTCGTTTAAAGTTAATTGGAAAAACGGCGGTAATTACAACCTTGACATAAGCGATGACGCAGGGATGTTGTACGGATTTTGCGATAATGAGGGAATTTTGGGTTTAGACTGTAAATTCACTGGTGCTGCAGGAGCAATAGGAAAATCCGAAAAGATTGCGAAAATCTCGTTTTCCGATGATTTATATACCGAAACCCGCGATTTATCTGTAGCCGTTTATTCCGATTCAAAAACCGTCGCGGCGAGTAGCAAAAGCGTAGATGCTGAAAATTATGAAAATGCGAGGACAGGTATTTCTGAAAACTTTAAAAACTCTCTCGAAAAATATAATTACCGTGATATTGAAGCATATAATTTTAATGATGACAACAATGAAAATGTGAGCTTTGCAATTGCAAACAAATATATTAAAAATGAAGGTTATCACTGTATAGTGGTTATTCGCGGAACGGACGGCGTAGAATGGGAGGGCAGCCTCCCGGAAAAATAGGTAACGCCGACATTACCCTGTATCTTTTGATGCAGGGTTATATATTCCTCCATAGCTCAGTCGGTAGAACGCATGACTGTTAATCATGATGTCACTGGTTCGAGCCCAGTTGG
>FR889129.1:0-5263 GCA_000436835.1 Eubacterium sp. CAG:251
TTTTGATTTTATTTCGGCAAGAGCAAGCCCTTGCCCTACGTCATCACTTTATGATAATTTTAGCACGGCGTGGTTTAGCCACTTTATCGACAGTCTGAAATCCCGTATCAATTCAGATACGGGATTTTTTAAAATTTACTTATTTTTTTGTTCTCTTTTTTTCTTGGCTTTTTCAGTTTTAAGCTGTTGCTTCATTTCTTTTTGCTTAGCCTCAAGCTCCTTAGCCTTTTGCTCCTCAAGGCGTCTGTTTTCCTCATCACGTGCCTTTGCATCGTCATACATAGCCTTAATATCCTCATAATGCTTGTAATTCTCAGCCTGAACAATGAGCTTGCCTGCGTCAATATACGGCTTTGCAAGACGGTTGTAATACGAATTTTCATCCGTCGCCTTTTTAATTAAAGCCTCAATTTCCTTTCTTTCAGCCTTAAGCTTTGCCTTTTTTGCTTTAAGTCTTGATTCTGTATTCTTATCCTTAGCCTTTTTTGCTTTAGAAATTTCAGTTTCAAGTTCTGCCAAAGCGGCAAGATTGGCGTCCTCTTTTGCAAAAAGCTGTTCAAATACCGCATTATCAAAAGGAACAATTTTTCCTCCTGCTTTTGCAATAGCTTTCTTGCTGTACTTTCTGTTTCTTGCGGTTTCGATTGCAGCGCTTCTTTCCTCTCTGTGCTTCTTGGTATCCTTCGGCATAGCCTTAGCATTTGCCATTGCACGTTCAAGTTCTTCGTCGCTTACATCTGACAAACCGTCAATTCCGTTTGCATAAATTCTTTTTGCCTCTTCAAGCCTAAGCTTCCATTCCTCACGGTCAAACTTTTCAACTTCTTCGTTTACCATTTTTGAAATTTCAATATTTTCGTTATATGCTATTGCATCTTTAAGTGACTTTTTAGCTTGCTTTTTGGCAGCCTTGCCGTTGGCACTTTTAACTGCTTTTTTGAACGAATCAATATCTTTCGGCTCGGCATTTTTCATACTTTGCGCCTCTTCAATAACATCTATTGCATCAACAATATCTTTATCGTTAAGCACGCCGTTGCCATAATCTTCAAACATTGCACGAAGTTTAAGCACCTTAACAATTGCACGCTGGCGAAGCTCCGTCATATCATAGAAGAAATACGGAATAAAGTTGAGCGTTGCGCCAATAACCGATAATACAACAATAACGACAAATGCTTTTTTGAAAATATCGTTAATGTAAAGGACATTATAAGGCGAGTTCATTACTTCGCTGATTGATTTGCCTGTTATTGCCGATATTTCGCTTGCACGAGATGAAAGTGTGTTTTCATTAATACCGACTTTTTCGTATACAGCCGGCACAAGACCGCTTGTCAAAAGAGTAATAACCGTTCCTATAAGACCTACGGTTGAAAACATACCGTCAATTCTTTCTCCGGTCAAATATTGCTGATAATCACGAATATCGGCATTTACTGCGGGAGTCAAAATAACGCCGAATGAGCTCATAAGATAGTTGCCGAAAAGAATAATTGCAATATATATAATCATTTTAGGCGGTTCTGCCTGAACAACGGGATAAAGCAAAAATAGAATTACGGCATTGAGCGCATTGGTGAAAATAAGCACCGCTTTTTTGCCCCACTTTTTAATACAAAACGGAGCGGCAAGCATTCCCCAAAGGTTAGCGTTTGCAACAACCATTGTGATTATTGTATAAAGTCCGGCGCCGACACCGTCTTCTTTTGTGTTATGGTACTGATAGCACCACTGGAGCATATTGCCGTATGTAGATTCAAGAAATCCTATCCAACCTGCAAGAGATATAACCCAGAAAAGCTTATTCTTTGCAACTGCACGAACGGCATCAAGAAATTTGATTTGCACAACGTGGCTTCTTGCCTGAACAATCTTTTCCTGAGTATTTGCAAAAATATATACAGAACAGATTACGCCGAGAATTGCGAAAGGCGGATAAAGAATTCTGTATAATTTCATATCATAAAGGTCATTGTTAGTTGCAACCTTTGCAACAAGCGGCAAAACAGCAGTTGCAATAGACGGAGCCATAGAATAAACAACAGACTTAATTGTTAAAACATTTGCTCTTTCCTGAGTATCCGGTGAAAGCACCATAATAAGGTTTTCATACGATTCATAAAAGAACATATAGAAAAATTGAAAACCGATATTAAACAAAAGAACGATAAGAGCCTTAACGTTTTGGCTTTCAATTTTTTCATACGGCACCATTACCATACCCACAACAAGCAAGCATGCCGGAAGCGCCATTGACAGCAAATAAGGTCGATACTTTCCCTGCTTACTTCGGGCATTATCAATAATATTAGCCCTTATTGCAGTGGCAGGAAAAGAAACAGCAATACTGATTGCATAAATAATATAAACCTTAGTTGGAGAAATACCGATAGCATTACCTATAATTACATTTGTAGTGCTCAACGTTAACTGCTGAACACAATAAATCAGGAAATAAATTCCTATTCCGCCGAAGGAATAAGCGAATATCTCCTTAAACGGCATATATCTGCCGGGCATAGGTCTTTTCCAATATACCTTTGCGTCAGAAAGAGTTTGTTTAATCTTTCCTATTTCCATAAAAATTAACCCCTTTTTCTTTTTGAGCTTTAGAAGTACATACTTTTTTCATTATAAGTATCTTAAATACTTCAAAGCCGTTCCAACTAAATATTATATAACATATTCACTTGTAATTAAATATAAAATACAGTATAATAGATACATATTTCAGAAATGGTGGAATAGAAATGTATCATAATAAATCTTTTTATTTAGGATATCAAAGCGAAAACAATTTATTTTTACCGAATGTAATAAGCGCTTTTAAAATTCTTGTAGATGAAAATTATTTTTATTTTATGGATGACGAGGAACGCAATTTGTATCCCAAAGGCACAGTAGCTTTTATTCGCTGTACGGCAGGCAACGGCAAAATCTATACAAAACACGGTGAATTTGAATTAAGCGAAAACGACTATATCTTTTTGAATTTCCACGATATTATCAAATACAAGGCTATGGGGCAATTTTGGGGATACCGTTGGACTAACTTTACATATCACGGCTGCAAAGATTTTGTCCTTGGCAAGATAGGCAAAAGTGAGGTCAGCGACGACGAAGAAAAATATTTTGAAAAGCTTATAGGAATAGGTCAAAACGCTGAAATTTCAAACTATGTCAGTTTCATTTTTCTTGCATATTACTTTAACGTTTGCAGAAAAGAAGAAATAAGCGAAATTCTTAATCTTGACACCCCACACCGCAGGCTGATTGACGATATTTGCTCATTTATATCGCAAAAATCATTTACGAAAATAACGGTTGATGCCGTGTCGGCATTTTTCAATATTACCCCTCGCAGACTTCACCAAATCTTTATCAAGGAGCTTAATATTTCACCGAAAAAATACATAACCAAAAAGAAAATGGAGGAGGGTTACAGGCTGCTTGTTCAAACCTCTATGCCGATTAACAAAATAAGCGAATTACTGTGTTTCAGCTCACCGTATCATTTTACAAATGAGTTTAAAAAAATTTTCAACCAAACGCCTACCCAAGTAAGAAATATCGAAAAATAAAGGAATGACTATATAGCATACTATATATTGTATATAATATACAATAAACGACTATTTTAAAAATTTGCTTTACAATTCGTGTGTAATATGCTATAATCTTTTCGCTGTAAACGAATTACACGGTTTCGGGGTTTAACTGCCTTGCAGTATTCACCTGCCCGTTACTGAGTTTTGCGTGATACGGCAAATAATATTAAATGAGGTGAAAATTATGACACAGGCTGAAAAGCAAGCAATTATCAAGGAGTATGCTACTCACGAGGGTGACACAGGTTCACCGGAAGTTCAGGTTGCAGTTCTTACAACAAGAATTAACGAGCTTACAGAGCATCTTAAGGTTCATAAGAAGGACCATCACTCAAGACGTGGTCTTTTAAAGATGGTTGGTCACAGAAGAAACCTTCTCGTATACCTTTACAATAAGGATATCGAAAGATACCGTGCTCTTATCAAAAAGCTTGGCATCCGTGATACACTCGACAGATAATTTGTCACTTAGGCAAGCATGGCTGACGGTCAATGCTTGCCTTGTTTACTTTTTTGTAATTTAAGGAGGCGCAGACAATAGTAGTAAACCGAGTATGTAAATTATAATTTGTATATTGGGTTTATTACTATTGCACCTCCTTGATTAAATAAATAAAATTTAAAGAAATGAGGTACTAAAATGTTTTTCAAGAATTTTAAAGTTTGGGAAACCGAACTTGCAGGCAGAAAGCTTACACTTGAAACAGGCAAAATGGCAGGCCTTGCAAATGCTTCAATTATGGCTCGCTACGGCGAAACAGAAGTTCTTTGCACAGTAACAGCGTCTGCAAAGCCACGTGAGGGCGTTGACTTCTTCCCTCTTTCGGTTGACTATGAGGAAAAAATGTATGCGGTAGGCAAAATTCCGGGTTCATTCCTTCGCAGAGAAGGCAGAGCAGGAGAAAAGGCAATTCTTACATCCCGTTGTATCGACCGTCCTATTCGTCCGCTTTTCCCAAAAGATTTAAGAAACGATTGCTCAGTTGTTGCAACAGTTATGTCAGTTGACCCTGACTGCTCGCCTGAGATTACTGCCGCTATCGGTGTATCTGCCGCTATCGCTATTTCGGATATCCCTTGGGCAGGTCCTATATCTTCGGTAAACGTCGGCATTGTTGACGGCGAAATCGTTATCAACCCAACTCTTGAGCAAAGAGCAAAGACTGACCTTACACTTACAGTTGCATCAACAGCTGACCTTGTTGCTATGATTGAAGCAGGCGGCAACGAAATTGATGATGAAACAATGTTTAATGCTATTATGGCAGGTCACGAAGAAAACAAGAAGATTGTTAAGTTTATTCAAGGCATCGTTGACGAAGTCGGCAAGCCTAAGTTTGAATATGAATCATCCGACCCTGATCCTGAAATTATGAAGGAAATTGAGGACTTCTGTATTGAGGATGTAAAGAAAGCTCTTGACACAGATGACAAGCTTGTTCGTGACGAGGCTCTTCTTCCTATTTATAATGCAGTTCACGAGAAGTTTGACGAAAGATTTGAGGGCAACGAGGGCAAGATTGAAGAAATTATGTATCTTGTTCAAAAGCACGTTGTTCGTGCTTGGCTTAAGGACGAGCACAAGAGAGTTGACGGCAGAGGCATTGACGAAATCCGTCCTCTTAACGCAGAGATTGACCTTCTTTCAAGAG
>FR889129.1:5305-11899 GCA_000436835.1 Eubacterium sp. CAG:251
CACACGGCTCAGGTCTTTTCACAAGAGGTCAAACACAGGTACTTTCAGTTACTACTCTCGGTCCGATGTCAGACGCTCAGCTTCTTGACGGTCTTGATGAGCAGACTGAAAAGAGATATATCCATCACTACAACTTCCCGTCATACTCCGTAGGCGAAACAAAGCCTTCAAGAGGACCGGGCAGACGTGAAATCGGTCACGGTGCACTTGCCGAAAAAGCACTTGTTCCTGTTCTTCCGTCAGTTGATGAATTCCCTTATGCAATCAGAGTTGTATCTGAAGTTCTTTCATCAAACGGCTCAACTTCGCAAGGCTCAATCTGCGGCTCTACTCTTTCACTTATGGCTGCAGGCGTTCCTATCAAGGCTCCCGTTGCAGGTATCAGCTGCGGTCTTATCACAGGCGACGACGGCGTATACGGCGACTTTATGACAATGGTTGACATTCAGGGTCTTGAAGATTTCTACGGCGATATGGACTTCAAGGTTGCAGGTACTAAGAAGGGTATCACTGCAATTCAGATGGACCTTAAGGTTCACGGTCTTACTCCTGAAATCATCAAGGAAGCTTTTGCCAAGACTCATAAGGCAAGAAATTACATTCTTGATGAAATTATGCTTCCATGCATCAGCGAACCGAGAAAAGAGCTTTCAAAGTATGCTCCTAAGATGTATACACTTTCCATCAACCCTGACAAGATTGGCGATGTTATCGGCAAGGGCGGCAAGGTAATTCAGGAAATTCAGGCTGACTACGATGTTAAGATTAACATTGAAGAGGACGGCAGAGTATATATCAGCGGCATTGACGCAGACAAGTGCAAGGGTGCTGTTGAAATTGTTAAGCTTATTGCTACCGACCCTGAGGTTGGTTCATTCTACAACGGTGTTGTAACAAGAATTATGAACTTCGGCGCATTCGTTGAAATTGCACCGGGCAAGGAAGGTCTTGTTCATATCTCTCGCCTTGACGTTAAGAGAACGGAAAAGGTTGAGGACGTTGTAAACGTCGGCGATTCCGTTATCGTTAAATGTATTGAAATTGACGACCAGGGCAGAATCAATCTTTCAAGAAGAGATGCTTTAATCGAACTTGAGGGAATGAAACCTGAAAACGAAATTGACGAAACACCAAGAAAGCCACGCAGAGATAATCACAGACGTGACAATAACAGAAAGTAATTAATCTTTCAATAAACCTGCCGAATTGAGTAATTATACTCGGCAGGTTTTTCTTTTCTTTTTTTGATACAGATTTTGTTATTTTATTGACAAAATTTGTAATAGTGCTATAATTGTATTTGTACGTTTTTAGGAAATTAAATCAAAAAATTACGCTTTGCGTAACGGAGGAAAAATTATGAATATTTTTATGATTGGCGGCACAGGCCTTCTTGGCTGTGAAGCTGCAACCCAGCTTATCAAAATGGGTCACAAAGTAACAAGCGTTGCTTTGCCACCTCTTCCTCAGGGTGCTCCTATTCCTGAAGAAATGAAAATCGTTTTCGGCGATATTAACAAAAAGAGCGACGAAGAAATTGAAGAAATGCTCAAGGGCAACGATGTATTCATCTATGCCGCAGGTGTTGATGAGAGAGTTGAATTCCCTCATCCTGTTATGGATTATTATGACAAGTTCAACAACGCTCCTCTTAGAAGAATCTTCCCTCTTTGCAAAAAGGTCGGCGTTAAGAGAGCAGTAGTTCTCGGCTCATACTTTGCTTATCTTACAAAGAGCAGACCTGATATGGGACTTCAGCAGAGAAACCCGTATTTCAAGGCAAGAATGATGCAAGAGGATATCTGCAAGAATGCTGTTGACGACAACTTCTCAACTTGCGTACTTGAACTTCCTTACATTTTCGGCACACAGCCGGGCAGAAAGCCTGTATGGACTATCCTTATTGAGCAGCTTAAGATGATGGACAAACTTCCGTTCACCCTTTATCCAAAGGGAGGTACTGCAATGCTTACTTGCCGTCAGGTAGGTCAGGCTATCGCAGGTGCTGCTGTTAGAGAAAAGGCAGGCTTTGAAGCAATCCCTGTTGCTATGTATAATATGAAATGGGATAAGTTCCTTAAAATCGTTTACGAAGCAAGAGGTATGGGTCCTGACAGAAAGATTGTCGGCGTTCAGCCTTGGATGATGAAGCTTGGTATGATTGGCATTGCCAAGGATTACAAAAAGAGAGGCATTGAGTCAGGTATGGACCCATTCAACCTTCCTGATATTATGAACCTCGACCTCTTTATTAACAACCAGTATACTAAAGAACTCGGCGTTCAGGAAGACGATATTGAAGCAGCAATCACTGATTCAATCCGTGTTTCTCAGGCATCATACGACGGCAAGGTTAAGCTTCTTGAAATGAAGGGCGAATAATAAAAAATTATTATTACATAACAAAGAGCAAGGATTTTACGTCCTTGCTCTTTTTGCATATTTTTAAATTTTCTTTACAAAAAAATCATATAATGATACAATGAGAGCATATCACGGCGCATTAACATACAAAAGGAGAAATTCAAATGAAAAAAGGTTTATCTTCAATGCTGTCATTAGTAATGATAATTACATCAATTTTTGTGATTCCGACAATGGCGCAAGCGGATGAAAATCCTGTTTTGCCTATATCCGGTACAATTAACAATGTGTGTCCTGCCAACAGTGAAGATTACTACGCAAAAGATGAATTAAGAACACGTTATACATATGTTATTCAAAGCCCCGGCACATTAAGAATAAACGTGAATGCAAGCCTCACCGGATATGACAGCGACGGTCAATTTTCCGTGCAATTCAGAACCGAATTTTCAAAAAAATATTTTATTTCAGATATGAGCAGTGGATATAAAGGCTATGTTAATGACCACGTTGAATATGAAATATTACCCGGCACATATACTTTTGAGTTATGTACTTGGGGAAATGATTCACCTGTAAATTGTGAAATTTCGACCTCATTCACACCAAAAGCTCAAAGCTTTTATGCAGATAACAATACCGTTACAAATGTAATCGCTCACGGAAATGAAATATCACTTGATAAGATGTATTATGGGGTATTTCCTGCCTGCATTCAAGAATCAAGTACGTATAGTGAGCTTACACATGTTCCCACCTCATTTTCATACAAATTTAAATTCACCGGCGGCAATTTGTATGCAGGATTTGACGGAGAAAGAAAAAATAAATTTGCTCCTTTTTGGGCTGCTTACAATTCGTTTCATTTGTATGACGGTGACGGAAAAAGCGTCCAATATTCTACATACAACAACGAAACCTTGCTTTACAAAAATTTAAAAGCAGGCGAATATTTTATTTCGATTGATAATTGGGCAGGCGCATACAGTTTTTATCTTACACAAAACTTCAATAAATTCAACGGCATTTCGGCTACCACCACTAAAAAGACCTCAAAACCTAAAAAGGCAAAAATCAAAAAGGTTAAAGGCTATAAAAAGGCGTTAGAGGTAAGATATGCAAAGGTAAGCGGTGCAAGCAGATATCAAATTCAGGTTGCGACCGACAAGAAATTCAAGAAAAACAAGAAAACCGTTACCGCAAAGAAAAGCAAAACAAAGGTTAAAATCAGCAAATTAAAGAAAAAGAAAAAATATTACGTTCGAGTTCGTGCTTACAAAAGCGTATCAGGCAAAAAGGTTTACGGCGCATGGAGCAAAGTAAAAACCGTTAAAACCAAATAAGCAATAAAGGCAAAAAGGAAGAACAAAATTGTTCTTCCTTTTTTTAGATTTTATACGATATTTATTGATTGTTCGTCGCTTTCTTGCCCGTATTTACGACAAATTGAGCGTGGCAATGAGGGCAGGTCACGTTGATTTTGCCCTTATGGCGAGGGAGGCGAAGCGTTTTTTTACAACCCTTGCACTTAACGAACTTATGAGTTTTGCGTTGCTTGAATTTATCGTTTTGAAATTTGAAAAAGCCCTTAACGCTGTTTTCAAACTTAAGCCACTTTGCATTTTCCGCTCTGCGAGCCTCGATATTTTTTGAAAAAACTCTGAAAATTGCGAAAACAACAAGCACAAAAGCCATAATCTCAATCGCACAATATGTTATTTTTGACACCTTGTAAAAAGCGTTTGCCAAAAGAATTATGACAAAGAAAAAGATTAAAAGCACGCTCCAAAGCTTATCAATGCCGTATCTGCCTATCATAAATTGCTGAAACTTATATGCCTGTTTTCTAAAAAATTCTTTCATGATTTTCACCTTTATTGATTATATGCACCGCCGTTGGGACTGCCGAAATAGTCCGACGCATTTGAACTGTCATTTGAACCGTCGTTTGAACTGTCATTTGAACCGTCGCTCGAATTGCCGAAATCCTGCGACTGAGAGTATGAGTTTCCGTTATTAAAATGCGGTGTATAGTAGTAAGTTCTTGACGCAAACAAGCCGCCGATAAGACTAACAACAATCCTTATTATAATTATAATAAGGATAATTTTTAAAATTCTTGAAACACAACCGCCACGCCTTGCGGTATATGTGCGTGTGTTTTGATTAGGACTGGTATAAGTGTAGGTATGCGCACCGCCCATATCGCCGAAATCGAAAAAGCTTGAAAACGGGTCCTTTTTAAGCGGATTAATGCCGTTTGTAATATCGCTGTATGCCTGATGATACGTCATATTATCAGGCTCCTTTGCATAAGCGGTACGGATATGGTCCTGCGCAACATTCCACTTGCCGACTGCCACATTAGCAAGCGCTGAAAGATAATACCAGCGGGCATTTCTGTCCTCAATAGTATTGAGCAAATTAATTGCCTGGGTGTATTGCCCCGTATTTATAAACTGCGCAACAGATTTTAAATAATCGGGTGCACTGTTTGCGTTCGCTTTAGCCCTCGTGCCGCTAAACGGAGAATAATATTCACTTTGATTAGCCGTGCCGTTTTTAATTTGGTCATAAGCCGCATTGATTTGCGACATTTTCTCCTCGGCTTCTTTATCGTTTGGATTAAGGTCGGGATGATACTTTTTAGCAAGCTTTTTATATGCCTTTGTGCATTCTTCAACGCTTGCCCCGTCCGGCACTCCCAAAACCTTATAAGGATTAGTTATCATATATATTCCTCAATAATTGATTTTATCAAATGTTACCACGCAATTTTTAAGACGTTATTAACAAATAACGTATAAGACATAAAATTTGGACAGACTTTGATAAAGCGGCTAAACCGCGCCAAATAATAGAAAATAAACCGTTTTGCCTCCCTTGCAAAGGGTGCTGGTCTCCGGTGGAGACCTCCCACTTTAGTGCAGAAGCAACAACCGAGCCGGGAGGCGAGACGGTGGGTGCAACTTGTTGCGCTCGGAGGGATTGTAAAAATTGCAAGGACATCGAGTCCTTGCAATTTTTGGCGCTTTCCGTCTTTTGCTCAGGGGCAGTACCAACGTACAGCACCCATTCGCAAAAAACGAAATTTATCTCGCTTTCTCGAAGTCTGCAACGTGTAGAAATTTATAAATCGGTTTTTTCTACACGTTGAATAATAGTTTAAACATTTTTATTGAAATTTTTAACTTATTTTGGTAGTATAATATAGTAATAAATAACAACGGAGGTTTTAAGCAATATGTATCCTATCTTGCTTACTCTGGGTGAAAATATCGACAAGGTTTTTTCATCCTTTGATTTGTGGGTTTTCCACTTTTTTGGCTCAATGCAATGCACATTTCTAACATACGTTGCAAAATTTTTCACAACCTTTGGCGACGAGGGATTTATAATTCCGCTTGTTGTTTTGGGCGCAGTTCTTTGCTTATTTAAAAGAACGAGAAAATTCGGCTTATCTCTTATTTTCGCAGTAGTCATCGGCACACTTGTTACAAACATTGTGGTTAAACCTATGGTGCTTAGAGTAAGGCCTTACAATACGCTTCAGGGCAATGCAGATTATTGGAAATGGTATATCGGCGCCGGCGCACTCAGCGAGAGCGACTATTCATTCCCGTCGGGTCACACAACAGGCGCTTTTGAAATCGCAACGGCACTTTTCCTCTGCTTCAAGAACGAGAAAAAGAAAATTGCTTATCTTTTCCCTGTAATTGCAGTTTGCACAATGGGCAGCCGTGTTTACCTTATGGTGCATTATGCAACAGATGTACTTGCAGGCCTTGTGGTAGGTATTGTTGCAGGCGTGCTCGGCTATCTCATTGCTAAGTTTGTCGTTAAATTTATTTTTGAAAAGACAAAGCTTGATAATATTGATTTAGGCAAAGTTCTTAAAAAGATAACTGACAAAACAAATGGCAAAGCCGCACCGGTTGCAATCGTTCTTGCAGTAGTTTGCATCTTCCTTTATGCATTTATTCCAAGCCTTACGGAGGGCGGCGACAAGGCAATCAGATGCGCATACAACGGCGAATACGATTGCTACAACGAGGCAAGAGTTGACGATAAGGATTATCCGCCTATTGACGGCAAAAATTATTGCAAAATCCATTGGAAGCAGCTCAACGGCGTTGATTGATAATTGCAAAAAATTAACCACCTGTATCAAGCGAGTACAGGTGGTCAGCGTGTAGAAAAAATCCAATTACAAATTTCTACACGCTGTCA
>FR889130.1 GCA_000436835.1 Eubacterium sp. CAG:251
CGGCACGGTTTAGCCACTTTATCGACAGTCTGAAAGAACCACCGATAAGGTGGTTCTTAAAATATTAGTATTTTGATTTGCAAGAGTAATTTGTTTTACCTTTGACGGATCTTTTTAATGTAAAAGTCTTACCCTTTTGAGTAACCTTTAGTTTAACTTTCTTTGGCTTAGCCTTTTGGCAGGTATAGAAGGTGCATGTAATTTTGCCGCCTTTAACCGTCATCTTAATTTTAATTGCATACTTTGTATTATTTTTCCATCTGAAATTTTGAACATTGCCTGAAATGGCAGCATCTCTACCAAGCGGAACATAAGATACCCTTTGGCTGTGTTGATGGCGTTCAACAATTTTAACATTTGAAATAAGCGCAGTGTTAAATACAGTTGAAGCAACCTGGCAAATACCGCCGGCAAGACCCATTGTTGTAGAATTTTCACCGGTAAAAACGTGAGCCTTTTTGTATCCTTTGGCTGCAGTTCTTGAACCGACTACCTTATTAAAATCAAATGTTTCTCCAGGTTGAATGATAGTACCGTTAATCTTTTTTGAAGCAATTTTTAAATTAGTAGTTCTATTCTTATTGTTTACATAATAAGAATAATAAGTTGCATATACATTAGAATAATATGAACTGAGCATTGTGCTTCTGTCACCGTAATATCTGACGCCATTATAATCAGTATATGCTCTGACTTTTACATAATACTTTTTATTCTTCTTTAACTTTTTGATAGCTTTCTTGACAGTTTTTGGATTTTTGATTTTTACTTTTTTTAAGCCTTTTTTGAATTTGCTGTCCGTTGTATATGTAATCTCATAACCTGAGCAATTAACCTTTTTCCATTCTACTTTAAGCGTAGTTTTACTGAGCGTTACCGATGTAAGTTTTACTTTGCTTGGCTTAATAAATGTAAATACGGTATTTCCTACCTCACCGTAATAATTTTTATCGTTAACTGTTTTGTACGCCCTTACTTGATAGTAATAAGCAGTTGAATTTTTAAGCGAAGATGCCTTATAAGATGTTTGGCTGTTTGAAACATGTGCTAAATGAACATAAGCGTTTTTAGCGCTGTCAAATTTCAAAATTTCATAACCTGACACCTTAGAAGCCGCACTCCAGCTGATTACGGCTGAGGTTGCACTGTCTTTTTTTATTGAAACCGAGGCAATTTTTTCAGGTAAAATAACATAAGTTTTTGAGATACTGCCGGAATAATTACCAATTCCTTTAATTTTAACAGTAGCAACACCGGGAGCGTTGTTATTTGAATATGTTGCCGTAAAATCAGTATTTTGAATTAAATAATTATGATTATACGCAACATAAACGACAGGTGTTATTGATTGACCGTTATAAACAAACGATGATTTTTCTAATGATACTGACACCTTTTTATCATCAAATTTAATCGGTGTGATTTTGAATTCCTTGACTGCTGTTCCCGAATAATTATTAATACCGGTAATTGTAGCCTTAACTGTGCCAACATCAACATTATTGCTGTATTTTACTGTATAATCCGTATTTTCTAAAAGAGTTATTCCATTATAGATAACTGCTGGATTTTTAGCTATGCCGTCATAAACAAAGCTCTGCTGTGAAAGAGTTACGTTTGTATCTGTAAGCACCTTTGCATCATCGGCATAAGCTGAAAAAGAAAATCCAAGACACAATGCTGCAAATAATACAGATACAATTAAGCTTAAACTTTTTTTCATAATCATTCTCCTATTTATTTTGTCCGTAATAAGCATTTTTTCCATGCTTTCTTTGATAATGCTTATCAAGCAAATACTGCTCAATGCCTATATTAGATTCATTATCAAGTGCGGCAATTTGTTCTGTTTGATAAGCCATTTTTGAAACTTCTTCAAGAATTAAAGCATTTTCAACGGCTTTAAACGGATTTTTTCCCCAAGTAAAAGGCCCGTGCCTATGAATCAAAATTGCAGGACATTCCTCAGGGCTTATTCCCCTGTTCTTAAATTCTTCAACAATAACTTTACCTGTGTTAAGCTCATATTCGCTATTAACCTCAGCTTCACTTAATCCCCTTGCGCAAGGAATTGAGCAATTTGCAAAGTCAGCATGAGTTGTTCCGTAAGCGTTAACGTCTCTGCCGGCTTGCGCCCAAGAACATGCCCAGGGTGAATGAGTATGAACTATACCGCCTATTTCAGGAAAGCTTCTGTAAAGTTCAAGATGAGTAGGTGTGTCAGAGGAAGGATTTAAATCGCCCTCAACCTTGTTTCCGTTCAAATCCATAACAACCATATCGGATGCTTTCATATCATCATATGGCACACCGGACGGTTTTATTACAAACAATCCTTTTTCACGGTCAATACCTGAAACGTTTCCCCATGTAAGAACAACAAGACCGTATTTCACAAGCTGAAGATTTGCTTTAAAGACATCTTCTTTAAGCTTTACTAACATTTATGCCATCTCCTTACATACCAAGCTTATATGCAACATCGTTGTAAAAAAGTTCTTTTTTGAAAGAATTAATTTCTGTGTTTTTATTTATATGAATAAATTCTATACCCATAATCTCAGCAAAATCTCTCATATGCTCTGCCGTAAGTGAGTACGAGAGAACAGAGTGGTGAGCACCGCCTGCATAAATCCAAGCTTCTGCAGAGGTTTGAAGGCAAGGAAGAGGCTTCCAAAGAACGCCGGCAACAGGAAGCTTTGGCATATCATTTACCTGCTCTTTACATTCAACGTCATTAACAATCATTCTTAGCCTGTCACCCATATCAACAAGAGTAACTACAATAGCATTACCTGTCTGCGCTTTAAAAACAAGACGAGCCGGGTCTTCCCTGTCGCCGATGCCGAGAGGATGCACCTGAATTTTTGGCTTATTAGCCGCAATAGTTGGGCAAACTTCGAGCATATGTGAGCCTAAAAGCATTTCATTGCCGGGCTCAAAGTGATAGGTATAATCTTCCATAAACGCTGTACCGCCGTTCATACCCTCAGCCATAAGCTTCATAATTCTTGTCATAGCGGCAACTTTCCAGTCACCCTCTGCACCAAAACCGTAACCTTGGCGCATTAAATCCTGTGCGGCAAGACCGGGAAGCTGTCGAAGCTCCTGTAAATCCTCAAAGTTGGTATGAAAAGCGCCGAAACCGTTTTCATCAAGGAATTTCTTTATTGCAACTTCTTCCCTTGCCTGATAGCGAACAGAGTCGATATTATCAGTGTCAAATTCGTAATTATTCTTATATACCTGCATTTGTGCGTCAATTTCATCGTCGGTTACAGCATTGACATACTTAATGATATCTCCTACTCCGTAATGGTCAACCTGCCAGCCAAGTTTGATTTGCGCTTCAATTTTATCACCGTCTGTTACGGCAACATTTCTCATATTATCCGAAATACGAAGAACACGAAGCTTTCTCGATTCACTTGCACCTATAGCAGCTCTCATCCAAATTCCCATTTTGTTTTGGAATTGTTCGTCTTTCCAATAGCCGGCTATAACCTTGACTTTCTTTCTCATTCTTGCATGAATATATCCGTGCTCTCTGTCACCGTGAGCAGACTGATTAAGATTCATGAAGTCCATATCAATAGAATCCCACGGAATGTCACGATTATATTGTGTATTAACGTGAAGATAAGGTTTATTAAGTGCATTTAGACCTGAAATCCACATTTTTGACGGTGAAAACGTATGCATCCAAGTAATAATACCCGCACAATTAGGTGTATTATTGGCTTGTTCGATTACATTCAATATTTCACTTGATGTTTTAACACATGGCTTGGCGACAACCTTGCAAGGAAGCTTTTTGCTCCATTCGTCGCACATATCCTGCGCATGTGAATTAATATCGGCAAATATTTCTTCGCCGTAAAGATGCTGTGTGCCTACAATAAACCAAAATTCATAATCTTTAATAGCCATAATTACTCTCCTTAAATATTTTCAACAGCCGATTTTTCAACCGCCAATGATTTTTTATAAAGCGTTATATATTTTTCAAAACCGTTTACGTCATTAATATCAGGCTGGACGGTTGAAATTTCATATTTGGAAAATACTTTTTTATCCAAAAATTCTTCAAGTGGCAAACCGAAGTTATTCTTAGCGTAACTTGCAAGAACTGCAATTCCCCAAGCGCCGCCTTCGCCTGCGGTTGATAAAACCGAAACAGGTGTTTTCATAGCGCCTGCCATTAGTTTTTGACCTACATATTTTGTCTTAAACAAACCGCCGTGACCCATAAGCTTATCAATATTGACGTTTTCTTCTTCAAGAATTTCCATTCCGA
Organism: Eubacterium sp. CAG:251; assembly: GCA_000436835.1. GTDB lineage: Bacteria > Bacillota > Clostridia > Oscillospirales > Acutalibacteraceae > Eubacterium_R. The sequence continues at coordinate 4,298 of FR889130.1, forward strand.
TTTTAAGTGTAGCAATGGCAGAATAAATATGTGTTCTCATAAAATTAGCAAGATTAAAATTAGAATTTTCACTTCTTAACAGCATTGGTCTTCCTTGTAAAAATCCTGTAACCGGTTCACCTGAAAAATAGTTAATTGATACAATTTTGCCGCAATCACTGTCACCTTTTAATGCTTCGTTATAAAGCAAATCGTATATTTCACCTTTGGTAAGATTATTACCTGAAAGAGAAGAAAATTCAATAAAGAGTTTAACCCAATAATCAAGGTCGGTACAGCAGTTATTACAATGCACCATGGCAACGGGCTTACCTGTTGGGGTTGTCACCATATCAATTTCCTCATAAACCCTTGAAAGCTGCTTTTCAAGAACTATCATTGAAAATATAGACGTGCCCGCAGAAATATTACCGGTCCTTTGAGCAACACTGTTTGTTGCAACCATACCTGTTCCGGCATCACCTTCAGCCGGACACATTAATGCACCTGCTTTAAGCGTGGCACTTGGGTCTAAAAGCTTAGCTCCGTCTTCACTCAAAGTACCTGCATTTTCGCCTGCCAAAAGAACTTTAGGTAAAATGTCTTTAATATTCCAATCAAACTGCTTAACATTTTCAAGATTTGAAAATTTTTCAAGCATTTCTTGGTTATAATCATTAATATCGCTGTCTATAGGGAACATTCCTGATGCATCGCCTATTCCTAAAGCCTTTTTACCTGTTAGTTTATAGTGAACATATCCTGCAAGAGTTGTTATATATGAAATATCCTTTACGTGCTCCTCATTATTAAGAATTGCTTGATACAAATGAGCAATGCTCCAACGTTGAGGAATATTGAAATTGAATACTCTTGTTAATTCCCGTGCCGCCTGAGCCGTGGTTGTATTTCTCCAAGTTCTGAAAGGGACAAGCAAATTATCGTCCTTATCAAACGCCAAATAGCCGTGCATCATAGCAGAAAATCCTATTGCGGAAAGCGAGGTGATTTTAGAAGAAAACTTATTTTCACATTCATCATTAAGTGACTTATATGCCGATTGTAAACCATGCCAAATATCATCAATACTGTAGGTCCAATATCCTTCAACAAGTTTGTTTTCCCAATCGTAGCTGCCTGTCGCCAAAACATTAAATTCGTCATCAATTAATATTGCTTTAATTCTCGTTGAACCAAATTCGATTCCAAGGCACTCACTGCCGTTAAGTTTAAAGTTACTCATAAAATTTCTCCAAAACAAAGTGTACATTAAATCAAAGTAATTTTACAATATTAATTTATATTTTTCAAGTAGTATATTATATATTTATATAAAAATAACAAAATAAAAAAAGGA
>FR889131.1 GCA_000436835.1 Eubacterium sp. CAG:251
AGAGTTTTACACCTAATTGGGGATAAAACTTGTTATGGCAGGGCTTTTTACTGCTTCTTACAGAGATTATATTCCAAAAGGAAAAGAGGGCTTGTTCCAAGGATGCAGAATGGTAATGTACGTTCTTGTACCTATGATAATCGGTCCTATAGCCGCTCAAATTATTATTACATCTGCCAATAAGGGCGTTAACGACAGCGAAATAGTATATCCTATGGAGCTTTTCCTCGGTGCGGCAGTTATTATGCTTTTCGCATTTATTCCGGCAAAGATTGTAAGAGATAATCAACCAATTCAACATGAAAAACTATTGAACGAATTAAAGTAATTTATACAAATTGCAGGTTTATATAAAATACACAAAATGTTAACATTGTGTTCATAAATAGTTAATGTAATATTAAACTGTATAATGTATTATATGCTATGTTAAGTTAATATGGATTTAGTGGAAAGCAGTTTTTGGGGTCAGAGTTTCTCCTCATTCAATTCATAAAATACTTTTTTCATTTCTCTGTCTGCTTTTAAAAATACTCCATCCACGGTTATGGCACAGCGATGTTCCCACAGCGTCGCTGTGTTTTTTTATGTTTAATTACAAAAAAAGGCAAGCCGTTGCCGACTTGTCTTTCTAACGATTAGTTTATTTTATTTTTACATTAATGATTATCATTTCAGGATGATTGAAAAGCCTTAATGGAAACTCGGAATTACCAAGCCCTCTGCTGACAATTAATTTTGGTCTTTCTCCGAATTCGCCACGTGCATACTTCGGCAATACACCTTGTCCCGGGGAAAAAAGTGGTCCTATAAACGGCATTATCCATTGACCGCCGTGCGCATGTCCCGATAATTGCAAATCAAAATCATATTGAGAATAATTTAATTCCTTTATTCCTTCAAAATTTTCAGGAAAATGGCTTAACACAAGCTTAAATTTGTCGCTTTTTTCAAGTTCCTTAAAATAAGGACTCATATCTTTATATTCGAATGTTCCTTTTTTGCGTGCTTTATAATCGTCAAAATCAGCTTGATTTTCATCAAGCCCTAATATTGTGCAGTAATCGTTATCTGCACATTTGTTGAGTAAAACGTTAAAGCCTGTTTTTTCAAGTTCAATCATTAATTTGTTAAAATTATCAAGACGTCTTTCGTGGTTACCTGTTATGTAATAAACAGGCGCAATTTTTAAAAGTTTTTTAGCATAATCGAGCATTTTATCCTTATTTTTGCATCTGTCGTTAATATAATCTCCCGTTATGCAAATTATGTCCGGTTTTTCGTTTATAAGCTTTTCTAAAATTGATTTAAACGGCTTTGAGTGAAAATCGGAAAGATGTGCTATTTTAAAGCTTTTGCCTGCATCCTTACTTTTTATATTGTAATATGTAGTGTCAATTTTATTGTTTTCATAGTAGCAAAAGAGCAGAAATAACACAATTGCTAAAAAAATTACTAAATATATCATATAATCACCACTATTAATAATATAATTTATTTTGATTTTAGTCAATGTTTAAAATTTATTAGCAAATTAAAAGGGATTTTAATGTATAATACGTATATAATATTGAAAGGGTGAGATTTTTGGACGCTTCAATTCGCATTTTAGCAGAAGAAAATGAGAAAAAAATTCTTTGTGATAAGGCTTGCTTGGCTGTTAATTCACGTGGCAGAGTGAGAGAAGAAGAGGAATGTAATGTCAGAACTTGCTTTCAACGTGACCGTGACAGAATAATTCATTGCCAAGCCTTTCGTCGGCTTAAGCATAAAACGCAGGTGTTTTTAGCTCCGAGCGGCGACCATTACAGGACAAGACTTACCCACACTCTTGAGGTTGCACAAATTGCACGCACTATTGCAAGAGCGTTAAGGCTTAATGAGGATTTAACGGAGGCTGTTGCTCTCGGTCACGATTTAGGTCATACACCTTTCGGCCATGCAGGTGAGCGTGCTCTTAATCAGGTTTTTGAAAATGGTTTTCGCCATTATGAACAAAGTGTTCGTGTTGTTGAAAAGATTGAAAAGGGCGGAAAAGGTTTAAACCTTACTGACGAAGTTAAAAACGGTATTCTTTGCCACACAAGGGGCGAGGAAGCATACACTCTTGAAGGGCAGATTATTAAGATTGCCGACAAGATTGCTTATATTAATCATGATATTGACGATGCCGAACGTGCAGGTGTTCTCGCAGAGGAAGATATTCCGCTTAGTCTTAGGATGCAGCTTGGTATGACGAAGTCTGAGAGAATAAATAATATGGTTATTGACGTTATAAAAAACAGCGATTATAAAATACGTATGAGTGATGACTGCTATTCAGGTTTTATGGATTTGCACGAATTTATGTTTACTGCTGTATATACCAACCCGGTGTGCAAGGGTGAGGAAAAAAAGGCTGTCAATATGCTTTTACAAATATACAATTATTTTATTAATCATGTTGACGAAATGCCCGAAGAATACATAAATATTGCAAATGAGGACGGTTTTGAACGTGCGGTCTGCGATTATATTGCCGGTATGAGCGATACTTATGCATTGAAAATATTTAATAAGCTTTTTGTGCCTATGTTTTGGTATGACTGATTAATTTTTGAAAGGAGTTGAACAATATGCCGCTTAACGAGAGCTTTCTGCAAGAACTTAAATATAAAACAGATATTGAAGATATTGTTTCAACTTATGTTTCATTAAGAAAAAGAGGAAATACTTCCGTAGGTCTTTGCCCGTTTCATAACGAAAAAACACCGTCATTTACCGTTTATAATGATACGCAATCTTTTTATTGTTTTGGTTGCGGTGCAGGCGGAGATGCAATAGGCTTTATCAAAAAAATTGAAAATCTTGATTATATTGATGCCGTTAAGCTCCTTGCCGAACGTGCGGGTATGCAAATGCCGCAGGATGGCTTTGATGACAGTATATCAAAAAAGAGAAGACGAATTTTGCAGATTAATAGGGAAGCGGCAAAATTTTTTCATTCTTATTTAATGTCGCCGCAGGGAAAGACCGGTTACGATTATTTTATCAATCGTGGTTTAACCCCAAAAACTATTGTTAAATTCGGCTTAGGGTATGCTCCTGACAGTTGGGACTCACTTTTGAAGCACTTAAAGTCATTAGGCTACGGTATAGGCGAAATGGTTGATGCGGGTGTAGTTAAGGTCGGCAGAAATAATAATTACTATGATACGTTTAAAAACAGGGTTATGACTCCGATAATTGACGTTAGGGGCAATGTAATTGCCTTTGGCGGACGTGTCCTTGATGACAGCAAGCCGAAATATGTTAACACGTCGGATACGCTTGTTTATAAAAAGACAAATGAACTTTTTGCTCTTAATTTTGCAAAAGACAGCGGTAAGGATTCGCTTATTCTTTGCGAAGGCTATATGGATGTAATTTCAATGCATCAAGCCGGATTTAATAATGCTGTTGCAGGATGCGGCACGGCGCTGACAAGTGAGCAGGTACGCTTGATTAACAGGTATGCAAAGGAGGTTATACTTGCATACGATGCCGACGAAGCCGGTCAAAAGGCAGTCCACAAGGCAATGGAGCTTTTTAAAAGTACAGATGTTAAAATTCGTGTTCCTCGTTTTACGGGAGGAAAAGACCCTGATGAAATTATTAAAAAGCTCGGGCGGGACAAGTTTAAGGGTATGCTTGAGGGCGCAAGCAATGATACTGAATTTTCACTTCTTGAAATCAGGGAAAAATATGACCTTGAAACAACGCAAGGTAAAATTGATTTTGTACGTGATGCACTTAAAATCATTGCAACGCTTCAGCCTGTTGAGCAGGATTTATATTTAACACGTATATCGAGTGAATTGTCGATTGAAAAATCAAGTCTTAAACTTCAACTTCAATCACTGATAAAAAACAATCACAGAAGAGAATCTAAAAATCATTTTAAAACAATAGTTAACGATTACACAAGAAATGTTACAAGAGAAGCATATGACACGGGAGTGCCGCACAAGCAGACGAAGGCTGAAAATCGCCTTTTAACTTTATTAATGGTTTATCCCGATTGCTCTAAGCTTTTGAATGATTTTGATTCAAATATGCTGTCTGACGGCTTTGTCAAAAAAGCTTACAGTGCCATACTTAACAGAATCAACGACGGACTTGAGTTAAACTTGATGTCTTTTGGTGACACGTTTACCGACAATGAATATTCACGTCTGGCACGTCTTATCAATAACGATTGTGAAAGCAATGATTCTAAGGCAGAATTTAATGATTGCTTAAAAATCATTGAAGAAGAATATAATAAAAAAAATTCCTCGTCACCATCAAATATGAGTGAGGATGAGTTTAGAAATTTGTTTAGCCATTTAAACAAATGATATAGGAATACATAAAGCGGAGGATATTAATTTATGAAAGAAATGAGTCTTACACCGAATGCATCGCCAAGCGATGATAAGAAAAGTGCGGCTTTTAAAAAGCTTATCGAAAAAGGAAAGCAAGTCGGTCATCTCTCAACTCAGGATATTGATACACTTATTGTTGACCTTGACCTTGATGTTGACGAGCTTGAAAAGCTCAATGAGCAAATTGATGCGGCAAACATTAGCATTATTGATGATTTTTCGGCAGAGGCACTTGACGGAATCAGCCTTAAAGTTGATTTGCCTAAGGAAACAGATGCAGCTGAAACTGTTGCTGTTAATGATAATGCCGCAATGGATGATCCTGTAAAGGTGTATCTTAAGGAAATAGGCCGTGTGCCGCTTCTTACACCGGAGGAAGAAATTGAACTTGCTATCAGAATTTCTGAGGATGATCAAGAGGCCAAGAAGCGACTTGCTGAGGCCAATCTTCGCCTTGTAGTAAGTATTGCAAAAAGGTACGTCGGCAGAGGTATGCAGTTTCTTGACCTCATTCAAGAGGGTAATCTCGGTCTTATTAAGGCTGTTGATAAATTTGATTACACAAAGGGCTTTAAGTTTTCGACATATGCTACCTGGTGGATTAGGCAGGCTATCACTCGTGCTATTGCGGACCAAGCAAGAACTATAAGAATTCCTGTTCATATGGTTGAAACCATCAATAAGGTTAAAAAAGCTAACAGTCAGCTTCTCCACCAAAACGGCAGAGAAGCCACACCTGACGAAATTGCAGAATTTCTTGAAATGCCTGTTGATAAGGTAAGAGAAATTTTAAGAGTAGCGCAGGAGCCTGTATCACTTGAAACACCAATCGGCGAGGAGGAAGATTCACACCTTGGTGATTTTATTCCTGATGACGATGCACTTGCACCTGCCGATGCGGCTTCAATGAGCCTTCTTAAAGAGCAACTTGCAGATGTTTTAAAAACTCTTACTCCGAGAGAGGCAAAAGTTCTTTCACTAAGATTTGGCCTTGATGACGGAAATCCAAAAACACTTGAAGAAGTAGGCAAGGTGTTTAATGTTACACGAGAGAGAATCAGACAGATTGAGGCGAAAGCTCTCAGAAAACTTCGCCATCCGAGCAGAAGTAAAAAATTAAAGGACTTTTTAGACTGATTATGACAGAAGAAAAAATTGACAGAATAAATGCGCTTGCTCATAAGCAGCAGGCGGTCGGTCTTACCGATGAAGAAAAGGAAGAACAATCAAAGCTTAGGCAGGAGTATATTGCTTCAGTCAGAGCAAGCCTTGTAGGTCAACTTGAAAATACATATATAGTTGACGAAAACGGCAATAAGAAAAAGGTAAAAAAGAAATAATGGGAAAGTTTATAATTATTGAAGGTCTTGACGGGTGCGGCAAATCAACGCAAACAAAATTACTTGAAGAATATTTTGAAAAAAATTCAATTAATTTTAAAAAAATCAAGCTTCCGGATTATGACAGTAAATCGAGCACGCTTGTTAAAATGTATCTCGCCGGTGAATTTGGCAAAGATGCCGCTGATGTAAATGCTTACGCTGCCGGCGCTTTTTATGCAGTCGACAGGTTTGCGTCTTATAAGCTTGATTGGGGCAAAGATTATAATAACGGAACATTGATTTTAGCTGACAGATATGCCACTTCTAATTCAATTTATCAAATGGAAAAGATTGATGAATCTAAGTGGGACGAATATCTTGATTGGTCGGCTGATTTTGAATATAACAAAATAGGTATTCCTAAGCCTGACTTGGTAATTTTTCTCGATATGCCCGTTGAAGTGTCACAAAGGCTTATGACTGCTCGCTATGACGGTGATGAAAGTAAAAAAGACGTTCACGAGGCTAATGTTGATTTTCTTAATAAATGCAGAAAATCAGCACTTTATACCGCTTCTAAGCAAGGCTGGGCGGTTATACCTTGTTCTGACGGCGAGAAACCGCTTCCTATTGAAGAAATACATAATACTATTCTTGATTTTGTAAAAAAAGAATTGAAGGAAAAATAAAATGTTAGAGTTTAAAACACCGCAAATTGAGGATAAGGCATGGGTTGACCAATGCTTTAAGCATTTAAAAACAATGAATTGCGATTACACATTTGGCAATATGTTTGTGTGGAACACCGAGTACAGTACCAAGATTTGTAGGTTTAAAGACTTTTTTATTTGCAGTTGGGGTATGGGCAAGGAAACCAATTTTGGCATCCCTGTCGGTAAAGGTGATTTTAAAGAAGCCGTTGAGGAAGTTATCAAATATGCTAAGTCTAATGATATTATGCCACGCTTTTACGGTGTTACCGAAGCTTATGTTGAGATGCTAAACGAAAATTTTCCCGATGCTTTTCAATTTTTATATGATGAAAGTTATGGAGATTATATTTACGAGGTTGAAAAAATGGCTTCGCTTAAAGGAAAAAAATACCACGGCAAGCGCAACCATATAACGAACTTTAAGAAAAACAATCCTAATTGGTCTTTTGAAACGATTAACAAAGATAATATTGATGATTGTATTAATCTTCACGCTAAATGGATAAACACTCACGTTGATGACAGTGATATTTCTTTTGAATTTGAAGCTGTTTTAAAAGCGTTTGAGAATTATGACAAATTGGGATTTGTCGGCGGAATCATAAGAATAGACGGTGAAGCTGTTGCCTATACTTTCGGTGAGCCTATCAGCGATGAAACATTTGTAACTCATTTTGAAAAAGCCCCGCCGGATATTCAGGGTGCCTATCCAATTATTAATCAGGAGTTTACTAAAAATTGTTTGATGAATTATAAATATGTAAACAGGGAAGAGGATTTGGGACTTGAGGGCCTCAGAAAGGCTAAGCAATCCTATTGTCCTGAAATTTTTCTAAAAAAATGCATAGCTGTTTACAAAGACTGATAATATGATTAAATATTTTGATGATGAAAATTTGATTATTCGCTTATGGCATGAAGCTTTTGGCGACAGCGATGAGGACATCGTTTTCTTTTTGAAAAATTGCAAGCATAAAAAATGTTTGGGCTTCTTTGAGGACGATGAGCTTTGTTCTATGCTTTTTCTTGTTGATTGTAAGGTTAACGGCAATAATGCAAAATATATTTATGCCGCTTGCACGTATCAAAATAAACAGAAAAACGGTCAGATGACCAATCTTTTATCCTTTTGCAAAAGAAAATATGATTTGCTGTCATTAATTCCTGCAAATGATAAGCTTGTTACTTATTATGATAAGCGTGGTTTTAAGGGCAGGAGTGAAATTAAAAATATTATTTTTAATGAAAGCGACGATATAAAAGAATACCTTTTTGAAGGCTATGAACTTACGAAGCCGCTTTTATCAATTTATAAAAAAATGGAGATTTAATAATGGTTTACGTTTTTTTAGCAGACGGCTTTGAAACTATCGAAGCGCTTGCCGTTGTTGATATGCTAAGGCGAGCAAAGATTGATAACGAAACTGTCGGAGTAACAGGTAAAACTGTTAAATCATCACATAATATTGAAGTTGTTGCTGATATTACAATTGATGAATTAAATATCAGTAATGCAGATGCAATTGTTTTACCGGGCGGTATGCCGGGTACTTTAAATCTTGAAGCAAACGGTGTTGTTCAATCTTCGATTGATTACTGCGTTGAAAACAAAAAATATATTTGTGCTATTTGTGCGGCACCTTCAATTCTCGGTCATAAGGGTTTATTGAAGGGCAGAAATGCGATATGTTTTCCGGGTTTTGAGGAAGATTTATGCGGCGCAATAATTTCTGAAAAATATGTTGTTTCAGATGGCAATTTCATTACCGCACGTGGTGCAGGCGTTGCCGTTGATTTCGGTCTTGAAATTGTCAAGGCGCTCGGCGGCAGTGAACTTTCAAATAAAATCAGGGAAACTATCCAATGTCAATAAAAAATGAATTCCGCAAAAAATATAAACAAGCACGCAAAAATATTTCAGAAAAAAGAAGCAAGGACAAATTGATTAACGAATTTCTTTGCAATATGGAGTGTTATAAAAGCTGTGATATGGTTCTTTTTTATGCCGCACTTGATGATGAGGTTAATTTGGATTTATCAATTAAAGCTTCACTCGATTACGGTAAAAAAGTAGCCTTGCCTGTTTGTATTGACAATAACGGTAAAATGCAATATTATTACATAAGGTCACTTGACGATGTTAAAATCGGTGCTTTCGGTGTTCGTGAGCCTGATGTTAATTTTTGTTCCTTGGTTGACGATTATACCGACGCAATCTGTATTGTTCCTGCGATTGCATTTGATAAATCGGGATATCGCCTTGGCTACGGCAAGGGATACTATGACAGATTTTTATGTAATTTTAATGGAATATCAATCGGTATTTCCTATGATGAATGTATAACTCAAAAACTTTGTGTTGACAGTTTTGATATTTCTGTTGACTATATAGTTACTCAAAGCGGTGTATTTTCTACCGCACAAGGAGGTAAAAATGGATAATAATGAATTTAAGCTTAACGAAACAGGCATAAATCCTGTTAATACGGCAAGCGAAAATAATGATGTCTATTTTACTAATGTTAAAACACAAAAGGCAGATATAAACAGACGTGAAAATATCACCCATACTGCGCAAAATAACGCAAGTGATATCCCTAAAAAGCGTGTTCCGGTAAAAAGAGGTAAAGGTGTAACGTCGACGTATGTCTTTTTTATTGTTGTTATTGCGCTTTCTATGCTAATTTCAGTTTATGCGATTTTTTGTATGAATGATGTGTTTGGTATCACAAAAACGACTTCAACTGTTACTGTCAACCTTGATAAATCAATCGATAATGTTGATGATGCAATTGATGTTCTTTCTGACAACGGTTTAATTAAATGCAAAAATTTCTGCAAGCTTTTCGCTAAATACAGAGAGCGTAATATCGGCCCTAATATTAAAAACGGATATTATAATAAAGATTATAAATACGATGCCGGAATTTACTATCTTAACGGAAAAATGGGCGTTGAGGGTATGCTTGTCGCTTTTCAGGGTAATAATGCCACTGCCGAAACAGTAAGCCTTATGTTTCCGGAAGGTACAACCGTTCCTGAAATTGTTCAAAAATTAGCAGATAACGAGGTTTGCGATAAGACTGCTTTGCTTTCGGTTATTCAATCAGCTGATTTTTCGTATTCTCTTGTATCAGATTTAAAGGCGAGCGAGCAGGTTCCGTATAGGCTTGAAGGCTATCTTTTCCCTGATACGTATGAATTTTATGTTGGTGAAACTGCAAACTCTGTTATCAAAAAATTCCTTGCAAACGGGGATACAAAGATTAAAGAAAAATACAGAACACGTGCTCAAGAACTTGGATATTCTATGAACGATATTATGAAAATTGCTTCGATTATTCAGTGTGAGGCAGGTAATAAGGAACAAATGAAAACAATTTCTGCCGTTATTCATAATCGTTTAAAGGACCAGGCTAATTTCCCGCTTTTGGGTGTTGATTCAACAGGGGATTATATTACTAATAAAGTTGCTCCTGCTCTTACGTCAACTTCTGCGCATACTGCTGATTATTATAAAACATACTATAGCACCACAGGCTCATCAACCGTTGTAGGTTTACCGCCAAGCCCGATTTGCAATCCGGGAATTGATGCAATAGTAGCAGCTCTTTATCCTGCAAATGTAGATTATTACTATTTCTTCCATGATACTAAGGGCAATATGTATACGGCAAAAACTTATTCTGAATTTAAACAAAAGGCAGCAACCTATGCTCCTTATCTTAATGTGAACTAATGAGAAATATTGAATTACTTTCACCTTGCGGTGATTTTGAAAGATTAAAACTTGCACTTAAATTTGGCGCCGATGCAGTATACCTTGCAGGTGAAATGTTTGGTATGCGCACAAATCCGTCAAATTTTAGTGCAGATGAATTAAAAAAAGCTGTTGAACTTGCTCACTCACTCGGTAAAAAAGTTTATTTAACCTGCAATACCTTACCGAGAAATGATGAAATCGAGAAACTTCCCGAATTTTTGAAATATGCTCAGGATATCGGTATTGACGCATTTATTATTGCTGATATCGGCGTAATGGCGCTGGCAAAAAAATATGCTCCGAATGTTGATATTCATATGTCAACTCAGGTTGGAATTGTTAATTATCAAACGGCTAATACACTTTATGAAATGGGCGCAAGCAGAATTGTTACCGCTCGTGAACTTTCGCTTGATGAAATTAAAACAATTCGTGATAAAACTCCAAGTGATTTAGAAATCGAGGTATTTGTTCACGGCGCTATGTGTATGAGCTTTTCAGGCAGATGCATTTTGTCTGATTATATGACTCACAGAGATGCTAACCGTGGCGATTGCGCTCAGCCTTGCCGATGGAAATATCATCTTGTTGAGGAAACTCGTCCGGGTCAATATTTCCCGATTAATGAGGAAAAGAACGGCACATATATCTTTAATTCTCGTGACCTTTGTATGATTGAGCATATTCCCGAACTTGTTGATGCAGGCGTTGATTCGTTTAAAATCGAAGGAAGGGCAAAAAGCGAGTATTATACTGCAATTGTAACTTACGCTTATCGCAACGCTATTGATGAATATCTCAAAAATCCTACCGATGATTTCAAGCCGTCTCAGTGGATTCTTGACGAAATGGAAAAAATGAGCCATCGTGAATACACAACGGGATTTAATTTTGGTCCGATTGAAAACGGTCAGGTTACAGATACGGGAGGATATATCAGAAATTGGGATGTATGTGCTCTTTTTAGAGATTATTCAAACGGCAGGCTTATTGTAAGTCAGCGCAACAGATTTTTTGAGGGTGATGAACTTGAGGTTGTTGAGCCGGGTAAAAAGCCCTATAAATTAGTTGTTGAGGATTTGTATAACCTCGATGATGACGAAAAGGTTGATGTTGCAAATAAGGCCACCGATACCTATTCATTTAAATGTGATAAGCCTGTATCGTCAGATGCCATATTCCGACGTCAAAGAACTGAATAAAATTTAACCCCCTTGTGAAAACTTTACACAGGGGGTATTTTTATGCGAAAAAGAGTTATTTCCTTGGGAGTTGCGTTTGCGATACTTCTCAGCGTGGCACTCGGTAGATGTGGCTATATTAGTTTTAGTAATTCTTATAAAGTTGATAATTCATATAATAGCGTTACTATTGATATTTCAACTCTTTTTACTAATATTTATTCACGAAACGGTGAACTGCTAAATAACAATTCAAAATCCGTTTATGCTGTAATTAAACCAAATGAAAAGGCAATGAGTGAACTGAAACTCCTTTATTCAAATGAACAAATTAAAGTAATTACCGATGAGTTGAAAAAGGGGTATCCTGTTATTATGCCTGTTCAAAAATATTTTAAAACAAAATATATTCGCCTTGTTGAAACAGTTAAAGAAAACGATGAAAATATGCTTTGCCGCCATTTTATAGATAAATCCTGTGCAGGCCTTGAAAAATATACGGATAAAAAAATCGGCACCTTGTCGGTAAATTATAATGTCGACGCTCTTGGCAGAGTGCTTGACGGCGATAACGGCAGATTGATTAATAAAAACTATAATTCCACTGACGGAATTAAAATATCTATTGATGAAAATATTCAAAAAATTGCAGAAGAAAGTGCAAAATCACTTGATAAGGGAAGTATTGTTGTGCTTGATACAAAAACTTCTCAAATTTTAGGCGCTGTCAGTCTCGGCGGCGATTATCTTAACCGCTCCATTTCATCTTATGCTGTCGGCTCAATCTTTAAACTTGTTGTTGCCGCTTGTGCACTTGAAAATAATATAAATCCATCCTATACGTGCAAAAGTAAAATCAAAGTCGGCGATATAACATTTCATTGCCAAAATAAACATAAACACGGCAAACAGCATATTAAACAGGCGCTTGCAAATTCCTGCAATTGTTATTTCGTAAATCTTGCTTTAAAAATAGGAAAAGATAAGCTTTATAATTTTTCTAAATCCCTCAGTTTCGGTGATTCTTTTAATCTTTATGATAATACCTTTCCTGTATCCGGTGCCTCTTTTCCTACCGTAGAGGAACTTAAATCCGACGGTCAGCTTGCACTTTTGGGTTTTGGCCAAGGCAAACTTACCGACACTCCGGTCCATTTTGCAAGCATTGTGGCGGCTATATCAAACGGCGGATATTATAACTCACCGACTTTGAATATTAAAAATTTTCCTTCAAATCAAGCAATTTCTTCTAAAACTTGTGCTGTTCTCAGGAATTATATGAAAAATGTTGTTGAAAACGGTACAGGTTTTAACGCTCAATATAAATCTCAAACGGCAGGCAAAACCGCAACGGCTCAAAGCGGAATTTATGTTGACGGTAAAGAACAGCTCAATACTTGGTTTGTCGGCTTTTACCCTTATGATAATCCTAAATATTCAATAGTTGTTATGCGTGAGGGCGGAAAAAGCGGTGCCGGCGATTGCTGTCCTGTTTTTAGGACTATTGTTGAAAAAATTGATAATATGTAGTATAATGTTGTTGATTAAATAATAGGGGATAACATTATGCAATATTCTAAGCTTAAAACCTTGCTGATTTATAATATTCTCGAAAAATACAGCGATGAAGAGCACCCTTTGTCAACTACGGATTTAATTTCCATGCTTGAGGAAAAAGGTGTTAAATGTGAACGAAAATCTATTTATGCCGATATTGCCGCTCTTAATGATATCGGTTGTGATATTATTACCGTAACAAGTCCAAAACGTGGCTTTTTTATGGCTTCAAGGACTTTTGAAATTCCCGAAGTAATGCTTCTTATCGACGCCGTTTCAAGTGCCGGCTTTATCACTCCTAAAAAAACAGCATCTCTTATTGAAAAGCTTGAAACACTTGTGTCTGTCGAACAGGCAAAGACAATGAAAAGTCAAGTATATGTTGATACTTCTTGCGCTAAATGCGATAATGAAGAAATTTATATTATTATCGACCGCCTTAATAACGCAATTGCTGATGAAAAAAAGGTTAAATTCGTTTATCGCAGGCGTAGCGTTGACGTGCAAAACCGTAAAAAACATACTGAAAAAACGTTTACCGTATCTCCGTATGCTCTTATTTGGAAGGATGACCATTATTATCTTGTCTGTAATAATCAAAAATACGATAATCTTATGAATCTTCGTATCGACAGAATGAAAAAGCTTGAAGTTCTTGACGAGCCGTCACGTCATTTCAGCGAAGTAAGCCCTTATAAAGATAAGTTTGACGAACACGATTATGTGTCAAAACGTTTTAATATGTTTTCGGGCGACGAATGTAAGGTAACGCTTAAATGTAATATTCAATTGCAGGAGGAAATGCTTGACCGCTTCGGCAAAAATATTCCGCTTACCGCTGTTGACGGCAATCATTTTGAAACTACTGTTACCGCTACCATGTCTGACGGCTTCATCTCTTGGCTTATGCAGTACGGCGACGGCGTAGAGGTCACTTCGCCTAAAAAGCTTGCTAAAATGGTACGTGATAAGGCTAAAACTATATATAATATGTATAAGGGGAAAAAGTTGTGAAAAATAAGTTGATTAAAATTCTTTGTCCTTTTCTTGCACTTGCCGTTTGCCTGTCCGTTTTTTCACTGATAGCTTTCGGCGACGATACCGATATTAACGGTACATATAAATATACAAGCGATACGGATACTCTTGAAATTTTCAGCGATGATATTATGATTGACAGAACTGAGGCTGACTTTTCTAAAAACCCTTGGTTTTCTTATAAATCATCAATTAAGCATATTCTAATTCATAACGGAGTTACTAAAATAAGTGATTTGGCATTTTCAAGAATGGATAATTTGCTTGATGTTCAAATTCCCGATACTGTTGTTTCAATAGGTAATTCTGCTTTCGCAGGCAACGATAACCTTAATAAACTTGAAATTTCCGATAATGTAACTTCAATAGGCGATTACGCTTTCGGTTTGAATTCAAAAATGCTTGTTAAATCCGATTTTGAATGTGTTTGCTCCTCAGTAAGCTTTGCTCAAAGCTGGTGCTTGAAAAATTATATTCCTTTTACAACAGAATTTGTAGGCAATTCTCAATTGAGTCAATAATAACAACTTCCGTTACTCCGGATAATGGCGGCGACGGATTTGATTTCTAATTAAAAAAGCAGGAGATTTTCTCCTGCTTTTTCTTTTTGCTTTTAATTGATTTAACGTAAAAAAAGAGAAATGACTTCGTCATTTCTCTTTTTGCATTTTGTCTATTGTTTTTTTACACCGTAGGGGCGACCATTGGTCGCCTAAATCGGGCGATTGATAAGTCAAATTATATTATTAAAATTCAACCTTTTGAGGCTGTCCGCCGTGTTCTCTTGATTCATCTGCAAGGTAAACTGCAAGGTGACCTGCAACGCTGTCAAAAATCGAGGTGCAGGCAAGGCTTGGTTTTTCACCCTGAATGAATTTAACAAAATCCTCTGCAAGCCTTTCGTCGCCGCCGCCGTGACCGCCGTAAGCGCCAACCATATCGCCGTTTACATTAAGGTCAACCTCTTCAATCCTGCATTCGCCGTTATGAGCGTCAGGGGACGGGTCAATTTTTGAAACATAAAACTTAGATTCCTCAAAGTTACCGAAAATTTCGCCCTTTGTACCGATAATATGAATATTTCTTCTCGGCTCGCTTGAACCGCCGACCATATTATGAGTAGCAGTTGCACCGCTTGCAAAATTGATAAGTACGCTTTGGTGGTCAACAACATTATTGTCGCACTTAAACATACATCTTGCATAAGGGCTGTCGCTTTTCATAAGCTTAATTTTATCCTCAATAGTCGGATTTTCAATTCCTTCAAGTGCGTCCCAAACGTAGAAAGCCCATCTGTCCGGGTGGTCTATGTATAATCTCTTAGTTGAATAAACGCAAGTGTCAACAAGAGGGCAGTCCTTCATACAAATTGTACCTGCGCCCTTAGGTGCGTTCTCCGGCTTAAACTGATATTTACTGCCGAATGATGAAATTTGAGTAGGCTTTGTTTCAGCCATCATCCACATAATAATATCAAGGTCGTGGCAACATTTAGCAAGAAGCATACTTGTGTGGCACTTGTTAGAATTAGCCCATTTACCTCTCACATAAGACGTTGAAAGATGATGATAAGAAACGTGCTCGTTAGTTTGGATATTAATTATATCTCCGATTTCGCCGTCAACAATTCTTTTTTTAATTCCATAATAAAAAGGAGTATATCTAAGCACATGGCATATCATAACCTTAGAGTTATTTTTCTTTGCACAGTCAACAAGCTCTCTCATTTCCTCCTCATTAACTGCAAAAGGCTTTTCAAGAAGCATATCATATCCGCAATTAAGAAGAGGAACGGCAGTTTCAATATGTTGTTCGTCCATAGTACCGTTAATAATTGTATCTGCAAGCTTACCTTTTTTGGCAAGTTCATCCGCATTTTCAAAGCACATATCTTCAGAAAAGCCAAACTTTTCCATACACTGCTTTCTTCTTATTGGGTTAGGGTCAGCAACGCCGACAATTTTCAAAAGCTCAGGATTTGTAAGTGCAAGCTTACTGTAAACCATTGCTCTGTGACCTGCGCCGACGATAATAGCTGTTACAGGTTTTTTATTCATATTAACTACCTCTTAAGTTATTTTTTTATACTATACACCTTTGATTAAACAATGTAAAGGATATAAACAAATTTTTTTGTAATTAGTTGACATTATAGTTGTAAGTATTATAATATATAAATTAGTAAGTTATGTTGAATGGAGATTTAATTTGAAATCGTTGTTAGTTTATCTCAAAGGATATGTTAAAGAATCGTTTTGTGCTCCGCTTTTTAAGCTTTTGGAGGCTTCCTTTGAACTTATTGTTCCTCTTGTTATTGCCGCAATCATAGATAAGGGTATTGCAAACGGCAACACGACTTATATTCTTTCAAGGTGTGGTATTCTCGTTTTGCTCGCAATCGTAGGTATGGTTGCCGCTATTACTGCGCAATATTTTGCAGCTAAGGCAGCCACGGGCTTTGGCAGGGGACTTCGCTCGGCTCTTTATCAAAAAATTCAAACGCTTTCATTTAATGAACTTGACAATCTCGGCACGTCCTCGCTTATAACTCGTATGACAAATGATACTAATACTGTCCAAAACGGTGTTAATCTTGTGTTACGTCTTTTACTTCGTTCACCATTCATTGTTTTCGGCGCTATGATTATGGCATTTTTTATTGATGCAAAATGTGCGCTGATTTTTCTTGCTGCAATCGTTTTGCTGTCAATTGTCATTTTTTTGATAATGGCATATACCACACCGGGATATAAAAAAGTTCAATCAAATCTCGACAGTGTAACGCTTATTACAAGAGAAAATTATGAAGGTGCAAGAGTAATTCGTGCTTTTACCGACGAAGCTAACGAAATTGCAGAATTTAACAGGCGCAATCGTGCATTATCAAATATGCAAAAGAAAGTCGGCAAAATTTCTTCTCTTTTAAATCCAATTACTTATGTGATTATTAACATTGCAATAGTTGTTCTTGTTTACAGTGGCGGCATCCAGGTAGATATCGGCGATTTAACGCAGGGTCAGGTTGTTGCTCTCTACAACTATATGAGTCAAATTCTCGTTGAACTCATCAAACTTGCAAATCTTCTTGTAACGATTACGAAAGCGCTTGCTTGTGCCGATAGAATTAAAAGCGTTTTTGAACAGGAAAGTACGCTTGAACATAACGATAACAAATCTAATTCCGATTCGTATATTGAATTTAAAAATGTTTCACTCAAATACCGTAATGCCGGCGATATGTCGCTTACTGATATCAACTTTACAGCAAATAAAGGCGATGTAATTGGAGTTATAGGCGGTACAGGTTCGGGAAAATCAAGCCTCGTTTCTCTTGTTCCTCATTTTTACGATGCAAGCAGGGGAACAGTTTATGTGAACGGTTGTGACGTTAAATCGCTTGATGATGACGAGCTCAGGAATAAAATCGGCTTTGTTCAGCAAAAAGCAGTTCTTTTTAAAGGCACTGTTCGTGACAATATGAAATGGGGAAAGAAAAACGCAAGTGATAATGACATTATCGAAGCGTTGAAGCTTGCTCAGGTATATGATACTATTCAGGAAAAAGGCGGTCTTGATTTCTTTATTGCCCAGGGCGGTGCTAATCTTTCAGGCGGTCAAAAGCAGCGTTTATCAGTAGCACGTGCTCTTGTAAGAAAGCCGGAAATTCTTATTCTTGATGACTCTTCTTCTGCGCTTGATTTTGCAACAGAGGCAAGAATGAGAGATGCAATTTATTCTCTCGATTATAACCCAACCGTTTTCATTGTTTCGCAAAGAGCCTCATCTGTTATGAGTGCTGACAAGATTATTGTGCTTGATGACGGCAAATGTGTTGGAATCGGTACGCATAAAGAACTTCTTAATTCCTGTGAGGTATACAAGGAAATTTATGTATCTCAATTTGGAAAGGAGGAAGCTTAATGGTTGATAAAAAGAAAAACAAAGGTACTTTAAAAAAAGTTTTCTCCTATATCGGAAAATATAAATATTTTTTAATTTTATCAATGTTTTTTGCTGCGGTTACAGTCGGTCTTACACTATATGCTCCTATTTTAGTCGGTAAGGCAATTGATTGCATTATCGGCAAGGGAAATGTTGATTTCGTTAATATGAAATCAATTCTCATCAAGGTTGCGATTATTGTTGTATCAACTGCCCTTATTCAATGGCTTATGAATGTTTGCAACAATAAAATCACATATAATGTGTCAAGAGATTTAAGAAAAAAAGCATTTGAAAAGATTGAAATTTTACCTTTTTCATATATTGATACTCATTCAAAGGGCGATATTGTCAGCCGAGTTATTACAGATGTTGACCAACTTTCAGACGGTCTTTTGATGGGATTCACTCAATTTTTTACCGGTGTTATTACAATTATAGGAACTCTTGCATTTATGCTTAGCGTAAATGTTTTTATAACAATTGTTGTTGTAGTTGTTACTCCGCTTTCATTTTTTATTGCAAGGTTTATTGCTAAAAAGACTTTTAATATGTTTTCACTTCAATCAAAAACTCGTGGCGAGCAGACTTCTTTTATTGATGAAATGATTTCAAACCAAAAGGTTGCAGAAGCCTACTCTATGAATGAAGAAAACAAAGCAAGATTTGATAAGATTAATGATGACCTTGCGAAATATTCGCTTAAAGCTACTTTCTTTTCATCTATAACAAATCCTGCAACAAGATTTGTCAACAGTATCGTTTATGCCGCAGTTGCTCTTTTTGGCGCAATTATGGCTGTAAAAGGTAATATCACAGTTGGCATTCTTTCTTGTTTTTTATCGTATGCAAACCAATACACAAAACCTTTTAACGAAATCAGCTCAGTTGTTACGGAACTTCAAAACGCAATAGCTTGTGCTGCTCGTGTGTTTGAATTAATTGAAGAAGCACCTGAATTGCCTGACAAAGCTGATGCGACAGAGCTTGAAAATGTTAAAGGCAGTGTAGAAATTAATAATTTGTATTTTTCATATAATCCCGACAGAGAACTTTTAAAGAACGTTAATATAAATGTTGAACCGGGCAAAACTGTTGCAATAGTCGGTCCGACGGGTTGCGGAAAAACAACGCTTATTAATCTTTTAATGAGATTTTATGATCCAAATAATGGAGCAATTTCAGTTGACGAAGTGAACACGCAGGACGTTACACGTCAGTCAATCAGACAAAATTTCGGTATGGTACTTCAAGATACATGGCTTAAAAGCGGAACTATTGCCGATAATATTCGCTTAGGTAAGACAGACGCAACTGATGATGAAATTATTGAAGCCGCTAAAAAAGCGCATGCTCATTCGTTTATTAAACGTTTACCTAACGGATACAAAACGAAAATAGGGGAGGATGGCGGTTCTCTTTCACAGGGTCAAAAGCAGCTTCTTTGTATTACTCGATTAATGCTTTGTCCGCCTCCGATGCTTATTCTTGATGAGGCGACCTCATCAATTGATACTAGAACAGAAATAAAAATTCAAAAGGCTTTTAATACACTTATGAAAAACAGAACAACATTTATTGTTGCTCACCGTCTTTCAACAATTCAAAATGCTGATTTGATTTTAGTTATGAATGATGGCAATATTATTGAGCAGGGGACACATGCATCTCTTTATGCTCAAAAAGGTTTTTATTATAATTTATATAACTCGCAATTTTCAAAAACTTAATTCTTTTTTGGAGGAAAATTGATGAAAATTACCATTATCGGCGCAGGCAAACTCGGTGTTATGCTTGCTAAAACCTTAACAGCTGAAAATCACGATATCACTATTATTGATATAAACGAGGATAGAGTTGGAAAACTCGTAGAAATGCTTGACGTTCAGGGTATAAGCGGTAGTGCAACGCATTATGATGTGCTTGATGAAGCTGATATGAAAAACTGTGATCTTCTTATTTGCACAACCCCTTCGGATGAGAATAATATTCTATCTTGCCTTATTGCAAAAAAGATGGGCGCCAAACATACTATCGCACGTGTAAGAAATCCTGAGTATTCATCACAAATGAACTTTATGCGTGATGAACTCGGTATTTCTATGATGATTAATCCGGATTTTGCAGCTGCACTTGAAATATTCAGAATATTGCAATTTCCTTCCGCTTCCACTGTTGAATCGTTTTCTCACGGAAGAATTCATATGGCAGGTCTTAAAGTTTCCGAGAAAAGTATGCTGGCAAATAAAAAAATCAGTGAAATTCCAAATAAATATATTAATTCGTTTATCATTTGTGCTGTTTGCCGTGGTGACGATGTATTTATTCCAAACGGAGATTTTATTATTGTTCCCGGTGATATTTTACATATAACAGGTTCACACCACGATTTGGGTAAGATTGTAAAAGAACTAATTTCAAAAAAATCAACTAATGTAAAAAGTATAATGCTTATAGGCGGCTCAAGAATTTCAATTTATCTTACTAATATGCTTACTGCATCAGGCAAGGATGTTGTTGTTATTGAGAAAAATAAAAGAAATTGCGACAAACTTTATGAGCATTGCCCTAAAGCTACGGTAATTAACGGCGATGCAAGCGACTATTCACTTCTTGCAGAGGAGGGCATTGACAAGGTTGACGCTGTTGTCACCTTGACGGATACTGACGAAGTAAATTTCCTTGTATCAATGTATAGCGAAAGCATCGGGGTCAAAAAAAATATAACTAAAATAAATAATCAAAATCTAAGTCGTATGCTTACCAAAATGGGAATGGAATCGTATGTAAATATTTCTGAAATAACAAGTGATATTATTACTCAATATGTACGTGCACGTTCAAGTGTAAGCTCGTCTAATATGAAAACGCTTTACAAACTTGTTGACGGCAAGATTGAAGCAATTGAATTTGTTGCAGGCGAGGGTATTAGTTTTCTTAATAAACCTATATCCTCATTAAGAATTAAAAAAGATATACTTATTGCAGCAATTCAGCGCAAAAATAAAACAATATTCCCAACAGGCTCTGACGTTATTAAGGAGCACGATAGGGTAATCATTGTTTCCAAAGATACAAAAATTTATAGTTTAAACGACATTTTATCTTAAGGAGCAGGTATGAATTATAGGTCTGTTTTTTATGTACTCGGTAAAATTATGAATATATTGGCTCTTTTAATGCTTCTGCCGTTGTTTGTTTCGTTTTATTATAATATGCAAGGATTTAAAGAGGCTAAATATATTTCATTTATCATTCCGATAGCTCTATTGTTTTTGCTTGGAATGATTTTAAAGTGCTTTAAACCGTCATCTGTCAAAATATATGCTCGTGAGGGTCTGGTTATTTGCGGTGTCGGTTGGATACTTGTATCGCTTTTTGGCTCATTGCCTTTTATTATCAGCGGCATAATTCCAAATTTTGTAAATGCTTTTTTTGAAACAACATCAGGTTTTACAACAACAGGTGCAACAATTCTTAATAAAATTGAATCTATACCTAAGTCAATTCTGTTTTGGCGCAGTTTTACTCATTGGATTGGCGGTATGGGTATACTTTGTTTTCTTATTGCGGTTGTACCTAAGTCGAACAGTAACTCGATGTATGTTATGAAAGCTGAGGTTCCGGGTCCTACGGCAGGAAAGGTTACGCCGAAAATATCCGAAAGTGCACGCTCACTTTATATTATTTATTCCGTAATGACTGTTATCGAAATTATTGTTTTGTTTTTCGGAAGCAGAATAACGGGTGATAACTTAAGACTTTTTGACAGCGTGGTAACCTCATTTGCAACTGCGGGCACAGGTGGCTTCAGCGTTTTGAATAGTTCCATTTTAGGCTATAACAGCAAATTTGTTGAATGGGTTTGCATAATCTTTATGTTTCTGTTTGGCGTTAATTTTAATCTTTATTATTTTCTTTTAACAAAGCGATATAAAGAAGCTTTTATGGACGAGGAATTCAGAACATATGTAATTATAAATGTAACATTTGTTGCCCTTATTACTCTTAATATTATGGGAACTTATCCTCATATTTCAGATGCAATTCGTGATTCATTTTTTGCCGTTAATACTTGTATGAGCACAACGGGTTTCGGTACAGCCGATTTTGATTTGTGGCCGACATTTTCTAAAATTATTCTTTTATTGGCTATGTGCATAGGTTGTTCCGCAGGCTCTACGGGCGGGGGTATTAAGGTCTCAAGGGTTGTTCTTTATACTAAACAGATATTCAGAGATTTAAGACTTTCAACTCGACCTAACACGATTATTAAGGTTAGAATGAATAAGCGTGTGGTTGATGATAAGGTAATTAGAGGCGTTAATGTTTATCTTGTAATTTACGTTTCAATCACAGTTATATCAACACTTTTGTTATCCATTGAAGGATATAGCATTACAACCTGTTTTTCCGGTGTTGTTGCTTGCTTTAATAATATAGGACCCGGGCTCGAACTTCTCGGCCCTACAAAGAATTTTGATTTCTTAAGTATGGGCTCAAAAATAGTATTGATAATTGATATGCTTGCGGGAAGGCTTGAACTATTCCCGATAATTGTTTTATTCTCACCAAATACTTGGCGCAAAGCGAAATGATGTATAAAAAGAACATAAGAAAAGGCGAAGGAATTTCCTTCGCCTTTATTAGTCTTATTTTTAATTACTTATTATTTAAGCCTGATGGTCTTTTGCTTCTTGTTCTGCAAGTCTTTGCGCACGTTTTTCAGCAAGCTCAATAATCATTTGTTGCTGAAGATCACCGTGGATAGGATAAATAATAAATGAAACACCGTAAAGTCCTCTTGCAAGAGCAGGGAGGATACAGAATACTGCCCAAATACCGTTAAGCATAGTTGGGTCGGTTTGAGGAACAGCGTTGCCAAGTGAGTCGGTAAGAGGAACATAATTAATCCAAGTAAGCACCATACCCGAAAGCCAACCGGTTACTGAGGTGGCAAGTTTGCCGAAATAGCCCTGAACTGTAGTAACAAGAGCTTCATTTCTGAGGCCGTGCTTCCATTCCATATAATCAAGCGCTTCGGCTGTAACAATTTGACCGCTTACATTAAGTATTTTATTAGGAAGACCGCAAATGGTAAGACCGAAGATAACCCAAATAAGGTTAAATATGTAATGGTCTTTAAAAGTTTGACCAAATGGGTGGAAACCTACAAAGAAAAGGGTCATATACGCAAAGAAACCAAATAAACCCGCAATTATTGATGTAGCTCTTGCGCCCCATTTTTTTACCATTTTAGCTGCTATAGGAACCATAATGTAGTTTGGAATACCTGTAAACAAGCCGCAAATGGTTTGGTTAAGGAGTGAACCGGTGTTGTTAAGCCAGAAGTACGATTCCGATGAACCTCCGACTGACTTGAAAGAGTTAAAGAAATTAGCAAGAATAACAGCCAAAAGAGGTCTGTTAGTAATAATATTCTTAAGTGATTCGAGAACTGATGTTTCCTTGATTTCCTCACGGCTCATAAGAGGAACACGTTCCCTCATATTAAAGAAGCCGAATACTGCAAAGACCGCAGCAAGGATAAGCATAAAGTAAGCAAATCCCGAATAAACGCCTTCCATTGTAATACTCTTATTTATTTTTGGTAAAAGAGTTACAAGAACAGGAACGAGTGACGGAAGCCATGTGCCGAAAAGTTCAAAAAATTTCGTTATAGTGATAAGATCGTTACGTTCGTCTGTATTAGGGGTAATATTATAAATCATAAGACCCCAAGCGCCGAAGTAACTCATACCTAAGCCGTAAATAACAATTGCAATAGCAGCCCAAACTATTTTGCTTGTAGCACTTATATTGGGAGCCGTAAACATCATTGCACCGCCGACAAGCCATAACGGAAGCGGTATAATAAAGAAAGGTCTGATTCTGCCCCAACGTGTACGCGTTCTGTCGATAATTAAGCCTGAAATAGTATCGTCTACCGCATCATATATTGAAGCAAAGAGATTGATGTTTGCGTATGCGGTTGAGTTAAGCTTTAAGAATTGTATCATAAAGAATTCTTTAAACGCATCAACAAACTGTGATAAATTCTTTTGACCGAAATTTACAAGCACATATGCTGCAATTTCTTTTGGTGTTAGGTAACGCTTGTGGGTATAGGCAAGCTTATCAAGCTCATCCATTTCCTCCTGCGTTAATTCGTCTGCAAGTGTTTCTTCTGCCAAATTATTCCCTCATTTCTTAAGACACAAAGTCTTTGAAAATATAACACTACTATACTAACATATCATACATTCTAAATCAATACTTTTTTATATTAATTGGTATAAATATTTAAAGAAATTAGAAATAATTTGTTTGTATTTTCAATTAATTATTGACAATTAGTGCTAATCAATATAAAATAGTTTAAGTAAGTAACTTTGAAAGGGGTACACATTTATGGCAAGTACCTGTCCTAATTGCGGCAAAAAATTACATTTTTGGAACGTTAAAGCAGAGTGCTCCTCTTGTGGCGTTTCAATTCCTAACTATAATTGGCAGGAAAGATTGGAAGAGGATAGTGATAAGGCTGAAAAGCAATTTGCGGTTTTTTACAAATCGCTTAACAGAATAGCTTATTCTATTTGGGGAACAAAGCTAAGAATTGTAAGGCTTGTATTAACATTTTTACCTGCAATCGGTTTTATACTTCCTTGGGCTGATTTTAAAAGCGATGGCGCAAATTTCACGTTGACAATATATTCATTATTTAATAAAAATAATTCGCTTGTTGACTTTTTTAAAAGCTTCTTTGGCAATGCAGGTTTATATATGTCTAATATGAAGTTTGAAGGTTACAGCGGTCCGCTTACATTTGCTTGCTTGGGATATTTATTTTTTGTACTCAGTGCATTATTTATTATAATTGCTTTTTTGATGACAATTATACTTTGTAAAAAACCAAAAACAAAGGCTATGGTCGGACTTGACATTGTTTCAATCCTTTTTTCTGTAGCAGCTGTGGTTATGTTTGTTATGTCCGGCTCACTTGCAGGTCAGGTAACCGCATTCAATTTCGGTGATATGGCTGTCATTAACGGCAGTGCTTCTCTTGCATGGGGATATATTGTTGCCGTTGTACTTTTGCTTGTAGCTACAGGCATTAATATTGCTGTTGCTAAAGCTCCTGCTAAAAGCGACGAAACCCTTGAGGAAGAAAGACTTGCACGTAAGGCAGCAAAAGATGAGAAAGAAAGGCAGAAGGAAATCGAAAGAGAAAAGAATCGTGAGGCTTCTGAAAAAGCTGCTAAAGAGGAAGAAAAAAAGCGAGTTGAAGAGGCTAAAGCAAAGCTTGCAGCCAAAGCTGCAAAGAGAAAAAAATAAATCATTTTTAATTTGTTTCGGAGTAAGGCTTATGCATTACTCCGTTTTTTCTTGACCTATTGAACTCAATTTGATATAATTAAAATATATTATTTTAACTTTGTGAGGCTCAGCGAGATTATGGAAGAAAAAGAATTTAAAACAACTGAAAAAGCTGTTAAGGCTAAAAAGAAAATGGAACCGAAAAAGAAAAAAATAACAATTGCCGCAGTAATTGTAGGAATTATTGCCGTTATTGCAATTTTAATCGGTATAAATCAAACTGCAATTATGTCTGATATCAACTATGCCTTTATGCCGAAAAGTATTACACCTACTGTTGACGGCGTTCAGGTAGAGTTTTTTGTTTATAAAAATAAGGATTTCAATCAATTCAAGGATAAAAATACACCGCTTAAAGCTTTTGGCTACTATTATATAGATGAAAACGGCAAGAAGGTAGACTTAAGCTGGGATAAAGCTTATACAGGCTCAAAAGGCACTAAATTCACACCAAATGTTTGGTTTATGATTCAGTCAGGGCAAAAGTTGTCGAAGTTTAAGAGTGTATCTTCAAAGGTTATTCCTATAATTGTACTTGTTGTCGTTGCTTTGCTGATTTATCTGTGGTTTAGAAGTTGGTGTAAAAGAGAAGACGCAAGAATGGAAGCTATGTACGGCAAAAAAGAGGATAGGCACAAAACCGGCAATAAAAAGAAAAAAACAAAATAATTAGCATCTTAAGGGGTTTTTATGAGCTACGATATGTTGTTTTCGCCTATGAAAATAGGTAATGTTGAAATTAAAAACAGAATAGTTATGGCGCCGATGTGTATGGGCTTTGGTCAATATAACGGCTGCGCTACCGAAACTATGATGGATTATTACGAAGAACGTGCCAAGGGCGGAGTAGGTCTTATTTTTACAGAGATTACTCGAATTAATGATATTACAGGTGCATCTTCATTCGGTCAACTTGGTATGAGCCATGATTATCAAATTCCGGCACTTCGCGAAATGGCTGATAGGATACATAAGCATAACTGTAAGATTATGGTTGAGCTTCATCATCCGGGCAGGCAAAATCTCGGCTTGATGATAGGCACCGTACCAATTTGCAACATAGGCAGTAAGCTTATGGGTAATCTATATACCAAAATATTAACACAAGCAGTAATTCCGCAAGGTAAAAAACTTCAGGATAAGCATATAGTTCCACGAACTGTTGCGCCGAGTAAGTGCGAACGCAGTAAAATGAGCGACAGCGTTAATCGTGAACTTTCCGTTAATGAAATAAAAAGAATTATCTGCCAATTTATTGAGGGTGCTGTAAGAGTTAAAAAAGCAGGGTGTGACGGTGTTGAACTTCATGCTGCCCACGGTTATTTGATTCAACAGTTTTTATCACCGAATACAAATAAGCGCACTGACCAGTACGGCGGAAGCTTAGAAAACAGAATGAGATTTTTGCTTGAAATTATTGACGGTATTCGTTCAAATTGCGGTAAAGATTTTCCGATTGTAGTTCGCCTCACGGTTGATGAAATGTATTCCGAAATCGGTCAAAACGGCAAGGGCTACAATTTAGAAGAAGGAATTAAAATGGCTAAAATCCTGAGTGATAAAGGCATTGATGCCATTGATGTTTCCTCTGCTGCTTATGATACATTTAATTATTGGCTTGAACCTACTACATTTACTCCGGGTTGGAGAAAATATCTTGCAAGCGAGGTAAAAAAGGTTGTTGATATTCCTGTTATAGCTGCTAACCTCATTCGTTCACCTAAACAGGCTGAAATGCAGCTTGAAGAGGGTACCCAAGATTTTATTTCACTCGGTAGGCCTCTTATCGCTGACCCTCATTGGCCAAACAAGGTTAAAAGCGGTAATGAAAATCTTATTAAACGTTGCGTTTGTTGTTTATATTGCTTTGAGAGTATGATGAAAGGAGCATATAAATATACTCACGGTAATTGCTCGGTTAATCCTTTTGTAGGCAGAGAAAATGTAAGCCTTAAGCAAAACGGTAACGGCAGAAAAGTTCTCATTATCGGTGCAGGATGCGCCGGATTAACTGCTGCCGAGCTTCTTTCAAAGCGTGGTTTTGATGTTACTGTTCTTGAAAAAGAAAGCAAACAAGGCGGTCAGCTCAATTTAGCAAGCAAACCGCCTCATAAAGAAAAAATTAATTGGGTTTGCGAGGATTTACTTTCAAACGCAATAAACAGCGGCGCAAAAGTATTATTTGATATAAAGGCTGATAAAGATATTATTGCTTCTTATTCGCCAGAAATTGTTATTACTGCAACAGGCGGAAATGCAATTCATCCTAAATCATTTAACGGCGACAATGTTGTTACGGTTACCCAAATTCTTAACGGCGATATTGATATTAGTAATAAAAAGGTTGCTGTTATAGGCTCAGGTATGACAGGTCTTGAAACAAGCGAACTTCTTGTATCTAAGGGTAACAAGGTGACTGTTGTTGAAATGGCTGATAAAATAGCGCCGGGTGCATGGTTTCAACAGCTTGATGACGCTTTGCCTGTTCTTGAAAAAGCAGGAACTGAATTTTTAACATCCCATAAGCTTCTTTCTGTTTCTTCAAGCGGAATTGAACTTGAGAATTTAAAAGAAAATAAAGCAGTTGCGATTAAAGTTGATTTAGTTGTTTTATCACTTGGCGTAAGAAGTGATAATTCGCTTTACAATGATATTAAAAGCTCAGATTCTTATAAAGTCTATAATATTGGCGACAGCAACAAAATCGGTAGGATTGCAAACGCAACAGAGTCTGCATATCAGTTGGTGATGAATATTGAATAACATTTTTTATCGCCCGTCTGCAAGACAACTGTTAAGGCAAAAGCTTGATGAAATAAGTGTTAAGATTGAAGATAATCTTGATATTGATTTCAGCCACGTAAGTAAAAGAATTGATAATATTGAGGATTTTAATACTATCATTCTTGACCCGTTTTTATCCGGCGAAAAGCTGTTTTATCGTGGTGAGCGCATTAATGACCCAAACCGTCGCCTGCTTCCGACTTTTTACAGAGAGCAAAAATTTGCACTTGAAAATTCAGACCTTGGTATTAAGCATATTAATTCGGACTTTGTTTTTGATTATTATAAATCTCTTGGCGATTTTGTTTATGTATTTAACAAGACAATGGGTAATGCAAGTACTGAACACTTGTATGAGATTTCTGCTTTTGCGCAGCATTATTATCATTTGTCGCCGCTTATCGATTTCACTAAGAGTTTATATCCTTCGCTGTCATTTGCATTAAAAGACAGAACTCATTTTGACGAGGATATCGTTTTATATGTCTTAAAACTTCGAGATATGGACGATTATACAAGTGATATTCAGGTTGCTGATAAATGGCTTAATGAACTTAATGTTTACGTAAGCTATTTTGACGAAACAAGTGTAAAAAAATCTATTAAGGAACTTATTGAAAACAAGAAGGTGTCAATCTCTTCAGACTTTAGAAAGCATCTTGATTCTATTGCGTCAAATGCTGCTCCGAAAGCTAAGCTTATTGATGTTCCGACTAACACACGAATGAAATTTCAACAAGGCGTATTTATGCTTTTGACTGATTTTCAACTTTTCAACGATACATATTTTACGAAAAATATTCGTGACTCGTTTGAAATTAATAAGTATATTATAGATAAGGAAATTTGTCCTTTTTTAGTTAATATGGTTAAAAGTGAAGCACCTTGGTATACTTACGAAAATCTTATGGATATCGAATCAGCTTTTAAAAGTACCGTTTATAAAAAATAAAATGAAAAGTTCTCAAAATTGACCCGTCCGGCTAATTGTTAGATTTTTGTCTGACATTTTGTGTTGGGTCAAAATGAGAACTTTTCTTTTATATCTTTACTTTTATATTTTGTTGATATATAATAATGTCAATATTTTGATAAAAGGCGGTGAAATCTTGAGAATTAAGAAATTTGTAATGTCGCAATCACCGGCAAGAATAATAGCGTTCGGCTTTGCCGCAACTATCATTTTAGGCTCATTAATTTTAATGTTGCCGATAAGCCTTAATGACGGCGTTAATTTAAAGTATATTGACTCTCTTTACACTGCAACAAGTGCTGTTTGCGTTACAGGGCTTATAACTGTTGACCCGGCAAATACCTTTACTCCGTTTGGCAGATTTATTCTTGCAGTATTAATTCAAATCGGCGGCTTGGGTATTACTTCGCTTGGCACTGGAATTATTATTGCAATGGGTAAAAGGGTTAATTTCAAAAGTCGCAGCCTTGTCAAAGAAGCATTAAATCTTAACTCCGGTAAGGGGATAGTTAAATTTATAAAAGAAATATTTTTTACAACTATTTCTTTTGAATTAATCGGAACAATTTTAAGCTTTATTGCCTTTTCTAAAGACTTTAGTTTCTCAAAAGCTCTTGGTATCAGCGCTTTCCACTCAATAGCCGCTTTTAATAATTCCGGATTCGATATACTCGGCAATTTTCAAAGCCTTGCGGCATATAAAAACAACGTATATCTCAATGTTGTAACCTGTATGCTAATCATTTTAGGCGGTATAGGCTTTTTTGTAATTAAAGACATAAAGACTAATAAATTCAAATGGAAGTCGCTTTCTATGCATTCAAAGGTTGTTATTTGGGTTACCATTATTTTAATTATTTTCGGCGCCGTTATGATTAAATTAACTAATAATATTACTTGGCTGGGTGCATTATTTAACAGTGTTTCGGCACGAACTGCAGGCTTTTCTACTTTTAATTTGAGCAATTTTTCAAATGCTGGCATAATTGTTATGATAGTCTTAATGTTTATCGGTGCTTCCCCCGGCTCAACCGGAGGCGGTATTAAAACAACTACTGTTTTTGTTTTATTCAAGGGAATTGTATCTGCTGCAACTAATAAAGGCGAAAAAGCTTTTAAGTATGCAATACCTAAAAATGCTTTTAGAAAAGCAGCGGTAGTTACTGTCTTGGGAATAAATGTGGTTTTAATAGGCACATTTTTAATTTCGATTTTTGAACCTCAGTTAGAACTCAGAGATATACTGTTTGAAGTGGTATCCGCATACGGTACAGTAGGTTTAACAACAGGTATTACGACCTCGCTTTCCGCTGCTTCAAAAATCCTTTCAATGATAATTATGTTTATAGGAAGGCTTGGACCTATGACAATTGTTACTCTTTGGTATTTTTCAAGAGGGGAAAGGATAAGTTATCCCGAGGGCAATATTTCAATAGGATAAGGTGAAATTATGTTTAAAAAATCTAAAAACAATAAAATGACTTACGGCATAGTAGGTCTTGGCAGATTCGGCACTGCTTTGGCGCTTGACTTAGCTGAATCAGGCTCTGAAATCATAGCTATTGATAGCAATGAGGAAAAAGTACGTGAAATAAGAGAAGTAACTGAAAATGCGTTTATAGTTAATAATCTTGAAAAGAAAACGCTGATTGAAACCGGTATTCAAAATTGCGATGTTGCAATCGTATGTATCGGAGAACACATGGATTCTTCTATTCTTACTACGCTTAATCTTGTTTCACTGGGCATTCCGAAGGTTATAGCAAAAGCTATGAGTGCAGAACACGGTGTCATTCTTGAAAAGCTCGGGGCTGAGGTAGTATTTCCTGAAAGAGATATGGCAATTCGCCTTGCAAGCAGACTTGAAACCGAAAGAATGCTTGATTTCGTTCAACTTAGTGAAAGAATTAATGTTTCAAAAATGGTTGTCCCTGATAAATTTATCGGCAAAAGTGTTGAGGATATTAATCTTCGCAAACATTTTGGTCTGAATATAATTGCTATTGAAAATAACGATAACGTAAACGATATTATTACTCCCGACTATAAATTCAAGCAAAACGATATACTTTTCCTTTCCGGCAGTAAGGACGGAATACTCGAACTTAGCGTTTGGTCTAAAAAATAAAAATATCTATTGACTTGATAACGAAAACACGATAATATTGTATTCAATATATCTAAGGAGATGGTTTTGTGGATCCGCTACCTCGAAGTAGCTTTTTTACTGTTTATTCTTTACCTTTAAAGATTTGTAATGTAGTTCTCAACAACAGGCTGTGCGAATTTAGCTACATAATCAATTAGCTTTTTTAGGATGCACATAATTACATTATTATTTGGAGGTTAAATTACTTAAATGATTAAACAAATATTATTACAGATTATACTTATTGCTCTTAATGCCTTTTTTGCAGCAACTGAAATCGCAGTTATTTCACTTAATGAAAAAAAGGTTAGGGCTCTTGCAGAGGACGGCAATAAAAAAGCTGTAAAAATGCTTAAAATAATTGAAGAACCTACTCAATTCCTTTCAACAATTCAGATAGGAATTACCCTTGCAGGTTTTCTTGGCTCTGCTTTTGCTGCAGATAATTTTGCCGAGGTTTTATCGGCTGCTATTTCAAAAGCATTTAATTTATCGGCTGATAATACCAAAATTATTAATACAGTTGCTGTTGTGCTTGTAACTCTTATTTTATCGTATTTTACTCTTATTTTCGGTGAACTTGTCCCAAAACGAATTGCAATGAAGCATAAGGAAAAGCTTGCAAATTCAGTTTGTGGCATTATTTCCTTTTTAGCTGCTGTTTTAAAGCCTATTATTTGGTTTTTAACTATTTCCACTAATGCAGTTTTAAGACTTGTCGGTATCGACCCTCACGAAAAAGAAGAACCTGTATCGGAAGAGGATATTGTACTTATGCTTGACGCAGGTGCTGACGAAGGTTCTCTCGACCATGACGATATTGAATATATAAAAAATGTGTTTAAACTCGATAAAATGACTGCCGAGGACGTTATGACTCCGAGAAAATCTGTTATCAGCATTTCATACGATGCAAGTGATAAGGAAATACTTGAAATTATTGAAGAAGAAAGTTATTCACGTATTCCTGTTTATGAAGATAACCCTGATAAAATAATCGGTATTCTTCACGCTTGTGATTATTTGTTAAAAAGAAATGAAAAAAATTTCGATTTAAAATCTATACTGCATACTCCTGTTTTTGTTCCTGAAACTGTCAGTCTTGATGTTTTGTTTAAGGATATGCAAACAGACCATAATCATTTGGCAGTAGTTGTTAATGAATACGGCGAAACCTCAGGCATTGTTACTATGGAAGATATACTTGAGGAAATTGTTGGGGAAATTTGGGACGAACGAGATGAAGAAATCGACGAATTTAAAAAAATAGGCGATAACACCTATAAGGTTCTTTGCACTGCTTCGCTTGAGGACTTCAGAGAATATTTTAAATTGGAAGATGAGGAAGAACTTGACGTATCAACGGTTAATGGTTGGATTACTGAAATAACAGGTATTATTCCGGAGGTTAATTATTCTTTTGATTATAAAAATCTAACTGTTACAATAACGAAAGCCGACCAATTTATGACCCACGAAATAAAAGTGGTTGTTCATCCAAACGAGGCTTTAAAAAACGAAGAATGATTTTTAAAATACACTCTCATTGAGAGTGTATTTTTTTACATTTTTAGATAATAAATTCATAATATCTCTTGAAAATCTATTTTTAACTTATTATAATAAAATTAGTTATATATTTAGAAAAGAGGCATAAGAATGGTATCACAGATTTTCGCCATAGTAATATTTGTGCTTATGTTTGCACTTATAATTATGGATAAAATTCCACGCCATTGGGTTACTCTCGGTTGCGGTCTCGCTACAATTATTATAGTATTCGCTATTTGTATGAGAAGCCCAAATGCGATTATTGAAACTTTAAACATTAAAAGCATATTTACCACGGAGTTTTGGCACACTTCAGGTAAAGGAAGCGAAAGTTCAAGCGGTATAAATTGGGCAACCATAATTTTTATCGCAGGAATGATGGTAATGGTTGAAGGTATGGCTAAAGCAGGCTTTTTCCGTTGGCTTTGCCTGACAATCGCTAAGGCTGTTAAATATAAGGTTATGCCGATACTTGTAACATTTATGATTATGAGTGCTG
Source organism: Eubacterium sp. CAG:251 (assembly GCA_000436835.1). Lineage (GTDB taxonomy): Bacteria > Bacillota > Clostridia > Oscillospirales > Acutalibacteraceae > Eubacterium_R. Next base: position 33,235 of record FR889131.1, read on the forward strand.
TTCTTTCAATGTTTATTGACAGTATTACGGTTATTCTTTTCCTTGCGGCAGTAACTGTTGAACTTTCGCAATTGCTTAAGTTTAGTCCTGTTCCGATGGTTTTAGCTGAAATTTTTTGTGCTAACCTTGGCGGTTCTGCAACAATGTGCGGTGATCCTCCAAATATTATAATCGGTACTGCTCTCGGATATAGTTTTGCTGATTTCCTTACGAATACAGGTCTTATTGCAGGAATTGCTCTTATTGCAATTATTATTTTCTTCTTCTTTGCATTTAAAAAGGAACTTACTGCAAATAAGGACGAAAAAATAGACCCGTCAACATTTCCTAATCCCGGCGATGCTATTGAAAATAAAAAGGATTTCATAGTAAGCACAATTATTTTTATCATTGCAATTGTTCTTCTTGTAACTCATGCTCAAACAGGCTTGACTGTTGCATTTATCGGCGTTGTAATTGCTCTTATCACTCTTATTACCTCATTCAAGCACATAGGTGCTATTCTTAAAAAAGTTGATTATAAAACGCTTTTATTCTTTATTGGCTTGTTTATCGTAGTCGGCGGTTTGGAGCAAACAGGTGTTCTTGAAATGATTGCTTCGTTTATTGAAAAAGTATGCGGCGGAAATGTATTTGCAATGGTACTTATCATTATGTGGATTTCTGCAATTGCAAGCGCATTTGTTGATAATATTCCGTTTGCGGCAACAATGGTTCCTGTTATAAAAAGTCTTGCGGCAACTACAGTCGGCGCCCAGCTTCCTGTTTTGGCTTATGCGCTTTCAGTCGGTACGGATATCGGCGGCAGTGCAACACCAATAGGTGCTTCGGCAAACGTTGTAGGCACTTCTGTTATTTCTAAAGCAGGTCATCCTGTCGGATGGGGCAAATATTGCAAAACAGCAATTCCTGCTACCGCTATAGTGATTATTATTGCTATGATTGTAATTAAATTAAGATATTTCTAAGAGGTGAATAGGTATGGCAAAACAATTTATCATTTCTATTGGCAGAGAATACGGTTCGGGCGGTCGTGTTATTGCCGAACATCTTGCAAAAACACTTAATGTTAAATTCTATGATAAAAATATTATCGAGCATATAGCCCAAGAGAAAAAACTTAATCTTGACCAACTTAAAAAGTATGATGAAAAAGCTCGTAATATTTGGCTTTCAAGGTCTGTTGACGGCCTTAGTAATTCGCCTGAGGATACTATTGCTCAAATGCAATTTGATTTTCTTAAAGAAAGAGCGCAGGCAGGGGAATCTTTTGTGGTTTTGGGCAGATGCGCAAGCTATATTTTAAGAGATTTTGATTGCATGATTAAGGTCTTTGTCACTTCTGATATGCATCATAAGATGGAACGTATTGCTTCAATTGAACATCTCGACCCTGTTATGGTTGAGGATATGATTATTAAAAATAATAAAAAGAGAAAGGCTTATCATAATTTCTATTCTAAGGAAAAATGGGGCGATTCCCGTTATTATGATTTAATTATCAGTACCTCAAAAATCGGAATAGACGGCGCTTGTGACGTTGTTCTTGATTATGTCAATAAAATAATAGAAGATTAATGTAAAAAGGTTGTCTGATTGGGAATCAGACAACCTTTTTACATTAAAAATCATATTTAATGTTATATAACCGTCATTGATTTAACTGTTTTCTTGACTTTGATATCATTATTTTGTATGCTTATATTGAGGTGATAATATGAATTATGAAGAGCTTATGAGCATTAAAGTAATACCGAAAGATATCGCAAAATCGCAGTCAAAATCACTTGTAAATAATTTATATCATACTCCTTATAAGGATGAAATTCGTCTTTTTTCCTGTATTAAACAGGGTAATCTTAAAAAACTGATTTTTGAAATGACTCAACTCGGAATACAAAATATAACAGTCGGTCAAATGTCTGATGATGAGCTGAAGCAGCAAAAATATATGGCTGTAAGCTTTATAACACTTGCAACAAGATATGCTATTCAGGGCGGTATGAATGAAAATAATGCATATTCATTTTCCGATAGTTTTATATTAAAGATTGATAAAGCCAAAAATAAAGCGGCAGTCAATTCTTTAATCGTTGATGCCGCAATCGAACTTACAAATAAAGTAAATCTTTGCCAAAAAAAATTCAATTATTCACCGCATATAAGAAAATGTGTTGCATACATTAATAAAAACTTAAATGAAAAGCTGACTGTAAACAGTGTTGCAAAATATTGTAATCTTTCAAGCGATTACCTTTCACGCATATTCAAAGAGGAGATGGGAGTTAATTTAAGCGCATATATTACTCATCAAAAACTGGAAATGTCGCAAACGCTTCTTTTTGAAGGATATGACAGTGATAATATATGCTATTTGCTCGGTTTTTCAAGCCAATCTCATTATATTTCGCTTTTTAAAAAAGAATATGGCATTACTCCGGGTGAGTTTGTTGCACTTACAAGGTAAAAAAGGACTGCTCAAAAATTAAGTTTGAGCAGTCCTTTTGGTTTATTTTGTTTTTATGCTCTTGGTACTTGAGTATGAAGAATAATATTTTTTGCCGTTAATTGTTTTGTAGCTTCTCAGTTTAACATAATATTTCTTGCGTGATTTTAATTTCTTAACTGTAACACCGGTTGATTTTTTGCCGGCTTTAACTGTTTTTGTTGTTTTTCTTGTAAATTTTGATGAGGTTGAATATTTTATCTCATATCCGCTCACATTCTTATCTTTTTTCCAAGAAACATTAAGTTGTTTTTTGGATTTTGATTTAAGCTTCTTTTGAGTTGGCTTTTTTGGCTTAATTATAAAGTTTGCTGTCTTGCTGCCAAAGAATATACCGTTAAAATCAACCTTAACAGTTGCTTTACCAGGCTTAGTATTGCTTGAATACTTAACCGTATAATATGCGGCCGGGATTTTTTGACCGCTTTGATTATATACCGTTACGCTTGGTTTTTGTGCTTTTCCATTATACGTAACGCTTGATTTCGACAATTTGACGGTGAGACTTTGAGCGTCAGTCATCAATATGACATTTTGGTCAATTTGGCTGTCACTGTATTGCCACATATAAGCAAATGAATTAGTATTTCCGATTGAGGTATTTCCCTTAGTCATAGGTGAAGAAGTGTAATCAGCACACCATAATTTAATGCCGTTTTGCGAAAGTAAATCGGCATTAATAAACGTGTTAAACCAATATGTATTTGAATAAACCATTGTGTCATATCCGTTTTGAGATAAAAGGGAAGTAAACAAAAGTGCGTTATTTGTTATTGCATTTTTATCAAGTTTTGAAGATATTGAGCTATCTTCAATATCGTAAGCAACAGGATAAGTCATTAATGCTTTAGCCTCTTGCGAAAGGGTAGATAACGCGTTAATTGCAAATTGCGCTTCAGTTTGTGCTTCAGCAGAATTAAAAGCATAAGAATAAAGGTATACACCGAAATTCATTCCTGCATTAACTGCGTTTTGAACGTTCTCATAAAATTTATTGTCAAGGTGATTGAAATATCCAAGTCTTATCATAACGAAACTGTAACCCTGAGCTTTTAAGGCTGATAAGTTAACATTATCATTATGCTCAGATATATCAACGCCTGAAATATAATAATTATCGGCATAGGCACTGACAGGTATTATAACTGTGCAAATAGTCATTATTAATGATAAAATGATGGATATGATTTTCTTATTCATAATGTTGTCCTTTCTTAAAACCAAGTGGGTTTTTTATTCATTTTGCACCCACGGTATGCAATTCCAGGTGCAAGTTTGTCCCCGTTTCTGCAAAGAAGTTCATCCACTCTCACAAAAGAGTAGCCTTGCGACTGAAGTGTGTCAATAGCTCTTAGTGCAGCTTTAACCGTTGTTTGCTTTGTATCGTGTAAAAGAAGAATTTCACCGTCGTGTGCTTTGTTTACAATATAATTATAGACGTAATCCTCATCCTGATGCTTCCAATCAATTGAGTCATTAGTCCATTTAACCGCAATCATATCATCAATAGCGTTTAACGTATTGCCAAAGTAATGACCGTATGGCGGTCTGTAAAACTTAACGTCTGTTCCGGTTATTTCTTTGATTACTTTATTTGTTGAATATATTTGTTCTTTTATAATACCCTTATTTGTTTTTAGCATATCAATGTGTGTATATGTATGATTGCCGAGAAGGTGCCCATCTGCAACGATGTTTTTTAATACAGATGCATTTTTTACGGCTTTTTTACCAAGAACGAAAAATGTTGCTTTCGCTCCTTTTTGATTAAGCCCGTCTAATAGAGTTTGAGTATAGTCACTCGGACCGTCATCAAAGGTTAGTGCAATCATTTTTCTGTTTGGATTTTGAACCTCTACACTGTAATTTTTTTGAAAGGGCGTAAAAATGTAACTTGATATAATAAATGCAATTACAATCATTATTATAAATATATTTATACGCTTTGAGTTTATTTTTGAATTTGTCATTATGTTACCTCTTATCAACTATAAGATATCATATTTTATTAAGTATTACAATGATTTTTTCGTTTCTTAGAAATTTCTTTATAATCTGTTGACAAAATGAGCGTTTACCAATATTATTAATCTTGAGGGATGTTTATGAACAATTTTGAATGTGAACAGTTTTTGGAATTAACCTTGTCGCTCGGCAGGCAATACGTTGAAACGGGCGCCGAGATTAAAAGAGTGGAAGATTCGCTTTACAGAATTTACAATGCATACGGCTTTGAAAATATAGAAATTTATGCAATTACAAGCCTTATTGTCGTAACAATAAAAGGACCTGACGGGACTCATTACACGCAAAGTGTTCGTGTAACTTCCGGCGGTACTGACCTTGGCAGGCTTGAGGATATTAATGCACTTATAAGATATATTTGTACAAATAAACCTAACTTAGTCAAGCTTAGCGATATTATAAACAACCCTAAAAAAACCAAACCCAAAAAGCTTCTGAAATGCCTTGGATATATGCTTGCCGCAGGTGGTTTTGCAGTTTTTTTCGGTGGAGATATGCTTGACGGTACAGCAGCCGCAGTTATAGCAATTGCCGTCTATTTTATGGATTATAACTTTAAACTACGCAATATTAATAACGTTATTTATACTTTCATTGCAAGTCTCGTTTCGGGCGTAATTGCGCTGATATTTACTCATTTTGGCTTCGGAAATAATGTTGACAAAGTGATGATAGGTGTAATAATGCTTCTCATTCCGGGGTTGTTGCTTGTTAATTCAATCAAGGAAATGTTTAATCGTGATATAGTAACAGGGCTTTATCGTTTTGTGGAGGCAGTATTTGTTGCCGTTGCCATTGCAGGAGGCTTTGCCGTCTCCGTTCTGCTTTTAGGAGGTGTTCTTAAATGAATAAAGAAATTCTTCAAATTATTATGGCAGGCATTGGCACTTTAGGCTTTTCGATTTATTTTAGAGTTAGCGAAAAGAATGTTGCCGCATCAACGGTAGGCGGTGCTGTAGGATTTGCTTTCTATCTTTTGATTTTTAAGCTTACCAAAAGTTTGTTTTTTGCAAATTTTGCCGCAGCATTTTTGATTTATCTTTACAGTGAACTTTGCGCACGAATTTTGAAAGCGCCTTCAAATGTATTTTTAGTTCCGGGAATCATTCCTCTTTTGCCCGGAGGTGCACTATATTATACTATGTACGGAATAGTAAATTCCAACAGTAAAATGCTTTACAGAAACGGAATTGATACAGTAATTATGACTGTCGGTATTGCGACGGGTATAGTTGTCGGAACAGTTACAATTAATTATCTGATTAAATTTGAAAAGAATGTAAAGAAAAACTAATAAAAAGAACGACTTTCGGGACACCCCGTCAGCCGTTCTTTTTTATTCTGCCAATTTAAAATTTGTTGAATCTTACCATTTCATCAATGTCAATATGCTTGTAATGAAGTGGGTTAATTTGAGCATCGTCAGCCGGGTAACCGGTCGGCATAAATGAAATCACGTCAAGATTTTCGGGAATGTTTAATACCTTTTTTGCAATATCAGGATTTAATGCCATAACCCAAGTTGTGCCAAGTCCCAATTCCTGAGCCTGAAGCATCATTTGAGTCATTGCAATACTGCTGTCAACCTCTGCTGACGAAATACCATCGTATTTTCTTGTCCAAGCCTTTGACCTGTCAACACACATAACAAAAATAAGGGGAGCGTCAAACGTGTATCTTGTGCATTTTTCATCATCAAGTGCTTTAATTATATTTTTATCTGTTAACACTAAAATTCTTTGCGGTTGAAGATTGCAGGCAGTCGGTGCAACAAGCGCAGCTTCAAGTATTTTTTCAATCTTTTCCTTTTCTACCGGTGTATTCTTAAATTTTCTGCATGAATATCTATCTTTTATAAGTTGTTCAAATTTCATTGTGTTGCCTCCTTTTTTATTTATTTTATCAAATTATTTTTGATAGCACAATAATATTTAACAAATTTTTCTTTAATTTTTTGTGTTAATCTGTTAAAATACCTTTATTACCTTGAAAGGATATATTATGGATATTTTACAAAAACTAACTGATGAATTTTCGCTTAAGCCTTGGCAGGTTGAAAATACAGTAAAACTTATTGATGACGGAAACACTATTCCTTTTATTGCAAGATACAGAAAAGAAGTTACAGGCTCGCTTGATGACCAATTACTGAGAAATTTGTCAGATAGACTTACTTATCTTCGCAATATGGAGGAGCAAAAGGATAAGATTATTTCGTCTATAGAAGAGCAGAATCTTATGACTGATGAAATAAGAAAATCTGTTGAAAATGCGACAACATTAACAGAACTTGAGGATATATACAGACCGTTTCGTCCTAAACGTAAAACAAGAGCTTCTGTTGCAAAAGCTAAGGGATTGCAAGGTCTTGCTGATTTTGTTTATGCTCAGGATAAAAATTGCTCATCACCGATTGAAGAAGCCGAAAAATATCTTAATGACGAGGTTGAAAGCATAGAGGATGCAATCAACGGCGCTAAGGATATTATTGCTGAATATGTTTCAGATGACCCGTCAGGTAGAAAAATGCTTAGATATTCTATCAAAAACCACGGTAATATTGTTGTTACAGGCACAAAAGACGACCTTGGCGTATATGAAATGTATAAGGAATATACAGAGCCGATTTCAAGCGTAGCGCCACACCGTGTTTTGGCATTTAACAGAGGCGAGAAGGAAGGTTTCTTGAAGGTTGGTATTGATTATGATAAAATCACAGCTTTAACAATTCTTTATAATCTTCATATTAAAGAAAGCTCACCGACAGAGGAACTTGTAAAAGAAGCTATTGATGATTCGTATTCAAGGCTCATATTCCCTTCAATTGAGCGTGAACTGCGTAATTCATTAACGGAAAATGCCGATGAAAAAGCAATAGGAGTATTCGCTGAAAATACAAGGCATTTGCTAATGCAACCCCCTGTTAAAGGCAAAGTAACTTTAGGCCTTGATCCCGGTTACAGAACAGGTTGTAAAGTTGCTGTTGTTGATGAAACAGGCAAAGTGCTTGATACAAGTGTTATTTATGCCGTTCCACCTCATAACAAGGTTGAACAGGCTAAGAAAATTATTAAAGACCTTGTTAAAAAATATAATGTTCAAATGTTTGCAATCGGTAACGGTACTGCATCTCATGAAACTGAGGTTTTTGCCGCTGATGTTATTAAGGAGCTTAACTGCGGTATAACATATATGGTTGTAAGTGAAGCAGGCGCTTCGGTTTATTCAGCTTCAAAGCTTGCGGCTGAGGAGTTTCCTGAATATGATGTATCGCTTAGAAGTGCTGTTTCTATTGCAAGACGTTTGCAGGACCCGCTTGCCGAACTTGTTAAGATTGACCCCAAGGCAATCGGAGTCGGTCAATATCAGCACGATATGCCTCAAAATCAACTTTCAAGTGCACTTGACGGTGTGGTTGAAGATTGTGTAAACTCGGTTGGTGTTGATCTCAATACGGCTTCCGCTCAACTTCTCAATCGTGTTGCAGGTGTTTCAAGCAAAATCGCAAATAATATAGTAAGCTACAGGCAGGAGCACGGAGTATTCAAATCACGTGATGAATTAAAAAAGGTTTCAATGCTCGGTCCTAAGGCATTTGAGCAATGTGCAGGCTTTTTAAGAGTTGCCGAAAGCGAAAATGTTCTTGATAATACCGCCGTTCACCCTGAAAGTTACGATGCTGCACGTAAGCTTTTGAAAATCTGCTCAGTATCTGACGATGACGTAAGGAAAGGGATTGTATCGGCTGTCGGAAAATATGTTGAAAGCGTTGGCACGTCTGCGCTTGCAAAGCAACTTGATATCGGCGAACCGACCCTTATTGATATAACTAAAGAAATTTCAAAACCGGGAAGAGACCCTCGTGATGAACTTCCGGCACCTATGCTTCGTACCGATGTTATGGGTATTGAAGATTTAAAGGTAGGTATGGAACTTAAGGGTACTGTTCGTAATGTAATTGATTTCGGAGCTTTTGTAGATATCGGTGTTCATCAAGATGGTCTTGTTCATATTTCTCAAATTACCAACAAATATATCAAACATCCCGGTGACGTATTGAAGGTAGGGGATATTGTCACAGTTTGGGTGATTTCCCTTGATATTGATAAAAAACGTATAGGATTAACGATGAAGAAACCAAAGGATTAATGGATATTAAGATTATTAAAAGCAACAGGAAAACGCTTTCGCTTTCTGTAGATGATGATATGTGTGCAGTTGTTAAAGCTCCTTATTTTGTCACAAATAGGGAAATTGATGCTTTTGTTTCAAAAAATGAAGCATGGCTTGAAAATGCAATTGAACGCAAGAAGAAAAAGTTTGAAAAATATGATATAAGCGATGATGAAAAAAATAGACTTATTAATCTTGCAAAGGAATACTTGCCAGGAAGAGTTGATTATTATTCAAGGCTTATGAATGTTAAGCCGACAGGTATTAAAATTACTTCCGCCAAAAAACGTTTTGGGTCTTGCAGCGGTAAAAATTCAATTTGTTTTTCATATTATTTGATGCTATATCCCAAAGAAGCAGTTGATTACGTAGTTGTTCACGAACTTGCACATATCAGGCATCATAATCACAGTAAGGATTTTTATAGTTTTGTCAGTGAATTTATGCCTGATTATAAAGAGCGTGAAAAACTTTTGAAAACTGATTAAATAATTTCAAATTTTGGCAAAATAAGTATTGACATACGTATAACGTTCTGTTATAATGTCAACTGTTGAGCGAGAGTGGCGGAATCGGCAGACGCGCACGTTTGAGGGGCGTG
>FR889132.1 GCA_000436835.1 Eubacterium sp. CAG:251
GGCACGGTTTAGCCACTTTATCGACAGTCTGAACCGGTCACGAATTCACGTGACCGGTTTGTTAATTTAATTATTTCAATACTTTGAAATCTACTTTGCCGATTTTTGTTCTCGGAAGAGCATCTATAAACTCAATAATTTTAGGTACAGACCATTTTGAAAGGTTTTGCATACCAAATTCAATGATTTTTTTCTTAAGCATTTCTTCATCATCGTTTTTAAATTTTTTATTTTTAACAACGAAAAGCTTAAGCTTCGTCTGTCCTTCTTCTCCTACTCCGATAACACAGCAGTCATAAATTTCTGCCATTGCTCTGTAAGCCTCTTCAATAAACGAAGGATAAACAAGATATCCGCTGATTTTGTAAACTCTCTTGAGCCTTTGGCGGTAATAGATATCACCTGTTTCTTGCTCAATGTAGCACATATCGCCGGTATGAAGCCATACTTTGCCGTCATTGTGCATAACAAGAACCTTTGCCGTTTCGTCAGGGTCGTGGTAATAACCCTCCATAAGAGTCGGAGCGTAAATACAAAGCTCGCCGTCCTCGCCTTTAACCTCATCTGTAGTTCCCGGTTTAACGGTCATAGCCTTAACATTGTAGCAAGGAATGCCGATACAGCCCTGCGGTGCTTCTCTTCTCGGGTCGGTAAATGAGCAAACGGTTACACATTCCGTAAGGCCGTAGCCTGAAACGAAGTGGCAGTGAGCACCGTTTTCCTTAAGAAGTCTATCCATTTTTTCAGTAAGCGAATAAGGAACAACGTCTCCGCCTGAGCCGATAAGCTTCATATTCGACATATCAATTCCTTTGAGATAACCTGCCTTATATACTTTTTCAAAGAAATCAGGAACGCCGAAAATATAGTTGATACCGTATTTCTTGATAGCGTCTGAACACATTTTAGCGTCAAACTGAGGGAAGAGCGACTGAGGCATACCTGTGCAGATTGAAACGTGCATACAAAGCGCAAAGCCGAAACCGTGGAATACGGGAAGTGCAGTAAGCATAGCGTCTGATTTAGGGTCACATTTCATATCTAAAACATTTTCAACTACGTCGCAAAGTTGATATGAAAGATTGTTGATAGCCTCATTGCAAAGCTGAACGCCCTTTGGATTGCCTGTTGTACCGCCTGTCATCATAATTGCGGCAACTGCAAGTGGGTTTTCTGCAATAGGAATTTCATTGCCGGCAGCAATATATTCCTTGCCCTCTCTTAGAAGCTCCTTCCAGTCAATATTTTTCTTGACGTCATTTGCCGGAGCTGTTTTGCCTTTGATTTTCTTTTTATAAAGCTGATTTGCTAAAAAGCCGTAAGGAGTTTTCGGAAAATACTCGGCTGTTTTGCATCTTACAAGTGTAAGATGGTTCATACCCTTAAATGCTTTTTCTGAAACGTCAAAGCAAAATGCAAACTTAGCGCCTACAAGGTCAACCGCATATTGTGCTTCGCTTGCAACCGAAAGAGGGTGAAGCATTGAAGCAACAGCACCGATTTTGTTTACCGCATATATAGCGGCAATGCACTGCGGCATATTAGGTGCGCAAATAATAACTCTGTCGCCCTTTCTGACACCGTTTGCGAGCATACCTGCGGCGCAAAGGTCAACCATTTTTTCAGCCTGCGTCCAAGTGATTGTGTTGTTGTAATAATAAAAACAAGGCTCGTTTGTATGTTGAGCGGCAGAATCCGCAAATTTTTCATACATTGTTTTTTTGACATCATATCGTGTTGTATATTCTATCATATTATCCTCCAAGCAATTCAAATAATGAACACAATGTACCGCTGTGTGCATTATTGACTCATTACTCCAATTATAACAAATAATATAAAGTAAATCCACAAAAATTAAATAAATTAAGTTTTATTTAATAAATTGACTTTTTTTTCATATATGGTAGAATAAGGCGTATAAATTGCAGGCGGTGAAAAAATGGCTTATAAAGTAAAAAAAGACCCTATTGATAAAATACCTAAGGCACAGTTTGTTTTTTGGATTATTGTGCGTATTTCCATGCTCGTTTGCGCCGGATACTCGTTTATTCACGGCGACTTGGTAATGGGATTTGAAAGCGTATTTTGTTTTATATTTACTCATCTTTGGGATATGTTTCAGGTTTTCGGCAACGGCAGTTTTATTGAGGAAGTTCCGCCGCTTAGCCAAACAATGCTTAATATTATTATTTTTATAGGAATAGTTATCGGCTCATATTTCGGATTTTTTGATGAAATTTCGTGGTTTGATAATTTTATGCATATTATGTCGGGGTTGGTTTGTGCCGTTTTCGGCTATGACTTTGCTTGCATTATTCAGCGCAAAAAGGGGCAGTGTGCGGCAACTCTTGCGGCTCTTTTTTCAATAATGTTTGCGCTTTCAATTGCAGTCGGCTGGGAATTTTATGAATTTTTGATGGATTATTTTCACGGCACAAATCTTCAGCTTTCAAAAGCAGGGAATGAAACGGCAATGTTTGACCTTTCAAAATACCATAATGAATACGGCTATCTCGGTCTTGTTGATACTATGACGGATATGATGATGAATGCCATAGGGGGTATCATCGGTATGATATTTATGATTATTTTAAGAAATGGGAAAAAGGGGAAGAAAAAGTAATTTATGGCAAAAACTAAGGATTTGACACAGGGGAGTGTGTGGAAACTTCTGCTTGTTTTTGCATTTCCTACTCTTTTGAGCAATGTTTTTCAACAATTTTATAATCTTGCCGATACCGCAATTGCAGGCCATATTTTGGGCGATAATGCGCTTGTTGCAATCGGTGCAAGTTCCACGATTAACAGCCTTGTTTTGAGCTTTGCTTGGGGGCTTAACGGCGGATTTGGCATTATTATTGCTCAATGCTTCGGTGCAAAGGATTTTAAAAGGCTGAAAAAATCAGTTGCGATTTCGCTTGTGATTAATGCCGTTTTTTCAGTTGCCGTGCTTTTTGCAAGCGTGCTTTTCAGCAAGCCTATGCTCAAACTTCTCAACACCCCGTCTGCAAGGCTTGAGGAGGCTAACAGTTATATTGTCGTTATTTTGGCGTGCATTATCGTGCCTATGCTTTATAATCTTGAGGCGGTTGTTTTGCGTTCGCTCGGCGACAGTAAAACTCCGCTTTATTTTCTGATTTTTTCAAGTATATTAAATGTTGTGCTTGATTATTTATTTATCAAATTTACAAATATGGGCGTTATGGGTGCAGCTGTGGCAACTGTTTTGGCGCAACTTTTGTCCGTAATTTTCTGCTTTGTTGTTATTTTAAAGAATTTTAAGATAATCAGGCTTAAAAAAGATGATTTTAAATTTTCTTCGTCGCTTTTTAAAAATATGATGGGCGCAGGTATGACAATGGCGGTTATGAATTCGATTTTTTCAATCGGCTCAATTATTATGCAAGGCTCGATTAATGCGCTCGGCGATGATATTATTGCAGCACATCTCGGTTCAAGAAAGGTTGCGGAAATGTTTATGCAGCCGCTTGTAACCATCGGCACGGCTTGCTCTACTTTTGTAGGTCAAAATTACGGTGCAGGGAAAATCAAAAGAATTAAATCGTCTATCAAATACAGCACGCTTTATTCTCTTATTTGGTCTGTGTTTACTTTCTTTGTTTTATGGTTTTTCGGCGGTCAAATTGCAAGGCTCGTTACGGGCAGTGCTTCGCAGACTGTGTTTGAAAATACACAGCTTTATCTTAGGGTTAATGCGCCGTTTTATTTTGTTTTGGGTTTGCTTTTCACCCTGCGTTTTTCTATCCAGTCGGTTGACAGAAAGGCACCGCCGATTATTTCAAGCACTATGGAGCTTGCTTCCAAAATTGCGGCGGCATATCTGTTTATTCCGCTTTGGGGCTATTTCGGCGCTTGCATTGCCGAGCCGCTTAGCTGGACCTTGGGCGCAATATATCTTTTATTTGTGTTTAAAAAGGAATTTGAAAGGCTTGATAATATTAAATTTAAAGAAAAGGCAGAATGACCAAGAGGGGAGAATGAAAGCAAATCTTCCCTGCAAAGCTTGACGAGAAAAGAAATAAAAAATCCTTCTGAAAAGAAAATCAGAAGGATTTTTGTTTTTTATGTGAAATTATAATAAATGCAAAATTTCAACAATTTGTCTTTTATAATTCAAGAACTCATCTGTAAGATTAAAATCGGCGGTCCTCGGTTTAGGGCAGTCGATTTTAATTTCGTTTGAGCATACACCGTCGGCAAGAATATAAATCCTGTCAGACAGTAAAATAGCCTCGTCTATATCGTGAGTAATAAATACTGTTGACAAATCAATGCTTTGCATAACGTCGAGATACCACTTGTGGATAACAGCTTTTGTAATGGTATCAAGTGCGCTGAACGGCTCATCAAGGAGCGCCACGCCGTTTGATGATAAATAGGTGCGAAGAAGCGCCGCTCTTTGGCGCATACCGCCCGAAAGTTGCGACGGATATTTGTATTGCGTGCCGTCAAGACCGAAGGTTTTGAAAAGAGGCTCTGCCTGCTCTCTTGCTTCTTTTTTGCTTACCTTGTTTATAACAAGCGGAAGTGTTACATTGTCAATCACCTTTCTGTAAGGCAAAAGTAAATCCTTTTGAAGCATATAGCTGACACTTCCGGGCTTACCCGTAATATCGTTTCCGTTGAGCAGTACCCTGCCGCTGTCGGGTTTTGAAATACCTGACAGGACATTGAACAGCGTAGTTTTGCCGCCGCCGCTTACTCCCAAAAGGCTGACAATTTCGCCCTTGTTAAGAGTAAGTGAAGCACCTTTTAAAACCTTGTTTTCTCCAAAGCTTTTATAAATATTTTCAGCTTTTAAAATTTCCATAAGTTATGCCAAATAATCGTTTGTAAATCCTGTGTTTTCAGGAATTTTTTCATCAACAATTTTTACTTCGCCGAGCCAATTGTAAAATGCATTCCATCTTGCAGGGTCGATATATCCCCATTTAGGAGCGTCGGCAATATATTGGTCTGCCATATACTTTTGGCTCGCCTTTACAAGTTCTTCACTACCCTTGAGTGATCCTGTATCATCGCCGTCAATAAGCATTTGAGCAGCTTTTTCCGGATTTTCAATAGCGTATTCATAACCCTTTTTGGTTGCCGAAAGGAACGCCTTAACGGTTTCGGGGTCATTTTTAATAAGGTCATTGTTTGCAATAAGGATAGGTGTGTAGTAATCAAATGTAGGATTCAAATCCTTAAAGAAGAATTTGTCAACCTCAACATGGTTTACCTGAGCGTTAACTCCGCCCCAGCCGTCAAATACCCAAATTGCGTGATTCGGATTTTGTTTTACATCCTGTGCCTCGTCTGTTACTGTGTTTGGAATTCTCTTAACCTTGCTCCAATCACCGCCGTCTGCTTTGACAACGTTTTCCATCATTGCAAGCTCAATAGGTGAGTCCCAAGTGAGATATGTTTTGCCTACAAGACCCTTAGGAGTGTCCATACCCTCGCCTTTTTTAGACATAATGCACGATGTATTGTGCTGAATAAGAGCGGCAACAGCCGTAACCTGCATAGGAGTGTCAGATGTGAAGGCTGAAGCGATAGTATCCTGAGCGTCAATGGCAAACTGTGCCTGACCTGCCGAGCAAGCCTCAGTAGCACCGTTTTCAGGCGGTTGAACAATCTTTACATTAAGACCTGCATCTTTGTAATATCCCTGCTGTAAAGCAACATAAAAGCCTGTATGGTTTGTGTTAGGTGTCCAGTCAAGGCAAAGAGTAACGTTTTTTAACTCCTTTTTTGCTGTGTTGTCAGATTTTGTATCTGTATTTGATTTTGTGCAAGCCGCAAAAGCAAAAATAAGTGAAATTGCAAGCAATATTGCAAGTATTTTTTTTGTTTTACTCATTTCTTATCTCCTGAAATTTCTTTTTTATGTACCCAAGGCATTGAAATTTTTTCAAGCAAAACAACTATGCCCATAAGTACAAGGCTGATTGCCGAAATAAACACGATAACGGCAAACATTTTGTCAAAGGCATAAGCCTTTTTAACTCTTGTCATATAAACGCCGAGGCCCTCAAATCCGCCGAGCCATTCCGAAACAACGGCGCCGACAACCGCATAAGCGGCTGAAATGCGAAGCCCCGAAAAAAACGAAGCCGTAGCATTGGGAAGCTTGATTATTCTGAAAATTTGAAGCCTTCTTGCCCCCATTGAGCGCATAAGATTTATTGCATCCTCATCAACACTTTGAAATCCGTTTAAAAGCCCTATCGCAATAGGGAAAAATGTCGTGATAACAACAAGCGTGATTTTAGGTGCCATACCAAAGCCCATCCACAGCACCAAAAGCGGAGCGATGGCGATAGTGGGAATTGTTTGGGTAACAACAAGAACAGGGTAAAGCGCCTTGTTGATTATGGTAAACCTGTCCATCAAGCTTGCAATAACAAACGCAATGGCAATTCCGATAAGAAGACCGTAAAGTGTTTCCTGCAATGTGACAGCCGCCTGCTTCATCATAATAGAAAAATTATCGGCAAACGCTTTTACAACGTCTATCGGCGACGGCAGCATATATGCAGGCACGAACTCCATATCGCAAGCTAAAAACCACAGCAATAATATGACAATTATTGCACCGAGCGGTGCTGTCTTATTGGTGATGCTTTGTAACTTTTTTGTCAATGGTCAATACCTCACCCTCAGGGTTATAAACAACCTTGATATATGCGCTTACACTTGGGCAGCCTGCTTTGATTGCAACCTTTTGGCAGTTTGCAACAATTTCCATAAGTTCATCGTAGCTTTCACCCTCGATAGTGGTTTCAAACGGGCCTACATAATAGTTAAGTCCTGTTGACTTAATGTATGCGATAACCTCGTCAACAATACGGATAAGCTCGTCCTCGTTTGATACATCAGGCAAAACCTGAATTGCAACACTTGCTTTCATAATAAATACTTCCTTTCGTAATATTCTTGATAAGTCAAAAGAAAAAGCACCTATGCAAAACGCAAAGGTGCTAATATGTATATAATCTTCCGTCTTCCTACGCTCGCATTATCGAACAGGTTAGAAGGGTATAATCTCAGCCTTGAAAATCAAAGCACCCCTGACTTATTAAGTTAAGTAAATTATATAACTATTTTTTAATATTGTCAATATTTTTGTTTTTAGCTCTTTCTTCACGAAGCCTTGCAAAGAAATCGCTTAAAAGCGACGAACATTCATCTTTCAGCACGCCACTGACTATTTCGGGCTTGTGGTTATACGGCAAATTATTAAAATCAACAACAGAGCCGAACGAGCCTGCCTTGCTGTCGCTTGCGCCGAAAACAACACGTTTTATTCGTGAGTTGATTATTGCACCTGCACACATAGGGCACGGTTCAAGAGTAACATAAAGCTCGCATTGCCAAAGCCGCCAGCCGCCGAGTGCCTTGCAGGCATTGTCTATCGCTTCAAGCTCTGCGTGGTAAAGCGCATTTTTGCCAATTTCACGCCTGTTTCTGCCTGTTGCAACAATTTCGCCGTTTTTGGTAACAACCGCACCGACGGGAACTTCACCCTCATCGCCGCTTATTTTTGCAAGCTCAATAGCTTTTTTCATTATTTCTTCATCTGTCATATTTTATCCTATCTTAACTGTTTGCGCAGTCATCACGATTAAAAGAAGAAAAGGAATAATCATACCGGGGAAGAGGAATGACGAAATTTTTTCACCCGTTGTAAGCACGCAATCGCTGTTTTCCTTAGGAAGGGCAAGCTTATGCTTAATTCCTAAATAAACAGTTGCAATAATGCCCACAAGAAGCCAAAAGCCAAAGAGTGCAGCGGTGATATTTATTTCCTTGCCGGCAACAAAATTGACCGTATCGCTGACTGCCGACATTCCGTTATTAAGCGCATGAATACACATTGCAGGAATGATGCTGTCTGTTTTAATCGTGACATAAGCAAGCACTAAGCCTACAAGAAAAGCGAAAACAAACTGAATAACATTACCGTGAAGCAAACCGAAAACAATGCTTACCGCAACAACGCCAAACGCTTTGCCGTAATTTTTCAAAAGACCGAGCGAGCAGCATCTCATTGCAAATTCTTCGCAAATTGCCGGAACAATGGCTATGCCGATAATGTTAAGCACACATTCAAAAATTGAATTTGGATTTGAAACGTCACCTTGAGTAAGAGTTATGCCGACTGTTTTAAGGAAAGCAACAAGATAGCTTGTTGCCGCATTTGCAATAACGCAAATACCCATACCAAAGCAAATCCAAATTACAGCGTCACCGAATTTGAGCGATTTTGTGGGAACAATAGGAGTTTTGTATTTTTTCTTGTTAATAAGCGCAACTAAGCCAAACGGCGCCGCAACAGACAAAATGGAGATGAAAAGAATGTTCACGGCATAGCTGAATGAGGCGCTCGATTTGTAAATGTCATAAAGCGTCTGCCCTGAGTTTATTGTTATTTTGCTCATTGCCAAAGATACAACTACCTGCAATACCAAGTATAAAATTATTGCGCCGCCAAGCCAAGAACTTATTTTTTTAAGCTCTTTTTTTTGCTTTCTTGCAATGTTATCCCGCTGAATTTGACGTCTCATATATTCACTTTGCTGTTCGTTAAAATTAGGATTATAGTAATATTGCGCCATATAATTTTTCTTCTTTCTTGTATATTAGACTGCCGACAAAGCGGCTAAACTGCGCCGAATAATATAAATAAACCTCTTTGTCTCCCTTGCAAAGGGTGTGGGTTTCCGGTAGAAACCTCTGCACTTAGAGGGGTTGGAAAGATGGCAAGGACATCGAGTCCTTGCCATCTTTGGCGCTTTCCGTCTTTTGTTCGGGGTCGAATCCTTGACCCTTTTGGCGCTTTCCGTCTTTTGCTCGGGGGAGTGAATTGTGCAAAGCACAAGAGACACGTGGCTCCAAATTCACGTGTGAATTTGGGAGAAACAGTACAGTGTACTGTTTCGTAGCAAGTGGATAAAACAGCACCCGCTCACAAAATACGAAATTTATCTCACTTTTCGACAGTCTTAAGTATGACTATCTTTTTAATTTAATCGTCAGCCTAAATAATATACCAAAATGATGTATAAAATATTACAATATTTTGTCAATTAATAAAATTTAAAAATTTTTTGCAAGCTCTTTAAGATATGCTTTAAGCTCATCTCTCGTGTCAGGGTGCTTAAGTCCGACTTCAATATTTGCTTGAAGAATACCGAATTTATTGCCCATATCATATCTCTTCCCCTCATAATCAACAGCAATAACGCCTTGATTTTGAGCAAGTGTTTTCATAGCGTCGGTAAGCTGAAGTTCGTTTCCGGCGCCGAGTGGAGTTTTTTCAAGAATGTCAAAAATCTCCGGCGGCAAAACAACTCTGCCTAAAATAGAATAGTTAGACATAATTTGCTCAGGCTTAGGTTTTTCAATCATATCTGTGCAGTTAAAGCAGTTGCCTTCGATTTTTTCAACAGCCAGCGAGCAATATTTGGGCACATCTTTTTTGGGCACTTCTTTAACGCCGACACAGCCCTTACCGTATTTTTCATAAACGTCACAAAGCTGTTTTGTAACAGGATTGTCGGAAATAATAACGTCGTCGCCGTAAAGAACCGCAAACGGCTCGTTGCCGACAAAGGATTTTGCACAAAGCACGGCATGGCCCAATCCCTTTGTCTCCTTTTGCCTGATGAAAAAGATATTGCCGAATTTTGAGCAGGCAAGAACGTCGTTGTAAATATCCTTTTTGCCTTCGTTATCTTTAAGCTTGCTTTCAAGCTCGTATGCGTGGTCAAAATGGTCCTCAATAGCACCCTTACCTCTGTTGGTAATAATGAGCACTTCTTCAATGCCTGAATTAAAAGCCTCCTCAACTATGTACTGAATAGCAGGCTTGTCAACAATGTTAAGCATTTCCTTTGGTATTGCTTTTGATGCAGGCAATACTCTTGTTCCCAATCCGGCAGCAGGTATTATCGCTTTTCTGACTTTCATTATGATTCTCCCTTGATTTAGAGTTTTGATATAATAGACGTGATAAGGTCAAGTACGCAAAATGCCAAAACAGGAGAGAATAAGCTTGTTCCGCCCATTTTGTTTAAATATAATTTCTTTAAATCGTCCTGCGACATAGGCGTGCTGTTTCCAAAAGGTATCATTTGTTCAAGCATACCGCCTTCGTCAATTTTTTGATTAACGTCTTTAACCGTTTTAATGACCTTTGCTTTATAAAAGTTATTACTGCAAAGCGCAATGATAACGTGAAATACTAAATTTGCAACTGCCATAATAAGCATCATCGGCAAAATTTTTTCATAAAGCGTGCTGAATTTGCTGACAAGGTCCGAGTTTAATTTGCCTGACGAAATGGCAACTGCATTGTCGGTTATAAATTGCATTAATTTTGCATAAGGCTTAGCGTAAATACCTTGGGCAACAAGGCTTACTGTAAGCTGAAGAGCAAGGAATATTGAACCCTCTTTATACATTTTTCTAAAGAAAAGATAATAGGGGCCGAATATAAAACCTGCCCAATTCCATGAAAACTTCTTGCCGGATTTGAAATTATCCATAAATTTAGGAATATTTGTTTTAACAACGCCTGCGATATCCTCTGCGCTTTCACCGTCAATTGTTAAATCGCTGTTTTCGTATCCCGTGTTTAAATTAGGGATGAACGGCTGAGAATTTGACAAATCATTCATCGGCTGTCTTGCACCGCATTTGTTGCAAAACGGAGCATTCTTGTTAATCTCTTCGCCGCAGCTTACACACTTTTTGGTGTTGCTTTTTGAATTTTGAGGGTCGCTTTGATTGCTCTTTTCTTCGCCTTGAGCGCTTTTGTCGGGCGAAAAATATGAACCTACAGCCGTGCCCTGATTAACATTATGAGCCTTTTCTTCGATTTTTGTTTCATTTGTTTTCTTAAATTCGTAGCCCTCGGCGTGCTTATCTTCATTAAAGCAGTGACCGATTTTTTTGTAGCACTCTCTGTGGTGCGGCGTTCCGCAGACAGGGCAGGTTACAATATCGTCGCCGTCTTTAAACTCTTGATTGCAAACGGGGCATTTTTCGTTTTTATATGAAGGCATAATTTTTTCCTTTCAATGTGGATACCTATTTAATTTATTATAGCTAAATTACCATAATAAATCAACATTATAATTAAAATATTGTAAATCTATTTTAAACTTGACAAAAATTAAAATAATTGTATATAATATATTGATAATATATAGAGATTGCTTATTCGGAGAAATTGTAATGATAGAATACGAGGAATTAAGATTAAGACTTTTGGAGTCTGAAAAAACAGTAAAAAATTTAAAGGAAGCACTTGCGATTGACACCTTGAAGGGTGATATTGCCGAGCTTGAAAAGGAAAGCGCCAAGCCTGATTTTTGGGACGATATGGAAAACAGCCAAAAAGTTATGCAGAAAATCGGCACGCTTAAGGCTAAGGTTCAGTCATACGAAAATGTTAAAAATGAGTTTGACGATGCGCTTGTTATGATTGAACTTGCAAACGAGGAGGAAGATGCAGACTTACTTGAGGATTGCACTTCTTCTGTTGAGGAAATTGAGAAAAAACTTGAATCGCTTACCCTTTCAACTCTTTTGAGCGGAGAGTTTGACAGTAAAAACGCACTTCTTACTTTCCATGCCGGTGCAGGCGGAACAGAGGCTCAGGACTGGGCAGAAATGCTTTTCAGAATGTATAATCGTTGGGGAGAGCGCCACGGCTACAAGGTTTCAACTCTCGATTATCTCGACGGTGATGTTGCAGGTATTAAGAGCGCAACTATTCTTGTTGAGGGTGAAAATGCTTACGGCTATCTTAAAGGCGAAATGGGTATTCACCGTCTTGTAAGAGTATCACCTTTTGACTCATCAGGCAGGCGTCACACCTCATTTGCTTCTGTTGAGGTTATGCCGGAAATTGATGATGACGTTGACGTTGAAATCCGTGATGAAGATATCAAAATGGACGTTTACAGAGCGTCGGGTGCAGGCGGTCAGAAGGTTAATAAAACTTCCTCTGCCGTTCGCCTTACTCATATACCTACAGGCATTGTTGTATCGTGCCAGATTGAGCGAAGCCAGCACCAAAACCGTGAGGTTGCGATGCGTATGCTTAAATCAAAGCTTGTTGAAATCAAGGAAAGAGAAAACCTTGAAAGAATTGAAGATATTAAGGGCGACCAAAAGGAAATCGCTTGGGGAAGTCAAATCCGTTCCTACGTTTTTATGCCGTATACAATGGTTAAGGACCACAGAACGAATTTTGAAATGGGCAATATTACCGCTGTTATGGACGGCGACCTCGACGGTTTCATTAACGCTTACTTGAAAATGAAATCTGTTGAGGGAGTTGAATAATTTGGAGGCAATACTTGATATAACTGCATTTTCGGGCTTTGCAATCAGGCTTGCGCTTGCCATAGTTTTAGGTTTTGTTGTCGGCTTTGAGCGCCAATGGACAAAGCATCAGGCAGGAATACTGACTAATGTTATTGTGTGCGTAGGTGCTTATGCTTATACTGCGTTTTCATGTATAGAGCTTGGAAATAATATTGATGTTACCCGTGTTGCGGCTCAGGTTGTAAGCGGTATCGGCTTCCTTGGCGCAGGTCTTATTATTCGTGACGGCACAAAAGTCAGCGGTCTTTCAACTGCTGCAACTATTTGGACAACTGCGGCTATCGGCATTTTGTGTACGCTTGATAATATTTATTATGCAGTGATTGTTGCCGCAGCAATAGTTATTGTTCATCTTGTTTTGCACCCGTTTTCAGATTATATCAACAAAAAGAGCCACTACAATAAGGACAGGCGAGACAGAGAAGAAACTATGTATAAAATTTCAATTTTATGCAAGGAAAGCTCAGAAATTGATATCCGTTCTCATTTGATTAAAACCATAAGAGAAAAAAATGACGTTCTTTTACATAATCTTGAAAGCAACGATGAGATAAACGGCGACGTCAAGATTAAGGCTTACATAACAACGGCAAAGAAAAATAATGATGTTGTTGAAAGCATAATTGTTCATATCGGCAAGGATGAAGGAATCATTTCTGCCGGTTGGAAAATTACCGAGTAATACCAAACATAATAATAACCTCCCGGCTAAAAATAATGGCGGGAGGTTTTTTTATGAAAAAAATCATATTAACATTAAGTCTTGTGATTTGTGCGCTTTTGGTAATTTGGGGTTGCACAAAATCATCAAATAATAACGAAACTACAACTCAAACAAAAACGTCGACCTCAACCGAAACAACCGCAAAAGCCGAAACAACAGATAACAACACTACAAATGTTGCCGACACATCTGTTCAGGCAGATGATATGGGCGTTGACGGCTTAAGTACGGAAAAGGTTGTATGGGGTCCCGGCAGGGCGGAAAATCATCAGCAGCCGACAGACCCCGTAATGCTCAACTCTCAATACAAAAATCTCGGCGCACGCTTTATTCTTGATGATAAAAAATCAATTTGCCTAACATTTGACGAAGGGTATGAAAACGGCTTCACTCCTGCAATTTTGGATACGCTTAAGGAGAAAAACGTTAAGGCGATTTTCTTTGTGACCTATGATTTTGCAAAGGATAATCCAAAGCTTATTAAGCGAATGATTGACGAGGGGCACATCGTCGGCAACCACACCTATCGCCACTACACAATGGACGAGGTTGACACAGCCACGGCTAAAGAGGAAATCACGTTTCTTCACAATTTTATTAAAAAGAATTTCAATTATGAAATGACGCTTTTTCGTTTTCCAAAGGGCGAATTTAGCCAAAGCACACTTGCGCTTGCCAAGGATTTGGGTTATAAAAGCGTATTTTGGAGCTTTGCTTATGCCGATTGGGATACCCAAAATCAGTCTGACGAAAAAACCGCTTTGAATGAGATTACAAAATATCTTCATCCGGGCGAAATAATGCTTCTCCACGCAGTCAGCAAAACAAATGCGTCGATTCTCGGCAACGTGATTGACGAAGCCCAAAAGCAGGGCTATAAATTCACAACGAATGTGTAAATAAATGTGCGAAAAACAAAAGGAAGTTGAGCAAAATCAACTTCCTTTTTATATTATATCTTATTTATAAAGTGGGCCATAGGTCTTGCAAGCCGAATAATCTGCGGCTTGTGTATCGTCTGTGCCGAATGCTGCCCAGCAATGAGGACGGAAAATTTCGTTTTCGTTAACATTGTGCATATTTACAGGAATACGAAGCATTGAAGCAAGAGTGATAAGCTCGCCGCCAACGTGACCGTAAACCGTTACGCCGTGGTTAGCACCCCAATTAGCCATTACGCTGTAAACATCCTTGAATGCGCCCTTGCCCGTAAGAGTAGGTGCAAACCAAGTTGTAGGCCATGACGGGTCAGTGCGCTTGTCAAGTGTTTCGTGGATATCGTCAGGCAAATCAACGGTGTAGCCCTCTGCAATTTGAAGAACAGGGCCGATTCCCTCAACAATATTAACTCTGAGCATAGTTACAGGCATTTCAGCCTTGCAACGGAAGTGTGAAGAAAATCCGCCGCCACGGAAATATTCATAGTTTGCTCTGCACCAATCGGTAGCGTTAAGGCAAGCTTTAATATCGTCGTTTGTCATTTCCCAGAAAGGCTTCATACAGCCGTTGCCGTCGGCATTCTTTGATGCGCCTGAGCCGTCAAGTGCGGTTGCGCCTGAGTTGATAAGGTGGATAAAGCCGTTCTTTGCAACACCTTCAGGTCTTTTGCCTGTTACTCTTTCGCAAGCGTCAGGACTCCAATATGTACGAACGTCGTGGAAGCAAGGCGCAGTGTCGGAAACAAGCAAGCCGAGCATCATTGAAACGCCGTTTAATGTATCGTTTTCGGTGGCGAAAGGAGTAGGCATCTTCTTGCCGTTCCAGTCAAATGACGAAGCCATAATCGACTCTGTAAAGTCTGCGTTAGGAAGCCAGTCTGTCCAGTTTCTCTGTCCCTGGAAGCCTGCGGCAACTGCATTTTTGCCGAGTGCCTCCTCGTGCCAACCCATTTCGTCAAGCTTCTTGTTGCCGAAAAGAATGTCACGAACGATAAGCGTCATCTTAGTGATAAATTCCCAATCCTTGTCAGGGTCAACTACCTTAGACTTAGTGATAACCTCAGGTAAATCCTTGCCTGCATTTACGTCAAAGCCCTCCTTGCAGTTTTCCTTAATCCAAGCGTAAGCCTTGTCATATTCGTCATGGTCGTAAATACCAAGTGTGATTCTTCTGCAAATCTCTGTCATATCAACCCATTCAGGGCGAATACCGAGATATTTTTGGAAAAATGAAGCGTTGCAGTATGCGCCGGCAATACCCATTGTTACGCCACCGATATTAACGTATGATTTGTCCTTCATCCAGCCGACAGAAACAGCACATTTCGCAAAGCGAAGGATTTTTTCAGAAACGTCTGCCGGAATTTTGCTGTCGTCCTTTTCCTGAACGTCATGGCCGTAAATTGAGAAAGCGGGCATACCCTTTTGAGCATAAGCCGCCATAACTGCCGCAAGATAAACAGCACCCGGACGCTCTGTTGCATTAAGACCCCAAACTGCTTTAATGGTTTTCGGGTTCATATCGTAGGTTTCCATGCCGTAGCACCAGCAAGGTGTAACAGAGAGAGTGGCAACAACATTTTCAGTTGAGAACTGCTCCTCACATTTAGCCGCTTCTGCGCCGCCGCCTATTGTGGTATTGCTTACTACGCACTGAACAGGTGTGCCGTCAGGGTAGCAAACATTTTCACTGATAAGCTTTGCCGCAGCCTTTGCCATACCCATGGTTTGGTCCTCAAGGCTTTCACGAACTCCGCCCCATCTGCCGTCGATTACTGGGCGAATACCGATTTTTGGATATTTCATAAATCTTACTCCTTTAAAATTATTTATTCAGAATTTTCACAAATCTGTTGTAGTTGCTTGCAAAAGCGCCTGCATTTTCACTTTTGTATGTTGTAAGTTTTTCGCTTGATTTGATTATTTCTCTGCCCTCGTCAACATTCTTGATATCACCGAGTGCAATAAGCTGCAAAACGATATTGCCGAGTGCCGTTGCTTCGGTAGGGCCTGCAATAACGTCCATATTAAGGCTGTCGGCTGTCATTTGGCATAAAAAGCCGTCCTTGGTTCCGCCGCCGAGGAGATGAAGTACGTCAAATTTCTTTCCCGTATTTTCTTCAATCTGCTCAATTGCAAAGCGATATTTCATAGCAAGACTTTCGTAAATACATCTAATCATTGCACCGTCGCTTTCAGGCTTGCCTTGACCCGTTTTTTCGCAAAAAGCACAAATTTTTTCAGGCATATTGCCCGGTGCGGCAAAACTTGAGTCGTCAGGGTCAATGAAAAATTCAAAAGGCTTTGCTCCTCTTGCAAGCTGCTCCATATCGTTATATGAATATTTTTTGCCCTCGCTTTTGAAATTACGCCTGATTTCCTGAATAAGCCATAAGCCGCTTATGTTTTTAAGATAATTTATTTTGCCGTTTGCGCCAAGCTCGTTAGAAAGCTCATCGTTCATACTTTTTTCAGTCAATATCGGCTCGTCATTTTCGCAACCGATAAGCGACCACGTTCCGCAGGAAAGAAAGGCAGGTGTTTCGCCATGATTTGCAGGCATTGCACATACTGCGCACTGCGTATCGTGGCCGGCAACCTTTATAACCTTAATGCCCTTGTATTCTCCCGCTTGCGTTGCGCTTTTAACTATAGGCGGCAAAATGCTTTCGTTCTTTCCTGTTAAATTGAATACCTCTTTTTGCCATTTTACGTTTTCAAGATCGAGCATTTGAGAGGTGGAAGCAATTGTTTGCTCCGCCGTTTTTGCACCGCAAAGAAAGTAAGCAAAAAGGTCCGGCATAAAGATAAAAGTGTCAGCATTGTTAATCTTCTCACTGCAAAGTTGAAAAAGAGTATTGATAGCCATAATTTGATTGCCTGTTAGCGAATAGAGCTTTTTATCAGGCATTTTTTCAAATACTTTAGAAACCTCGTTTTTAGTTCTGTCATCACGGTAGCAAACGGGCAAAGATATAAGCTTTCCGTCTTTATCAAGCATACCGTAGTCAACGCCCCACGTGTCAAACGCAAGGGAGTCAACATTTTCGCACATATCAATTGCTTTTTTAACTTCGTTTAACAGATAGTCAAAATCCCAACACAAAAGTCCGTCTTTTTTAACAAGATTATTGTCAAATCGGTGAACCTCATTGTAGCTTAATTTACCGTTTTTATATTCAGCAAGAATTGCTCTGCCTGTTGACGCACCAAAGTCGAATGCTAATACTCGGCTCATACCTTGACTACTCCTTTTTTCAGCAAAACGTTAGCATAAATTGCCGTTTCGCCTGTTGCAATAATGAGATAAGCTTTCTTTGCTCTTTCGTAAAATGCAAAGCGCTCCGTCATTTCAATATCGTGGTGCTCAGGCTCATATTTGTTTAAAAGCTTGTCATATTCAGCCCAAATTGCAGGGGTAGGGGTGTTGTCACCTTTTACAACTTCCATAAGCGCCACGGGTTTCTCGGTGTATGTATCAAGAGGAATGAGAGATAAAACGGCGTCAAGAATATCTGTTGTTGAATGGCCGTCTGCACGGATAACTATTGCATTTTTGCCAATACTTTCGCAAGGAAAATTGCCGTCTGCAATAACAAGCTCGTCGCCGTGACCCATTTCGCAAAGGGCCTTAAGAAGTTCGGGGGAAACAATAGGATTAATACCTTTAAGCATAATCAGTCCTCCTTTTTATGAAGCATATCATCATCAGGGTTATACATTTTATATCCCGGATGACGTCCTGTAATTCTGTAATAGCTTCTAAGGTCAATAAGCTTTTGAATATTTTTCTCGTCAATATCGTGGCTTCCGCCGAGGATAACTGCGTTAATAGTTATTTTAGCCCAAAGTTCAAGGCTTTCCATACGGTAAAATGCCGTAATAACATCACTGCCGACTGCGAGCGCACCGTGATTTTCAAGAAGCATTACATCGTGTTCTTCAAGGTAAGGCTCAATAGCATCTGGCACTTCGGTTGTGGACGGAGTGCCGTACGGAGTAAGCGGAACAGCGCCGATTGCAGCAACGTCCTCAATCATATTATACATATCCATTGCTTTGTGAGCCACGGCAAAGCCTGTTGCTCCTGGTGGGTGAGCATGGATAACGCTCATAACGTCATCCCTCTTATCGTAGCATCTTAGGTGCATTTTGATTTCGCTTGACGGACGAAGTCCCTCAGCTGCTTCAAGAACATTGCCCTTAGAGTCAATTCTGATGAGCTTGTCAGGTGTTATAAACGATTTACTCATACCCGTAGGTGTTGCGAGGATTGTGCCGTCGTCAAGCTTTGCACTTACGTTGCCGTCATTAGCCGCAACCCAGCCGAGCTGCCACATTTTATGGCACACATCGCAAATTTGGTCTTTAATTACTTCAATATCCATAATTAATTCCTTTCATAGTAAAAAATTAATATTTCTCTAATTTCAATTATACTGTTGATTTTTTGTACGGGCAAGGTGTATAATGTGAAAAAGTAGGACAATATTGACTTTTTGATAAAACTATAACGTCTGGGGAAAAACTATGCGATATACAGGATATCAAGAAAATAAAAGCAGAGGTACATTCGGCTTTCCGATTCAGCTTTATTATGTTGATGTTAATCATCCGCAGTATGAAATGCCGTTTCATTGGCACATGGAATGTGAGCTTATATTGGTGCTTGCAGGCAAATTCCGTTTATCCGTCAACGGCGTAAACTATACGCTTGAGGGAGGGCAAAGTGCATTTATTCCAAGTGAATTTATTCACGGCGGTACGCCTGAAAATTGTATTTATGAATGTGTTGTGTTTGATATGGAAAGCTTTCTTGCTCAATCGCCGCAGTGCATTGAAAAATATAACAATGCAATTGACAGCGGAGTTATAAGCGAAATGATATTTGAGCCTAAAAGCACAGCAGGCAAAATGGTTGACTCCCTTTTTGAAAATATGGAAAAGGAAAGCGTTGCCTATACATTTGCCACAACGGGTCTTTTGTGGCAGCTTATAGGGTATATATTAGAACAAAAGTCACAAATTGCGCCGTCATCGCAAAATGCCGTTTATCGCAAAAACAAGCAGATAAAAAAGGTACTTACAAAAATCAGAAACGATTATTCAAAACCGCTTACACTTGATGATTTAGCGGAGGAGGCACAGCTTAACAAGCAATATTTTTGCCGTGCGTTTAGGCAGGCAACAGGCAAAACTCCCATAGATTATCTTAATTATTACCGTATTGAGTGCGCCGCAGAGCAGTTAAGTCTTTCTTATGTATCAATAACCGAAATAGCACTTTCGTGCGGTTTTAATGATTTGAGTTATTTTAATCGCCTTTTCAAGCGCAGTAAGGGCGTAACACCGAGTAATTACAGAAAAAGATTCAGATAAAACGATTATGCCTCCCTTGGAAAGGGAGGGGGACCGCATTTTGCGGTGGAGGGATTTATTAAAACAAAAAGCAGAAGTCAACTGACTTCTGCTTTTGTCATATGTTTTGATTTATTATTTAAGAAGCGAACGATACATTTTGATATATTCGTTTGCACTCTTGCCCCAGCTCATATCACATTCAAGCGCACGTTTAACAAGAACGTTCCAATCCTTGCTGTTATATGCGTCAACACCTCTGTAAATAGCGCCGAGCATATCGTATGCGTCATATGTTTTGAATGTAAATCCGTTGCCCTGTCCGTCGCCGCAGTCGGTGATAGAGTCCTTAAGGCCGCCTGTTTCACGAACGATAGGCAGTGTGCCGTAGCGAAGTGCAACCATTTGCGAGAGTCCGCAAGGCTCGCTCTTGCTTGGCATAAGGAATAAATCTGCTCCTGCATAAATCTTTCTTGCAAGGTCAGGCACAAAGCCAATAGTAATACCAACCTTGTCAGGGTACTTATCGTGGAGATAGCGGAAATAGTTTTCATATTCCCATTCACCGCTGCCAAGAACAACGTATTGAATATTGCGCTCATAAAGGCTCTTTTCAAGCACTTCTTTCATAAGGTCTACACCTTTGTGACCTACAAGTCTTGTAACAATGCCGACGACGGGAACGTCAGGGTCAACGTTCATACCCATCATTTTTTGAAGCTCAGCTTTGTTTTTAGCTTTGTTTGAAAAATCGTCTGCATTGTAGTTAGCCCAAATATCCTTATCGGTTTCAGGGTTGTAGTTATCTGTGTCAATGCCGTTTAAAATGCCGCAAAGCTTCCAACTGCGCTGATTTAAAATAGGGTCAAGGCCGTAACTGTACCACGGGTCAAGAATTTCCTTTGCATATGTAGGGGAAACGGTTGTGACCTTATTTGCACATTCAATGCCGGCTTTCATAAAGTTTACAAGGCCGTCATACATAATAAGATTGCTGTACTCCGGCGCAATTCCGAGAACGTCGTTAAGAAGTTCGTCGCCGTATTTGCCCTGATATTGAATATTGTGGATAGTGAAAACGGTTTTGATATTTTCATATCCCATTTTGTTAGCATAGTAGCAACTGTAATAAAGCGGAGTTAATGCACTTTGCCAATCGTTGCAGTGAATGATGTCGGGTTTCCAATCAATAGCAGGAATAATTTCAAGTACTGCTCTTGCAAAGAATGCAAAACGTTCGGCATCGTCATAATGGCCGTAAATTCCGTCACGTTTAAAATAATATTGGTTGTCAAGGAAATAGTAAATGACGCCGTTCGCCTTGGCTTCAAATATTCCGCAATATTGACGGCGCCAAGAAACAGGAACGGAAATAGAAGTGATAAACTTCATTTGGTCTTTAAATTCCTGCTTGATTCCGTCATAAAGCGGCATAACAACACGGCAACCTATAAGTCTTTTGCGAAGTGCTACAGGAAGTGAGCCTGCAACATCTCCCAATCCACCCGAAGCCATAAACGGAAGTGCTTCGGAAGCAACATATAATACTTTCATTTTTTATTCCTCCAAAATTAGACCTTTGTGTTTTTAACAAGGCAAACAGGAAATGTTTCGGCACCTGAAAGCTCGGCAGAACTTCTTATGCTTACATTCTTATCCGTAATTACGCAGTTTACCTTTGAATTTTCGCCGACAACGGTATCCTGCATAAGAATGGAATTTTTAACCACTGCGCCTTTTTCAACCTTGACGCCTTTGAAAATAATGCAATTTTCAACCCGGCCGTCAATAATACAGCCGTCAGCTACAAGTGAATTTTTAGTTGCAGATTCAGGGCCGTAAAGGGTAGGCATATCGTCACGTTCTTTTGTTGAAATAGGGGATGAGAAAAGCTTATCTCTGTTTTCCTTTTCAAGAAGCGACATAGAAATTTTATAGTAGCTTTGAATTGAATCAATTGTGCCGACAAAGCTGTCAGTCGCATCAAAAGCGTGAATATTAAGGTTTTTAACATTTGCCATAACGATATTTCTTTGAAAAGAAATTTCATTTTTGGAATGAGCAGTCTGAATAAGAGTTTCAAGAAGATATTTCTTCATAATCATAATGTTACACGAGTAAAACACCTCGTCGTCAACATCACGGTCAAGGCTCATTTCTGTAATTTTGCCGTTTTCATCTACCTTGTCAAAGCAAAGAACAGAGCCTATGTTTTTAGGCATTTTGCTTTTTACGCCAACGATTGTGATATCTGCTCCGCTCTTTTCGTGAGCATCAAAAAGTTTAGAATAATCAATATTTACAATATTGTTGCAATCAGTCATCAAAACATAAGTTTGATGCGATTGATGAAGAAAATTCATATTGCCGAATATGGCATCGATACGATTTCCCCAAATGCTTGTGCTTCCTGCCGAAAACGGAGGGAGCAAGAAAAGGCCGTCACTCTTTCTGCTTAAATCCCAAGGCTTGCCTGTGCCGATATGGTCCATAAGAGAGCGGAAGTTTGCATTTGTTACAACGCCTATTTTGGTAACTCCGCTTTCAACAAGGTTTGAAAGCGGGAAGTCGATTAAACGAAAGCGTGAGCAAAAAGGAACAGAGCCCATAGTTCTCATTGCCGTAAGCGAATCAAGAGCCTCCTCGTGAATGTTTGCAAATATCATACCAAGTACTGATTTTCCGTTCATCGCTTATACCTCCTCTCCTGCTTTAACCATTACCCCGGGGGCAATGTGAGTTCCCGTTTTTATTGTTGCGCCCGAACCGATAACTGCAATGCCCCAATTTTCCGGCTTTTCAAGAAGTTCGGGGATTTCGCCGACCTTAGCGTCAGGCTCAATCACTGCATCCTCGGCAACTATTGAATAATAAACCTTTGCGCCTTTTTTTATTTTAGCGCCCGGCATAATAACACTGTATCTTACGTCTGCGCCCTTTTCAACAACGCAGTTCGGAGAAACAACAGAGTAATCGACGTTACCCTCAATTTCGCATCCCTCGCTGACGGACGAATTTTCAACAACGGCATCTTTGCCTATGTAGTGCGGCGGCGCCATAGGATTTCTTGAGTAAATCCTCCAGCTTGTGTCGCTCAAATCAAGGTCAACATTAGGATTGATAATATCAAGGTTTGCCTCCCAAAGAGAGTCAATTGTTCCAACATCCTTCCAATATCCTGCAAACGGAAAGGCAAAAAGTCTTTCGCCTGCCTCAAGCATTGTAGGAATAATATTTTTACCGAAGTCGTTAGCCGAACCCTCTGTGTTTTCATCCTGAATAAGATATTTCTTGAGCTTATCCCAACTGAAAACGTAAACGCCCATTGAAGCCTTGTTGCTTTTTGGCTCTTTCGGCTTTTCGGCAAATTCATAAATTCTGTCGTCATCATTTGTTGCAAGAATTCCGAAACGTGATGCCTCCTCCCACGGAACTTCAAGAACTGCGATTGTGCAGTCTGCATTGTTCTTTTTGTGGAAATCAACCATCTTTGCGTAATTCATTTTATAAATATGGTCGCCGGAAAGGATTACAACATATTCGGGATCGTATTTTTCGATAAAATTAATGTTTTGGTAAATTGCGTTTGCAGTACCCTTGTACCATTCTGCGCCGCCGATAGCCTCGTACGGTGACAAAATGTGAATACCGCCGTTTTGCCTGTCTAAATCCCAAGGCTGTCCGTTTCCGAGATAGTCGTTTAGCTCAAGCGGCTGATACTGGGTAAGAACGCCTACGGTATAGATACCGCTGTTTACACAGTTTGACAAAGGAAAGTCAATAATTCTGTAATTGCCGCCGTAAGGAACGGCAGGCTTAGCGATGTTTTTTGTAAGTACACCGAGACGGCTGCCCTGCCCTCCTGCAAGGAGCATTGCTACAACTTCTGTTTTTTGTGCCATTTCATTTCTCCTTTATTTGTTCTTTTTATTAGAAAGCGCCGATTTGACGGCCTTTTTTGCTTTTTTAACAGGCTCATCCTTTTTGTTTTTAGGCTTTTCCGCCTTAGGTTCAGCCTTGGAAATTTTCTTTTTTTCTTCTTTTATATCTTTACTTTCGGCAATGGGCTTTGCTCCCTTTTTAGGTTTTGCATTTTCAAGCTTTTTTGCCTTTGTGCCGTTTTCCTTAGCCTTTGATTTTGAAGGTCTTTTGGCAACCTTTTCAAGATAAATGCCCGAAAGACCCGAAAGCTTTAAGCCGATGCTTTGCTCAAAG
This sequence comes from Eubacterium sp. CAG:251, assembly GCA_000436835.1. Classification (GTDB taxonomy): domain Bacteria; phylum Bacillota; class Clostridia; order Oscillospirales; family Acutalibacteraceae; genus Eubacterium_R. The sequence continues at coordinate 23,644 of FR889132.1, forward strand.
CCGTGCATAGCTTTCTTCTTGGTCTTGTATGCGGGGTGCTTTGCAATTGTTGAGCCGCCGAATTGCTCAAGCGAGGTGTCAAGTACAACTTTGTAGCTGCCTTCGTTTGGAACGCCGATTCTGTATTCGTCAAAGCTGTTAGGTGTGAAATTAAATATTGCAATAATTTCATTGCCTTTTTTGTCAATTCTTCTAAAGGCTATTACGCTGTTTGCATTGTCCTCACTGGAAATCCATTGGAAGCCGTCCCAACTGTAATCAATTTGCCAAAGTGCAGGCGTGTCTTTATAAAGTTTATTAAGCGTTTTGGAAAATCCAAGCATCTTCCTGTGCATTTCATAGTCAAGAAGGAGCCAATCAAGCCCTTGCTTATAGTTCCATTCAATAAATTGACCGAATTCACTGCCCATAAACAAAAGCTTTTTGCCGGGATGAGCAAACATATATGCAAGAAACAGCCTTAATCCGTCGAATTTCATTTCATATTCACCGGGCATTTTGTTTATAAGGCTGCATTTTCCGTGTACTACTTCGTCGTGGCTGATAGGCAAAATGAAGTTTTCACTGAATGCATAATAAAAGCTGAATGTAATGCAGTTGTGGTTGCCTTTTCTGAAAAGCGGGTCGAGCGAAATGTATCTGAGCATATCGTTCATCCAGCCCATATTCCACTTGAAATTAAAGCCTAAGCCGCCGATATTTGTCGGCATTGTAATCATAGGCCAAGCGGTCGATTCCTCGGCAATCATCATAACCTCAGGATGCTCTTTGAACATTGCGCAGTTAAGCTCCTTGAAAAATTCAACCGCTTCAAGATTTTCTCTTCCGCCGTTTTTATTCGGAATCCATTCGCCGTCCTCACGTCCGTAGTCGAGATAAAGCATTGATGCAACTGCGTCAACCCTAAGCCCATCAAAATGGAAATTGTCAACCCAATACATTGCAGAGGAAATAAGGAAAGATTTAACCTCATTTTTGCCGTAGTCAAATACTCTTGTGCCCCATTCCTTATGTTCGCCTTTTCTCATATCGGAGTATTCATACGTGCATTCTCCGTCAAATTCATAAAGACCGTAAGCATCTTTAGGGAAGTGAGCCGGTACCCAGTCAAGTATTACTCCGATTCCGGCTTCGTGGCAAGCGTCAACAAAATACATAAGGTCGTCAGGCGTTCCGTAACGTGAAGTCGGAGCAAAGTATCCTGTAACCTGATATCCCCATGAGCCGTCAAAAGGATATTCCATAATCGGCATCATTTCAATATGAGTGTATCCCATATCTTTCACGTAAGGCACAAGTTCCTCTGCCATTTGCCTGTATGATAAGAAATCGCCGTTTTCGTGCCTTTTCCAGCTGCCAAAATGAATTTCGTAAATATTAACGGGCTTTTCAAGAATGTTACCCGAATTTGCCTTTTTCCAAGTCGAATCATTCCAGCGGTATTTGCCTGTTTCGTAAACCTTTGATGCCGTGCCGGGTCTTGTTTCTGCGTGGAAAGCATAAGGGTCGGCTTTCATAATAACGTTGCCGTCTTTCGTCGTAATGGCATATTTATAGCAATCGTAAATTTTAACATTGTCGATTTTAGCTTCAAAAATACCGTCGCTGATTTTTTTCATAACACCGGCGCTTTCGTTCCAATCGTTAAAATCACCGACTGTTGACACGCTTTGAGCATGAGGTGCCCAAACACGAAATGCAAATGTATCTCCCTTAATTCTATGACAGCCGAAAAATTCATATGCCTTATAATTTTTTCCGCTGTGAAAGATATACAAAGGGAATTCATAATCTTTGTCTAATTTTGCCAAAATTTCATCTCCTTTATTTTATTGAAAAGCGTCAAAAACAATATTTTGGCGCTATTATAATTTTTATATAAACATATCATATCACCTTTACAACAAATAATCAAGCGGTTTTTGGTTACTTTGTTACAAAAAAAAGTTAAAAATTTTTAAAATCTGTGTAAAATGTTAGAAATGTATAATAATCCAAGAAATAATCTTCAGCCAATTTTAACAATAAATACCGCCTGTGCATATCTCTATTTTGTATAATAAAAGTTAGTTTTTTCTATTGTATAATAAGTATTATATATGGTATAATGCTTTTGTCAGATATTTGTTAGCAGAGGTGGAGAGTATGCGTGAAATTTTGGTTGCATATCCGTCAAAGGATACTGCGCTTAAATTGCGCGCTCTTCTTGAGGGTGAGGGCTACGACGTGCCGTATGTTTGCGCAACGGGAGCAAGCGTGTTGAGTATCGCTCAGGATATGAGCGAAGGCGTTATAGTTTGCGCTGAAGGTCTAAGGGATATGACGGCGGGTAATATTGCCGAGCATCTTCCGCCGGGGTTTGATATTGTTGCGTTTACACGTGGGGATACGGACAGCTTTATGAGTAACCTTATTTATCTTCCTCTGCCGGTTGACAGGCAGGAGTTTTTAAATACGGTCGGCGTACTTGTAAACAGTGCTTCAAGCTTTACCAAGCGAAGCGTCAGCGACGAGGACGTTATATCAAAGGCAAAGCTTATTCTCAAAGAAACCAACGGCTTTTCCGAACTTCAGGCGCATAAATATCTCCAGCGTGAAAGTATGAAAATGGGCAAGAAAATTGCAGTGCTTGCTCAGGAAATAATTAACGATTTTATGTAGTACATATTTTATTGCAAGCTTTATTGCGATTAATTTTGAAACGGACTGATTTTATGAAATTTACTAAGATGCACGGTTGCGGCAATGATTATATATACATTGATTGCACTGAAGAATTTGTCGAAAATGAGGAAAAGGCGGCAATTATTTTATCTGACCGTCATTTCGGTATCGGCGGCGATGGAATAATTCTTATCAAAAAAGGCACAAAGGCTGATTTTGAAATGGTTATGTATAATGCAGACGGCTCAAGAGGTGCAATGTGCGGCAACGGAATAAGATGCGTTGCAAAATATTGCTACGACCATAAGCTTACCGATAAAACCACGTTTACTATTGAGTCAATGGGCGCAGTTAAATATATTGACGTTAATGTTGAAAACGGCGAGGTTAAAAGCGCAAAGGTTGATATGGGTAAGCCGTCGCTTAAAGCAAGCGACATTCCTGTTAATGTAAGCAGCGGTAAAGCGATTGACGAGCCGATTAAAATTCTTGACAGGGAATTTAAAATGACCTGCGTTTCTATGGGAAATCCTCATGCCGTTATGTTTATTGACGAGCATCCAAAGGATTTTGACCTTGAAAAATACGGCAAAGCCTGCGAGGGAAATACGAATATTTTTCCTGACAGAGTTAATGCAGAATTCGCAAAAATAATTGACAGGAATAATATAGAAATGCGAGTTTATGAGCGTGGCTCCGGCGAAACGCTTGCTTGCGGAACAGGCTCCTGCGCTACTGCCGTTGCCGCAATCACTTTAGGGCTTTGCGATAATGACGTTACCATACACCTTTTGGGCGGCGACCTTGAAATAAGTTGGAGCGGCGATGTAAACGACAGCGTATTTATGACCGGGCCTGCAAAGGAAGTATTTACGGGCGAAGTCGATTTGAATAAATTTGATTAAATATTTGTATTAAATGGAGGTTTAAAATAATATGAAGATTAATGAGAACTTTTTGAAGATTGAGTCAAGCTATCTTTTCTCAACTGTTGCCAAGAAGCAGAGAGAGTATCAAGCTGCTCACCCTGAGGCAGACGTTATTCGTCTTTCAATCGGTGATGTAACAAAGCCGCTTGCTCCTGCTGTTATTAAAGCTATGCACAAGGCAGTTGACGAAATGGCAGACGAGGCTACATTCAGGGGCTATCCGCCTGAGTACGGTTATGATTTTATTCTTGACGCTATTCAAAAGCATGATTATACAGGCAGAGGAATTGACATTGCCAAGGACGAAATTTTCCTTTCAGACGGCGCTAAGAGCGACTGCGGCAATATCGGAGATATCTTTGCTGTTGACAATAAGGTTGCTATTTGCGACCCTGTTTATCCTGTGTATGTTGATACAAACGTTATGGCAGGCAGAAGCGGAGATAAAGACGAAAACGGTCTTTGGTCAAATATTATCTATATGCCATGTACCGCTGAAAATAATTTTACACCTGATCTTCCTAAGGAAGTTCCCGATGTAATTTATCTTTGCTTCCCTAATAACCCTACGGGTATGGTTGCTACTAAGGAGCAGCTTAAGAAGTGGGTTGATTATGCAAACGAGCATCATTCTCTTATCCTTTTTGACTCTGCTTATGAGGCATTTGTTGTTGAGGAGGGTATTCCAAAGTCAATTTATGAAATTGAAGGCGCAAAGACCTGTGCTATCGAACTTCGTTCTTTTTCTAAGACAGCCGGCTTTACGGGTATGCGTTGCGGATATACGGTAGTTCCTAAGGAACTTGTATTTAACGGCACGAGCCTTAATCCGCTTTGGGCAAGACGTCAGGCTACTAAGTTCAATGGTGTATCATATATCACTCAAAGAGCTGCAGAGGCTATTTATACAGAAGAAGGACAGAAAGAAATTAAAGAAACACTTGCTTATTATCAAAAGAATGCAAGAGTTATTTATGACGGACTTTGCGATGCAGGCTTTGAGTGTTACGGCGGTGTAAATTCACCTTATGTTTGGCTCAGAGTTCCTGAAGGTTACACCTCTTGGGAGTTCTTTGACGAACTTCTTGAAAAATGCCAGGTAGTAGGCACACCGGGTTCAGGCTTCGGCCCAGCAGGTGAAGGCTACTTCCGTTTAACCTCATTCGGCAATGACGAAAAAACGGTTGAGGCTATCGAAAGAATTAAAAAGGCTTACAAGAAATAATTTGATTTTTTAATTATTCATATAACCTACGGGCAGGGAAAACGCTTCCTTGCCCTCGGGATTTTTAAAATAAAGGAGATATTTAAATATGGAAAAGACTGAACAGCTTTATGAAGGCAAGGCAAAAAAGGTTTGGGCAACAGATGACCCTGAAATCGTAATCGTTGATTATAAGGATGATGCAACAGCATTCAACGGTCTTAAAAAGGGCACTATCGTAGGTAAGGGTGTTGTAAACAATAAGATGTCTAACTATCTTATGCAGCTTCTTGAAAAGCACGGTGTTCCAACCCATTTTGTTAAGGAACTTTCAGACAGGGAAACAGCAGTAAAGAAGGTTAAAATTGTTCCGCTTGAGGTTATTATCCGTAATCGTGCAGCAGGCTCAATCTGCAAAAGACTCGGTCTTGAAGAGGGTATGGATTTTGTTCGCCCTTCAATCGAATTTTCATATAAAGACGATGACCTCGGCGATCCGCTTATCAACAGCTATCACGCTATTTCCTGCGGTTTTGCAACTCAGGAGGATGTTGACACAATTAAAAAGTATGCCTTCAAGGTAAACGAAGTATTAAAAGAATATTTCCTTTCAATCGGCGTTGAGCTTATCGACTTTAAACTTGAATTTGGTAAAACATCAGACGGCACTATTGTTCTTGCTGACGAAATCAGCCCTGATACCTGCCGTTTTTGGGACAGCAAAACTCACGAAAAGCTTGATAAGGACCGTTTCCGTCGTGACCTCGGCGGTGTAGAAGACGCTTATGCAGAAATGATGAAGAGAGTAGGACTTGACTAATGCCAAACGATACATATAATTCACCCTTTAATGCCCGTTACGCATCAAAGGAAATGCAATATATCTATTCACCCGATTTTAAGTTCAAAACTTGGAGAAAGCTTTGGATTGCACTTGCAGAGGCTGAAAAGGAACTTGGACTTGATATCACTCAGGAGCAAATTGACGAGCTTAAGGCAAATGCCGATAATATCAATTATGATGTTGCAAGAGAGTATGAAAAAAAGTTTCGCCACGATGTAATGAGCCATGTTCACGCTTACGGCGAGCAGTGTCCAAAGGCTAAGCCTATCATTCATCTCGGCGCAACAAGTTGCTATGTTGGCGATAATACAGATGTAATCACGATGCGTGAGGCACTTTTGCTTATCAAGAAAAAGCTTGTTAACGCAATTGCGTCTGTTTCTAAATTTGCTGATAAATATAAGGATATGCCTTGCCTCGGTTTTACTCATTTCCAGCCGGCACAGCCAACTACCGTCGGCAAAAGAGCCACCCTTTGGCTTATGGATTTGGTAATGGATTATGAGGAAATTTGCCATGTTATTGACAGCCTTATGCTTTTAGGCTCTAAGGGCACAACGGGTACTCAGGCATCATTCCTTGAACTTTTTGACGGCGACCATAATAAATGTAAGGAGCTTGACCGTAAAATTGCGGAAAAGATGAATTTTAAATCCTGCTTCCCTGTAAGCGGTCAAACCTATGCAAGAAAGCTTGATACCATAGTTTGCAACTGCCTTGGCCTTATTGCTCAGTCATGCTGTAAGTTTTCCAACGATTTGAGACTTCTCCAAAATCTTAAGGAAATTGAGGAGCCGTTTGAAAAAAATCAAATAGGTTCATCTGCAATGGCTTATAAGCGCAATCCTATGAGAAGCGAAAGAATTGCATCTCTTTCACGTTACGTTATGATTGATACGCTCAATCCTGCATGGACTGCATCTGCGCAATGGTTTGAAAGAACACTTGACGATTCGGCTAATAAGCGTGTTTCAATTGCAGAGGCATTTCTTGCAACAGACGGTATTCTTGATTTATATATCAATGTAACTTCAGGACTTGTTGTATATCCTAAGGTAATAGAGTCAAGACTTATGAGTGAACTTCCGTTTATGGCAACTGAAAACATTATGATGGACGCAGTTAAAAAAGGCGGCGACAGGCAGGAATTGCACGAGAAAATTCGTCAGCATTCAATGGCAGCAGGCGCTGTTGTTAAGGTTGAGGGCGGAAAAAATGACCTTGTTGACCGTATTGCGGCTGACCCTGCGTTTATGACAACAAAAGAGGAAATCTTGGCTATTCTCAAGCCTGCCAATTTTGTGGGCAGAGCGCCTGAGCAGACGGCTGATTTCTTAAGCGAGGTTATTAAGCCTATTCTTGATAAGGAAAAAGACCTTCTCGGAATCGACGTTGAAATTAATGTATAATATAGTAATAATATAGTAAATTAGTTAAGTGAAAATAATCTTTTGCTCGGTAATTTTTGGTAAAATTCAAAAAATATCCCTGAATTTTGATTGTTTTCACTTAATTTTTACTAATTTTCAAGAAAAATTATCATCTAATTTATACAATTATACAAAAAAATTAAAAAGAATTGCCAAGTGTATTGACAAATAGTATTGTAGTGATATACTAATTGTAATAATTTAGAAAGGGTAGTTTGTATGGACGAATTTCAAAAGGAAGAAGAGTTCCTTTTTGAAGAAAATGAAGAAAATATCGTAATCAAATATAAGCTTCTGCGCAGTTTGATTATTAAACATTATAATCGAGGATGCAAATATCTTGAAATTGCAAAGGTCGTTTGTGCAGCATTTTTCTTGATTTTTACGGCGGTAGGTCTTGCAGTTTGCTCAAACGGAGGCAGTAAGTCATTCTGGCTTGTGTTGTGGATAATCTTAATTTTCGTGCTTGTCAATATCTTTCTGATTACCGATTATTGCAAATATCTTGTAAAATCAAAAGTTATTCCGTATCTTGAGGACGATAATCAAATAGAGTTCGGCGAGTATTCGATTTTTTCTGACGATGAGGAAGAGGACGAGGATTACAAAGAATTTGAAAAAGAGCAGCAGGAGAAAAAACTGATAAAACAGCTCAAAAAGGAACAGAAGAAAAAGATTAAGGAAAATAAACGTAAGAACGGGAGGGCAAAAAAGTGAAAAATATATTTAAGATATATAAGCGAGATTTAAAGAAAATTTTTACTAATTCTATGGCGATTATTCTTGCGGTCGGTATTGCAGTTTTGCCGTCTCTTTACGCTTGGTTTAATATTTATGCCAACTGGGACCCTTATGGCCCTGCAAGTACAGGCAATATGAAAGTGGCTGTTGTTATTAATGACGAGGGCTACGAATTTAAAGGAGTAGAAATTAACGTCGGTGACCAAATTAAAAGTAATTTGAAAGCCAACGATATGATAGATTGGCAGTTCGTTTCTAAAGAAAGGGCGGTAAACGGAATTGAGGCGGGCGATTATTATGCCGGTATTGAAATTCCAAAAGGCTTCAGTAAATCGCTTACAAGTATTATGACTAAAAACTTTAAGCAGCCTAAAATCACCTATTATGCAAACGAAAAGAAAAACGCAATTGCCACAAAGATTACCGATAAGGTAGTTCAAACAATTCAAACAGAGGTTAACGAGTCGTTTGTCACAACCGTAATTAACCTTGTAAATAAGCTTTTGGGTACTGTTATTGAGCAGGGAAAGAAGGAAGGAACAAATATATTCCAAAATCTTCAAAATCAAATTGATTCCGCTCAGTCGGCAGTAAAATCGGTTGAAAAAACAATTGATGGGTTTGAGGGCGTTATGGAAGTTGCGCAAGACCTTAACAAATCATTGAGCAAAACCGACCTCAGTGCGATTTTGGGTGACACAAAGACTGTTGTCAGCGATACTGAAGATGCAATTAAGGTTGCAGAAAGCAGTGTTGACGCTGTTACCTCATCTGTCGGTGACGTGCTTAAATCGTCAAGCAAGAAGCTTGCAAATTCAGCAAACAATCTTAAAAAAATAAATGATACAAATTCTGACAAGGCGCAGGCGGAAATCAAGTCTGTTCTTGCAGAGTGTGCGCAGGCAAGAAAGGAACTTCAGGCAATTGTGCCGGCTCTTGAAAAGGTAAATGATAATTTGCCAAAGCCGCTTAGTTCGGTCAAAGCACTTATAAAGGTGCTCAAAACCGCAGATTCAAGGCTCGGCGGTGTAGAAAATGAACTTAATAAAATTCTTAAAGGCGATACTTCTAAGAAAATCAACGACGTTGCCGATAAGCTTATATCCGTATCAACTACGCTTGATTCAAGCCTTTCAACATATACCAAGGAAATTAAGCCTCAGCTTGACAAAACGGTTGACAGCCTTCTTGATGTGCTTTTTGACGTGTCTAATCTTTTGACTACCGTTGAAAATCAGTCACCTCAGCTTAATACCCTTGTTAAATCTCTTAACGGTTCTATTGAGGCAGGCGACGACCTTTTGACTTCGCTCCATTCTCTTATCAGCAATTGTGCAAAGCAACTTGAAAATCTTTCAAAGAAGCTCGACGGTTTGGGCGACAGCGAGATTGTTAATACTCTTATGAATTTGACTGAGGGTAATTCAGACGAGCTCGGCTCTTTCATTGCCTGTCCGGTAAAGGTTAATACCGATAAGATTTACGGTATCGATAATTACGGCTCGGCAATGGCGCCGTTTTACAGTACGCTTGCACTTTGGGTCGGCGCAATTATTCTTGTGGCTCTTGTTAAACCTAAGGTTGCAAATAAAAAAGAAATCGGCAACATTAAGCCGAGGGAGGAATATTTCGGCAGGTCACTTATATTCCTTACAATATCGCTCGTTCAAGGGCTAATTATTTGCCTCGGGGATCTCTATTTCTTAAAGATACAATGTTATCACCCGGTTAAGTTTATTTTTGCCGGCTTATGCGCTTCATTTGTATTTACGTTCTTTATTTATTCACTTGTTGCCGCTTGGGGCGATATCGGCAAGGCAGTTGCGGTTATTTTGCTTGTTGTTCAGCTTGGCGGCTGCGGCGGTACATTCCCGATTGATGTAACACCCGCATTCTTTAGGGCAATCAACCCTTATTTGCCGTACACTTTTGTTATTGACGCACTCAGAGAATGTGTTTGCGGCACATACGGCAATAATTATTGGGTTTGTCTCGGTAAGCTTTTTGTTTACTTCTTTATCGGACTTCTTATCGGTACACTCTTCAGATATCTTTTCCGCAAGCCGATGCGCTTCTTTGAGAAGAAAGTCGAAGAAACCGGACTTTTATAAAAATATAAAAGACATTCGCAAATAAAAGCGAATGTCTTTTTTGTGGAAATACGGCAGATTTAATATTAAAATATACTTTACTTTATACCTAAACAATGCTATACTTTAACGGTAATGAAAACAGAGAGGTAATACTATGCATCAGGACGTTGAACAGATACTTGTGACCGAGGAAGAACTTAATAAAATTGCACATCGCTTGGCAGCGCAGATTACGAAAGATTATGAAGGCAAGAAGCTTTTGCTCATAGGTGTTCTTAAAGGCTCAATTTACTTTTTTACCGACCTTTCAAGATATATTGACCTGCCGTGTAATATTGATTTTATTCAGGCCTCAAGCTATGGCTCAGGCACTGTTTCAAGCGGCAATATCAATATTATCAAGGATGTTGCAGATGATTTGACGGGATTTGATGTTTTGCTTGTGGAGGATATTCTTGATACGGGCAACACGCTTAAATATATTCACGATATGCTTTCTAAGCGTAATCCCGAATCTATAGGAGTTGTTACCCTTCTTGATAAGCCGGCAAGGCGTATCGCCGATATCAAGGCTGACTATGTAGGTACTGACGTGCCTGACGCTTTCGTTGTAGGCTACGGTCTTGATTATGACCAGTATTATCGTAATTTGCCGTATATCGGTGTGCTTAAAAAGAGCATATACGAAAAATAATTGAATTTCTCAAATTGAATAACAGACGGTTTTCTCCTTTTGCGAGAAATTAAAAGGGAATTGGGTTAGACTCCCAAGCAACAGCCATTACCGTATTTGATGAAGAAAAATCATCAGCCATTGGGAAACCGAGAAGGCGATTTTTTAAGCAATGCTATATCATAAGTCGGGAGACCTGCCGCAAACTTAAATTCAGCTTTTGGGCAATGGAAAGCAATGATTTAAAAGTCCGTACTATTATTGCGCATTTTCCTCTGTCCTAAGCGACGGAGGATTTTTTATGCGTAAATATTTATGCGTTTTAATATCAATAGTTTTATGCCTGACGGTGTTTTGCGCTTGCTCAAACGGCAAAACCGCCAACGTGGCAGGAAGTACAAACATTACTTCATCAACTTCGAGTGAACAGACGACAGATGCAGGAGAAGTAACTGTAACGGCAAATGAGGTTCAAACCACACAAAAAAAAGATAAAAAAACAACCAAAAAAGGCGAAAAGGCTTCGACTGCCGCTAAATCTGTTTCAAAAAAAGATAATAAAAAAACTACCGATGCCTCAAAAAAGTCGAACAGCAAGTCAAAAAGTAATACTAAATCAAAAAGCAATACAGAAGCTAAAAAGAAGTATGCTAAAGAAAAAGAGTCTAAGGCTAAAAAGCCGAAAAAAACTTTGCAAAAAGAGAATGACGATAAGGTTACTCAAACCACCTCGTCTGAGATTAATTGCTCAATCACGATTGAATGTAAATCCATTCTCGATAATATGGACAATTTGGAACCGGAACACGAAAAATACGTTCCCAAAAACGGAATCATGCTTAATAATTATAAAACCACGCTTAAAAGCAAGAGCACAGTTTATGATTTGTTTAAAAAAGCGTGCAATGATAAAGGCATAACCTATACTGCAGAGTATGGTATGTATAGTGTTTATATTGCGGGAATAAATAATATTGACGAATTTGATTGCGGAAAAGGCAGCGGCTGGAAGTATAGGGTCAATGGAAGCTATCCAAACATAAGCGTGGATTTAAAAAAGCTTAAAGACGGTGATAAGGTTGTATTTACATACATCTGTTCATAAAAAAATAATTTCATATTAGGAGGTTAATAAATATGAAAAAATTAATTTCAGTTACACTTGCAATTTGCGTTGCATTGACTTCTCTTTTCACAGGGATTTATGCAATGGCAGACAGTAAGGTAACAAGCAGTGACGTTAAAACAAAAATTAATGAAAGCGCAATATATCTTATGTCTGTTAAAAAGGCAGGCTTTACTGTTGATAATGCCGGCAGCCTCAACTCATTTATACGTGCAGGCGTAAATATGAGCGACTATAAGGCTGAGTTTGCAAAGAGCGTTAAGGAAAATCTTGACTCAAACGGCGGCAAGATTCAATCAACTGTAGGATATGACGAGAATAACAACTGGGCTCCTATCAAAGGCGAGTCTGCAGGCGTTTATGCAAACGTTATTTTAGCGCTTGACGGCTTGGGTTACAGTGCAAAGAGCTTTGAGGGTTATAATATTGTATCTGCATTTGAAAATGTTAAACTTGTTAAGGATAACGAAAATCAATATCTTTTCTCTTCAATCTTTACTGTAGCAAATAAATACGGCCTTAAGGATTATCTCAAGAAGGCTCAAAACTTCCTTGTAAATAATTACTATGAGTTTGGTACAGGCTCAACATATTATACCAGCACAGACAGCACATCTCAGTTTGTAATCGCTGTTGCACCGTATGCAGGCTATCAGTCATTTGTAGATGATGCACTTGCATCAATTGAAAACTTCAAGAAAGACGGCGGCTATCTTTATAATCTTGACAACACCTACGGTGAGCCAAAGGTAAATGCCGATTCAACAGCTCTTGCGCTTGCCGCTTATTCTGCCGCAAATAATCTTGACAAGGCACAGAAGATTTACACTGAGCTTTCTGCATTTGAATGTAAAGACGTAAAGGGTGCTTACTATTACACTGCTGATGATAAAAGCGAAAACCCAACTGCAACGGCAGATGCACTCACAGGTCTTATGTATTTCTATGATGCACTCAAGGCTAAAGAGGCTTATGACGCAACTACTACAACCACAACGACTACTGCTCCTTCAACAACAAAGCCGACAACTAAGAAGGCTACAACATACGCTAAGGACGGCAGCTATGTAAATAAAAAGCAAAAGAAAGTTTCAATCAAGAAGCTTAAAAAGGCAAGAAAAGGCTTTAAGGCAAGCTGGAAAAAGGTAACACGCGTATCAGGTTATCAAATCCAAATTTCAACTTCAAAGAAGTTCACAAGAGAAACCTCAACCTATTCTATTAAGGGCAACAAGAAAACTTCTAAGTCATTTAAGGGTTTAAAGGCTAAAAAGACTTACTATGTTCGTGTTCGTACCTATAAGAATGCAAAGGTAAACGGCAAGAGTGTTAAGGTATACTCATCTTGGTCTAAGGTTAAATCTGTTAAGACTAAATAAGTCGGTTGTGAATAAACAGCCATAAACGTGCCGGAAAAAAGGATTAGGTATTCGTATTAATTTACGAATATCTAATCCTTAATTTTTTATATCAATAACATTTGAACGTTTTGTCTTAATGTCCTAAAGGATACGGCGACAAAACGTTGGGCACTTTGAATTTTTAGCAAAGGGGCAGTACCCACGTACAGCTCCCTTCACTAAAAATCCAATTCTGACTATTTCTTCGCAACCGCTTTTGGTGAGATGCGGCAGATTTTGCATATTAAAAAGGGATTAGATATTTTTTAATATCTAATCCCTTTTTTTGTTATATTTTAACTATTTTACTGTAATGCTTTTTGCCTGAATAAATGTGCCTTTGCCGCCGTCTGTTGTAATCTCAACGGTGTCGCCTTTATTTACAAGCATTACCTCCATACAGTCGCCTACGTTAATGTAATAATATTTTCCGTCAACCTTAAGGTAATAAACAGAATTGCCGTCGTTTACGCTTGTTTTGATATCTTCAACCGTGCCTGTAACTGTGCCCTTTGCGGTTTCCTTGCTTGGTTTGGTTGTTGTTTCGTTTTCGGTATTATTTGCATTATCTTTTGCATTGTTATCGTCCGTGATATCTGCGTTGTTCGACTCGTTTATCTTGCTTTCGTCAACAATTATGTTTGATTTGTCAACATTGTCTGCAATGCCCTTTTCTTTAAGTGCGTCAATGTAGTTTTCAATAGCATTGTTAAGCGCTTTGGCATCACTCTTTGCAGTATCAAGAAGCCCTGTTCCAACAACGGTTTTATCCTTAAGGCTTACGAATGCATATCCCTTAACCGTGTTGCTGTCACCGTAAAGTGACATAAAGTAGGTCGGATTGCCGTCAATTCCCAAAAGAATAGGGAACGTTGCCTGATAGCCGTAGTTCTGTACTGCGTCGGTTGCCGACTCTTGAGCCGAAAATTCCGTTGCACCCGGGCTCTTGTAATATCTTGCTTCCTTGGTACGCTGATTGATAAGGATAAAGCCGAAGTTTGAAGCGTCTGTTTCGGCAGAGGTTACACCTGTGAATACCCAAACGTCATCGTCCATAGCAATGTTACCGCTGCCTGTTGAAGCAATGTTTACGTCATTTTGGAAAATTATTGAGTTCCAGAAGCCGTTTTGAAGCTTGCCGTGATAGTTGTACTGCTCAAGAACGAGTGCCTCACTGTAAACCACGTCAATCCAATTAAGGCGCTTGTCATTCTTTACTGTTTCAATATCGTAATATTTGCTTTTGCCTGTAAGCGCATCTGTAATGATTGCACCCTTAACGTCTGTACCGCCGTAAAGACCGATTGTTTTGTCAAGCACGGCTGTAATCCAATATGGGTGCATATTATCGTCAATTTCAAAGTTTGGCGTATCAAGAAGCTCTGTAGGATACTGGAAACGAAGGTGACGAATAAGCTTTTCGTTGAAAAGCTCGGCAGGTGAATACTTAATGCCCTCGCCGAATTTGTCAACACAGTTTACTGCCGTAACCTTTTGGCTTACAAGGTCAACGAGCATATAAGCCGGAGTGCCGTTTTTAGTATTGTTCATCCATTTGAAGAAGTCGGCATATTGAAGATGTGCAACTCTGCAAGGAGTGTTTTTGTAGTTGATTTGTGTTGAATTGTCGCTTACAACATACTGGCTCTTGTATTCTTCAAGAGAGCCTAACTGTTGGTCGGCAAGCGCAATTGCACGGTTAGAGTCAAGACGAGGCACTTTGTCATAGCTGATATCTTCAAAGTCATTTTCAAAGTTGCCGTCGCTGATTGTAAGAAGGTTGCTGTACGATTTTGCACGGAAAAGGGTTACACCGGTAAGATATCCGACAGCCATAACAACCACGAGCACACCCACAATTATTACGGGTACTAACGATTTTTTCTTAACATATTCTTTTCTTTCGATTTTCTTGTTAGCTCTGCAAACAAGTGCAAATGAAAGCATAAATACAACTACAAGAAGAATTAAGAAAAGATACATCTGCGTGTCTTTAAAGTTTAATGCCGGGAGCATCATATAGTAAGCAATGCCGCCCACTACTGCTGTGATAAGGAAAGAAATGAGCAAGCGAAGCGGAATTTTTGTCGGCTTAACTACTGCCGTTACCTCGTCGCTTTTCGGCCATTTGATTTTTTCTTTAAATTCGTTGATAACCTCATCGGCATCATAATCCATATTAGGAATTTTGTTGTCCATATTTTATCTCCAATCTAAGATAGTTTAATTATTATACTATAATTTAATTATTTAATCAATATATATTATATTGTATAAAATGTAAATTTTAGCCATAGTATTAGTGGTGGTATAAATGAAGATAAAAAATGTTACATATTCCTTTTTTCAAACGCTTTGCTTGATTTTTCTTGCCGCTTTGTTTATCATTTTTTCAAAAAATACACGCAAGGGGGCTTATGACGGCTTAACTCTTGCAATGAATACAGTTGTGCCGTCGCTTTTGCCGCTTTTGATAATATTTTTAACCTTTATGAAATCGAGTGCAAATAATATTTTGATAAAACTGTTCGGAAATTTTTCAAGAGTATTTTTTAATCTGCCAAAGGCGGCTTTTTCGGCAATTCTTTTCGGTCTTGTCGGCGGATATCCCACAGGCGCACTGTTGAGTGAGGAACTTTTTGAGGCAGGGGAGATAGATTCAAATCAGGCAAAACGTTTAATGTGCTTTAATTTTTGCGGCGGCTGCGGCTTTATAATCACCGCTGTCGGCACAGTCACCTTTAACAGCACAAGGCTCGGCGTAATGCTCTTTTTGTCAAACGCTTTGTCGTCAATTTTAATCGGTTTCATCCTTTCGTTTAAGGAAAAAAGGCTTGAAAAAAGCGAATACTCTCTTTTTTCTTTCACCTCTCTCGGCGACGCACTCACCCTTGCCACACCCAAGGCGGCGCAAAGCGTAATAGTGATAACGGCATATATCGTTTTGTTTTCAGCTCTTAGCAGTACAGTCAAAATTCCCGAACCGCTTTTGCCGATTATTGAGATAACAAACGGCGTTTGTAACGGCGATTTTTCTC
This sequence comes from Eubacterium sp. CAG:251, assembly GCA_000436835.1. Lineage (GTDB taxonomy): Bacteria > Bacillota > Clostridia > Oscillospirales > Acutalibacteraceae > Eubacterium_R. The sequence continues at coordinate 39,786 of FR889132.1, forward strand.
TGCCGCTTACTGCCGCATTTCTCTCCTTCGGCGGAATTTGTATTCATCTTCAAATTTTAGGTGTGCTGAGAAAATTTAAAATGAGCTATTTTGAATTTCTGCTTTTCAGGCTCATTTCAAGCGTTTTGTCTTATTTTATTATGAAATTACTTTTGTACTTTTTCCCTGTTGATTTGTCTGTGTTTGCCAATGCTTCAACTCCCGTCAGGCTTTCAAGCGTGAATGTAACGCTGTCCGTTTTGCTCGTTGCGGGGTGCTTTGTAAGCGTGCTTGACCTCAACTCTCGCCGTAAAGTTGTGTGAGAGGGGGCTTATTAAAAAATATCGAGGCAGTGACCTTATAACCTGTCACCGCCTCGATATTTTTTAATTTGTACCTTTAAGTGAATTCATATATCCCAAATTGCTGATTTTCTTGTACGTCATATTACTGCCCGGTAATGTGTCAGAGCCTATTTCCGTGAGATTCTTTTCGTTGCGTCTAAAAACAAAATCATCGGAATCGGTATTTTTTAAAGTGATTTTTTCTTTATCAATTTCACATTCTCCGTACAGTTCTAAATTTTTGTTTATATCAACCCAATCAAAATAACTTTGTCCTCCGCTTTTAGGCTTGATAATACGTATTCCCAAGTTATTGTCTTCTTCATTAATATATAGTCCACTTATATTATCATCAATGGTTGGTTCATCATTTTTCATTCTTGTTAATGTTGTTTTTCCGCCTATGATAAGAGTATCCTCGTTTTGAAATTCATGTGAAATGTATTTATCTTCAATTACGCCCCAAAAGTTGTATTTCAAAGTAATTCCGATATTTTGACTGTTTTGTGCATAATTGGTATAGCTTTGTAATTCCTCATCAGTATATGAATCGGGTTCTGGTATTGTATAGCCGCTGTATCCGATACTTTTAAGTTCTGATTCTACAGAATATGATCCGCCGTCCGACATTACGTCATCCATTATATTAGCTATATCCTGTTCTTTAACGGGCGTATAATTAACAACAATACCGTTAGAATAAAATTCTACAATTTCTCCGTCAGAAGAACTCCAAACTCCAAGAATATGTGATTTAACATATTCGGTATCACTGAGTAATTTATCGTTGTATTTGTTTGTCATATTATTTGCACAGCCGGAAAAGAGCAAAATTATACATAAGAATGTTAAGGTTATTGTTTTTTTCATATTATTAACACCTCGCATTATTAAAAGCCTAATTCGCACCAATCGCAGGAAGAAATATTGCAATCTTCATCAACAGACAATTCATTTCTCATGCCAATGGTTCCATCACCACCCGCAAGATGTGCTGTTATTTGCACATCTGCATATGCACCGCCGTCATCATAAAAATTAAAGCTTGTATAAGATGTTATTGTAGACTTATGTTCGTTTTGCATATGATCTGACATAGCGGCTTTATATTTGCTTTCCTTATTTTCATATCCGAATGAAAAATCACTTTTCTCGCATCCGATTAAACAAAATAAAGTGCAGATTACCATTATTATTGATATTAGTTTTATAATTTTTTTCATATTGTTTTCTCCGTTTATTTTTGTGTTTAAAAATATTAGTCACAACATAGCGGACAGTAATTAAAACAATCCTTATATTTTACGGTTTGACCATATTCGTTTGTACCTGCACTTGCGTTTTCATTTACACGAATGACTTCGGCACCGAAAGCATTTGCAACTTGTTGGCAACAAGATTTGCTTTTGTGCATATATCCGTCTACTTTTACACTGCCTGCGCTATAGGATGGAAGTTTTGCCACATAATACGAGGAACCAAACAAATTGCTGTAAGATGGCGCAGAAATAAGAGCCAATGTAATAAGAAATCCGATGATTCCCGTTATAGCCTGATTGCTATTCTTTTGTTTAACGTTTTTTGAATTATTATTCGTAGTTGTATCGGTATTGTTTTTAACAACTGTTTGCTCATTGCTGCAATATGGACATGGTTCTTTGCTTATCATATTTCCGCATTTTGGGCATCTCCATCTGTGCAGTATAACAGGAGCGCCGCAATTAGGGCAAAATTTTGCCTCATCGGATATTTCTGCCGAACATTTTTTACATTTTATTAAAGCCATAATAAAGTCTCCTTTCATCTCAAACAATGCATTTGTTTTTTTATAAAACAACCCATATCAATTATAGGTCAATAACACCCTAATGCCAATAGGTCAATATGACATAATATTTAAGAGGTGGATAATATGTCAAGACTTAAAGAATTAAGAAAAATGCGTGGATATACGCAAATCAAAATGCAAATGCTGACAGGAATTGACCAAAGCGACTATTCAAAAATTGAAAACGGAAAAAGGTATTATACCTTTGAACAATGCAAAAAAATAGCGCTTGCGCTTGATACAAGTATGGATTATCTTGCAGGACTGACAGATGAAGTAAAGCCATATAAAAGGAAAAAGTAGGAACAATAAATGTTCCTACTTTTTTAATTTACTATCTTTTCAAACATTTTGTTCATTTGCTTTTTTAGGGCGGGGAAGTTGGAAAGTGAAAAGTCGGATTTCAAAATATCCTGTGCACATTCCTGCGCTTTTTTAAGTGTGTCCATATCCTCCACCATATCGGCAATTTTAAGCTCCGGCAAGCCGTGCTGACGAGAGCCGAAGAAGTCGCCGGGGCCACGAAGCTTAAGGTCGGTATCCGCAATCTTAAAGCCGTCGCTAAATTGCTTCATCGTCATAAGCCTTTCACGTGAGGTTTCGCCCTTAGCGTCGGACACAAGCACGCAGTAGCTTTGCTTATTGCCTCTGCCGACTCGCCCTCTTAGCTGATGAAGTGTTGAAAGACCGAAGCGTTCGGCATTTTCAATCACCATAATTGTTGCATTAGGCACGTCAACACCAACCTCAACAACGGTGGTTGCAACAAGTATGCTCACCTTGCCGTCGGCAAAGGATTTCATAATTGCTTCCTTGTCCTTAGCTTTCATTTTGCCGTGAAGTACTCCGAGATTATAGCCTTTAAATTCACCGTTTGCAAGCTCCTCGGCAAATTCTTCTGCACTTTTTATATTGGTTTCGTTTTCCTCAACCGCAGGGCAAATTATGTAGCATTGCTCACCACGGGCAACAGCATCTTTAATAAATTTATACAGCCTTTTGTGGTATCTTGAATCAACCACGTCCGTGCGAACAGTCTGCCTGCCCGGCGGAAGCTCGTCAAGTATGCTGATATCAAGGTCGCCGTAGAGGATAAGCCCAAGCGTTCTCGGAATAGGGGTGGCGCTCATAACGATTGTGTGCACGTTTTGCCCTTTTTGCGCAAGCGTTGCACGCTGATTTACACCGAAGCGGTGCTGTTCGTCGGTTATAACAAGCGCAAGTTTTCTGAATTCAACGTCATTTTGAATTAAAGCGTGCGTGCCGATAAGCAAATCAATTTCGTTATTAAACAGCGCCTTTTTTATCTCTCTTTTCTGTTTTGCGGGTGTTGAGCCTGTTAAAAGAGCGATTTTTAAATCCAATTTTGAAAACATTTTTGTAAGGCTTTCAAAATGCTGAGTTGCAAGTATTTCGGTCGGCGCCATCATAGCCGCTTGATATCCGTTTTTGATAACAGTATAAATAAGGCTTGCCGCAACGGCGGTTTTGCCGGAGCCGACATCACCCTGAACAAGGCGGTTGCAGGGAAATTTGCTTTCCATATCAGCCACACATTCGCCGATTGTACGCTTTTGCGCATTGGTGAGAGTGAACGGTAAAAAGGTTTCAAATTCCTTGCTGTAATCTTTTGTAATTCTTAGAGAGGTTTCGCATCTTTTGTTGCTTTTAAGCTTTAATAAGCCAAGCTGGAGAGTTAAAAGTTCTTCAAATATAAGTCTTTTTCTTGCAGGCAGATAATCTTCGGCGCTGCTTGGAAAATGAATATCTCTTATTGCTTTATCAAGTGAAATCAAGCCGTATTTTTGCATGATTTCATCGCTCAATGTTTCGTCAATTTGATGAATTTCGTCAAGTGCGGTTTTCATAACCTTTGAAATTGCACGAGAGGTCAGTTTTTCCTTGGCAGGATAAATAGGCTGAATTGCAAGCACACCGTCTGCCTTTTCGATTTTCGGCGAGCTCATGGAAGCCGTTAGAAAGCTTTTGCCTATTTTTCCGTATAAAAAGTAATCCTCATAAACCTTTAGCGATTTTGCAAGGTATTTATTATTAAAAATTGTTACGGCAATAACATTTTCGCCGTCTGAAAATTTGCACTTGTAAAGCGTTAAGCCACGCCTAATCGCAGCCTCCTTAACGGGAGTAATAAGCGTTGCTTTAATGCAGATTGTATCTCCGTCGTTTACGTCATTTAGGGTTTTGCCGACAGTCCAATCCTCATATTTTCTTGGGTAAAAATGAATAAGGCTGTCAACGTCAAAGATGCCAAGACTGTTAAACAGCTTGGCTCTTTTTTCGCCGACACCCTTAATAAATTGTATATTGCTATCTAAATTCAGCATATCTTACTCCACCGAGATGATAAAATAATATATAGGCTGACCGCCGTTTACAATGCTGATTTCAACGTCATTGCCGTATTTTTCGTAAAGTGCTTTTTCAACAGCCTCTGCGTCATCTTCGCTTGCGCCTTCACCGTAAATAATTGTGATGAGCGAATGTTCGCCTTTTTTGAACAGCTTGTGAGCAGCTTTAACGGCAATGTCTGTAATATCATCGCCGATATATTTAATCTTTCCGTTGCAAAGCCCCATAATTTCGCCCTGCTTAATCGGCTTGCCGTCAACCTCGCTGTCCCTTGCGGCAAATGTAACCTGTGCGGTTTCAACATTTTCTGCGGCAGAAAGCATAGTCATTTGGTTTTCGTCTGCACTTGCGGTTTCGTCAAACATAAGCATAGCGGAAATGCCCTGCGGAATGGTCTTTGTAGGTAAAACTCTTACATCTCTGTCCTTTGCAAGAGGAGCCGCCTGCTCAGCCGCCATAATAATATTTTTGTTGTTAGGAAGAACGAAAACAACCTTTGCCGGAGTTTTCATAATTGCATTTAAAATATCGTCTGTAGACGGATTCATAGTCTGACCGCCGCTTACGATTGTATCTGCACCGATATCACTGAAAAGTTCTTCAAGCCCTTCGCCGGCGCAAACAGCAACGAAGCCGTATTCGTTTTCAGGCTTTGTAATTTCAGGCTCAACAACTTTTTCGCCTTCTTTAACACCAACGTCTGCATTGGCGTGCTGATATCTCATATTATCAATTTTAATATTAATAAGTTGACCGTATTTAAGACCTGCCTGAATAACATTACCAGGACAGTTTGAATGAACGTGAACTTTGATAATGCTGCTGTCGTCAACAACTACAACGCAGTCGCCTATTGATTCAAGATAAGCCCTGAGCTTAAGCGGGTCCTTTTCCTTTGCATCGCTGCTTTTTTCAATAAGAAATTCAGAGCAATAGCCAAATTCAATATCATCGCTTGCGGCTGCAACGGTTGCCTTTGATGGCATTGAAACAGGATTTACACCCGAACCGTCAAGCGGCTGAACGATAACACCGTTTCTCCAAACACTTTCTATTCCCTCAAAAATGAGTACAAGTCCCTGACCGCCTGCGTCAACAACACCTGCTTTTTTAAGAACAGGCAAAAGCTCCGGAGTTTTTGCAAGAGCTTCTTTAGCGGCGGTGAGTGCGGCAAGACCTACTTCAAACGGGTCGTCCTGAGTTTCAGCTGCTTTCTGCGCAGCTTCGCTTGCCTTGCGGATAACGGTCAAAATTGTGCCTTCCGTCGGTTTCATTACAGCCTTATATGCGGCGTCAACACCGTCTTTAAATGCATTGGCAAGGTCCTTTGCACCTGCTGAGGTCAAACCTCTGAAGCCTTTTGAAAAGCCCCTGAAAATAAGTGAAAGTATAACGCCGGAGTTGCCCCTTGCGCCTCTTAAAAGAGCCGAAGCACATTTTGCCGAAGCCTCCTCAACGGTGCAGTTATCGTCAAGTGCAGCCATTTCCTTGGCTGCGGCAGTAATTGTCATACTCATATTAGTGCCTGTATCGCCGTCAGGAACAGGGAAAACATTAAGCGCATCAACTGCCTGCCTGCTGTTTGAAATGTTATTTGCGGCAGAGATAATAGAATCTCTGAATAATAAACCGGTAATCATAAATAATTAAATCTCCTATAGCTTAGTTGAGTGCGTCAATATATACATTAACTTTTGACACCTTTAAATCGGTAGCTTCTTCAACGGTATAGCGAACTTTGTTTACTATGCTTTCAACAATTGCGCTTATGTTTACACCGTATGAAACAGAAATGTGAAGCTCGATAATTAAATCGTCGTTTACGCTTCTGACTGTTACGCCCTGGTCTAAATTGTCTTTAGCCGATTTGTTTTTTAAAACGGATTTTAAGCTTTGATATGCGTTGGAATTAACCATGCCTGTAACGCCAAAGCAACTTTGCGCTGCCCTGCCGACAAGGTTTGCAAAATAGTTGTTCGTAACTTCAATATATCCGTTAGGATTTTCAAGCTTTATCATAAGTATTACCTCCGTAAATATTATTCAAAATACCAAGTGTCGATATTAGAGAAGTAATTGCTCCAATAGCCCTGCATATCGCCACTCATAGCCTTAGTATAGCATATCATTCCTTTTTTGTATATAAGCGGAATATAAGGCATTTCCTCATTAAATGCAAGTATGAATTTGCCAAGGTCAGCCTCGCCTGAAAGATAAGCGCAATAAAGGTCGTCGCACGTTAAACTTTTGTTGTCTATTCCGTATCTTACACCGCCTGAGTTATCGTCAAAAAACGGATAAAGGCTCATATCATCAGAAAGTTTAACCTCGCCGATATATAAATTAAATTCAACGCCTTTAACTCTTCTTGCATATTCCTTTGTGCTCACTTCGTCAATCGTGACCGTAAAGCCGACCGCTTCAAGCTGATTTTTAAGTAGAGCGGCACAGGCAGTACGATTGTCGTTTTTATTAACAAGTATATTCAGTTTTAACTCTTTTGAGTCAATTCCACTTTGTGCAATTGCTTGCTTAGCCGTTGACGTGTCCGCCTCGCTTGAAAAAATCTTTACGTTTTGCGCAAGACTTGATTGCGGATTGAACGGTGAGGTCGCAGCCGTGCCGTAGCCGTTGTATGCGCTTTCGGCAAAGGTATTTCTGTCACACGCAAGGGAAATTGCTTTTCTTATCTGCGCATTCGCCGTAATACCCGAAAGAGAATTAACACCGATGTAAACAAGATTATTCATATTGATAAGCTTTCTGTTGCAGGTCATTCTCTCTGCAACGTTTGAGCTTAAATCACGAAACGCATATGAAATGTTACCGATGTTTACCGCATTGTCAATAGAATCGGCGGCTGCAATATTTACAAGATTGATTGTTGTGATATATGGATTAAAATCCTTTGTTACAATTGCTTTTAAATATGTTTTGCTGTCCTTTTTAACGTATTTATATCTGCCGCTGCCGATGGGATAACCGTTTTCGTCATAATTAGTGCTTGCAATAGGAAAGGTTAAAAGATTAACTGCATTCGGATTTGCTTTTTTCAGATAAAAAACAATTGTATTGTCTGCACCTGCCGACGCCGAGCCGATATATTTCAGACTGTTTTTATATGCCGGCGATTTCTTTGCCACATTGAATGAGTAGATTATATCGTCACTTTCAATAGGTGAACCGTCGGAAAACGTAAGCGACGGATTGAAACTTACCTTAAGCGTTTTGCCGTCGGAAAATTCATATTTTGTTGCAATATTAGGCACGCTTTCCCAGTTTTCGTCAATGTCAAACAGCGATTCAAAAACAAGAGATGAAAGCACCTGATTGTTTTGCGTTTTTGACTTGAACGGGTCAAGACTGTCCGCTTGCGTATAGCTCAATTTGAAGTTGGAATCGTCGGTAACTTTTTTAGTTGTGGTAATATTTTCTTTAGCGGTATCGGCATCTTTTTGCGCCGTGCATCCTGCAAAAGCAGTAAACGCAAGAACCGCCGCCATAATAAAAGCGAATATTTTCTTCGCCATAGCTACCTCCTGATAAGCTTAGTGTTAACGGTTTTTCCGCTTTTTTCATCGATTTCAAAAAGGCAACCCTCAAGAGTGCAAACTCCGTCCTCGTTTATAAAACGAGTGGGAAGCCCTGTTTTTAACTTTTGAATGGCAGGCTGAACAGCAACGCCCAAAACGCTGTAGTACGGACCTGTCATACCGATATCGGTAACATATCCCGTGCCATTAGGCAAAATTTGATTGTCGTTTGTTTGGGTATGGGTATGAGTGCCGAATATTGCCGATACTCTGCCGTCAACATAAAATCCCATTGCTTTTTTTTCAGCCGTTGCCTCAGCGTGAAAATCAATAATTATTATGCCTGCACCCTCGCTTTTCGCCTTGTCAATCAATGAGTCAATAACCGAAAAGGGATTTTCAATCGGGTCAAGATAAACTGCACCCTGAAGATTGATTACCGCTATTTTGCAATACCCCTTGTCTATAATTTCAATTCCTCGGCCGGGTGCGCTTGAATGATAGTTTGCCGGCCTTATAATCGGGGCAGAGGAATCAAGATAATCGTATATTTCTTTTCGCTTTAAACTGTGGTTGCCGAGCGTGATAAGGTCAACACCGCAGTCAAGTATATATTCTGCACTTTGAGGTAAAATTCCGTTTCCGACCGCCGAGTTCTCGCCGTTTGCAATAACAATGTCGGCTTCAAGCTCTCTCTTTAATGCGGGCAGGGTGCTTCTTAAATATTCGCATCCTTGTTTTGAAACAATATCTCCAATAGTAAGTATTTTCATTTTGCACCGCTTCTATATTAATATCTGCATTTAAGTTATTATACTATATATAAAAACTAAAAACAAGGAATTAATTATTATTTAAGAAAAAGTAAATATTATAAACAAATATTATTTAATTAGTTTTTTAGAAAGTGTAGATTAGACTTCGAGAAAGCGAGATAAATTTCGTATTTTGCGAGCGAGTGCTGTACGTGGGTAC
>FR889133.1 GCA_000436835.1 Eubacterium sp. CAG:251
ATACAGATCAGGCACAGGTAACTGCTGCTGCTACTGCTCTTGAAGATGCAGTTAAGGGTCTTGTTAAGGTTTATACAATCACATTTACAAACGCCGCAGGCACTGTAGTTGATACTCAGAAGCTTGCTGCAGGCGCTACTCCTGTAGCTCCAAAGACAAATACTGCTGATACAACTGCTACACCGGCAGGTAGTAAACAGCACAGCCATACAACTTATAGCTGGCCGGCAGTTTCTGCTGTAACAGCAAACGCTAACTATGACGAAGTTGCTAAGGTTGTAACAGAAGATTGCACAAAGGGTAAACCTGTTGTAACAGAGCCTACACTTGATAAGCCGGGTTCAGAAGTTACAAGCTGTACAATTTGCGGTCAGGTTCTCGAAACTAAGGTTCTTCCTCAGCTTAAGGGTTATGATATCACAGTTGCTAAGACTGCTTACGGTACAACAACTCTTAACAGCGAGGACGCAACAAACGGTAAGACTACTAAGGTTCCTGCTAACTCAACTGTAACTCTTACAGCTCAGGCTAATGAGGGTGCAGAGTTCGTAGGTTGGAAGGTTGCTAACAAGCTCGTTTCAACTAACGAAACATATTCATTCACAGCAGTTGCTGATACAGAGGTAACTCCTGTATTTACAGAAACAGCTGAATCAACATTCGTAGTTGTATTCATTGATATGTACGGTAACGTTGTATCAACTCAGGAAGTAGCAAGCGGTGCTGACATTAAGGTTCCTGCAACTGCTCCTATCTATCCTGGTTATACATTCAAGGGCTGGGCTCTTACAAACGATGAGATTACCGCTCTTACAGAAGGTAAGACCATCAGAGCTATCTATGAGAAGGATGCTACTCAGACTTACACAGTTAAGGCTGCAGGCGCAACAATCACAGTTAACGGCACTGACTACACTGACAAGGCTGAAAATGTTGCATATGACGCTAAGGTAACAGTTACTAAGGCAGGCGCAACATCATGGACAGTAAACGGCGCAACAGTTGGTTACGGTGAATCATACTCATTCTTCTGTGCTTCGGATATCGAACTCACAGCAGTTACAAAGGCTGATGACACTTCTAAGACTCAGGTTGCTATCGTTTCAACAACTCGTCCTTCAGCTACAGATTGCGACGTTCTCTTTGTTGCAACACGTACTGTTGCTGATAATGAGACAGTAGTTAGCCAGGGCTTCGTATACGGTAAGAATGTAACAGCTTCTGACCTTACACTTGAAAACGTTGGCAAGACTGCATCAGGTACAAATCCTGGTAAGGTTAGAGTTATTTATAACAACACCAACGCTTCACAGATTGGTTTGAACTACGGTCTTACTGCAAAGACAGGCGTTGCCGGCGCAAGAGCATTCGTAGTTACTAAGGATGCAGATGGTAATGTTCATACTTACTATTCAGAAGCATCACTTTACGACTATAATGCTTAATTAACACAATTTAGCAAAGCTTTCACCTCTGCCTTAAGGGGTGGAGGCGAACTTTGATAAATTAAGGAGGACACACCTAATGAAAGAGCTTTATACAAAGCCGGTGTCAGAGGTTAATGAATTTTCTCAGACAGCTGATGTTATTACTACATCTGGTAATGGTACTGACTGGGGCTTCGGTGGAAATGACTAATCTGACACTTTGATTAAAGCATTTGGAGACGGCAGAAATGCCGTCTCTTTTTGCGTTTTAAAAACCTTGAATAAAAAAATAAACTAAATATTAATCATTCCCGAATATGACATTTTACCTTTAACTGTATATTGACAAATAATTAACAAACATATAAAATGAAATTGTAATTTATGACATAAGATGTATATTTTAGAGGGAGAATACTATGTCAAATAAGGAGTATGAATACAAATTCGATACTGTCAAGCCGCCTGAGGATAGGGTGTACGATGACAGAGTGATGCATTATTATGAAAATCATTCAAACGAGCCTGCACGTCCTTTGATTTTGGCACTCGGCAAGCATATTACAGACAGAGTTTTGTATAAATTGCCGTGGCTTCCAAAGGTAGGTAAAGAGCTTACCGTTAACGACCCTGAGTATTGGGGTCTTGCTTCAATTGTAACAGACGAGATGGCAGAGGTTGCCCTTAAGATGAAGGTACACAAGGGTATGAAGCTTAAGGAAATTATAAAAGCTACAGGCAAAAGTGCCGCTTACCTTGAGCCGCTTCTTAAGGAAATGGCAAATGTAGGTCTTGTTGAATTTAATTGGGAAAATCCGGAGCATGAAAAGCAATATGTGCTTCCTATGTTCGTTCCAGGAAGCACAGAATTTTTTAATATGAAATGGGATAATATTTGTGAGCATCCGCAATTTGCAAATTTCTTTGAGCGTATGACTCAACTTCCGCTTGAAGCAATTACGCCGATGGTGCCTCCGGGAGGCGCCGGAATAGGTATGCACGTTATCCCTGTTGAAAAGGCAATTTCAATGGAAAATCAGTCTGCTGATGTGGAACATATTTCTCATTGGCTTGATAAATATGACGGCAAATATGCGGCAGGCCCGTGTTCGTGCCGTTATAGCCGTGCAATGTGCGGCGAAGGCTGTGCCGATGACCCTGAGGATTGGTGTATCGGTGTCGGCGATATGGCGGATTACCTTGTTGAAACAAATAAGGGCCACTATATCACACGTGAAAAGGTTATGGAAATTCTTCAGCGTGCCGAGGATAACGGTTTTGTTCACCAAATTACTAATATCGACGGTGAAAATAAAATTTTTGCTATCTGTAATTGCCAGGTAAAGGTATGCAATGCGCTTCGTACCTCCCAACTTTTCAATACGCCTAATATGTCACGCTCGGCGTATGTGGCTAAGGTTGAGGCTAAGGATTGCGTAGCCTGCGGCAAGTGTGTTGAATTTTGCCCTGCCGGTGCCGTTAAACTCGGTCAAAAGCTTTGCAAAAAAGACGGCTCTGCTGTTACATATCCTAAGCAAGAACTTCCCGACGCAGTTAAATGGGGCAAGGAAAAATGGTCACCGGATTATAGAGATAAAAACAGAATTAATTGCTACGATACAGGTACGGCGCCTTGCAAGACTGCCTGCCCCGCTCATATCGCAGTTCAAGGCTATCTTAAAATGGCGGCTCAGGGTAGATATACCGATGCTTTGGCTCTTATTAAAAAGGATAACCCTTTCCCTGCAGTTTGCGGCAGAGTTTGTAATAAGAGATGCGAGGAGGCTTGCACAAGAGCAACTCTTGATGAGGCGGTTGCTATTGATGACGTTAAGCGCTTTATCGCTCAAAAGGACCTTGACAGTAAAACAAGATATATTCCTAAAAAAGTAATACCTTCAAATAGGGGCGAGTTTAAAAATAAAATTGCCATTATCGGCGGCGGACCGGCAGGCCTTTCGTGCGCATATTATCTTGCACTTACGGGATACAGACCTACAGTGTTTGAAAAGAATGAAAAACCCGGCGGTATGCTTACTTACGGTATTCCGTCATATAAGCTTGAGAAGGATGTTGTTGAGGAGGAGATTGACATTATTCGTGCGCTTGGTGTTGAGATAAAATGCGGCGTAGAGGTCGGTAAGGATATCACTCTTGACGAACTTCGCAAGGACGGATATGAGGCATTTTATATTGCTATCGGCTGTCAAGGCTCAAGAAAATCGGGGGTTGCCGGCGAAGACGCAGACGGTGTTATGAGCGCTGTTGATATTCTCCACGAGATTGCCGAAAATCACGACCTTGACCTTAAAGGCAATAAAACCGTTGTTATCGGCGGTGGTAATGTTGCCGTTGATGTTGCACGTTCAACTAAGCGTTGCGGCGCTGATGTTTTGGGTATGTTCTGCCTTGAAAGCAGAGAGGAAATGCCTGCGAGCGAAGAGGAAATTTTTGAAACCGAGGACGAGGGTATTCAAATAAACAACGGCTGGGGCGTTAAGGAAATTCTTGCAGAGAACGGCAAGGTGACGGGCGTTGTGCTTAAAAAATGCACAAGTGTTAAGGATGCAGACGGCAAATTTAACCCTCAGTATGACGAAAATGATACTCAAATAATTGAATGTGACCGTATTTATCTTTCAATCGGTCAGTCAATTGAATGGGGTAATCTTATCGACGGTGAGGCGGTAGAACTTGGCAGAGGTAACGCTCCTCAGGCAGACAGTCTTACTTATCAAACAGAGCAAAAGGATATTTTTGTCGGCGGTCACGTTTATACAGGTCCACGCTTTGCAATTGACGCTATTGCTGCAGGCAGAGAGGGTGCAGAGTCAATCCATAGGTTTGTTCATTTCAACGCAAGCCTTACAGTCGGCAGAAACAGACGTGATTTCATAATGCTTGATAAGAACGATATCCTTGTTGACAGTTATGATAATTCCTCACGTCAAATCCCGAATATTAATAAGAAAATTGACGCTAAAACTTCGTTTAAGGATGCTCATCTTCCCCTTACAGAGGAGCAGATTAAAAAAGAAACTGCACGATGTCTTGGTTGCGGTGCATCCGTTGTTGACGAAAATAAGTGCATAGGCTGCGGAATTTGTACTACCAAATGCGAATTTGATGCAATTCATCTTTTTAGAGATAATCCCGAATGTAGCACAATGGTTAATTCAGATGATAAGATGAAAGCAATTTTGCCTTATATGATTAAGCGTAATTTCAAGATTAAAAAAGCTCAAAAGGCTAAAAAGGATTAATTATGCACGAACTTGGTATAGTTTTTCATATCATTAACGAAATTGAAGATGTAGGCAAGGAAAACGAGCTTAAAACGGTATCGTCTGTTACGGTTGAAATAGGCGAGGTTTCGGGTGTGCTCCACGATTATCTTGAGGATTGTTGGAAATGGGCTTGCTCAAAGAGTGAGCTTATGAATGGGGCAGAACTTAAGGTAGAAGTTATCCCGGCAGTAACGTATTGCGAAAGTTGCAAGGGCGAATACAAAACCGTAGAGTACGGTAAAATTTGCCCTTACTGTCAAAGCGAAAAAACCTATCTTCTTTCGGGTAATGAAATTATGATAAAGGAAATTGAGGCACGGTAGCATATTAATGCGCTCTGTCTTTATGATATGATTTTTATTTAACTTTTTTAGAGGAGGGGAATGACAATGTTATTTCAAATTTACGGCGACATGGCAGGCTGGCAACTTCTCGGCTGGGTAATGGTCTTTGTCGGTCTCGTCGTTATGAATGAAATTGCAAGGCGAACAAAAGCAGGCGGAATTTTTTGCTTCTTTGTTTTACCGGCAGCACTGACGGTATATTTCATTGCAATTTATATCGGTGCGGCTAAGGGAGATGATTGGGCACTTCAAAATGATACCTATGTTCATATGAACAGCTGGTTCCATTATGCAAAGCTTTATGCGGCAACAGCAGGTTGTATCGGCTTTATGATGCTTAAGTATAAATGGGGCATCGGCAAAAAAAATTGGTTTAAGGTGTTCCCGTTTGCAATCGTCGCTATCAACATTCTTATCGCAGTCGGTTCTGACTTTGAGTCGGCAATTAAGGGCGGAATTTCAGGCGGCTGGTGGCTTTCGTCTGAAAATGTATGGCTCTATGGCGGCTGGTGGAACTGGGTGAACGGTATCGCCGGTATTATAAATATTTTCTGTATGACAGGTTGGTGGGGTATCTATTCCTCAAAGAATAAGCAGGATATGCTGTGGCCTGATATGACATGGTGCTATATTTTGGCTTATGACCTTTGGAACTTTGAATATACTTATAATAATCTCCCTACTCACTCTTGGTATTGCGGCCTTGCACTTCTTCTTGCTCCTACATTTGCAAATGCATTTTGGAATAAGGGCGGTTGGATTCAAAACAGAGCTAACACACTTGCACTTTGGTGTATGTTTGCTCAGGTATTTCCGCTTTTCCAAGACAAAAGCCGCTTCTCGGTTCTTACATCCGTTTATGCAGACGGATATATGGACCCTACAGTTCCGCCAACAAACGCAGACCCTAAAATGCAAGGCATAATTGCCATTATTGCTCTTGTGGCTAATGTTTGTGTATTCGCTTCTATTATTAAGCGTGCAAAGGAACAAAAGAAAAATCCTTATAAAAACGAAATATTTACTGACCAAAAAGATTATAAGCTTGCACTTGAAAGAGCAGCCGAAAAGGCTCGCAAAGCAGCTTAATCTTCATAAAAATTCAAAAAATAACGCCGTCGATTACTCGACGGCGTTTTAAATTATTGATGAAGTGGATAAACCGTGCCTCGTCGTTGCTGACTTTGTATCATTCAAAATCTGCCGTACAGTTGTGTGTCAGATTTTGAAATAAACCGTAGGGGCGACCATCGGTCGGCCGTTTTACAAACACGAAATTTCAATCGGGGTCCCCGAAAAGCAAAAGCTTTTTGGGGAAAAGGAAAAAGGAATGAAATGTTTATTATGAATTTCAAAGAAATTCATTCAAACACGGAATTTCTTTTGACGGGTCACAGGTTCGAGCCAAAATATCCGATTGGCACAAGAAAAGAATATGACGGGCTCTCATAAGAAACAAAGATACTATGAAACAGTCCACCGGACTGTTTCTCAGACTGTCGATAAAGTGGCTAAACCGTGCCGTGTTTAAATATCATAAATTGAAATCGTAGGGCAAGGGCTTGCTCTTGCCGTATTGATATGAAAAATAACATTTATAGAAAATCACCTTGAACGTCACGGTACAATTTTTGTACCGTGTTTTTTTAGACTGCCGATAAAGTGGCTAAACCGTGCCGTGCTTAAATATCATAAATTGAAATCGTAGGGCAAGGGCTCGCTCTTGCCGTATTGATATGAAAAATAACATTTATAGAAAATCACCTTGAACGTAGTGTTCAAGGTGATTTTGGCACTTTTCGCCTTTTGCGAGTGGGCAGTACCAACGTACAGCTCCACTCACAAAAAACGAAATTTATCTCACTTTCTCGAAGTCTTACATTGCTTATTTTTAATTTAGGTGGGAATTAATTTCATTTTCTATTTTTTTAAGCTTTTTCATTGAAGTAAGTCCAATATCAACTGTAACAACCCCGCCGTTTTTAAGAGTAATTATAACCTGCGACTGCCTGTCATTAAAATTCTTTTTAAGGCTTGCCTTTGTGTCTTTATGAATTTTAATATTTTCAACATCATCATAATTAAACACATTGTTTTCATCATGAGCGGTAAATTCAAACGTTTCATCTCCAAAAACAATTCCTTGACTTACAACATATTTGCTAACAAGTACGGCAACGACTATTGCAAAAAGGTCAATAATCGCAAAAAGAACGGAGTAAACGCTCACATTTTGGATAAGCTTTTTAACAGCGAAAACGGCATAAGCTACAGTGGCTGCGTCAAGTGCCAAAACCACCAAAAGCGTAACGGGTGAAATTATGCGATATAATTTATTTTTCATTTGAATTTTTTCTCCTTATAATCATCGAGCAGTTTGATATCCCTTGCCTGAAACGCCCTGCCGCTCAAATAGGACAGCAAATTATCGTCATCAAATGCAAATTTAAGCTTATAGCTGTAAAGCGCCTGACGGTATCTGCCCTCTTCCCTGCCGTATTTACCGTCGCCGTAAAGAGGATGACCGATATGCGCAAGATGCGCCCTGATTTGGTGAGTTCTTCCTGTTAAAAGTTCAATTTCAAGAAGGGATGCATCGTCATAATAATCAAGCACCTTATATTTGGTAATAATTTTTTTAGAGCCTTCAACCTGATTATCTGTTACCTTGACAAGATTTTTCCTCTCGTCTTTAGTAAGAAATGCAGTCAATGTTTCCTCACTTTTCGGCATTTTACCGTGAACCACGGTTAAGTAATACTTTTCAATCTCTCTTGATTTAATCTTTGCATTGAGAATTTTAAGTGCTTCAAGATTTTTAGCACCAAGCACAAGACCACCTGTATTTCTGTCAATCCTGTTAGCAAGTGACGGAGTAAAACTTGACGTTTCAGGCGACCATTCCCTTTTTTTGTAAAGATATTTTTTCAGCCTTGCAACAAGGTTATCAATATATTCCTTACCGTCGGGATGACACAAAATGCCAACCTTTTTGTTGATTATGATAACATTTTCATCTTCATAAACAATATCAAGTTCGTCTGACGCTTTCATAAAATCGAGATGCTTGACCTTTAACTTCAGCACGTCGTCCTTAAGATAAAGTTCAAGTAAATCGCCCTCATTAAGCTTTTGGTCATTTGTGCAGCGCTTTTTATTAACTTTAATATTCTTTTTTCTTATTTCCTTATACATAAGCGACTTTGGAACAGACTCAAAGGTCTTTTCAATAAACCTGTCAACTCTTGTTCCTGCGTCACGCTTGGATATAACAAAGCTTTTCATTAATAATCAGTTATTCTCTCTTCTTTTCTTTTCCTCTTCAAGCTCCTGCTTTTCCTTATAAAACATATTAGCCTTAACATAAATTTGGATAAAATCCTTCATAATTTCTGCAAGCTCACCCTTTTGGTAATTTGCAAGAATAATTCTTTCATCATCATCAATAACAAGCGGGCCTCTTTCAAAATCGTTAAAAGTAGGCATAAGAGAATATGTATCATTAGTCTTAACAATCGAAATAAGTGTATAATCGGCAGTTGCGTTTACAAAGCCTGTTTTTTTAGTGTACTTTTCAATAGTTGAAAGCGGAGAGGAATCATTGTGTTTTTTGGTATAGCAATAAGAAATAACCTCTTCAACAAAGCTTTCAATTTGGCTGTCGGAATAAGGTGCTTTAAGAAGAACGACCTTATCAATATCCGCAATCCCGTATTTATCGCTTTCACCGCAAGGAATACCAATCATATTTTCGTTTTCATCAATATATATGCTGATTGTAGAAAAATCTCTTTTTGTATCGCTCATATTTACACCTCTGTGAAAATTAGTGATGATATTATACAATAATTTAAGTAAAATTACAACTTTATTTGAAAAAGACGTTTTATAATGATATAATCAAAGAAAAAGCTTAGGAGTGTTAGCTTGAAAAAAGTTTTAATTACAGGCGGTGCAACGGGTATCGGCAAATCGACGGCTATGCTTTTTGCACAAAAGGGATATGATGTTTTTGTGACATATAACCAAACCGAGCCGGATTTTGACGGCGTTACAAAAATCAAATGCAACTTAGAAAATGAAGAAGATATATTAAATCTGTTTAAAACGGTTGGAAATATTGACATTCTTGTAAACAATGCGGGAATAAGCCTTATTAAGCAAATTAACGACACCACGGCAGAGGAATACGACAAAATAATGAGCGTTAATGCAAGGTCGTATTTTCTTTGCTCAAGAGAAGCAATCAAGCTTATGCTCAAAAATCACGAGGGCGCAATAGTCAACGTTTCATCAATGTGGGGGCAAACGGGTGCTTCGTGCGAGATTGCATATTCAATGAGCAAGGCGGCAGTTATCGGCTTAACACGTTCGCTTGCAGAGGAACTTGCACCAAGCGGCATAACGGTAAACTGCGTATGTCCCGGAATAATTGACACAAGAATGAACAATATGTTTGACAAAAATGAGCTTGAAGAGGAAGTGCCTTTGGGCAGGCTGGGAACAAGTGAGGAAGTTGCAGACGCAATCTTTTATCTCACGCAAAACAAATATATCACCGCCCAAATTCTCGGTGTAAACGGCGGAATAATATAATATGTAAAAGAAAAGATGAGTCGATTAATTTTCAACTCATCTTTTTTCTTAAGTTATCGTAAGGTTTGTTGTTTAATATAAAAAATTATGATATTATAAACTAAATTATATATACAAACAAAAAAGAGGCGGAAAAGGTTATGGCAGAAAGTCTCCCAAATTTGTTGCTCGCTTCGTTCGCAAAATTTGGAGTATCTTGTCACAGGTTCGAGCCATATACATTTTTACATAAAAATAAAAAGGATACCGAGTGGTATCCTTTTTATTTTGGTGGGAACAACAGGGCTCGAACCTGTGACCCTCTGCTTGTAAGGCAGATGCTCTCCCAGCTGAGCTATGCTCCCGTCAGCGATATTGATTATATAACAAGTTGCGGTGAATGTCAAGAGTTTATTTTAGAAAAAAGCTCTTTTATTCTGTCAATCTCATTATTTAAGTACAAATAGCCGAATAATGCTTCAACTCCCGTTGCACAGTGATACTCCCCGTCTGTTGCGCTTTTAGGGGAATGACCTACCTTTGCATTGCGGCCTCGCTTAAAAACGGCAAGCTCTTCATCGCTCAAAATATCTTTAATTTTTTCAAAAGCTGCCGTTTGTGCTTTCGCCGATACAAATTTAACGCTTTCCCTATGCAAATCATTTACAGGGCGGTTTGCATCGAGAACAAGTGTTTCACGAACAAGAATTTCATAAATGCAATCGCCGATAAACGCTAAATTAAGCGGGCTTAACTGCTTAGGATTTACTTCTTTATCAACAAATCTCATATTAAATTAAGGCACGTATTCAAACTCTATATCATAGAGCGATACAACGTCACCCTCCTCAATTCCTTTTTCTCTCAGTGCATCAAAAATTCCGCTTTTCTCTAATACCCTTTGCATATATTGAAGTGCTTCGTAGTCCTCGATATCAATGCCTTTGAGCACTTTAGGAAACCAGCTTGCCTCAACAAGAAAATAATGTTCTTCAGGCTGAGAAATTTTAAATCCTTTATCATCTTTAACAATTGCTTCAAGCGGAATTTCCTCAACCTCGTATTCCTTGATAGGCGGAAGAGTTTGAAGCTTATTCCAAACAGCGTTCATAAGCTCCTTTGTGCCTTCCATAATCGGCGCACAAATTGAATAATAATCATAACCCTTATCTTCTACATACTTCTTGAATCGCTCAATTTGCTCAGGCTCTGCCATATCAATTTTATTGCCCGCAACAATCTGCGGTTGCTTGGCAAGCTCAGGATTGAATTTAACAAGTTCCTCGTTTATTTTTTCAAAATCCTCAATCGGGTCCCTGCCTTCGCTGCCGCTGACGTCAACAATATGAACAAGAAGCCTGCAACGCTCAACATGGCGCAAAAATTCGTGACCGAGGCCTATACCATCACTTGCACCCTCAATAAGTCCCGGAATATCCGCAATAACAAATGAATTGCCCTCTCCCATAGAAACAACGCCTAAGTTTGGCACGAGAGTTGTGAAATGGTAGTCGCCGATTTTTGGCTTTGCTTGGCTTACAACGGAAATAAGACTTGATTTTCCTACTGACGGATAGCCTAAAAGGCCGACATCGGCAAGAAGCTTTAATTCAAGTGAAACTTCCCATTCCTCACCCGGAACACCGGGCTTTGCAAATCTCGGAACTTGACGTGTAGGGGTAGCGAAATGAATGTTGCCCCAGCCGCCTTTACCGCCCTTTGCGGCAATAAATCTGTCAGTCTTGCTCATATCAGCCATAACTGCACCGGAGTTTGCTTCACGAATTATTGTTCCTCTCGGAACTTTAATCTCAAGGTCGGGCGCTTTCTTGCCGTATTGGCGTGAGCCTCTGCCGTTTTCACCGTTTTTTGCAACATATTTTCTTTTGTATCTGAAATCTGCAAGAGTTGCAAGGTTATCGTCAACAACAAATACAACGTCGCCTCCCTTGCCTCCGTCGCCGCCGTCAGGTCCGCCTGCGGCAACATATTTTTCACGGTGAAAGGCAACCGCACCTGCGCCGCCGTCACCCGCTTTTATTTTAATTTTAGCAATATCTACAAACATATATATCGTCCTTTGCTTTTGCTTTTGTTAATATGAATTTTAACAAATTTCTTTTCAAATTGCAACACTAAGGGTATAAATAAGGTAATATATACTCCTTATTATATGAAGTTTGTTAAAAAATTAACTATAAGGTGCTAATAAATTTAACTGTTTTTGTATAAAGTGTAAAATTTGCATTTTTTTCTTGATTAATGATGACAAACAGTATAAAATAAATAATGCACAAAAGCAATAAAACTTTAAATTATATTCGGAGGTAATTTCCAATGGTAAAAGTTGCTATTAATGGTTTCGGCCGTATCGGTCGTCTTGCTTTCCGTCAGATGTTTGGCGCAGAAGGCTACGAAGTAGTTGCTATCAACGATCTTACAAGTGCAAAGATGCTTGCTCATCTTCTTAAGTATGACTCATCACAGGGTAACTATGTTGCTCAGGGTCACACTGTTGATTTCCACGAAGGTGAAGGCGAAGACAACTATATTGTTGTTGACGGCAAGAAAATTGTTATTTACAAAATGCCTAATGCTGCTGACCTTCCTTGGGGCAAGCTTGGCGTAGACGTAGTTCTCGAATGCACAGGTTTCTATACATCAAAGGAAAAGGCTTCTGCTCATATTCAGGCAGGTGCTCGTAAAGTTGTTATTTCTGCTCCTGCAGGTAACGACCTTCCAACAATCGTTTACAATGTAAACCATGACACACTTACAGCTGAAGATACAGTTATTTCTGCTGCATCTTGCACAACTAACTGCCTTGCTCCTATGGCTAAGGCTCTTAATGATTTCGCTCCTATCCAGAGTGGTATCATGTGCACAATCCACGCTTACACAGGCGATCAGATGATTCTTGACGGTCCTCAGAGAAAGGGTGACCTTCGTCGTGCTCGTGCAGGTGCTGTAAACATCGTTCCTAACACAACAGGTGCTGCAAAGGCTATCGGCCTTGTAATTCCTGAACTTAACGGCAAGCTTATCGGCTCTGCTCAGAGAGTTCCTACTCCAACAGGTTCAACTACAATCCTTACAGCAGTTATTAAGACTGACAAGGAAGTTACAGTTGACGCTATCAACGCAGCTATGAAGGCTGAAGCTACAGAGTCATTCGGCTACAATGAAGACCTTATCGTTTCTTCAGATATCGTTGGTATGAGATACGGTTCACTCTTCGATTCAACTCAGACAATGGTTCTTAAGGTTGCTGACGACACTTATGAGGTTCAGGTTGTTTCTTGGTATGATAACGAAAACTCATACACATCTCAGATGGTTAGAACAATCAAGTACTTCTCAGAACTTGGCTAATATTTAATATAATAAATTAAAAGAGTCTTCCTTTGGGAAGGCTCTTTTTTTATATTCTTATACTAAATATTCTTTTTTATATAATCGCAATAAAGCTTTATTATATCGATATCCGTTTTGTCATATACCATTCTTGCGCCGACGGTGTCCTCAATTTCATTAAATATTAAATGACCGCCGTCAAAAAGAAAATCAATTCCGATATAATCGCTTTCAACAAGGCTTAAAATTCTTTTTACAAGGCTTTTTTCTTCTTCGTTCATTTTATAAGGTGTTGCCCTGCCGCCGAGGCAGAAATTTGAGCGAAAATCGGTATCACTTTCCCTCAAAATTGACGTAATTATATCATTTCCTATTGCCCAAACACGCAAGTCCTTGCCGAGAGTGGCGCAAGGCTTTTGATAAACAAATCCGCTTTCAAAGCTTTCTTTTTCATTTATCATCACAACACCTTGACCGCCGTGGCCGTCAATCGGCTTTTTAACCGCAGGCACTTCTTTATAGTTTATCGGCAAAATTTCAATGCCGTTTTTCTCCATAAATTCGTAGCAAAGCTGCTTGTTGTTTGCAAGCTTTGAGAGGGAGGAGGGGTTAAAAACACGTATCCCTTTTTTCTCAAATTTTTCTGCAATTTTATAGTTGTTCGTCCTGTTGATTATAAAATCAGCCGTGCCGTCATAATCGTTAATTGCAAGCGTTACGCCAAGTTCTTCTTTAAATTTATTTATCGCAAAGGTGTTGCGCTTTGCTTCCTTTTCGCTGTAAATCAATACTCCGCTCATTTGATTTTTTCCTTAATTGTTTCAAAAATATACGGCGCAATGTCAATTTTTGTTGAGTTCATTATGTTAATTATATGTGCATTTGAATTCACTTCGCAAACACTGCCGTCATCAAGAATGTCTACTCCGCCAAAGGTTAAACCGAGGGTTTCGCACGCTTTTATTGCTGTTTCAATTTCCTTTTCAGTCGGCTTACAGGGCGTCATAGTGCCGCCGTTAGTAACATTTGAACGAAAGTCGTTTTTGTTTTCTCTTTCAGCCGCACAAATAAATTTTCCGCCGATTATTTCAATTCTTTTGTCGTGACCTTTGCTGTCGATGATAAATTTTTGAAGAATAAACGGCTTTTCGCTTATGTGGGAGTAAATCTCTTCCTTAGTATTGCATAAAAATACCTGAGCGCCGAATGAGCCAAATGATTCCTTGAAAACAAGCGGCAAAGTGAGAATATCAATTGCTTTTTCAACAAATTCGCTCATATCTGATTTGAAATAGCATTTTGGGGCAATAAGAGTTTTAGGCTGAGGCACAATGCCGTCAAGTTCAATATATGTTCTGCCTTTATCGTCGCATTTTTCAATTGATTCGGCAGAATTGAAAACGGGAACACCGCTTTTTTCAATTCTTCTTGCAAGGTTAATGTCCTTGTCCCAAAACAGCACAAAGTCAGCCTGCGCCTTTTGCGTTGCAAGCTCCAAGTTCGTTTTAATATTTAAATTAATGCCGCACTTTTTTGCCGAAGCTGCAAGATGCTTGTGAAGTGTGTCATATTTTTCGCCTTTTAAGAAATGATTTACTGCTAATATGCCGTTCATTTTGTATCACCTTGAATTATTGTATCATTCTCTATTGCATTTTTCAATGTAATGGTATAAAATATTATATCTAAATTATAAATTACTGAAAGGTGATGTAAAGATGACAGAGTATAAGCTTAAATACGGTTGCAACCCAAACCAAAACCCTGCAAGAATTCATATGGACGGTAAAGAACTTCCTTTTGAAATTTTGAACGGTGCGGCAGGTTATATCAATCTTCTTGACGCATTCAATTCTTGGCAGCTTGTTAAGGAACTTAAGGAGGCTACCGGTCTTCCGAGTGCTGCTTCATTTAAGCACGTTTCTCCTGCCGGTGCGGCAGTTGCTCAACCGCTCAGCGATGTTGATCGCAAGGTTTGTATGGTGCCTGATGATTTAGAACTTTCTCCGATTGCACAGGCTTATGTTCGTGCAAGAGGCTGTGACAGAGTTTCCTCATTTGGCGATTTTGCCGCTTTGAGCGATGAATGTGACGCAAGCGTTGCAAAATTCCTTGTTAAAGAGGTCAGCGACGGTATTATTGCTCCGTCATACACCGATGATGCACTTGAAATTCTTAAGGCTAAGAGAAGAGGTAATTATCTTATCATTAAGATGGACCCTGACTATCAGCCTGAGGAAATGGAAACAAAGCAGGTGTTCGGTATTAAGTTTGAGCAAAAGAGAAATGACGCTAAGCTTACTATGTCACTTTTTGACGATATGCCTACTAAGGTCAAGGATATTCCCGAAATTGCAAAGATTGACCTTCTTATTTCGCTTATCACTCTTAAATATACTCAGTCAAATTCGGTTTGCTACGCTTCGGGCGGACAAACTATCGGTGTAGGCGCAGGCCAACAAAGCCGTATCCATTGCACCCGCCTTGCAGGCAATAAAGCTGATAATCTTTGGCTTCGCCATAATGAAAAGGTGCTCAATCTTCCGTTTATTGACGGTCTTCGCAAGTGCGAGGCTGATAATGCTATTGACCTTTATATTTCAGATGAATATGAGGATTTACTCAAAGACGGAGTATGGCAGAGATATTTTACTACTTGCCCTGAGCCTTTCACTGCCCAGGAAAAGAAAGCTTGGCACGAGAAGATGACAAATGTTGCTCTCGGCTCTGACGCTTTCTTCCCGTTTGAGGATAATATTGAACGTGCGGCTCGTTCCGGTGTTAAGTATATTGCTCAGCCGGGTGGCTCTGTTCGTGACGGCGCTGTTATCGAATGTTGCGACGGCTTCGGTATGGCAATGGCAATGACAGGTATCCGCCTTTTCCATCATTAATAGATAAATTTATACGTAGGGGCGGCCGTTGTGTCGCCCATTTTGATAGGTAGTTTTATGAATATTTTAACATGCCCTGTTTGCGGTGAAAAATTAAATATTTTCGGCAAAACGCTTAAATGTGACAATAATCACTCATTCGATTTTGCAAAGCAGGGGTATGTTAATCTTTTGCTGACGTCTAAAAGCGGGGACAAAAAGGGTGACAGCAGGGAGTCGGCTCACGCAAGACGAGAATTTTTGCAAAAGGGATATTATTCCTTTTTACGTGATTATGTCAACTCAAAATTGAACGGCACCGTGCTCGATATCTGCTGCGGTGAGGGATATTATGACGAATATTCCGGTGAGCTTTACGGCTTTGATATCAGCAAGGAAATGGTGCGCCTTGCCGCAACCTCTCGCAAAGAGCATAATTATTTTGTGGCAAATCTTGCCCATATTCCCGTTTGCGATAATTCGATTGACACGGCTATGCATCTTTTTGCACCGTTTAATGAAAAGGAATTTTACCGTGTAATTAAGCCCGGCGGCAGGCTTTTTAGCGTTATTCCCGGTGATAATCATTTGATTGAGCTTAAAAATATTCTTTATGATACACCGTATCTTAATGATGAAAAAGCGCCTGAAACCTCGTTTTTTACTTTGAAATCAAAAAATAAAATTTCAAACACATTTGATATCTCAAGGGATGATTTAAAAACGCTGTTTTCTATGACGCCGTATTTTTACAGAACAAGCGAAAGCGACAAGGAAAAGCTTGATAGGGTGAATAGCATTAGGCTGACGGCTTCATTTGTTGTTTTGGAATATGCGAAAGAGGGATAATTATGGATTTGTTATGCGAAAAATGCTGGTATAATGAATATGACGAGGAAACGGACGAATGTTTTTGCTCGCTTGTGCTTGACGAGGACGAATATGTCCGCTTTTGCGAGGAGCAAAACAAGACGTGCAGGTATTTTAGACCGAGCGGTTCGGAGTATGATATAGTAAGAAAGCAAAATTGATAATATTTTCGTAGAGGCGAACTTGTCGTCGCAAACTGCGTATTACTCAAAATCTTTTGGTTTTGTAGGGGCGACCATCGGTCGCCTTTATTTTTTATGCCTTTTTCTTGACAAATACCCTATATGGGTATATAATTAAGATACCCTGTGAGGGTATAAGGAGTGATTTAATGGAAACTAATGATAATAATAAAGGCTGTTGCTGTTGTCACGGTAAAACGAAGCACAGAACAGATGAAGAGCAAAAGGCACTTATAAATCGCCTTAACAGAATTGAGGGTCAAATAAGAGGAATTAAGCGTATGCTTGAGGAAGATGCGTATTGCACGGATATCATTACTCAGGTTGCGGCGGCTAATGCGGCGCTTAATTCATTTAATAAAGAGCTTCTTTCAACGCATATAAAGACTTGCGTTACAGATGATATTAAGGCAGGCAAAACCGAAACGGTTGATGACCTTTTAAAAACTCTTCAAAAATTAATGAAATAGTTTTGAGGTGATTTTTTTGACGCAATATAATGTAACGGGTATGAGCTGTGCCGCTTGCAGTGCAAGGGTTGAAAAGGCGGTTAATGCTGTTGACGGTGTAACAAGTTGTGCCGTGAGCCTGCTTACCAATTCAATGGGTGTTGAGGGAACGGCAAGCAGTGAAGCAATAGTTGCCGCTGTTGAAAAGGCAGGCTATGGTGCAAGCGTTAAGGGAAACGACAAAAAGGCTGAGAGTGTATCGAGTGATGAACTTAAGGACACCGAAACGCCAAAAATAAGAAACAGACTTATTTGGTCGGTAATATTCCTTATCCCACTTATGTATATTTCAATGGGGCATACGATGTGGGGTTGGAAACTGCCGTCATTTATGGAAAATAATCATATCGCAATGGGATTGGCTCAGCTTTTGCTTGCAGTAATTGTTATGGTTATTAACCAAAAATTCTTTATAAACGGCTTTAAAGGTATAATTCATAAAAGCCCTAATATGGATACACTTGTTGCGCTTGGCTCTGCCGCTTCGTTTGGCTACAGTACGGTTATTCTTTTTATTATGACTTCTGCTCAGCTTGCAGGCGACAGCGAAAAAGTGATGAGCCTTATGCATGAGTTTTATTTTGAGTCGGCGGCAATGATATTAACTCTTATTACCGTGGGCAAAATGCTTGAAGCATATTCAAAGGGCAAAACGACGGATGCGCTCAAATCTCTTATGAATTTAGCGCCGAAGAATGCAACTCTTATCAAAGACGGTAAGGAAATTGTTGTTGCGGTGGCTGACGTTGAGATTAATGATGTTTTTATAGTAAAACCCGGCGAAAGCGTTCCTGTTGACGCAGTAATTATTGAAGGTGAAACGGCTGTTGACGAGTCTGCACTTACAGGTGAGAGTATTCCTGTTGATAAGGCTGTCGGCGATAAGGTGTCGGGCGCAACTATTAATCAGTCGGGATATATCAAGTGCCGTGCGACTGCTGTCGGCGAGGATACAACACTTTCGCAAATTATTAAAATGGTGAGTGACGCTGCCGCTACAAAAGCGCCGATTGCAAAGATTGCAGATAAGGTATCGGGTGTGTTCGTGCCTTGTGTAATAGGTGTTGCGCTTGTTGCACTTTGCGTTTGGCTTTTTGTAGGTCAAAGCTTTGGCTATGCACTTGCACGCAGTATTTCCGTTCTTGTAATAAGCTGTCCGTGTGCTCTCGGACTTGCAACCCCTGTTGCGGTTATGGTTGGCAACGGTAAGGCAGCCAAGTCGGGTATTCTTTTCAAAACTGCGGCTTCGCTTGAGGAAACAGGCAGAGTGCAGATTGTTGCTCTTGATAAAACGGGCACAATCACCAAAGGCGAGCCTAAGGTTACGGATGTTATTGCATTTGTGGGCGAAAACGAATTTTTGTCGCTTGCTTATTCTATAGAAAAAAAGAGCGAGCATCCGCTTGCAAAGGCAGTTTGTGAATATGCCGAGCAAAAAAATGCTAAGTGCTTTGATACAACTTCTTTCAAGGCGCTTGCAGGCAACGGCTTGTCGGCAAATGTTGACGGCAAAACTGTTGTAGGCGGAAGTTTGAAATTTATTTCAAGTAAAATTTCAGTTGATGATAATATCAAAAATAAGGCAGAAGAACTTGCTCAAAACGGCAAAACACCACTTTTGTTTATGGGGGATAATAAGCTTCTCGGTATAATTGCAGTTGCCGATGTTATTAAAGAGGAAAGTCCTAAGGCTATTAAAGAACTTCAAAATATGGGTATTCGTGTTGTTATGCTGACGGGTGATAACGAAAAAACCGCAAAGGCTATCGGTAAGCAGGTCGGTGTTGATACAGTTATCTCCGATGTGCTCCCTGACGGCAAGGAAAGCGTTATTAAAGAACTTATGACCTACGGCAAGGTAGCAATGGTTGGCGACGGAATAAACGACGCACCGGCGCTTACACGTGCCGATGTGGGAATCGCAATCGGTGCAGGTACCGATGTTGCGGTAGATGCGGCAGACGTTGTGCTTATGAACAGTAAGCTTACCGATGTGTCGGGTGCAATCAGGCTAAGCAGGAAAACGCTTACCAATATCCACGAAAATCTTTTCTGGGCATTTATTTATAATATTATCGGTATTCCGCTTGCAGCAGGTGTGTGGATTCCGATATTCGGCTGGACTCTTAATCCTATGTTCGGTGCGGCGGCAATGAGCCTTTCAAGCTTTTGTGTTGTTACTAATGCGCTCAGGCTTAATCTTGTAAAAGTTCATTCGCCAAAGCGTGATAAAAAGAAAAAGCCGGTTGATATTAAGCTTAATATCACCGCTCAAAATAAGGAGGAAAAAATTATGACAAAAACTATTAAGATTGAGGGAATGATGTGCCCTCATTGCGAGGCTGCCGTTAAAAAAGCACTTGAGGCAATCGACGGTGTTAAAGAAGCAAGCGCAAGCCACGAAAAATGCGAGGCAGAAGTTATGCTTGATAAGGACGTTGATTTATCCGTTCTTGAAAAAGCTGTTACCGATGCAGGATATAAGGTAATAAAATAAAGAAAAATAAAAGATTAACGGCTGTCACTTTTGCGTGACTGCTTCAGCGTGCAGAAAAGTTTATAATTAATTTCTGCACGTTGGCAAGACTTCGAGAAAGTGAGATAAATTTCGTATTTTGCGAGTGGGAGCTGTTTTATTATGGCAGAGAAGATATTTTTACTTGAAGATGATGCTTATCTTCGTGACGGGCTTTTAGAAATGCTGCAAGGCAGAGATTACGAAGTTGAAAGTGCCGAAAGTATCAAAAAGGCAGAGATAATCATTAAAGAAAAGCGCTTTTCCCTGCTTATTTTTGACGTTATGCTTTCCGACGGCTCTTCATTTGATTTATGCGAAAAACTTAGAGCGCAGGGAGTGACCACGCCTATTTTGTTTTTAACTGCCTGCGATGAGGAATACCAAATAGTAAGAGGGCTTGATGCCGGCGGTGACGATTATGTTACAAAGCCGTTTAAACTTTTAGAGCTTCTTTCAAGAATACGTGCGCTTATCAGAAGAAATGCTTTTCAAAATTTTGTAAGCAGTGATTTGGTAATTGACACAAATAATATGACGGTTAAAAAGAACAATCAAAATATATTTGTCACGAAAACGGAATTTCAAATTCTTTCGATGCTTATAAGAAACAACGGCGCAATAGTCACAAGGTCAAGCCTTTTGCAAAGCATTTGGGACGACAGCGGAAATTTTATTGACGACAACACATTATCTGTTCACGTAAGCAGACTCAGAGAGAAAATCGGAGCAGATAAAATTGCGACCGTAAGAGGAATAGGATATCGTTGGGAGGAAAATATATGAAAATTATTATCCTTTCAATTTTATGCGGTATATTGCTTTTGATATCCTTTATCCTCTTAATCCAAAATTACAAGCTAAAAAAGGACGCAAGGGCCTTGATTGAGAGTATTGATGAATTTACAAATCAGGGAAAAACAATGCAAATAAGCCTTTGGGATAACGATTTTGCACGGCTTCAAAATGCCGTGGGTGACCTTGAGGAATTAGTCAATCTTGAAAAAGGCAAGCTGTATAACGAAAACAAGAAAAACGTCCAATTTATATCCGACATATCGCACCAACTTAAAACTCCGATTGCGGCGCTCAGGCTTTACTGCGAAATGGACCTTGCAAGCGGTGAAAACACACACGCACAAAAGGAGCTTGAATTAATCGACAAAACAGAGCAACTGATATATAAGCTTTTGAAGCTTGAAAAGGTCAAGCTTGACACATATTATATGAATTTTGAACAAAACGACCTTAACGAAATATGCCAAAAGCTCATTTTAGATTTCAAGCCGCTTTTTAAGGAGAAGAATTTTGAGTTAAACGGCACCAGCAAAATCAGGTGCGACAGAGAATGGCTTTACGAGGCACTTTCAAACATAATAAAAAACGCCTGCGAACACACAGACGATAAAGGAAATATTAAAATCACAATAACAGACAGCGAACGCTCGGCAACAATAGAGATTGAAGATGACGGCGGCGGAATGAAGGAGGAGGAAATACCGAATCTTTTCACCCGTTTCTACAAGGCTGAAAGCTCTGCAAAAAGCAATACGGGCATCGGGCTTGCAATAAGCAAAGCAATTATTGAGCGCCACCACGCTCTTATCACGGCGCAAAACAAAAACGACGGCTTATGCATTACAATATGCCTGCCTAAAATCGACGGCTACGAGGCGCTGTAAATAAGAAATCAAAATACCGCCCTTTTGAATAAATCGGGCGGATTTTTTGTCATTATTTCAAAACATTACGAAATCTTAAGATTAAAGTAAGTTTAATTAAAGATTGGCGCTGTATTATTAAGATAAAGAAAAAGATTAACATCGAAAGGAAAAGCAAAATGAAAATAATTGAATGTAAAGACCTCACAAAGGAATACATTAGCTCAGACAGCACCGTTAAGGCGGTTGACAACGTGAGCATATCGTTTGAGCAGGGAGAATTTTGCGCCGTGACAGGTCCGTCAGGCTCAGGCAAATCCACATTTTTGCACATTCTCTCCTCTCTTGAAAATGCAACGAGCGGCTATGTAATTTACGGTGAAAAAAGGCTCAGCGACTACAGCGACAATCAGCTTTCAATTTTGAGGAGAAGAAGATTCGGCTTTGTTTTTCAGTCCTACAATCTTGTAAACGAGCTGACGGGATACGAAAACATAATTTTGCCCATTATGCTTGATAAGAAAAAGGTTGACGAAAAATATATTGATAAAATCATTTCTATGCTCGGAATCGAAGACAGGCTTTCGCATTTACCGAGTGCACTTTCGGGCGGCCAGCAGCAGAGAATTGCAATAGCAAGAGCACTTGCAAACAAGCCGTCAATCCTTTTTGCAGACGAACCTACGGGTAATCTTGACAAAAAGAGCGGTCAAGAAGTGCTCTCACTTTTAAAATATTGTGCAAAGGAATTTGGAATTACACTCATACTTGTAACCCACGATTTGCACGTTGCCGAGCAGGCAGACAGAATACTCACCATTGAAGACGGCAAAATAATTGCCGACACAAAGGCGGTGGCTGAAAATTGAAAAAGAAGTTGACAGTTAATACCCTTGCGCTCGGAAATATAAAAAATAGAAAAAAACAATATACAATAATGATTATCGGCATTATTCTTGCAATGGTGCTTTCAAGCAGTATTGTGTTTTTATATTCCGCCGCAAAGGAAACATATATTTCAAATCACTACAAAACGCACGGATATCAGAGCGAAATTTTTGAATCAAGCAGTCTCAGCGACGAGAATTTAAACGAGATGAAAAGCGAAGGCATAATAACAGCCTACGGCGAAGCGCACACATTGGGCTACGCTTATACCGACAAGCAAAACAAATACTTAGGCTCAAATGTAGGCTATTTTGATAAAAAAGGCAAAGAACTTTCAAACCCTATACTGCTTGACGGCAAATACCCTCAAAATCAGGGCGAAGCCGCAATAGAAAAAGCGCAGCTTATAAAGCTTGGTTTAAAGAATGCAAAAGTCGGCGATACAATCACGCTTAACCTCGACATTCAAAACGGCAATACAAAATACTACAAAACCATAGTTAAAAAATACAAGTTAACCGGCATACTAAGCGATAAAAAATCAATAATAAGCTACAGCTACGATGCAAAAGATTACGACACATTAATTCCTGCCATAGTTGTTTCAAACAAAGAAAAGATTGAAAACGGCGGAAAGGAAAAAATCGTTTATTACACTCAAGCCGAAAAAAAGCGAAGCATGGACATCGACGAGTATTTTGCTCAAAAAAACATTTCCGGCAGTGATTATAACAAATATAACACAAAGTGCTATGTGCAAACTAATGTTGACAATTTATTTTCCGGCAGCGCTTTTGTAATTGTAATAATGGCAGTGCTTATTTTCGCTTCTTGCGTTGCGATAATCAATTCGTTTAACAGTAATTTAAAGGATAGAAAAAAGCAAATAGGTATGCTTCGTGCCGTCGGTACAACAAAAAGGCAGATAATAAATATTTTCGGCAGAGAAGCATTTATTATTTCCCTCATTTGTACACCTATAAGTATAATTATTTCTTATTTAATTATCAGTCTTGTGTTAAAATTTGCTGTTAAAGACGCTGTTATGACAAAAAGTGTAATTTCGCTTTTAATTGCGGCTGTTACAAGCGAAATCGTTGTTTTACTTGCCGCATTTATACCGCTTATTTCTGCATCAAGAGTATCACCTATGCAGGCAATAAGAGATGTTGAAACGGCAAGAAAATTTAAAAATAAAAAGATTAAATCAAAAAAAGAATTTGATGTGGCAAAGCACATTGCAAAAAGAAATTTAGGCTTTTACAACGGCAGCAGAATAACAGTCAGCGTAATTCTTGCGCTTACAATTATCGTTTCAAGCTTCGGCTTTGCCAATGTCATCAACGATACAAAAAATTATTTTTCAAACAACAATTACGATTATTATATTTCCTTTGCCAACGAAAAAGGATTAAGCGAAGCTGAAAAACAGGAAATAGCCGATATGCAATATATCGGTGAAGTAAGCGGTGAAAAAAGTATGAACATAAATATGCTTAGAAACGAGATTGACGACTTTTTCCGTGTTGTGATGTGTGATACTTTTTTGCCCGGTGACCAAATGCTGAAAAGCACAAATCAGTACAGTGATTTAATCAAAAACGGCAAACCAAATTCAAGCTACGAAGAAGGCAAAAAGGACCTTAATACGAACAAGGAATACATAAACCTTGAAATCACAGCCTATGAAAATTCATATTTTAAGAACATCAAAAATAATGTTGAGGGTGAAATAAATTATTCTAAGCTGAAAACCGGCGAAGAAGTAATTGTTGCCTCACCAAAAAAGCTTGAGCTTACAGCTTTTGTAAGCGGCAATGAAAGTGGATTTGACACAAATGCTGACAAAGAAATAGGCAAGAAACTCGGCAGATACGAATCTATTTTAATTGCTGAAACTCCGTTTAAAGTCGGTGATAAAATCACATTTGAACTTCCTGACAAAACAGTAAAAACTGCAACTGTCGGCGCAATCATTCGGCCAAACAGCACCGGTGGCAGCGAAGAAGAAGGTGACCTTGGCTCTAATATTCAAGTTTTAACTACCATTGACGGTATGAGAACTTTTAACAAGACGCTCAATTACAATTCTATTGAAATCAAATCAAGCGAAGAAGTCAACGACAAAATTGACGAGCAAATAACAAATGAGTTAAGCGAATTTGCCACAAAGTATGACGGTTATGTCGGTTCAATATATCAGCAAAACGAGCAAATAAGACAAAATCAAATAATAATGATTGCATCTCTTACAAGCATAATGATAATTTGTTTAGCCGTTTGTGCAAGCATTATTAACAACGCTATGAGTGCCAGAATAAGAGAGAGCAAAAAAGCAATCGGCACATTAAGAGCAGTCGGTGCAGATGAAAGAGAGCTTACAAAATCATTCATTTATCAAATGAGGTCAATGTTTGTTTGGGGCACAGGTATAGGCTTTGGTGTATACATTATAAGCTATTTCATCAAATTTTTAGTTGAAAAATATTACTATGCAAGTGAAAGTTATACATTAGAGTTCTATCCTTGGGCAGCGATAGGCATTGTTATAGTTTTATTTATAATTTGCTCAATTAACTTATGGGTTAAGGTAAGAAAAGAAATGAAAAACAGCATAGTTGAAAATATAAGAGAATTATAGAGGAAAATTATGAAAAAGCTACTTTGTATATTTATTTCAATAATATTATGCTTTAGCTTTGGTATGACGGCTTTTGCAGAGGAGGACGACACAGCACCGAGCGATACTCAAAGTGCATCGCAACCACGGTTAATGGTGGAAAGCTATACCCTTTCAAAGCCTGATTTAAAGCCAAACGAAAGCGCAACACTTGAAATAAAACTAAAAAACCACAGCCTAAAGAAAAATATAAACAACATTGCAATCACTCTAAGTGACGAGGCAA
Organism: Eubacterium sp. CAG:251; assembly: GCA_000436835.1. Lineage (GTDB taxonomy): Bacteria > Bacillota > Clostridia > Oscillospirales > Acutalibacteraceae > Eubacterium_R. Next base: position 25,392 of record FR889133.1, read on the forward strand.
ACGAAATAAGCACAATAGGTGTAAATTCAGGCTACATTGATAAAATTATTCCAAATTCCACCTACACATACACCGCCACAATAAGAGCGACGAAAACAGCAAGCGAGGGTGTGCACAAGCTGGCTGTCAGCTTAGAATATGAGGACGATGATTATGCTCAATATACGTCAACGTCGCAAATATCAATAAATGTTACAAAGAAAAAGAAGGCTTCAACAACAAAAAAGGCGGCTAAAAAGAAAACAACGCAAAATGCCTCCCGCCCGCAATTAATCGTCACCTCCTACTCTCTTGACGGCAAATACGTATCGCCGTCAAAAAGTGCAAATTTATCCGTAATTCTAAAAAACGAGAGCAAGGACAAATCCATTAAGAATTTGAAACTTACTATAAGCGAGGAAAAAAACGACATTAAATTCAAAAGGGAAACCTTTTTTGTTGATGAAATAAAGCCAAAGGGTATTTACACGTTAAATATTGAATTAACCGCCGCAAAAACGGCTGAAATAGGAGAGCACAAGCTCGTTTTGGCAAGCACTTATGAGGACAAATATTTCACCTCGTTTGAAAGCTCGGATAATGTTTTAATTAATGTCAAGCAAAAGACAGCGCTTGATTATGACGGCATTATTCTTCCAAAAAAGCTTACGCAGGACGATACGGCTACTATGGAAGTAAATTTGATGAACACGGGCAAATCGGCAATAAGAAATGCAAAAATCAGCTTTGACATTGACGGACTTGAAACGGGAGGAGTTCTCTTTATCGGCATGATAAAGGCAGGCGAAAGCAAGACGGGAAGCGCTAATTTTCAGGTAAGTTCATCTAAGCTCGGCGACGTAAAAGGCACGGCAACGCTGAGTTATGAGGACGATTTCGGAAAAAGCTACAGCGAAAGCATTTCCCTTTCAAGCACGATTATTAAAAAGAAAGCGGTAAAAAGCGACAGCGACATGGATAAAAAGAAGTCAAAATTTTCTCTCTGGTGGCTTTTTTTACTTATCGGCTTGGCAATCGGCGGCGGTGTAGGCGCAATAATTCCGATTTCAATCAACCAAAGCAAAAAACGCAAAGAGGACGATTTAAGATTATAAATATAACAAAAAAGGAACGGCGAGATTTTATTCTCACTGTTCCTTTTTCTTTGTCAGAATTTCTTTGGGCATTCAATTCATTCATAATACTTCATTAATTTATCATTATTTTGACGAAAAGTAAATATATGTGGTGTGAAATGACTGTTTTTGGGTGTGAAATGCAGAATATTAATGACATATAGTCATATTTGTGATATACTTATTTTTGTATTTGTTACTTATTTTTCGAGGAGAAGCAATATATGGTCAGTATTTATATTTGTGATGACGATAAAATATTCAGGCAAAAACTATATGACAATTTAAAGGCAAAATGCGAAAAAATCGGAATTGACTACACACTTTCGCTCATATCCACATTTGAAGAATTAAAGGAAAATTCAAGTAAAATAGATATATTATTTCTTGACGTTTTACTCGGCGATATCAATACAATTAATAGAATCATCAAAGAGGATATTGCCGTTACCTTTGAGCTTGTTATACTAACGTCATATCCGGGTGAAATCTATAATATTTCAAAAATTTCACCGACATATTATCTTGACAAATTAAGGTCAGATGAAAAAAATCTCTCAAATGCGCTGAATAAATGTATTCAAAATCTTGAAAACAAACGAAAGCAGAAAATAATAATTGAACACGAAAAAATAAGCGAAACAATCGACCTAAACGACGTTACTTATATTGAAGCGCAAAATAAAGCAAGTGTTTTGTATTTTAATGACGGAAAAAGCATAACGGCAAATATCAAGTTTTCAGATTTGCTTTCAAAATGCAGTATTAATTTTCAACAATGCAGCAGAAGTTTTGCGGTTAATTTTGATTACGTTTTAGGCTTCAAATGGCACAAATATATATTACTAAACGGCGAGCAAATAACAATTTTGAGAAGTAATTACAAGACGCTGACAGAAAATTACAAAAAATATTTGGAAATATAGCATAAATATCATTTAGTTTGAAAGGCTACGGTAATAAATGGGACAGATAATAGATTTAAGTCACTTTTCAATTTGGCTTTTAATTCTTTCAATTTGCAAAGGCTTTGCTCTTTTCACGATTATTCACACACTTTATAAAGATAAATTCAATTCCTTTATAACGCTTATAACAACGCTTATATCCGTTTGCGCTTGGAACTTAGTCAATCAATATTCCAAACTTTTAGCCGAGAAAGCGGATAACAGTGCTTTTGTAATATTAAGCTACGTATCGCTGATTTTATTTATATTCGCCGTCTTTGCAATAAGCATTGATACAAAAACGAAAAACAAAATTACAGGCTCGCTTTTGATATTTGGTTTGTATATTTTTATTTGGATTGGCAGCAGTGCAATTTTGAGTTTTATTTGGAGCAAAGTCGGATATCAGGATTTAATTGATAATCTTCCGACCTACAAATCCACAATAGCGCTCACCCTTTCAAATGCGCTGACATATCTTTTTGGCGGATATATTGTATCGTTTTTCCTAAGGCTTTCCAAAATCAAAGCAAGTGATTTTAAAGCAAAATATCTTTATTTTTATATTTTTCCTGTAACCAATATTTTACCGCTAATCATTTGTGCGTCAACAAAGGCGTTTTGGGAAGAAAGCAACGGCGATTTACTTTATCAAAACATTATAATTTGCATCACCTTTATAGTTGTCGCTATAATCGATTTTGCGACTATATTTGTTGTTGACTCAATAAGAAAAACTGACGATAAAAATGCCGAGCTTTTAATATTATCGACTAAAAATGAAATTGAATATCAAAGCCTTGAATTAATCAAAGCCGAAAGAGAAGGACTCAGGCACATCAAGCACGACATTAAAAACATTCACCTAACTGTTAAAGAGCTTATTTTGTCCGGTAATAACGAGCAAGCACTTGACATTTTAAATCAGTCAAATGATGAACTTACTGAAATTGACGGCTTAAGGCTTTGCGGCAATGATATTATAAACACTGTTTTTTACATAAAATCAAAGGAAGCCAAGGCTGAAAATATTGAGCTTAATGTTGAAGTTGACATTCAAAATAGCGTTAAAATTAAAAATATCGACCTTGCAAGAATACTTTTAAACCTTTGCGACAATGCGATTAATGCTACAAAGGAATGCGATAAAAAAGAAATTTATTTTTCAATAACTGCAAGTGATAAGATTATTAAAATCGACACAAAAAATCCGTTTATAAACAGAAAAAAAGTAATTCAAGAAGGCCACGGCAACGGAACAAAAATCATTAAAGAAATTGCCGAAAAGCACGGCGGCGATTACAAAGCGAGCAGCGAAAACGGTATTTATACAACTCACACAACACTCAGAAACATAGAAGCAAATATATAAACAGAAAGACGGGCTGAAAATCAGCTCGTCTTTTTTAGCGTGTAGAAAAAGTCCAATTACAAATTTCTACACGTCTTTTTAATCGCAAATAATTTGAGCATTGCTTCCGATTGTTCTGTCCTTAGTGATAACTATTTTATTATCTATCCTATCACGCAACGCATCAACGTGCGAAATTATGCCGACAAGGCGATTGCCCTGAGAAAGAGAGGTAAGCGCAGAAAGAGCACGGTCAAGTGCTTCACCGTCAAGAGAGCCGAAGCCCTCATCAACAAACATCGTATCAAGTTTGATACCGCCGTTAGATGATTGAATTTCATCAGAAAGACCGAGTGCAAGGCAGAGAGAGGCCATAAACGATTCGCCGCCCGACAAGGTGCTGACACTTCTTGATGAGCCATTAAAATGGTCAATAACATCAAGTGCCAAGCCTTCATTTTTCTTAAGTGTTTCGGCATCGCTCCTGCGCACCAATTCATATTGACCGTCACTCATAGTCAAAAGCCTGATATTTGCTTTTCTTATAATTGAGTCAAAATACGTCATTTGAACAAAGGTTTCAAGTGTAATTTTCTCCTTGCCCGATATATCGCCGTTAGCCGTTTCGCTAAGCGCTTTAAGCCAAACGTATTTATCATCATATCCTTTTAGGATATCCCTTTTTTTAGAAATATTATCTACAAGTAATTTATTGCTTTCAATGCGGGAATAAAGCGATTTTGCCGTTTTATCAATATCTTTTTTATACTCATTAAGTTTTAAAGACTTTTCATTAAGAGAGGCTAAATCAATTTCCTTAAATTCTTTAAGTGCATTTTCAAGGCTTGCTTTTTTACCCTTTTGCGTGTCATATTTTGATTTAATATCGTCAAAATCATTTTTGCTTTTTTCAATGGCATTTTTGATATCATTTGAAAGGTTGGTATATTCCTTCAGCTTATCTTTAGCAAGGTCGGCACTTTCAAAATCAAGTTCGCTTTTAATAGAGATTACACGCTTTGTATTTTCCGAAATAAAAGCTTCATCACTTGCCTTTTGGGTATTGAGCTTTGATATTTCATCTGAAATGGATTTTTGTTTTTCCTGAATTTTTGGAATTTCCTTATCTAATTTTTGATAAAGATTAAGCTTTTCATTTGCTGTTTTAAGCAAAGCTAAAGTACAGTCATACTCTTTCTTTAAAGCATTAATATTGCTGTTATAATCGTCAAAAACATTGTCGTCTGTGCCGAAAAGCTTTTTAGCTGCAGACTTTACATTAGCGGCAATTTCATCAAATCTTGACTTAAGCGCAGACGCAGTATCCCTTGCTTTATCGGCTTTTTCCTGCGCTTTTTTAACAAGGTTTTGCGCCGATTCAACGTCTGCTTGGCTCGGTGCATTTTCACTTTTTCTTGCCAAATTCGGGTGCGAAGTTGAACCGCAAACAGGGCAAGGCTCGCCGTCTTTTAACTCATCTGCGATTATACCCGCCTGCTCGTTGAAAAAGGCGATATATATTTGATTATATTCATTTTCCAATGCGCCGTATTCATCTAAAGCGGATTTTGCAAAAGACTGTGCGTTTTTAAGATTTTTTTGTTCGGTTTTGCACCTGTCAATTTCGGTTTTAAGTTCTTTTAGCGCTTCTGCTTTTTTCTTGATTTCTTCTTTTTGGGCAGTCAGCTTTTGCACAAGCAAATCTGCACCCTTGACTTCTTCCAAAGCCTTTGATTTTTCATCAATTTCTTTTTCAAGCAGCGTTATTTCCTGCTGCTTTAGCTTAAGTAAATTATTGCTTTTTTCAAAACTTTGTGTCCTTTCATTTATGCTGTTTTCAAGACTTTTAAGTTCGTCATACTTAGGCATTTTAGAATTAATCAGATTGATTTTTCTCGTTAAATCGTCAAGCCTTTCTCTTTGTGCTTCGGCTGATTTATAAGCTTTTTCGCAGTCATTGCGCTTTGTTTTAAGTTCTTCAAGCTTGGCAGACGCTTCGGCATATGCTTTCTTTGTTGCCTCTTGATTTTCGTAAAGTTTAATATTTGAATTTATTTTTTCAATTTCTTCATTAATACTTTCAATGTTTTTTTGAGTTTTTGTATATTCAAGCGTATCCTTATTGATAATCTCGCCTGCAAGTTTTATAACGTCCTCAATAAGCACATCACCGCTCTTTGCCCTTTCAAGTTCAAGAGAAAGCGTGTCGTTTTCATTACACTTAAGCTGATTGATATACTGCTCAATGCCGCTTTTTTCTTTTTCACGGTTACGTTTAAGTTCATTAAAAAGGCTCGAAAGCTTAATTTCAATATTATGATAAGGCTCGGTTTTAAAAATCTTTCTGAAAATTTTGCTTCGCTCGTTTGTTTCACAATTGAGAAGTTTTCTGAAATCGCCTTGCGCAATCATTGCAATTTGCGAAAATTGATTTTTATTAATGCCGATTATCTCCTCAACCTTAGCATTAACCTCTTTGATTTTCGTTATAACTGAGCCGTCCGGCATAACAAGCTCGGCATTGGCGCTTTGCTTGGTAAAGCCCTCTCCCCTTTTATTCGGTCTGGGATATTCCGGATTGCGGTTAATTTTATAAATTTCGTTATTATATTCAAATTCAAGCTCTACAAAGGTTGGTGTATCTGCACTTGCATATTTTGAGCGAAGAGTAGTATTTTCCCTGTAATTCCCGCTTGCCTCGCCGTAAAGCGCATAAGAAATCGCATCAAAAATCGTCGTTTTGCCTGCGCCCGTATCGCCCGTGATAAGATATATTCCGCTCTTTCCGAGTTTTTGCATATCAAGGGTGACTTCTCCTGCATACGGGCCAAATGCCGACATTGTAATTTTTAAGGGTCTCATTGCTCTGCCTCCCAAACATTTTCAATAACGCCTTGCAAAAACTCGCTTTGTTCCTTGCTCATATCACTGCCGTTTTGCTTAAAATAAAGTTCGCCGAAAATTTCCGTCGGTGATTTTTCCTTAACATTTTCAACACTTTCAACTGTAAGCGCACTTCTCGTTCGGGTGTTGTTATAATCAAGCTTCATAATATTTGTATAAACGCACCTAAGCTTTGAAAGTGCGTCAACAACATCGTTTTCGTCAGTCAAAGTGATATGATAATAGTCCTCTTTGTGATTTAATTTTTCATAATAATCTTTACTCATAAGTTCGTCATAGCTGCCTTCAATTTCAACCAAATCACGCTTGGGAATAAGCGGAATAAGCTTTATTTGAACATTCCCCTTTTCGCCCATTTCAACAACCGTAACACTTTTCTTATGCCTGCATTCCGAAAATGAATATTTAAGCGGAGTACCCGAATATCTGACAGTATCTCTTATAAGCTTTTGCGGTGAATGAATATGTCCGAGTGCGACATAATCGAATTTATCATAAACTGCGACATCAACATTATCCGTACCGCCTAAACTGATTTCTTCGCTGTCGCACTTGATTGCACCTGTAACAAATTGATGAGAGATAATAATATTTCTCTTGCTTTCGTCAACGTCCATTTTGGAAATTGCCGCAGCAATTGCATCGGTATATCCGTTTATTTCCTCATCAGGAAATGCCTGCCTGACATTAACAGGTTTAATAAACGGAAGCATAAATATATTCACTTCTCCCCACTCGTCTTTAAGCGTATGCTTTTGAATAGTGCCGTCATAAACGGGAGAGATAAAAATATTTGCCCTTTCCATAATTCTTGAGCCGAATGAAAGTCGCTCGGCGCTGTCGTGATTGCCGCTGATAATAAAGGCGGAAAGGGGCATATCGGAAAGCCTGAAAATAAACTCATCAAGCATTTTGACCGCCTCACCGGACGGTTGAGATTTATCGTAAACATCGCCTGCGATAAGCACTGCGTCAGGCTTTTCCTGCTCGATTATTTCAAGAATTTTAAGTAAAATATATCTTTGCTCCTCAAGCATTGAAAACTCGTTTACTCGCTTGCCGATATGCAAATCCGAAAGATGAATAAATTTCATATCATCACCCCGTTTAAATTGATAATTTAATTATATATCAAATCAATATAAAAGTCGAACATAATTTTTAAACCGACGATATTCACTTTTTATAGTACAAAATAATAAAAAATGTAAATACGCTTGCAATAATATATAAAAATAAGTATTATATAACAAATGACACAAAATTCACTTTTTTTAAAGGAGAATGGCTATGAATACATTTCTTTTTGAAAATGAAGAAGAAAAAAAGTATGCTCTTGCCTGCCTTGCATTCTCTAAATCACTCAATCTGATTGATGACGACAGCCTTGAAGGAGTAAAAAAGAGATGCGACGCTGAAAACGAAAAAAGAAAAGCACAGCTTGAAAACGGTGAAACCGTATACGGTCTTACTCATTTTTCATATCCGGCTTTTCTTAATTTTGAGCTTACAAGATTAAAGCTTGACTTTGTAGGCGAAAGCGAAAAGGTAAAAAAAGCATATAATTTTACTGAAATCACAAGAAAGCAAATGAAAGCTTATTATAAGGAAAACAAGGACCTTTTCACAAGGTACAATAATGACCGATTTTTCATTTTTGAAGTTAAAACGGTTATTTATAAAAAGATAAGGGAGGCGCAGTACGATGAAGAAATCAACAACATACTTTGTAAGCTCGCTTAACGGCAATGACGAAAATGACGGTTTAAGCGAAAGCACTGCGTTTAAAAGCCTTAATAAAATAAACGAGATTGAGCTTGCACCCGGTGACAAGGTATTCCTTTTAAAAGGTTCTGTTTTTGAAAATGAATTTTTACATTTGAAAAACTGCGGCGATATAAACGCTGATATGATTGAAATTACGTCCTACGGCGACAACGGCGATTTGCCGAAAATCAACACTAACGGCAAAGGCGTTTGGTATCAGGACTACGGCAACGAACTCGACTTTGGCGGTCACGTATATAAAGGCAACGTTTCTTCAGCAATTCTTCTTTATGACGTTGAAAATATACTTATTAAAGATATTGAAATAACAAATAAAGAAAAATTCAAGGATATGGAAAGCTACTGCGCCGCAGACAAGATGGACAGAACAGGCGTTGCCGCAGTTGCAAAAAACAGAGGCACGCTTCATTCAATCACACTCGATAACCTTTTTATCCACGATATAAACGGCAATGTTTACAACAAGCATATGAACAACGGCGGTATTTATATGACCTGCTTTAAGCCTGATGGTGAAGAAAAAACAGGTGTTGCAAGATATGACGGAGTAACAGTCGAAAACTGCTTTGTTAAAAATGTCAGCCGTTGGGGCATTGCAGTCGGCTATTCATACCGTCACAAGGATTTTGCAACCAAAGAGCTTAGTGAGGAAACATTCAAGAAATACGGCAATGAAAACATTACACTTAAAAACAACTATGTTAAATTTGCCGGCGGTGACGCTATAACTCCTATGTACGCTTTAAATCCTTTAGTTGAGCATAATGTTGCGGACTCCTGTGCAACTGAAATGAACGACAGATATTATAAATATCCAAAAAAGCGTGCAGGCAAGGTTGCCGCAGCGATTTGGCCGTGGAAATGCAAGAATGCACTTTTAAGATATAATGACGTTGTTGATACAAAGCTTAATCAAGACGGTATGGCTTATGATGCAGACTCAGGTGACGGCACAAAATATGAATACAACTATTCACGCCTTAACGAAGGCGGCTGTATGATGTTTTGCTTGCAGGAGGCAGTACACAACACATTTGAAAACAATTTAAGCTTCGATGACTTAAGCGGAACAATGACGCCGGCAAGCAATCCCGACGCTTATGTTGCAAACAATACATTTTATGTAAGAGAGGGCGTTCCTTTTGTAAGAAAGAGAATGCACGGCAAAATGACACTTAAAAACAATAAAATAATCAAAATCAAAAAATAACAATTCGGAGGTAAAATATGGCAAAAAGCAAAGGCAGAGTAACAATTCCGACAGATATGGACGTTGTCAAAGAAACTCTTGAAATAATGAACGAATGGGGTGCAGACGCAATACGTGACTGCGACGGAACCGAATTTCCGCAAGAACTTCGTGACACAGGTGCAAAGGTTTATGCAACCTATTACACAACAAGAAAGGACAATGCTTGGGCAAAGGCAAATCCCGATGAAATTCAGCAGATGTATATTATGACTAAATTTCACACCGCTACAAGCGACACCCTTTCAATTCATCTTATGGATAATCTTTATCCTGATATGCTTAAAGTAAATAACCGTGACGATATCACAAGATGGTGGGAGGTTATTGACAGAACTACGGGTGAAGTAGTTGCACCGACTTCTTGGGATTATGACGAGAAAAGCGGCAACGTTACTATTAATAACTGTACTCCTTTCCATGAATATACGGTTAGTTTTCTTGCTTACATTATGTGGGATCCGGTACATATGTATAATGCGGTGGTAAATAAATGGAACGTTGAGCCGCAGATAACATTTGACGTTCGTCAGCCGAAAACAAGAGCACATTCGCTTGAAAGGCTTCGCAAATTTCTTGACACCCATGAGTATGTTGACGTTGTAAGATTTACAACATTTTTCCATCAGTTCACATTGATTTTTGATGAGCTTGCAAGGGAGAAGTTTGTTGATTGGTTCGGCTACAGCGCATCGGTAAGCCCATATATTCTTGAGCAGTTTGAGAAAGAGGTCGGCTACAAATTCCGCCCCGAATTTATCATTGACCAAGGATATATGAACAATACATACAGAATTCCGTCAAAGGAATTTAAAGATTTTCAGGCTTTCCAAAGAAGAGAAGTTGCCGCACTTGCCAAGGAAATGGTTGACATTGTTCACGAATACGGCAAAGAAGCTATGATGTTTATGGGCGACCATTGGATTGGAATGGAGCCGTTTATGGACGAGTTTGCCTCAATCGGGCTTGATGCTGTTGTAGGCAGTGTCGGCAACGGCGCAACGCTTCGTCTTTTCAGCGATATTAAAAATGTTAAATACACGGAAGGCAGATTTTTACCTTACTTCTTCCCTGACGTTTTCTGCGAAGGCGGCGACCCTATCAAGGAGGCAAAGGTCAATTGGGTAACTGCAAGACGTGCTATTTTAAGAAGCCCTATTCAGCGTATCGGATACGGCGGATACCTTAAGCTTGCGCTTCAGTTCCCAGATTTCGTTGAATATATCAAATCTGTTTGTGATGAATTCAGAACTCTTTATGACAACATTCAGGGCGTTACTCCTTATTGTGTAAAGAAAGTTGCAGTCCTCAACTGCTGGGGCAAAATGCGTGCTTGGTCTAACCATATGGTGCACCACGGTCTTTATTACAGGCAAAACTATTCATACTTTGGTGTCATTGAGGCATTGAGCGGTGCTCCGTTTGACGTTTCATTCATCAGCTTTGACGATATTAAAAAAGACAAAAATTTGCTTGATAATTTCGACGTTATCATCAATGTCGGCGATGCAGATACAGCGCAAGGCGGAGGAGAATATTGGGTAGACGAGGAAATCATCACCGCAGTCAAGAAATTTGTTTATAACGGCGGCGGCTTTATCGGTGTCGGCGAGCCGGCTACTCATCAATGGCAGGGCAAGTTCTTCCAGCTTGACGATATTTTGGGCGTTGAAAGAGAAAACGGACTTACTCTCAACACCCGTCGCTACAACACTGAGGAACACCGCAACCACTTTATTCTTGAGGATACAAACGGCGGCAACATCGATTTCGGCGAGGGTAAGAAAAATATTGTTGCACTTGAAGGAACAACAGTTCTTGTTCAAAATGCCACAGAGCTTCCGTTTGCAGTTCGTCACGCAGAAGAGGTTCAAATGGCAGTTAAGCAATTCGGCAAAGGCAGAGGTGTTTACATTAGCGGCCTTCCTTACAGCTTTGAAAACAGCCGTGTACTTTACAGGGCAGTTCTTTGGAGCGCAAATTCTGAAAACGAGCTTCACAAGTGGTATTCAACAAACTACAATGTTGAGGTTCACGCTTATGTTAAAAACGGCAAATATTGCGTAGTAAACAACACTTACGAGCCGCAGGATACAACAGTTTATATCGGCGACGGCTCATCATTTGACCTTCATTTAAATTCAAACGAAATCAAGTGGTACGAAATATAATAAGACGTAAAAAACAGCTTTAGCTCTTAAGCATCAAAAAAAGGATTAGACATTCGTAAAACAATACGAATATCTAATCCTTAATTTTTATTGAAATATTAAGATTTATTCATTAACGATAGTTTTTTCAGTTTCTTCAACCTCGCTGCCCTTTTTGCTTCTTACATAACTCTTAAACGAATTAACGGCAATAATAAGAGCAAGTGTTATAAGCAATACTGCAACCACAAGCTGAATTACGCTTGCAAAAATTTCCTGACCTGCAACAAGTGATTTAACAAGGCCTACTACACGCTGAATAAGAGCGGTAAATGTTACGCAAAGCATAATAATCATAGGCGGGAAAAGCATTTTATTGCTTCTGCCTGTTACCTTAAGGAATACGCAAAGAGTGATAAGAACAAGTGCACTCAAAAGCTGGTTAGCCGAACCGAAAAGCGGCCAAATTGTTTGATAACCAATCTTTGTAAGAACAAAGCCGCAAGCAAGAGTAAAGATTGTTGAAAAATATGTGTTGCACAAAAGTTTTCTCCAAGGCTTTGCATTTTTCATATCGTCAACGCTGAACAATTCCTGGAAACTCATTCTGCCTATACGTGCAACCGCATCAAGAGTTGTAAGTGCAAGAGCAGAAACACACATTGTCATAAATACTGTTGAGAAATGAACCGAAAGTCCCATCTTTTCAAAGAAACCTGCAACACCTCTTGAAAAGATTTGGAAAGGAGTACCCTCGGCAGGAATACCATTTTTAGCGGCAGCGCCTGCAACGCAAAGTGCAAGAACAGCAAGCACACTTTCAAGAATCATTGCGCCGTAGCCGACCTTAAGCATATCCTTTTCATTAGCAATTGTTTTAGACGAAGTACCGGATGAAACAAGTGAATGGAATCCTGATACGGCACCGCAGGCAACTGTTACAAACAAAATAGGAAACATTGTGCCGAGTTGCTCATTTTTAAAGCCTGTAAATACAGGTAAATTCATTGTCGGATGACCGATGATAAGACCTAACGCAGCACCTGCAATCATACAAACAAACATAATAGTTGTCATATAGTCACGAGGCTGTTTCATAAGCCAAATCGGCATAATTGCAGCAATAAAAATATATGCAAATACAATATAGCTCCAGCCGTCTTTGCCAAGAATGATAGGCACTTTCATTCCTATTGCAAACGAAACTACAATAAATACAACGCCTAATACAAATTCTTTCCAGCCTGAGAAATTAAACTTCTTTTGAATAAGACCGAAAACAACTGCAAAAAGCATAAACATAATCGATACCATACCTGCCGAGCCGTTTGTTGAAGCGGTTGCAAGCTTTGCGCCCGAAACAGCGTCAAATGCGGTGAATGTACCCGAAACCATATCGGCAAATACTGCGATAATCAAAAGTGAGAAAAGCCAACAGAAAAGCAGAAATAGTTTTCTGCCAAGCTTACCGATATACTTTTCAATAAGCATACCCATTGATTTACCCTGATTTTTAACTGATGCGTAAAGTGCACCGAAATCTGTCACAGCACCGAAGAATACACCGCCGATAAGAATCCAAAGCAAAACAGGAAGCCAACCGAACACAGCCGCCTGAATAGCACCTGTTACAGGGCCGGCACCGGCAATAGACGAAAACTGATGTGAAAATACCGTCCAACCGTTAGTCGGAACATAGTCCTTTCCGTCATTATACTTTACGGCAGGAGTTTCGGCTTTAGGATCAATACCCCATTTTTTAGCAATACGTCTGCCGTACAAGACATAGCCTAAACCGAGAACAACAACAGCAATCAAAACAATTACAAGCGTGTTCATAAATACATCTTCTTTCTTTATTATATTAGCAGTCAAGATGCCCAACAAAAAAATAAACCTCCGCCAAGCAAAAACCGTTTCCGATTTTTTGCAAAGGCGAAGGCATAAACTTCTTATTTTCTTGCGCTTTCGTGTTACCACTTTGCTTGCCGACAAAATGTCGACCGCTCAACCGTCGTCAAATATCAAAGATATTAACAGCGACTCATATAACGGTGAGAACCGGTTTCAGTTACTCGTTTTCTTTCGCTGAAACTGCTTGCAGGTGAGGGCAAAAACGTTCCTTGTTGCTGTCTTGCACAACCGACAACTTTCTGTAAACGGTGTACGCAAAGTCATTTCCTGTTCATTGCATTTGACTGTTTAATTTATGAATTAATGGTAATACCAAAATTTTAATTTGTCAAATGCTTTACGCTAATTTTGTCAACTTGAACAAATAGCAACTTTTATAAAAGTCCTCGTTTGTATATTTTTGAACATTTTGTAAACGAACACTAAACACATAATATACACAAGTCGATTTTATTTTACATTGAATTACGCATTGAAAGATTGATTTTATCGGTAATCATTGCTATAAATTCCGAATTTGTCGGCTTGCCACGTTCCGACTGAATTGTATAACCGAAGTATGATGACAAAACATCAACATCGCCTCTGTCCCAAGCGACCTCAATTGCATGGCGAATTGCTCTTTCAACACGTGAGGAAGTCGTTTTATATTTCTTTGCAACGCTTGGATAAAGAATTTTAGTAACAGATGAAAGCATTTCGCTGTCGTCAAGGCAATATTTTATAGCCGTTCTCAAATAATGATAGCCTTTGATATGTGCCGGCACGCCGATTTGCCTCATAATATCTGAAATCACAACATCCATATCCTGTTCAAACATCGCTCTGCCCTTTTGAATTTCAGCCTTATGTTCATTCTTCCATGCAGTTAAGCGAGTAATTCTTTTTGCAACCTGAGCAGGCAAAATCGGCTTTATAAAGAAATAATCTGCTCCCAAAGACATTGTCTGTTTTTCAAGTTCTTCACTACTGATTGTTGACAAAACAGCAATTATCGGCTTTTCAACAGTATGGGTTTGATAGTACTCAAGCACATCGACTGCATCTTCATTAGTCATAAAAACATCCATCAAAATAACGTCAAACTTCTGCTTTGCTATAGCATCAAACACCTTAGCACCGTCATTTTCCATCGTTGAAACTTCGTAGCCCTGCGTTTCCAACTCTTTTTGACACTGTGTGGCAAATTGATTTGAATTATCTGCAATGAGCACTTTTAATTTCTTTTCCATAATAAAAACTCCCTTTTTTTATTTCTTCCACATTTTATCACAAAACAAATCCAATTTCAATAGTTTTTCTCCACTTTTTGTGATTTTTTTTCACGTTTTTACGACTGTTTATTATTCTTTTCAATGTTTTCTTCCTGTTTTCACCCATTTTTGACATTTTTTACATTAATTGTGAAATAAAACAAAATAATAAAAGAGCTATCAGACTTTCAAAAAATCTGATAGCTCTTAATCTTTCTCCTTTATTATGTCTATATAACATTTTAGCATATTTACAACATATTTTCAATTCGCAAATAAACCATAAAAGCCGTCAATTAAGGATCGAGTAATCTTTAAGCACAAATACAGCATAAACTCAATGTATAAATCTTTAAAGAATCAAGAAGCGAATATTATGCGTTTCTAAAACAAATGGATATGCCAGACAAAGATTGACACCGTCTTGACATTGACAGCGTTATGCCGTATGATTGTATTAGATTGAATTATACATTAGCTGAACAATCCGAGAAATATCATAACGGCGACATCAACCGTGACGAATATGACAAGTGGCGTTACAATTATCCGAAGTATGATGAAGCTTCCGGTTTTGTGAAAGTACCATCACAAGAATTAAGCGAAGCAATTCTTGAAGCTTTCAAAGACAAACTGAAAAACGACTAAATTATAAAAGAATGATATGATGAGTATTAATACAAACTATTTATTAGATAATAAGGGAATGTTATTATGAATACTTGGAAAGAAGAATGCGTGTTCGTATTAGAAAATCTAGGTGGTCACGCATATTTAAAAGATATTTACGAGAAATTTTTAAAAATTCACACGAGACCAGTTACCGAAAACTATAGGGCTTCTATTCGAGACACTTTAGAAAAAGGTAGTTCAGAAAGTAAAAAATTTGACGGCACTTCACTATTCTATATGGTTGAAGGTAAGAATAAAGGTCATTATGGACTTATAAAACAGAATAAAGCGATTTTCGATTTAACAACTGATGATGACGAGTTTTGTGAAGGGAAAGAAATGCTTAAGCAACACTTAATTAGAGAACGGAATCAGTATTTGATAACTCTAGCAAAACAAAAATTCAAAATGGAGCATAACAATAAACTGTTCTGTGAAGCTTGTGGATTTGATTTTTCTGATAAATATGGCGATTTAGGAATCGGATTTATTGAAGCGCACCACATAAAACCGGTCTCCGAAATGAAACAAAACGAAAAAACAAAAATTGAAGATATTGTTATGTTATGCTCAAATTGTCACAGTATGATACATAGAAAAAAGCCTTGGACGACTAAAGATAATTTAAAAAATATCTTGAAATAATTCTAACAATAACAAGCACAGATAATAAATGATTAAATTAGGCATAACAAAAAGAGCTATCGGACTTGATATCTGATAGCTCTTTACTTTTACAATAATTTTATAGATGAAATTAATAATTATATCATCCGGTATAACACCAAACGTATTAAACACTCTCTGGGATATATACGCCCGGTAGAGTACAGAGATATTTAAAATCTCTATTTTTTACTGTTTTTAATTGCTTCATCAATAAGTTTATTAAGTTGCTTTTCTTGTGATGATGAAGTTATTGCACCAACAATTGGTTGACCTACAATATTTCCGTTTTTATCAACTACATATGTTGTTGGATATGAATAAAGACCTGAAGTAAATTTACCGGCCTCACTCTTTGAATCAAACCAAATATTTTTGTAGGTAATACCTTTTTTAGACAAAACGTTCTTAGCATCAGATATAGCAGTCTTGTCACCGTCAAGAGTAAATGAGTTAATACCTATAACGGTACCACCTTTTTCTGCAAGTTCTTTATTAAGCTTTTCCAAATCGCCAAGTTCACCTACACAAGGATTACAAGTAGTAAACCAAAAATTAATAACAGTTACATTGTTAGATGAGAAGATGTCATCACTGTTAACATCATTTCCGTCAAGGTCCTTACCCTTAAAGCTTGGAAATTTAGTAAGTTTGCTTTTGTCACTTACCATACCTGCA
The DNA here is from genome assembly GCA_000436835.1 of Eubacterium sp. CAG:251. Taxonomy (GTDB): domain Bacteria; phylum Bacillota; class Clostridia; order Oscillospirales; family Acutalibacteraceae; genus Eubacterium_R. The sequence goes on from FR889133.1 coordinate 42,079, forward strand.
CTTTCAGCGTCAACACTTTCACCCTCGCTCGGCTTACTGCCACAGCCCGGATATTTTTGTTCTAAAGTTGTGAGTTTATCCTCAATTTTTTTAATTTGATTTGCACCGTCTTTAAGAATTTTCAACTCATCTGCAGTAAACTTATCTTTACCGTTTTCAATAGTATTGAGCAAAAAGTCGCCATAATTTGTTCCGTCTTTAATCATAGAAGTGTCCTTATTTGCTGACATAAACACTTTTTCCCAAAGCTGTGAATTACTTGAAAGAATTTCATTTTCTTTTTGCATAAGCTTTTTGTAAAGTGCAGTTGCGTCATCTAAATTGCTTGGTTCACTTTCCATTAAATCTGAAATATCAGCAGTATTATTTGACTGAGATTTGTCGTTATTTTTAGCTGTTGAACAAGCAACAAGGCTAAACATAAGCACTAAGACCATAAGTATAGTTAATATTCTTGATTTTTTCATAATTGTTATTTCTCCGTTGTTATATCTTTTTTGTTATTTGTTTTAATATCTGTTTTATTATTTTCTTTTACAGTGTTGCAAAGATTTTTTTCAGGCATACCAAATCCGTAGTGAAAGCTTAGTGCATCAGTAGGACAAGCAGTTATACACTTACCACAACGAATACACTCAGTGCTGTTTGGTGTTTTTATTACATCAACATCCATTTTACACGCTCTTGCGCATTTGCCACAAGACACGCATTTATGCTCATCAACCTTTATTCCAAGCAACGACACCTTGTTCATCAATGCATAAAAAGCACCGAGTGGACAAATCCACTTGCAAAACGGACGATAGAAAACTACACTCAGTACAACTACAATAATCAAAATAATAAGCTTTTGAATAAATTTATTTCCTAAAGCCGAGCGTATACCCTCATCAATAGCAGACAATGGAATTGCACCCTCAAGCACACCCTGTGGGCATATATATTTACAAAAGAACGGGTCGCCCATTCCAACATCATTAACCACAAGTATAGGTAGCAATACAACCGTCAACAGCAAGATGATATATTTTAAATATGTTAAAGGCTTTAGTTTTTTTGTTGAAAGCTTTTTACACGGTATTTTATTAAGCAAATCTTGAAGCCAACCAAACGGACACAAAAAGCCACAAATAAATCGACCAAGCAACACGCCAAGCAAAATTAAAAATCCTGTTACATAATAGGAAAACTTAAATTTTGATGAGCCTACAACAGCCTGAAACGAGCCGATTGGACACGCACCCGACGCAGCAGGACAAGAGTAGCAATTTAGCCCCGGTACGCACACAGCCTTGCCATTGCCATGATATATTCCGCCTTTAAAAAAATTAGGTAAATGAATATTTGTCAAAAGCGTTGCACCTGCCTGAATACAAGTACGAAAACGGCTTACAAGCTTTGAAACATTCTTTTTTCTTTTATCCAATTCCAATACACTCCAAGCATAATCTTATTGCTTTGCTAAGCACAGTGTCTGCCTCACCACGCATTGCTCCATAGCACAGCATAACCACTCCGGCAACAAGGAAACCGATTTGAGATATTGCTTTTTTTACTTTGAACAATTTAACCACTCCCTTCATTTTTCGCCTTATTATATCACGAACGATATAAAATCCTTGTTAAGAAAAAAATTTAACAAAGATTTTATTTTTTTGTGTTATAATCTATAACAAAGATATTTTACCAAATAGTACAAGTGATAGGAGATATTTATGCATATTTTAGTTGTTGAAGACGAGGTTGCTCTTTGTGACACAATCGTAAGAAGTCTTAAGCGTCTTGCTTACAGTGTTGATTATTGCTATGACGGTCAAAAGGCATTAGATATGCTTAGTGTTGAAAGTTTCGACCTTGTTGTGCTCGATTTAAACCTACCTTATGTTGACGGAATGACAGTATTGAAAACTCTGAGGCAAACAGACATTGACACAAAGGTTTTAATTTTATCGGCTCGTTGTGAGGTTGCAGACAAGGTTTTAGGATTAGATGAAGGTGCAAATGATTATTTAACAAAACCATTTCACTTAGATGAGCTTTCGGCAAGAATACGAAACCTTACCCTTAGAAAGTTCACTCAAAACGATATTGTTTTAAAATGTTCAAATCTTTCATTTAACACAAAAACACGCAAAGCAGATGTAAATGATGAAGAATTATCTTTAACTCGCAAGGAAACAGGAATACTTGAATATCTAATGTTAAATCAAGGCAGACCTGTAAGTCAAGAGGAGTTGATTGAACACGTATGGGACAGCAGTGTTGACAATTTCAGCAACTCAATAAGAGTGCACATTTCATCATTAAGAAAAAAGCTTCGTAATGCATTAGGCTATGACCCTATTCACAACCGTATAAGCGAGGGTTATGTAATGGAGGAGAAAAAATGAAAAAACTTTCTTTGCAATGGCGAATAACCTTAATGACCACAGTTTTAATTTGCATAACTTGTGTGCTAATGAATTGTTTAATCGGTTTTTCAGGCAAACGATATATGGATTCAATAGGCAACGGAATATCAGCATATAGTAAAATTGATAAAGGAAAACCGAGTTCATTTAATCCGGAAAATGAAAATCTCGACCGTGAGCTTACCATTATTATCAGTGGTGCACAAGCTTCATTCAATACTACTAATTGGTACATAACAATTGCCGTAAGCGTACTTGGTGGTATACTTGCATATTTTGTCAGTGGTCGTGCTTTAAAGTCGCTAAAAAGTTTTGCCTCTCAAGTAGAGAATGTACAGACCAACAATTTGGCAGATATGAAATTAAGCGATGATGTTTTGCCGGAATTTAAACAGTTTTGTCAATCATTTAACAATATGCTTGACCGACTCGACAACGGTTTTACTGCTCAGCGGCAATTCACAGGAAATGCAGCGCACGAGTTAAGAACACCACTTGCCTTAACTCAAGCACAAATTGAACTTTTTTCTGTTGAGCACCCAAATATGAGCAACGATACAGCAGAATTTCTTGCACTGCTACAAGAGCAAAACGAAAGAATGTCACAAATGACAAAAACTCTGCTTGAAATGAGTGAGCTTCGTACAGTTGAGTGCAAAGATACAATAGAAATTGCCCCTATGATTGAAGAAATATTTACCGACCTTGCACCACTTGCAGAAAAAAAGAATATTCGCCTTGAATACAACGGCAATGGTATGATGATAGGCAGCGACACCTTAATTTATCGTTTATTATTTAATTTAACTGAAAACGCAATACGCTACAACAGAGAAAACGCTTCTGTAATTATAACTGTTGACGAAAAGAATAATCAGCTTTATATACGAGTTAAAGATAACGGTTATGGTATACCTGAGCAGTACAGAGAAAGTATCTTTCAACCATTTTTCCGTGTTGATAAATCTCGTAGCAGAGCATACGGCGGTGTAGGTCTTGGACTATCACTTGTATGGGAAATTGTACTTTTGCACAACGGTACGGTAAAAGCTGAAAAAAGCGACAAAAATGGAACAGTAATGCTTGTAACACTTCCAAAAAAACAAACAAATAATTGATTATTAAGTTTTATATAAATGTTTTAGATAAATTTGATATAAATATTATTTGTTACTTAATGAGTTTTTTAGTTGGAATTTATTATTGAAATAGCAATTTAAAGCTAGAAAGATTATTTTTTCAATTGGCGATTTCTAATTTAATTAATTTCTAATTTAATTATATATTAAATATAATAAGAGCTATCAGACTTTCAAAATCTGATAGCTCTTAATCTTTTGTGAATATTATATTGTTGCCAAAATGTTGCCATTTGAAGTTGCAAAACTCTCGAAGCCTTATAAATAAGGCATTTTAATTTATTATCAAGTTGCTACGAAACAGTCCACCGGACTGTTTCTCCCAAATCATAGATTTGGAGCAACGGTCTCGAAATCAACCTTGTTGATTTCTCACTCCCACTCGTTGCCGAAAGGCTAAACTTAACACATTTTGTTTATAAA
>FR889134.1 GCA_000436835.1 Eubacterium sp. CAG:251
CTTGGGTATCACGCTTGCAACGAAACTAATAAAAACACGAATTTGATAAGATACTCGAAAATAACGAAAAAGTGCTACGGCGATTTAGCACTCGCAACGAGTATCAGATTAACTGAATGATGTCCCCCAAAAATCTTTGCATTTGCTAATACCTTGCTAAAATGAAGGGAAAAAACGGCGTAAAATCAGCAGATTTCATAAGAGAAATTATTAACACTAAAATTTCGGAAAACCCAGTAAAATCAAGGGCTTCCGGCGTTTTTTCTTTTTTACGAAGGAACAGCAAGAACGGAAAAATCACAAATTTTCATAATCGGTCAACAAATTTATTTGTAATTATTGACAATAAAAGCGAGCGATGTATAATATTATTGTCTAATTTTAACAATTTGGTCAAGGGGGCTGTTCATGGAAACGCACGGAATTAAATTTAAGGATAAGTTTGGTTATGCTTTGGGCGATATGGGCGGAATACTCTCGTTTAGTCTTGTTTCTTCGTATTTAACAATGTTTTATACCGATATTTTGGGCATTTCAGCCGCAAGCATAACAATCTTAATGCTTGTTGCCAGAATTTGGGACGCTGTAAATGACCCTATGTGGGGTTCGTTTATAGACTCAAGAAAGCCGACAAAGCACGGCAGATTCAGACCCTATATTTTAGGGGCTTCTTTTCCGCTTGCCGTGGGTGCGTTTTTGATGTTTTTTAAAATCCCCGGATTGTCAAACAGTCAATACTTAATCTATGCTTACATAACATATATTTTCTACGGAATGATGTATACCGGCGTCAATATCCCTTACGGCTCATTGGCAAGTGCCATTACTGATGACGAGGTTGAACGCTCATCTCTTTCAATGTGGCGCTCTGTCGGTGCGGGAATCGGCGGCTTGCCGGCGCAAATTCTTATGCCGCTTGTTGTTTTCACGACTGTAATCAATGCCGACGGCAGTTCGTCAAAGGTGCTTGACGGGAACAAGCTTTCATTGTGCGTAGGTGCAATTTCGGTTTTAACGATCGTTCTTTTTATTATCCACTTTAGATTGACAAAAGAGCGAATTCAGCTTCCGCCGACTCAAAAAACAAGCGATTATAATTTGCTGAAAACCATCAAAGTCCTTGCTAAAAACAAGCCGTTTGTTGTGCTTTGCTTTATATCTATGTTTCTTATCTGTTTTCAAATGTACACACAAACGTTTTATAATTATCTTTTCAAAAATTACTTTGAGAAGCCGGGTCTTTACAGCATTGTTACCATATGCACCTATTTGCCTATGGCGTTGTTTTTACCGTTTATGGGTAAGCTTATCAGAAAATTCGGCAAAAAGGAAATTTGCGGCGCAGGCTTGGGCTTTGCCTTTGTCATCAGCGCATTGATGTTCCTTTTGCGTTTTACCCCGTTTGCTCACAATCCTTATGTTTTCCTCGTACTCGTGTTCCTTTCGGGTGCAGGTCAAACCTTCCTTGTGCTTGAGGTTTGGGCGCTTGTTATGGATGTTACGGATTATCAGGAGCTTTTATCAGGCAGACGTGAAGAGGGTACAACCTACAGTATTTATTCTTTTGTACGCAAATTAGGTCAAACAGCCGCAGGTGCAGGCGTTCCGGCAGTGCTTGGGGCTATCGGCTACAAAGGCACGCAAGCCGTACAATCACAGCAGGTTTTAACGAAAATGTTTGATGCGGCAACAATAGTACCGTCGGTTATTCTTTTGCTTATGTTTATTTTGACGACTTTTTGCTACAAGCTGGGCAAATCTGAAATCGAGAATTTACACAAGCAGCTTTACGGCAATAAAAACGATTGATATACTTAGGGGCATAATTTTATGAAAACAGTCGAATTGCAAACAAAATGCGGAAAAATTCAAGGCATAGACGGCGAAAACTGCCTTGAATTCAGGGGCATAAAGTACGCAAATGCCAAGCGTTGGGAATATCCTCAGGTGATTGAAAAGTGGCAGGGTGTTTTTGATGCAACTTGCTTTAAGGAATGCTCATATCAGCACCGTGGGTTTGATGATGATGCAACAGTTAACCCGTTTTATCATTATGAATTCAGAGACGGTTTAGCGTTTACATACAGCGAGGATTGCCAATTTTTGAATATATATGTGCCTAAAGAGGCTAAAAACTGTCCTGTTTTAATTTTTATTCACGGCGGCAGCTTTACAGGCGGAAGCTCAAACGAGGCGCATATCAACGGCGAAAATTTTGCAAAAAACGGCGTGATTTTCGTTGCGATGAATTACAGGCTTAATGCCTTCGGCTTTTGCTCACACCCTGATTTAACCGATGAAAACGGAGTTTGCGGTAATTTCGGACTTTTTGACCAATATGCCGCAATTAAATGGGTTAGGGAAAATATTGAAGCTTTCGGCGGAAACCCGAATAATATTGTGCTTTCAGGTCAAAGCGCAGGGGCTATGAGCGTTGACATTCATCTTTCAAATCCGCTTTGCAAAGGTTGGTTTTCCGCAGCGATAATGATGAGCGGCGGCGGTTTACAGCGTTTCCTCGCAAAACCCCTGACCCCTGAAAAAACAAGAGCTTTTTGGGATAATATTATTGAAAATGCAGGAGTTAAAAGTATAGCCGAGTTGAAAAAAGCGGATAAAGAGGTGCTTTATCGTGCTTGGGATAAGGCGTGCAAGGAGGATAAGCTCAAAAGTATGCTTTACACCCTGCCGGTTTGCGACGGAAAAATAATTACACAGTCAAATTTTAACAACAGGACAATTCCTCAAATGCCTAAAATTATAGGTATTACAAAAAATGATATGGTGCCTGCCGTTTTGCAGGCTATCGATAAAAAATGGGTTTCTTGTGATAAAAACAGCGATTGCTATATTTATTATTTTGCACGCAGCTTGCCGGGCGATGAAAAGGGTGCTTGGCATTCAAGCGATTTGCTTTATGCTTTTTCAACTCTTGATAAAAATTGGCGGCCTTTTGAGGCTGTTGATTATAAAATTTCAAATCAGCTTGCAAAATCCTTTATTGCTTTTGCAAAAAACGGAAATCCCAATTGCAATGAAATACCGGTGTGGAAGCCCGGCACGGCTAAGGTTATGACTTTTTGTGAAAACACAAGGCCGGCACATTGGAACATCCCACAACTTTTGAAAAATACATTTATCGGCGGAGCATCAATATAATGAGATTTAATCATATTTTTAAGCTTACAAACGAAAACGAAACGCACCGTGAATATAAGTGCGATAACGTTAATATCAACATTGATTTCATAAGCGGCAGTGCTTTGCGTGTGGCTGTTTTTAACGATAACGCCGAAATGCTGCCGACCTTTACCGTAAATCCGAATAATAACCTATCCTCTCTCGGCAGAAGCAGATTATCCGTGGACGGATTTGACTGTGTTGCGCCTATTGTTGAAAAATTTGAAAATAAAGAAAAATTTGTTCTTGATTGCGGCGTTACCGTTGACCTCGATTTGAATAATTTTATTTTGTCTTACTGTAAAGAGTCAGAGCTTTTGTTCGCAGACAGAGCGCCACTCGCCTATAATTTTGAAGGCGAATTCGGCAACGGGTCTTATCATTATATTACCAGAGAAGATGACGAGCATATTTTCGGACTTGGCGACAAAAGCGGCCTGATAAATAAAGCAGGTCAGGTTTACCGTGTTGAAACGGCGGACAGTATGGGCTTTGACGCAGAAAAAACAGATCCTCTGTACAAGCACGTTCCGTTTTATATTTGCGAAAATTCTGTTGGTGACTACGGTATTTATTACGATACAACAGACACCTCTTTTGTTGATTTGGGCAGGGAAATCAATAATTATTACTGCCATTTCAAGTATTTTAAGACGGATGACGATTGCTTGGTTTATTATGTTTTTTTCGGAAGCAAGCTTTCTGTTTTACAGCAATATGCTCGCTTGTGCGGCAAGCAGGCTTTTCCGCCTAAGTGGAGCTTCGATTATTGCGGCAGTACAATGGCATATACCGATGCGCCTGACGCACAAAATCAGATGCAGGGCTTTTTGGATAAAATTAAAGACCTTGATTTGAGCTGCGGCGGATTTTATCTTTCATCGGGATATACTTCAATAGGGAATTTGCGTTGCGTTTTTAATTGGAATTACGATAAATTCCCCAATCCTGAAAAATTCGTTGCCGATTACAATAATGCAGGAATACATTTAATTCCGAATATCAAGCCTGCTTTTTTGACCTCGCATCCAATGTATGATGAGTTGGCGGAAAAAGGATTTTTTGTTAAAAATGCAGATGGAACACCCTATGTAACGCAGTTTTGGGACGGTGTGGGCAGTTATTTGGACTTTACAAATTCCGACGCCTTCGATTTTTGGGGCAGTCAGGTAACCGAAAAGCTGCTTGATTTCGGAATTGATGCTACATGGAATGATAATAACGAGTTTGATATTAAGGCAACCGACGCTGTTGCCGCAGGCTTTGGCGAAAAAGTTTCTGCGTGCAGAATTCGTCCGATATTAACTTATTTAATGGTATTATCTTCGTACAAGGCGCAAATGAAAAAATATCCCGAAAAGCGTCCGTTTTTATCTACGAGAAGCGGAAACAGCGGTGTAAGACGCTTGGCGCAAACCTGGTCCGGCGATAATTTTACTTCGTTTCACGATTTGCGTTTTTGCCATTATGTGGGAATGACAATGTCCCTTTCAGGCTTTTATTTTTACGGTCACGATTTGGGAGGCTTTTCAGGTGAAATGCCTTGCGAAGAATTGCTTTTAAGATGGATGCAGCACGGCGTTTTTGAGCCACGCTTTACAATTCATTCTTGGAACGGCGACGGCTCTGCTACCATGCCGTGGAGCTATGAAAGCGGCTTGTGCGGCGCAAAGGCGATTTTAAGACAACGCAAAAGCCTGATACCTTATTTATATAATTGTGCTTATAACAGCGTGGAAAATGATGTCCCCATGCAAGCTCCGCCTTATATTTATTACAATGATGAAAATATTGACGTAAATACCGATGCGTTTATGCTTGGCAGAGATGTTTTGGCAAAGTGCGTGCTTGACGAGGGTGTAACTCAGGTATCTGTTTACTTGCCAAAGGGCGACGATTGGTATCTGAACGAAACAGGAAAGCTTTATTGCGGCGCAAGCACGGTAAAGGTCGATTTGCCGTCAGATAAGCCTGTGCCTTATTTTATTCGTTGCGGCTCTGTTTTTCCCGTTGATGAGGGCGAGTGCTCATACAAATCCGCAGAAAAAGTCGTTTTTACCGTTTATCCTGTTAAAAACGGCAAATTTACAGCCCATTATTTTAATGATGACGGCGAGTCCTTTGAATACTTAAAAAACAACTGCGTAAAATTAGAGTTTGATGTGAATTGCGATAACGAAAATGTTGATGTTGTTGTAAATAATAAGGGTAATGTAAAATTTGAGCCTGAAATCAAGCTTGTTTCTACGGATTTGCGTAAGTTGAATGTTTCGGTAAAATAATATCTCCCTTCCGGGACGCCAAAAAGCAGTATCAAAATTTGATGCTGCTTTTTTTATTTTTGCAAAGAAACAAAAGAAACGAGAAAATCACAAATTTTCATCAGCAAATTCGGCCTCTGCTAACAGACAAGGCAGATACACCGACAGGGTTGACGATATTCTTTGCAAGATAATAACAGCCAAAAAAAGAAAACTCAAAATAAAATATACCTAAACACAAAAAGAGACTGGCTACACGATGTAAAAGCTATTCCTACCTAAGACGGTGGCAGAAATGCTCAAAGAACGTTATTAGGAAATTCAGGAATACAAGGAACTGTTCGGTGACGAGTTCCAAGATTTTAACCTCGTATTCTGTAATGCACATGGCAGACCGATGGAGAGCCAAATCATCACCCGTGCATTGCAGAAACTAATCAAAGACAGCGACCTATTGCCCGTAGTTTTCCATAACTTGCGACATTCAAGTATTAACTACAAGTTGAAGCACAACGGCAAGATCACAAAATGGTCTTGCCGTTTTCTTTTCGCTTTAATGTGTAGAATTTTTCATATTTATGTGGTATAATCAGTTAGCTAAATAAGAATTTGTAGGTGCAAATGATGAAAACTTTATATATGGTCGGTGGCACCATGGGAATTGGAAAAACAACTGTGTGTCAACAGCTCAAACAGGATTTGCCGAATAGCGTATTTCTTGACGGAGATTGGTGCTGGGATGCAAGTCCATTCCAAGTAACCGATGAAACAAAAGCAATGGTTACAAATAATATTTGTTATTTACTCAATAATTTTCTGAAGTGTTCCGCATACGAGAATATCATTTTTTGTTGGGTGATGCACGAGCAGAGTATTATCAATTCCATACTTGAGAAGCTGGATATACAGAACTGTAAGGTGAAATGCGTCTCGCTTGTAGCGGATGAAAAGACTCTGTGTGAAAGATTGACAATGGATGTAGAAAGAGGTATCCGTTCTGAAGATATAATTGAGCGAAGCATAGCAAGAATACCGATGTATCAAGCACTCAATACCATTAAAATTGATACCAACGCCAAAACCGTGGCTATGATTGCCAATGAGATAAAGTTGTTGTAATACCGTCAAATTCCAATTTAGCGAAGTGAGTAAAATAAATAAAACTCGGTAACAGACCGAGGTACAAGCGATTAAACAAAGGCATCTTGTGGGAATATAACCGTTTCCCTAAATCCGAACTCCCTTGCTAATTTCCATCTAATGAAACGGTCGAAAACGGCGTAAAATTAGCAGTAATTTCGTAACACAGTTTAACACTCAAAGTGCGAAAAAAACTTGAAAATACTGGATTATCGGGTATAGAAAGTGACTCCCCCAACTGAGTTTCGAGGTCGCTCCTAAGCGAAAGGTCAGGGGTTCGACTCCCTTCCGGGATGCCAAAAGCAGTATCAAAATTTGATGCTGCTTTTTTATTTTAAAAGGCAACTATGCACTATGCACTAAAATGCTGCCTCTTTTTTGTTACACTTGAACAAAAAACATTCTCCCTATTGACTTTAGCGCTTTTAGGTGCTAAACTATCAACATAAACTTTAACACTTTTAGGTGCTAAAGTATTTCGAATCAGAGAGGAAAAATATTTTATGAACAAGACAGTTAAAAAAATTGCGGCTGTAGCACTTTCGGCACTCATGGTCGGCAGTGTATTTGCAGGTTGCTCATCAAATTCAGGAAAAAGCGATACAACAAATAAAAATACATATAATGTAGGTATTTGCCAGCTTACACAGCATACCGCACTTGACAGCGCAACAAAAGGATTTAAGGATAAGCTCAGCGAGCTTGCAAAGGCTGACGGAAAGACAATCAACTTTGACTATCAAAACGCATCCAACGATTCTGCAAACTGCGCTACAATCGTAAATAAATTTGTATCATCAAATTACGACCTTATTTTAGCAAACGCAACACCGGCGCTTCAGGCTGCCGCTACAGCAACAGCTGCAAGCAAAACTCCTGTAGTCGGAACAGCCGTAACCGATTACGGAACAGCGCTTGACATTAAAATGAATCCTACAGACCCGACAGGAATTAACATTACGGGTACATCTGACCTTGCTCCTCTTGCAGACCAGGCACAGATGATTCTTGACCTTTTCCCTAACACAAAGAAGGTAGGCGCACTCTACTGTTCAGCAGAGGCTAACTCGCAGTATCAGGTTGACGGTGTTAAAAAAGCACTTGAAGAGAAAGGTGTCAGCTGCACATTCTATTCATTTGCAGACTCAAACGACATTGCAACAGTTGCTAAAAAAGCTGCAAGCGAATCAGACGTTATTTACGTTCCTACAGATAACACGGCAGCTGATAACGGCAGTGTAATTGACGCAGCATGCAAGGCTGCAAAAACACCTATCATTGCAGGTGAGGAAGGTATCTTCAAATCAACAAACGCAGTTGCAACTCTTTCAATTTCATTCTACAACCTCGGTCAAAAAGCCGGCGCAATGGCATATGAAATTCTTACAAAGGGTACAGACCCTGCAACAATGAACGTTCAGCAGTCAGACGAGCTTACATACTACTACAACGAGGATCAGGCAAAGGCATTCAAGGCTAACGTTCCGGATAATTACGAAGCATATAATTTCAGCAACGCAAAATAACTAACAGCCTATTGACTAATTTAACGGTTTAAAGTATAATAGTGTCAAATTAATAAAGAGCAATGAGTTTCTACTTGTTGCTCTTTAAATTACTTTTAATTGAAAGGTATATAAAATTATGGGAGCTTTTATCAGTGCCATTCCCGGTGCAGTAGGACTCGGTCTTATTTGGGGCATAATGGCAATCGGCGTTTACATCACTTTTAGAGTGCTTGATTTTGCCGACCTAACTGTCGACGGCACGCTTGCAACAGGCGGTGCGGTTTTAGTTATATCAATGATGAACGGAATGAATGTTTGGGTTGCGCTTTTGTTTGCTTTTCTTGCAGGCTGTATGGCAGGTCTTGTTACAGGCGTGCTTAACACCCTACTCGGCATACCGCCTATTCTTGCAGGTATTTTAACTCAGCTTGCACTTTATTCAATAAATTTAAGAATACTCGGCAAATCAAATCAGGCGCTTTCAATTTATAAATATCACGTGCTTGCAAGTATGACCGATATTACGAAGGCTATTATTATAGTAGCAATCTTTGTTGTTGCCATTATCGCAATTCTTTATTGGTTTTTTGATACCGAGCTTGGTCATTCAATCCGTGCTACCGGCTGTAACCAAAATATGGCTCGTGCAAACGGTATCAATATTAATTTAACAAAAATTGTTGCGCTTGTACTTTCAAACGGTCTTGTTGCTCTTGCAGGCGGGCTTCTTTCGCAATATCAGGGCTTCGCAGACGTCAATATGGGCAGAGGCGCTATCGTTATCGGTCTTGCCGCAGTTATTATAGGCGAGGTTATCTTTGGCAAAATATTTAAAAACTTTGCGCTCAGGCTTCTTGCAGTTGCATTCGGCGGAATTATTTACTATGTAGTAATGCAGTTTGTTATCAGCCTCGGTCTTAATACCGATGACCTCAAGCTTCTTACCGCTGCTATTGTTGCCGTATTCCTCGGTATTCCTTATCTTAAAGGGCAATATGCTCAAAAGCATATCAAGATAAAGGAGGGCAACAAATAATGCTTGAAATTAAAAATGTTTATAAAACGTTTAATCCTAACACAATTAATGAAAAAAAGGCTCTTCGTGGCATTGATTTAGTTCTCAACGAAGGCGATTTCGTAACGGTTATCGGAGGTAACGGCGCAGGCAAATCAACTATGCTTAATATGATTGCAGGTGTTTACCCCGTTGATTGCGGAACTATTACGGTTGACGGCATTGACGTTACAAAGCTTCCTGAGCATAAAAGAGCTAAATATATCGGCAGAGTTTTCCAAGACCCTATGAACGGTACAGCCGCCGATATGCAAATTCTTGAAAATCTTGCTCTTGCAAAGAGAAGAGGCAATCACAGAGGCTTGGCATTTGGCGTTACAAAAAAAGAAAAAGAAGAATATGTTGAAGTTCTTAAAAGCCTTGATTTAGGACTTGAAACAAGGCTTACATCTAAAGTAGGACTTCTTTCGGGCGGTCAAAGGCAGGCTGTTACGCTTCTTATGGCAACCCTTAAAAAGCCTAAAATTTTGCTCCTTGATGAACACACGGCAGCACTTGACCCTAAGACAGCTAAAAAGGTGCTTGACCTTACGGAAAAAATTGTTGCAAGGGATAATCTTACAACAATTATGATTACTCACAATATGAAGGACGCTATAAATATAGGCAATCGTCTTATTATGATGAACGAGGGCAAAATTATTTATGACGTATCGGGCGAGGAAAAGAAAAATCTTACTACCGCTGACCTTCTTGCAAAATTTAAGGTTACCTCCGGCGGAGAAGAATTTGACAACGACCGTGTTCTTCTTTCAACAGAGGCAGACGAATAAATTTTATACAAAAATATTTTATGGGCGAGCAGTGCTTGCCCATATTTTTTAGGTGATTAGATGAACAACAAAGCAGGTTTATATATTCATATCCCTTTTTGCAAATTGAAATGTCCTTATTGCGATTTTTACAGCGTAAAATATGACAAGGCGCTCAGCGAAAAATACGCCGACGAATTAATCAAAACAATGGCTGATTATTCAGGCGAATTTGACACGGCTTATTTCGGCGGCGGTACTCCGTCGATTTTAGAAAGTGAATTAATCGCCAAAATTTTGACATCTGCAAAAAATCGTTTTGATATAGATAAAAATTCCGAAATAACGATTGAATGTAACCCGTCAAAAAACCTTGAAAAAGATTTTTACGCCTATGCAAAATGCGGAATAAACAGAGTGAGCATAGGTATGCAAAGCGCAAGAAACGAAGAACGCTTTGCACTTGGAAGAAGCGCAGGGCAAACGGAAGTTGCAAAGGCTGTTAATGATGCTAAAAAAGCAGGAATAAGTAACATAAGCCTTGACGTTATGCTCGGCACTCCCAAGCAAACTCTCTCCTCTCTTGATGAAACTTTTGAATTTATCGACAAAATGAACGTTACCCACATAAGCGCATATATGCTTAAAATTGAAAAAGGCACAAGATTTTTTGACCTAAAGGACAGGCTCGCACTTCCCGACGAGGACACAGTTTGCGAAATGTATTTAAAAACAATAAAATCCCTTGAAGCTCTCGGCTTTAATCAATATGAAATAAGCAATTTTTCCAAGCCGTCGTTTGAAAGTAAACACAATACAAAATATTGGATTTTAGACGATTATTTAGGCTTAGGCAAAAGCGCACACTCCCTTTGGCACGGCAAAAGATTTTATTATGATACCGATTGGTCGCTTAAAGGTGAAGGAGAGGTTGATATTGAGGAAGAACGAATTATGCTCGGCTTAAGGCTAAATTGCGGAATTGATAAATCGCTTATAAAAAAAGACTTTTCACGCTTTGTAAAAATGGGGCTTATGAAAGAAAGCGAAAACAAAATTGCGCTTACAAGCGAGGGAATGCTTGTTTCTAATTTAATAATCAGCGAACTTTTGTAAACAATAGCCTTAGAGGTGAGTTTATGAAAGGTGAAAAATACAAGAAAAAATATCAATTAAGCAAAGATACGGATTTGACGAATAAATATTTAACTTCCATAACAAATCCAACCGTTCAACCTGACAGAAAAACGGAAATGGGAGTACCTATCCCCGACACGCAAAACGTTGAATACTCAAAGGAATATGAGGAAGAAAATAAGTTATAAAAAAGACTGTCGATAAAGCGGCTAAACCGCGCCGAATAAAATAAATAAACCTA
>FR889135.1 GCA_000436835.1 Eubacterium sp. CAG:251
AAATATAATATCATATTTAGTTTATTCATTCAACAGAATTTATACTGATTTATATATTTGTAAAAAAGTTATTTTGAAAGTGACAATATTGCTTTGTTTTGATATAATATAGAAAGCAAAAGGAGTTGGTAGCGTGAAAAATATGCTTGATTATATAGAGGAATACGGTAATTATTCATTTAAAGAAAAGCCTTTTAATGAAATAGATAATCTTATATTTTCACAGCTTGCGTATACGGATTTTAAAAATATTGCAGATAAGCAGAGTGTGTCGCTGTTAAAGGGCGCAAAGCTGTTTTTTGCAATGTATACTCAGCAGGAGATTGACGAGCTTATTGCAATCAGTGCAAAAAGTGCCGATTTGCTCAGGCGTTGCAGTATGGCAAAGAGGTTTCAAAACATTATTTTGTGTGATTATATTAATAATGTAAGCGACGATATCGACAAGCAATTTTCAGCAATCCATTTTCTTCTTGATGATGGGTGCGACGTTGTTGCATTCAGAGGAACCGACGTTACGGTTACGGGCGTTAAGGAGTCGGCAATGCTTTCCTATATGTTTCCCGTTCCTGCGCAAATCGAGGCTTTGTATTATTTTCAGGAAACGTGTATGCGCCATTCGGGCGATATAATTCTCTGCGGTCATTCAAAGGGCGGGAATCTTGCCGTTTTTGCCGCAGTTAATTGCTCAAATTCGCTCAAAAAAAGGCTTAAGGCGGTTTACGAGGACGATGCGCCGGGCTTTCCGAAATATTTTTTTGACAGATACGATTATTGTCAGATTAAAGATAAAATTCATTTCTTTACCCCGCAAGGCTCAATTATCGGCAGAATGCTTTTTCATGATACCGAGCCTGCTATTGTTCACAGTGAAAATTCAGGTCTTAAGCAGCATCAGGTATCTTCTTGGGAGGTTGACGGTGACCGTTTTAAATATGAGGAAAAATATGACCGTACAAGCGATTTCGTAAGTGATTATATAAATGAACTGATTGATTATATCTCCGACGAGGAACTTCAACTTTTCTTTGATACACTTGAATATGTTGCCGAGAATATAGGCATTGAGGATTTTTATGATATCAAGGAGCTTGATATCATAAAAGTGTTCGGTTTGATTGACTCTATTACAACTCTTGATGACGAACATAAAACGAAATTTAAGCAAATTTTGAAAAAAGTTATAGCGGATTTCACAAAGGAGTATTTGTCTCAAAAAACCCAGACATATAAGAATATTTTAGAAAGCTTTTCATTGAAGAAAAAAGAAAATATAGACATCAATATGGATAAAAATGAGGTAATAGCAGACGGTAGGGAGAGATAACGTAATTTTTTGCTTTATTAGTATTGAAAAATGAAATTAACGTGCTATAATATTTTTTATAGTATTATTATAATTATAAATTTCATAGGCATTGGGTAAAAGCTTTTGCCGTAAATATAGGAGATGTTTAAAAATGCAAAAGAAAGATATTGATTGGTCAAGCCTTGGCTTTGGCTATGTTAAGACTGACAAACGTTTTGTAGCTCACTACAAGAACGGCAAGTGGGACGAAGGTCAGCTTGTTGAGGACGATACGATTACACTTAACGAATGTGCCGGTGTACTTCAGTATGCACAAACTTGCTTTGAGGGTCTTAAAGCATATACAACTAAGGACGGTAGAACTGTTTGCTTCCGCCCTGACCTTAATGCAAGCCGTATCGCAGATTCTTGCCGTGGACTTCAAATTCCGGTTATTCCTGAAGAAATGTTTTTAAGAGCTGTTAAAGAGGTTGTAAAGGCTAATGAGGCTTGGGTTCCTCCTTTTGGCAGCGGTGCTACTCTCTATATTCGTCCGTATGTTTTCGGTGTTAATCCTGTTATCGGTGTTAAACCTGCAGATGAGTATGAGTTTAGAATGTTCTGTACTCCGGTAGGTCCTTATTTCAAGGGCGGCGCAAAGCCTATCACTATCCGTGTATCTGACGTTGACCGTGCCGCACCTCACGGTACAGGTAATATTAAAGCAGGTCTTAACTATGCTATGTCACTTCATAACATTGTTGATGCTCATGAGCATGGCTTTGACGAAAATATGTATCTCGACCCTGCAACAAGAACAAAGGTTGAGGAAACAGGCGGCGCTAACTTCCTTTTTGTAACTAAGGACGGCACTGTTGTTACTCCTAAGTCAGATTCTATTTTACCGTCAATCACCCGTCGTTCACTTATGATTGTTGCTGAGAAGTATCTTGGCCTTAAGGTTGAACAGAGAGAGGTTTATTTTGACGAGGTTAAGGATTTTGCAGAGTGCGGCCTTTGTGGTACTGCAGCTGTTATTTCTCCTGTCGGCAAGATTGTAAACCACGGTGAGGAGATTTGCTTCCCATCCGGTATGGAGGAAATGGGCCCTGTAACCAAGAAGCTTTATGAAACTCTTACAGGTATCCAAATGGGTGAGATTGAAGCGCCTGAAGGCTGGATTTGCGAAATTAAATAAATTGTATAATCGTAGAGGCGAACATTGTTCGCCTCTTTTTTTGTATTTTTAAATGTAAACTTTTTATAAATCTATTGAATATTATATAACTTTTATTTATAATAATGGCGAAATTTGAAAAGAGGTAATATCGTATATGAAATTTAAAAAGATATTGTCAATATTTTTGAGCCTTGTGCTTGTTTTATCTGTTTTTGCAGGGCTTGAAATAAATGCTTATGCCGCAACAAGCGGAACATCAGGCGGTGTAAACTGGAATCTTGATAAATCAACAGGCGTTTTTACTATTACAAAAAACGGTAACGGCAGAGGTGCCGATTATTCAAAATATCAATTTTTTGGCGGAAACAATCAGCCTTGGTATAATGACCGTAAATCAATTAAAACGGTTAATGTTGAAGAGGGAGTTATTCAAGTCGGCTCATATTGGTTTTACGATTGTACTAATTTGACTACGGTTAATTTTAATTCTTCAACTCTTGATACCTTGGGTGATGACCTCTTCAGGGGCTGTACTTCACTTCAAAGTATTAATCTTCCTGAAAATGCGACTTACTATTATAGTGAACTTTTCCTTGACTGTACTTCGCTTAAGTATGTTTCGCTCCCGTCAACCAATAATACCGATAACTATAAGGGCAAAATCCCCAACGGTACATTTAAGGGCTGTACTTCGTTAGAGCAGGTTTACGTTGGCAACGGCCATACGGGTATGGACGTTAATGCTTTTAACGGCTGTTCAAAGCTTAAGGGCATTGTTTGGACAAGCGGTAATCTCTCGTCTGTTGCAAGCTCAGCTCTTACAGGCGTTTCGTCAAGCTGTAAACTCGTTGGTGCAAGTTCTCTTGTTAATGCGACAAGTGCGCTTTCATTCCAAAATGTAAACGGCTTTTGCGGCACGGCTTTAAGCTATAAATATGATGCACAAAACAAGAAGTTAAGCGTTTTGGGCAGCGGCGATATGACCTCTAACCCTTGGAGCGTTTACTCCGCATTTATTAACGAACTTGATTTTTCCGGCACAAACGGTAATTTTACAATTATGAACGGTGCTTTTCAAAATTTGGTTAATTCAACATTTTGGGTAAATATTCCGTCAAATTGCACCGAAATAGGAAGCAACGCTTTTTACAATGCAAACTTTAATTACAACAGATTTTTAGGCAATAAAATCACTATCGGCGATAATGCTTTCCAAAACGGCTCAGGCTCGTATGCACGCTTTTTCGGTATTGCAAATTCAGGTGTTCGTGATTATGTAAAAGAGGGTCAGGCTAAGGGTTACGATTGGCATTATTACTGCCTTGACGATAAGCATAATTATGTAACTAAAACAGTTGCGCCTACCTGCGTTGAAAAGGGATATGATTTAACCTATTGTACTGATTGCGATACAGACGAGGTTAAGTCTAATTATACAGACGTTACAGGTCATAAGTATGAATATACCGGCACAAACGGTCCGAGCATTGTTTATAAATGCAGTGTCTGCGGTAAAACAAATCTTCAGCTTGACGCACTCACTCTTGTTTCAAGCTTTAAGGACGCAATAACAACAGACGATAAGGCTGCGGCTTATACTCAGTCAAATTATGACGGTAAATATGACCTTAACTATAACGGCTTTATCAATGCTAAGGATTACAGTATGCTTAGCAAGATAATTAATAATATTGATACAACAAATAAGCAAACAACTATCGATACTTCAACAACTTACCAAACAATTGAGGGCTTCGGCGCTTCTGCCGCTTGGTGGGCACAGTATGTCGGCGGCTGGGAAAATTTAGACGAGATTATGGAGCTTCTTTACAGCAAGGAAAAGGGCGCAGGTCTTGATATTTATCGCTATAACCTCGGTACAGGGTCGCAGGATGATACACATATTACAGATGTTGACAGAAGAACGCAAGGCTTTTTGCAGAAGGACGGCACATACGATTGGAGCCGTGACGCTAATGCTCAAAAAGCGCTTGCCTCTGCTCAAAAGGCTAACAAGGATTTAAAGGTTACACTTTTCTCTAACTCCGCTCCTGTTTGGCTTACGAAAAACGGTAAGGCATATTGCTCAAACGGCGCTAATTCTAACCTTGATTCAAGCAATTATGACGCATTTGCCCAATTCGTTGTTAAGTGTTCGGAGCATTTCATTGACGAGGGTTATAATGTAACAGAGGTTTCGCCTATTAACGAGCCTGAATGGGCTTGGGCAGCCGATACAAACGGTAACGCCGGACAGGAGGGTTCTCATTGGGAGGATACTGCGGCAAGAGATTTCTATAATAACGCAATGATTCCTGCCATTAAAAAGAGCGAAAAGCTTAACGGCAGAGTCGGTGTCGACGTTTGGGAATGTGCTCAGCTTAATCACTCAACATATTTCAACGGTTTTCTTAATAATATGTTCTCATCATCAAGTTTGTACCCTAACAATTACGGCAAAAATAACTCTAATATCAGAGATTACGTTGACTCTCTCGGTACACACTCCTATTGGGCATCAACAAGTGACAGGGAAAAGGTTGCAAGCACACTTGCAGGCAATGCGCTTACTAATAATTACAACGCTGTTAAAAAGGTACGTTGCACAGAATATTGTCAGATGACAAATGACGGCAATTCAGGCGTTTACGGTCTTATTCAAAAAGAGGGCACAACCAACGGTCTCGGTATCGAATACGGTCTTGCTCTTGCAGATATTATGCATCAGGATTTAACCATTCTCAACGCTGTTGAATGGGATTGGTGGGTAGCTATCGGTCCGGGTGTATATCCCGATGCACTTATTTATGTTAATAAGGAAAATCACAACGATGTTCAAACCTCAAAGCGTCTTTGGGTAATGGGTAACTACGCAAGATTTATTGAGGACGGCGCAAAGAGAGTTTCTGTTTCAACAGGCTCAAACTTTGCCAAAAATCTTGTGACAAATACAACTTATTCTTGGAAAGACGGCAAAACAACACGCACCGATAAGAATAATTACATTGAGCAGACCGCTTATCAAAATCCTGACGGAACAGTTGTAGTAGTTTATATCAACAATTCGGACACAAACGAATATACAAAGTTCTCATCATCGGATTATAAGAAGTTTGAAACTTATGTAACAGATGAAAGCCGTGACCTTGAAAAATATCAAAGCGGCAACACAAATGTGGCTGTTTCAATTCCTGCAAAGAGTGTAACAACAGTAGTTCTTACACCGAATGCACAATAATAAAATTAACGGGCGAACAGTGTTCGCCCCTACGGTTATCGTATAATTTGATTTTCGTAGGGGCGATCATCGATCGCCCGTTTTTATTTTTCAATTTCTAATACTGTTAATTTATCCCCGTCAACCTTAAATTTCACGTTCATATTATCAAATGAAATGCCGTAAATTCTGGTAGAATCATTTTGGTAGGCAGGACGTGGGTCGCAACTTAAAATGCCTGTTAGTGCGCCAATTTTATCACTTGGTATAAGCGACTTTATATTGTCGCTTATTTCAATTTCAAGCCTGTCTGCTTCGTGCACGTCTGCAAAGCTGCTTTTTGCTTCGGGACGGCAGTCGGCATATTTTATATAAGGCTTAATGTCATAAATCGGAGTGCCGCTTTTCATATCAACTCCGCCTACCGTAAGCACTGTGCCGTGCTCTTTCGTTTGTTCAACCTTAATCAGCTTTACGCACGATAAGCCGATATTGTTAGGTCTAAACGGTGAACGAGTGGCAAAAACGCCTTTTCTTTTTTCTCCTCCAAGCCTCGGAGGCCTTACAGTCGGTGAAAATTCATCTCTTATACTGTCTGAAAACTGCCATAAAATCCAAAGGTGAGAAAATTCCTCTATCCCGTCAAATGCTTCCTTAACATTATACGGAGAATCAAGAATTATTTTGCCCTCAAGCTCCTCAACAAGACCGCTTTGGCGAGGTGCGCCGAATTTTTCGGGCAAGGGCGTATATATTTTTCCTATAGGTTTCATAATTTTATACCTTTATTTTTGATAAAACCTCACCAACCTTGTCGTGAATAACAAGGTCTGCATTTTTATCCATCGGTGTTTCGTCACGGTTTATAAGCACTAAGTATTTGCCCCTGAAATATCTTACAAAGCTTGCCGCAGGATAAACCGTCAGGCTTGTTCCGGCAATAATCAGGCAGTCGGCATCGCTTATTGCTTCAAGCGCACCGTTTACGGTATCATTGTCAAGCCCTTCTTCATAAAGTACAACGTCGGGTTTTACCAAGCCGCCGCATTCGTCGCAATAGGGGATAGGGGTGTTGTTTTTGATATAGTCTGCATCAAAGAATTTTCTGCATTTTGTGCAATAATTTCTAAGCGTTGAGCCGTGAAGCTCGTATACTTTTTTGCTTCCTGCCGCTTGGTGCAAGCCGTCAATATTTTGAGTCACAACTGCACTTAGTTTTCCTACTTTTTCAAGCTCGGCAAGCTTTAGATGCGCCTCGTTCGGCTTGACGTTTTCAATCAGCATTTTATCCCTGTAAAATTTGAAAAAATCAATAGTGTGGCTGTAGAAAAACGTGTGCGAAAGTATCTCCTCGGGAGGATAGTCGTATTTTTGATTATAAAGCCCGTCAACGCTTCTGAAATCGGGTATTCCGCTTTCCGTCGATACACCGGCGCCGCCGAAAAATACTATTTTATTACATTCGTCAATAATTTGCTGTAAATCCATAACGACCCCTTATTCCGCAATGTCCGCAAGGTCGAATCTTATAACCTTTTTAAGCCCGTCAAGTGTAGTTTCGACTTGATAGCCGATTTTGCCGCCGCTGAACATTATTGTGTCAAAATCCTTTGCACTTTCGTGAATTGTGGTTTTAAAAAATTTCTTCATTCCTATCGGTGAGCAACCGCCGTGAATATAGCCGGTGAGCGGTAAAAGTTCTTTTGATTTAATCATTTCAACCTTCTTTTCACCCACTGCTTTTGCCGCTTTTTTAAGGCTTAATTCCTTGTTTACGGGAACTAAAAATACATAGTGATTGCCTGTTTTGCCGACTGTTACAAGCGTTTTGAAAACCTTGTTTGCATCTTCGCCTAAAGCCTCGGCAACTTCTTGCCCGCCTACAGCGTCGGTGTTTAAATACGTATACTCTGTATATTTGACCTTTTTTTGGTCAAGTATTCTCATTACATTAGTTTTTTCGTCCATAGTTTTGCCTCGATATATTAATTTATATTATAATTTTATCATAGAGAAATTGTCTTTTCAACATTGTTTTAAAAGTTTAAATATAGTATAATGTTTTTATTCTGAAAAAAGTTTCGGCTTTAATCACGATAATTTTTTGATATAGTGCATGGCGCAATGATTTTATTTAACGGAGTAGATAAAAATGTATAGTGCAAACGAAAAACGATATGAAAAAGCAGAGTTCAATAAGTGCGGTGAAAGCGGTCTTTATCTTCCAAAAATTTCGCTTGGTTTGTGGCAGAATTTCGGTGACAATGCCGATTATGACGAGATGAAGGATATTATTTTAACTGCCTTTGATATGGGTGTTACGCATTTTGATTTGGCTAATAATTACGGTCCGAAGCCAGGAGCGGCAGAGGTGAATTTCGGCAAAATCGTACGTGAAAATCTTATGCCGTACCGTGACGAACTTGTTATCAGCACAAAGGCGGGATACAGAATGTGGGACGGTCCTTACGGTATAGGTGGGAGCAGGAAATATCTTGTGTCCTCACTTGACCAAAGCCTTAAGCGTCTCGGTCTTGACTACGTTGATATTTTTTATCACCATTGTATGACACCGGATACCGAGCTTAAGGAAACAGCGCTTGCACTTTCTGATATCACACGTCAGGGCAAGGCAATCTATGTCGGAATGAGCAACTATAACGGCAAGAAAATGCACAGAATGTACCACAGATGTGACGATTTAAACGTGCCGTTTATCATAAATCAAAATCGATATTCGATTTTTGACAGAACGGTTGAAAAGAATGATTTGAAAAAAGAGGCTAAGTCTAAGAAAAAAGGCTTGATTGCTTTTTCACCTCTTGCGCAAGGTCAGCTTACCGATAAGCTTGCTGGCGGCATTGTTGAAAATTCAAGGCTTTACAACAACGAGGTGCTTCAAAAAAAGGTAGGCTACAGCGAGGGCAGGCAGGCGCAGATTGCTCAGCTTTATAAAATGGCAAAGGATAGGGGACAAACACTTTCTCAGCTTGCAATTGAATGGCTTTTGCAATGGGGCGAAGTTACAAGCGTACTTATCGGCGTTCACTCGAAAGCACAGCTTTTGGAAAACTTAAAGGCGCTTGAATGTAAGCCGCTTTCAAAATCGGAAATAAAGCAGATAAATGCGATAGCGGGCAAGTGATTTTACTTGACAGTATTAATAATATAATATATAATATAGTGATTAAAATTCTGAGAAGGAGACATTTTTATGGCAGCAAAAACTTTTAAGATGACATCGGAAGGTAAGGCTGAACTTGAGAAAGAACTCGATTACCTTAAAACCGAAGGCAGAATTGATATAGCAGAAAAACTTAAGGTTGCACGTTCTTACGGCGACCTTTCCGAAAACAGTGAATATGATGAAGCTAAGAGCGAGCAGGCAAAGATTGAGGCACGTATCAGCGAACTTGAATATCAGCTTGACAATGTTGAGATTGTTGACAGCGTAGATAAAGATGCAGTAAGCATGGGCTCTAAGCTTAAGGTTAAGAGAATATCTGACGGCGTTGAATTATCGTTTGAAATCGTAGGCTTTGCACAGTCAAATCCGGCAGAAGGTAAGATTTCTGACGAAAGCCCTATCGGTATGGCTCTTATGGGCAAGAAGCAGGGCGAAAAAGTTACTGTTGAAGCTCCTATCGGCAATCTTGATTATGAGATTTTGTCAATCAACTAATTTATTGAAACAAGAGGTATAAATATGGCAGGAAAGTTTGAAATCACCAAAGCAGGCGACGGTACTTTCTCATTTGAATTATTTATTGATGATAATGCAGTCGGTAAAAGCCCTGTTTTTGACAAGGAGGACGCTTGCAAGAGAGGTGTTAAGGCTGTTAAGAAGAACAGCAGAATGAAGGTTCAAAACACTCTTGCAAACGATGAGGAAAAGACTAATCCTAAATATCTTGTTGAAGCAGACGGCGATAAGGTGAAGTATACATTATTCCTTCAAACGGGTGCAGTTGCTCTTGAGGGCAGTGCCGATAATGAGGCAGAGGCTCTTGATATTATTGAAAAAATCGGCAACAATGCAAATGCCGCTCCCATGGCTATGGCAGAGGTTGTTCTTTCCGAGAATGAGCAAAAGCAGATTAGAATAGAAAAGCTTAAGGCTCTTCAAGCTTCAGGACGTGACCCATTTGAAATTACACTTGCAAGCCAAACACACCATTCAGATGAGATTAAGGCAAGTTATGACGAGCTTGAGGGCAAGGACGTTATCATTGCCGGCAGAATTATGACATGGCGTGATATGGGCAAGGCTAACTTTATTGATATTCAGGACAGAAACGGCAGAATACAGGCTTATGTAAGAATGAACGATATCGGCGAGGACGCTTTCAAGGAATTTAAAACTTGGGATTTAGGCGATATTGTTGAAATTAAAGGCTTTGTGTTTAAGACAAAGACAGGCGAAATTTCGGTTCACGCTAAGGAAATCAGGCTTCTTTCAAAATCTCTTCTTCCGCTTCCTGAAAAATTCCACGGTCTTACAGATACGGATACACGCTACAGAAAGCGTTATCTTGATATGATTATGAACCCTGATGTTAAGGAAACTTTCATCAAACGCTCAAAAATCATTACTTCAATCAGAAATTATCTTGATAATCTCGGATTTATTGAGGTTGAAACTCCTATTCTTAATACTATTGCGGGCGGTGCGGCTGCAAGGCCTTTCATCACTCACCATAACACGCTTGATATGGATATGTATCTTCGTATTGCGACGGAGCTTTACTTAAAGCGCCTTATCGTCGGCGGTATGGAACGTGTATATGAGATTGGCAGAAACTTCAGAAATGAGGGTATGGACGTTCGTCATAATCCGGAATTTACCTGCATTGAGCTATATCAGGCATTTACCGATTATCACGGAATGATGGATATTGCCGAGGCGCTTATCCGCAATGCCGCTAACGAGGTTTGCGACAGCCTTCATATCACATTTAACGGCACTGCAATTGACCTTGAAAGTCCGTTCAGACGTCTTACTATGATTGATGCTGTTAAGGAATACAGCGGTGTTGATTTTAAAGAATTTATGAGCGATAACGAAAAGGCAATTGCAATTGCAAAGGAAAAGGGCATCGAGATTGAAAACGGAAAGGCAACATGGGGCGATATTCTCAATTCGTTCTTTGAAGAATTTGTTGAAGAAAATCTTACTCAGCCGACCTTTATTATGGACTATCCTGTTGAGGTAAGTCCGCTTACTAAGAGAAAGCCGGATTGCCCTGTTTTGACCGAACGCTTTGAACTTTTCATTATGGGCGGTGAATACGGCAATGCTTATTCCGAACTTAATGACCCGATTGACCAAATGTCACGTTTCGAGGCTCAAATGAAGCTTCGTGAGGCAGGCGACGACGAGGCTAATATGATTGACCACGACTTCGTAACTGCTCTTGAATACGGTATGCCTCCTACAGGTGGCCTCGGTATCGGTATTGACCGTCTTGTAATGCTTCTTACGGACAGCTATTCTATTCGTGATGTATTACTCTTCCCGACAATGAAACCGATTAACGAATAATTTTATATTTATATCAGTGGGCAATTCCAATCGGAGTTGCCCATTTTCTAAAATGAATGGAATATGAAGCTGAATTTTATGCGAGGTATATATTATGAAATATTTATTTATGGTGGGAATCGCACTTGTAATATTTGGGATCTGTTTTTTGATTACTTTTAGCAAAGAAAAAGCAAAAAAATATGCACTTGTTCAAGGAAAAGTAATTGAAGTTATAAAAAGCGTCGGTGTAAACGGAACAGGAGTTACCTATACTCCTGTATTTGAGTATCAATATAACAATAAGACATATAGAGTTGAACATAGGATTTCATCGCCTACGCCTAATTTCACATATAAAGTTAACGATATTGTTGAGCTAAGAGTATATGAAGATAAACCAGATAAAGCTATCGCTAATAGTAAGAAGAATTTGATAATGCCACTTATTTTGGGTACAAGTTTCATAATTCTTGGTGTTGTATTATTTGTTATATTTGCTTTATTTAAGTAATTCACAAATTCCGGTTTATCAACCTGCCCTTTGAGAGAGGAAAAATCTTTTTCTCAAAGGGCTTTTTATTTTACTTACATTCGCAAACTATAAGAAAAAGCCAAAGCCTCATATACTTTAAGCAGAATAAGGTTGAAGTTTTTATTCTGAATTGAATTAAATAAGTAGAGTAAGAGAATTTATTTACAATTTTGTTTTTTGCCTTGTAAAATATGTGAAATAGTGCTATAATTTTAACCATATCATCGATGTTTTTATATAAAATAACGAAAAAGGGTGGTTACGTGTCAGTAAAGGCAAAAAAGGTACTAAAAATCATTTTGATTATTCTTCTTGTGGCGGTTTTGATTGTAGGCGGATATATTATTTATGTCATGATTGACTACCACAGAATTGAGGACAATCAAGCTTTGCAGATAAACGATGTTACGAGCGAGTCTGCTCTTGTTGACCAAGAGTATAAGGCCATTTCGTACAATATCGGTTTTGCGGCTTATACTCCCGACTTCGGCTTCTTTATGGACGGCGGTACAAAGAGCCGTGCTAATTCCGAGGAGTCGGTTAAGAGCGTAATTGACGGAATAGGAGATTTTCTTAAATCCGAAAATCCCGATATTATTCTTATCGAGGAAGTTGATAAGAAAGCAACACGCAGTTATCACTATGACCAAGATAAAGCGCTCAGAGGTAAGCTTGACGGATATGATTCAATGTTCACGGTAAACTTTGACAGTCCGTATTTGTTCTATCCTATTACCAAGCCTCACGGCAAATCCTATGCCGGTATGTTGACCTTGTCAAAGTTCAATATTGAAAGCGGTTTAAGACACAGCTTGCCGATTGAAAACGGTTTTATGAAATTTGTTGACCTTGACCGTTGCTATTCTGTTTCGAGAATTACTGTTGAAAACGGCAAAGAACTTGTGCTTTATACGCTTCATCTCTCGGCATATACCTCTGACGGAACAATCGCAACCGACCAGCTTAAAATGCTTATAAGTGATATGCAGGCGGAATATGAAAAGGGGAATTACTGTATCGCAGGCGGCGATTTCAACAAGGACTTGCTTGGCGATTCGGGCAAGATTTTCGGAATTGACGGCACAAATTATACTTGGGCGCAACCTGTTGATTCAAAATTGTTTGATGGAACAAATCTCAAAATTGTTGCTCCTTACAATGAGAAAAATCCGATTCCATCATGCAGAAATGCCGACGGTCCGTATAACGACAAGCAGTTTGTACTTACGGTTGACGGATTTATAGTTTCCGACAATGTTACAGTTACAAACAGCGATGTTTATGACCTTCAGTTTAAGTATTCTGATCACAACCCCGTATATATGACCTTTAAGCTTAACAAATAATTAAACTAAAGCGGACAGTTCATTTGGATTGTCCGCTTAGCTTTTACTTGCAATGTTACTTATTGTTGACTTTAATCCGTTAAAAAGATAAAATACTGTTAGCTTATAATTGTTTTTAATATCATTTTGATGATATTCGGCGGCGTTATGTCAAAAGGTGTTTCAACCAACGTTGAAACAGGTGTTGTTGAACAGGAAAACGGTGCAATTACCGACTGAGGAATTGAAAAGGCGAACAATGTTCGCCCCTACAAAAGTCTTGCCATTTTAGACTGTCTAAATCAGAAAAACTGCCGTAGGGGCGAATATCATTCGCCTGTTTCTGCCCACTAATCACTGTAAACTCTGATTTAATCTTCAATTTCCATTATATACGCTTTTGCTTTAAAAGTGGCACTATTATCATATTTTGTGATTTCATCATAGTGGTCAAATTTAAGTCCGCATTTTTCCATTACCTTACCTGAACGGGGGTTATCAACAGCATGGCATGAGCAAATTTTATTAACGCCTAATTCTTTGTGAACATAGTCGATAATTGCTTTCATAGCCTCGGTGCAGTAGCCCTTGTGCCAATAGTCGAAATGTAAATTATAACCCATACCCCAATATCCCTCTATTTTACTGCTCGGACCTATCGAGCCTGTACCTATAACCTTGTTTTCTTCCTTAAGCACAAATGCGAAATTGTATTCCTTTTCGTCTGTAAGCGTGGATTTTATCCAATCAATCGTTTGGCTTATGTCCGTAAGCGTAGGGTACGACATATATTTTGTGACCCTTTCATCGCTGTTCCACGAAAAGCAAGCCTTTGCATCATCAAGAGTGATTGGGCGTAAAATTAATCTTTCGGTTTCTAAAATCGGTTCTTTTGACATTTTTATACCTCCAAAAAAATAAGCCGTTGATGCGAACGATTGTTACACATCAACGGCTTTTATGTTATAAATAAAGTTTTATACCGAAATTGAGTGCAACAAAGTAAGTCCGTTTGCAAGGCAAACAGAATGGGATGCTTTATATGCTGTTGCACGGTATAATTTCTGCATAACTTCTTTCCTTTCGTTTGATAAGGTCATAGTAGCATAGCGTGGTGATTTTGTCAATGTATTTCTCCCTTATCAAGGGCTTTTTTATATTTAACAAAATATATGTTGAAATTAGTAGGCAAAAATAATATAATGTTATAAGTTATAACTTACTATAATAATTTATTTTATATAAAAGAAGGTATTGAAATGAGATCAGATTTAATTAAAGAGGGTCCTTCAAGAGCGCCTCACCGTTCTCTTTTGAGAGCGCTTGGTATTGACGAGCTTGAAATGAAAAGACCTTTTATCGCAGTAGTTAATTCTAAGAGCGATTATATACCCGGCCATATGCACCTTGACAAGATTGCAGAGCAGGTTAAGGCAGGTATCAGAAACGCAGGCGGTGTTCCGTTTGAATTTAATACTATCGGCGTTTGCGACGGTATTGCTATGAACCATAAGGGTATGAAATATTCGCTTTGCTCAAGAGAGCTTATTGCAGACTCAATCGAGGTTATGCTTACAGCTCACCCTCTTGATGCAATCGTATTTATCCCTAACTGTGACAAGATTGTTCCCGGTATGCTTCTCGCCGCTTGCAGGCTTAATTTGCCTTGTATCTTTATCAGCGGCGGCCCTATGCTTCCGGGTAAGAGCACAGAAACCACAAACCGTATCGGTCTTTCCGAGCAGTTTGAATATGTAGGCGCTAATGCAGTAGGTAAGATGAGCGACGAAAATCTTGAATCCTGCGCATTTACCGCTTGCCCGACTTGTGGCTCATGCTCAGGTATGTATACTGCAAATTCAATGAACTGCCTTACTGAAACAATCGGTATGTCGCTTCCCGGCTCAGGTACTATTCCTGCGGTTATGAGTGAAAGACTCCGCCTTGCAAAGCAGGCAGGTGAAAGAGTAATGGACCTTCTTAAAGAGGACATTAAGCCGTCGGATATTATTACAGAGAAGGCTATTGAAAATGCTATGCGTACTGATATGGCTATCGGCTGTTCAACAAATACAATTTTACACCTTACTGCAATTGCTCATGCGGCAGGCCACGATATCGACCTTGCCGAGCTTGACGCTTATGGCAGAAAAACGCCTCAAATTTGTAAGCTTAACCCTGCTTCATCTGTATTTATTACAGACCTCAACGACGTTGGCGGTATTCAGGCAGTTGTTAAGGAGCTTGCAAGAGGCGGTATGATTAATACAGATGCACTTACGGTAAACGGCACTGTTGCTGACAGAATTGCAAAAGCACCTGACGCTGACGGAGTAATCATTCGTAAGCTTGAAAATCCGTTCTCGGCAGACGGCGGTATCGCAGTTCTTACAGGTAATCTTGCAAAGGACGGCGCAGTAGTTAAAAAAGGCGCTGTTGCACCTGAAATGATGCAGCATAAGGGTCCGGCTAAGTGCTACAACAGTGAGGAAGAAGCTATTGCTGCTATTACAGGCGGCAAGGTTGTTGCAGGCGACGTTGTAGTTATTCGTTATGAAGGCCCTAAAGGCGGCCCGGGTATGAGAGAAATGCTTTCTCCTACATCTGCTATTATCGGTATGGGTCTCGGCTCATCTGTTGCGCTTCTTACTGACGGTCGTTTCTCAGGCGCTACAAGAGGTGCATCAATCGGTCACATAAGTCCTGAGGCAGCTATGGGCGGAACTATCGCTCTTGTTGAGGACGGCGACGAGATTGAAATTGATATCCCTGCTCGTGTTCTTAAGGTTAATGTTTCAGACGAAGTATTAGCCCAAAGAAAGGCTAAGTGGCAGCCTCCTGTTCAAAATCTTACAGGATATCTTAAGCGCTATGCTCAGCATGTAACAAGCGGTGCACAAGGTGCGGTATTTGACGATTAATCGGAGCTTTATATATGGAAAATATGAATGAGAAGAGTGAAAAAAAGCATTCGCACCGTCAAAAATCACCAAATGATTTTGCAAAGACGGTAGTTATATTTGTTTGCGTTGAATTGATTGTTGTTGTGGGAGCAATTATCGGTGTTAATAAAACTGCGTGTAATGCAGTCCATAAGCTTGAGGCGGCTATGCCAAAAAGCGTAATGGATTTGCAAATTAATCCAAATCAAGACACTTATGTTTCATTAGACAGCAAAGAACTTGATTATGGGAGTTTTGTTGCCGATATCATTGTTGAAAAAAGAGGAATTGAAGCGCCTGTTTACTACGGCCTTAACCGTGTATCGCTCAGATACGGTGCAGGTGTTTCGATTGACGAAAATGCAAACGCTTTTGGCGACAATGCCAATACGTTTATCGCCGCTTATGACGAAACATATTTCAAATCGCTTAAATATGTCAAGTCGGGCGATAAAGTTAAGGTTAAAACGGCTGATAAAACAATAATCTATAAGGCTGTTGACGTCTTTGTCGGTGACGAGGGTGACAGCAGAGTTAAGAATTATAAAAACAACTTGATTTTATACAGTATTTTTTCCGATTACGGTGAAAACAGCGGCAAGTGCTTTTATGTCATTTGCGAAAAAACAGGCGAGGAGGTAAATGCGAAATGAGCAGAAAACTCCACGACACCAAAAATGATTTTAAAAGCAGAAATATTCTTGCATTTTGCCTGTTTGTTGTGCTTGGAATTTTAAGCGTGGCATGCGTAACAAAGGCTGTTTTGTTAAACGGAAGTGTAGTCCAAAATCAATTTACGGATTATAATGTTACGTCGGTCTTTAGGCAGGATTTGATTGATTATACAAGTGACAGCTTTATCAAAAACGGGCTTGACAGCAGTAATGTTTCAAATGTTATTACGCAAGCCAAGGCTGAGAAAATAATAAGCTCGTTTGCAGCAGGTCGGTTTAGGGCTAAGGCAGGGTATACGTCTAAGTCATATTCTTCCGACGTTGACTCTCTTATGAACGATATAAAACCAGAGCTTGAGGAGCAAATCAGCGCCTCAGGATTTGAAAAAAATGAGAACGTTCAAAATGCACAGCTTGAAAAAATAAGAAGCTTTATTGATAATTCTTTAAAACTTCCTAAAACAAAACTAATTGAAACAGCTATGAATATGGGCAAGATTGCGGCTGATATTTTCCTTGTTGTTGCGATTTTCTTAACTCTTATATTTGGCGCAATGCTTTATTTTACAGGCAATACTAAGTACAGAAGCATCAGAAGTCTCGGTGCGGCATTTTGCGCATCTTCAATTGGGGACTTGATTGTTTCGTTAATTGCTGTTATAATTTTGAGCGTGAAATCTATAGATATTTTTCCTGCATTTCTCAAAAGTGCACTTGATAATTATATTTATACCGCTGTCGGTGCAATTGCCATATGCGGCGCAGTGCTTCTTTTGATATCATTGGCGCTTCTCGCAATAAGCTGGAAGCTTAAGCGTGAAAATTAATTTTTACGCAAAGAATAATAGGGTGGTGTTTAAATGGATAATGATGTTGCAATTAACGTAGAAAACGTTACAATGTCGTTTATTCTTAATAAGGAAAAGGTGGACAACCTTAAGGAATACGCTATTAAGCTTATTACGGGAAAGCTTGAATATAATAAGTTTGATGCCTTAAAGGATATTAGTTTTCAGGTTAAAAAGGGCGAGCATCTTGCTATTATGGGCCTTAACGGTGCCGGCAAAAGTACCCTTTTAAAAACAATTGTAGGAGTTTATAAACCGACTAAGGGTAAAATTGAGAAGCAGGGCGTTATTGCTCCTCTTCTTGAGCTTGGCGCAGGTTTTGACGGCAATTATTCCGGAAGAGAAAATATTTTCCTTTACGGTGCTATCTTGGGCTATTCAAGAGAATTCATTCAATCTAAGTATGATGAAATTGTTGAATTTTCCGAACTCGGCGATTTTATTGAAGTTCCGGTTAAAAACTATTCAAGCGGTATGAGAGCACGTCTCGGATTTTCAATCGCAACTGCTGTTGAGCCTGATGTTCTCATTCTTGATGAAGTTCTTTCAGTCGGTGACGCAGGTTTTAGAAAGAAGAGCCTTGCAAAAGTTCAATCTCTTTTTGAAAGCGGAGTAACTGTTCTTTTTGTATCTCACAGTATTGACCAGGTTATGGCAATTTGCGATACGGCAATTCTTCTTGACCACGGCAAGATTATTTCCCAAGGTCCTGTTGAAGAAGTAACGAAGGTTTATGAGGAAAAGGTATCGCATCCTAAGAAAAAGAAAAAACTTTAAAACTGTTAATATAGCGACTTGAACAATTGTGTTTGAGTCGCTTATTTTTTTCGGAATTTGTGAAAAATATACATTATCAACAATATGTAATAGAAAATGTTGAAAAAATATGGTATAATATACATATAAATAACATAATATTATTTATTTAAAAATTGCAAAATATATTTATTCAAGTGGGGTTTAAATGAAACGATTTATTTGTTTAGTCTTGGCTTTTGTAATTTTTTTCGGCATCTGTGGGATAATTGCGCCTGACATAAATAATATTTATAAGCTCAAAGAAGCGGACTCATTTGCCGAACAAGTAAATGTGCTTGTTAAACAATACGAAAGCAGGCAGGATACTCAAAACAGGCTTATTGTAAATTCAAATAAAATTAAGGAAAGCTATGGTGCAGTTAAGGTGATTAAGGCGCATGGCTTTCAAGTTATGCAGTTTAAAGATTATGAGAGTGCAGAGAGTGCGAAAAGCAGCATTGAAAAGCTCGGCGTTGCATGTGACAGAGACGATTTTGCCTATACTCAGGCAATCAAAAAAGCACCGAGCACAAAGGATTTATGGGCATCGCAAATCACGCAGTCAGACGTTACAATGAATTATCTTGCCACGACCGGAAAAACGTATAATGATGTTACCGTTGCGGTTATGGACACGGGGATTAATGATGCTCACAAGTCTTTTGACGGCAGATTGATTGAGTGTAATAAAAATTTCAGCTCTTCAGGAAGTATGAACAGTTCGTCAGACGACAGCGGTCACGGCACGAGTGTGGCAGGTGTAATTGCGCTTAATACGCTTGATAACGTTAAAATCAAGCCTTATAAAACATTTGATAAAGAGGGCAAGTGTACCAATTCTCAAATTGTGGCAACGCTTAACTATATTTTGAACGAGAAAAAATTGCCTGATATCATTAATATGAGCTTTTCCGTTCAGTCAATTTCAAGCAGTGTCACCCGTGACAGTTTAACTCGTAATTTGATTTCAAAAGGTGTTACAATAATCACCTCGGCAGGCAATAACGCAGTTAATGCCAAATTCTATTATCCTGCCAATATCGGCGAAGTTATTACTGTTTCATCTTCTAATAAAAAGAATGAAAGGGCAGAATTCTCAAATTACGGCAAGTGCGTTGATATTGCCGCTCCGGGTGTCGGAGTTTATACTTGCGAACTTGACGGCACATATTCTTATGAAAACGGAACGTCATTTTCCGCCCCGTTCGTATCTGCCGCTGCCGCAACTGTTTTAATGCAAAAGAGCGGTCTTGACTGCAATAAGATTAAAAAAACAATATGCGATGAAGCGGTACCTGTTTATATTAAAAATTATCAGGTTGAATGGTGCGGTGCGGGAATAGTTAATTTTTCGGGTCTTATTTACGGCGAAAAAGCGATTGCTCCTTCGTTTGGCACACCTCAGGGAAAATATAACGAGCCGTTTAAGCTTGAAATAAAAGCAGCTAACAATGAAAAAATAATGTATACGACGGATAACACCGTTCCCTCATCCAATAACGGTTTTGAATATACAAAACCTATTGATATTGACGAAAGCACGCACGTTATTGCCGTTGCATATAACAATATGAAGAAAAGCAAATACGTCGCATCTACTTATGAACTTGTTTATGAAAGTGACGGCAATGATTTTGATATTACGCAGGACGGTGTAATTATAAGTTATAAGGGAAATAAAACAAGCATAATCATCCCTTCTCAAATAAACGGTATAACGGTTACGGCAATAGGTGATAATGTATTTAACGGCTCAAATGTAAAAAGCGTAACCTTGCCTTGCAGTGTCACCTCGATAGGCGTAAGTGCTTTTGCAAACAGTAAGCTTTCGTCAATTTCAGGCGATGGTGTAACAGTCCTTGATAACGGCGCTTTTGAAAACTGCTCGTCGCTTGTCACCGTCGATACTCCCGCCGTGGAATATATCGGCAACAGATGCTTTAAAAATTGCAGTAGGCTTACAAGTATAGATTTCAGCCAAAATGTTAGTGAAATCGGCGCCGCCGCATTTGCATTTACTTCTCTTTCAACTGCGGATTTTCGCAATGCAACTATAGGAAGCTCAGCATTCGAGGGCAGTAAGGTGGTTGTTGCAAGGCTTGACAAGGCGGAAAGTTTGGAACGAACGTTTTGCGAATGTGAATTTTTAAACAGTATTACTGCTCCGAATTTAAAATATATCGGTGATTTTGCATTTTATAATTGCAAATCACTAAACAGTGTTAATATAAGCAAGGTTGAAAGTGTATTAAACTATGCTTTTTCAAAATCGGCAATTAAAACTGCTGATTTGCCAAAGTGCAGTTATATCGGAAATGCGGTGTTTAGCAGATGCGATGATTTATACAGCGTGAATATCCCTTTGGTAACAAAAATAATGCCGGAGGAATTTACATATTGCGTTTCGCTTCAAAAAATAAATATGCCAAGTGTTGAGGCTTTTGACGATATATCTAAGGAATATTTTACGGATTGCGCCTCACTTGAGGGCTTGTATCTTCCTAAAAGTGTCAATTTGCCGTCGATTACTTGGTCGTCATCTATGCAAAGCAGTATGCTTTTCGGCAAAAGGGCTCAGCTTTCTTATATTTTTGCACCGAAGGCACAGAAAATCGCAAACAGCGAAAATTCACCGTTTATGTATAAATGCACAAAACTTGAATATGTATTTTTAACAAGTGTCAAATCGCTTGATTATATGGAAAGCGCAAACGGTGCTGTTTGGTATTTTGGCTCTAAAATCAAAAATTTACCCGCCAATATCAATTTTGACGGCTCAATTGTAATTGCTCCTGCTTCAAGTTATGCAATCGAATGGGCAAAGTCAAACGGTTTAAGCTTTGTCGAAAGTGCAAATATTACATGCACATCAATTTCCGCAAATAAAATAAGCTATGAGGCTTTGGGAAATGAATATACCTTGCCGCTAAATTATGTGAAATCGCTTTGGGATACAAGCTTTGTTAATACAAAAAAGAGTGATGAAACAGTTTCGGCACTTCTTGATTTTAACAATGATAATACGGTTAACGCAAAGGATTTTGCAATACTTAACAGGCAATAAAAATGCACCTGCGCAAAAAGCGTAGGTGCTGATTTTTTTATAAAATTGAATTTTAATACGCTAACGTAAAATAGCAAATGCAAGGTCAATTGCTCCGCCTAAAACTTTACTTGTTTTTTTCATATTTAATGTTTCGGCAAACCAAAGAAGAATAAGCGCAACAAGAATTGCTATAACCAATGTTCTTTCTGTCATAATTTCCGACCTCCCTGTTAATAATATTATATACTATTTATCTAAAAAATCAAGCAATTTTATACAACTTAAACATATTTGAAAAAATGCAAAAAATTCGTTGAAATTAGAAAGAAATTGATTTATAATACTACTTAATCTTTTATATAATGGGGGAATATAGGTGAGTCCGATTTTATTAGATTTAGTGGCTGACAGAAGCGCTACTTTCACCGCTACGGTTATTATTGCCGGTGCCGGTATCGTATTCTTAATGCTTGTGCTTTTAATTATTATTTTCTATTTATTCGGAAAAGTTGTTTCAAGCGCAGAAGCAAAGGCTAAAAAAGGCAAAACCAATAAAATAACCAAGAGTGAACAAAAGCTTCCTACTCCGGCACCTGCTAAAAAGGCAAGTGCTCCTGCTCCTCAAGTTGAGGCAGGCATCAGCGGTGAAGTCGTTGCGGCTATTGCGGCTGCCGTTGCTGTAAGCGAAGGTGAGGGTGCTGTTGTTAAATCAATTCGCAGGGTCAATGTTGTGAACGTTAGGGGCAGAAATCCTTGGGCTAATGCCGCAGTTTACGACAACACAAGACCGTTTTAGGAGGCAGTAGATAATGGAAATTTTACAAGGTGTTTGGGAAGTAATTGTCAGCATCTTCACAAACTCGGGATATGCTTATTTCTTTACTGCTGACGGTGGATATAAGAATGCGATTATGCTTTTGGTAGCATTTGTATTTCTTTATTTAGGTATTAAAAAAGGCTTTGAGCCGCTTCTTATGGTTCCTATCGCATTTGGTATGCTTCTTGCAAATATACCTGAGGCAAACTTAGCGGTACAGTATCATGATCTTGACGGTTTCAGAGATTTGCTTGCAGGCAGAGGCGAATTTGTCGGTTGCACACCCGGACTTATGGACTTCCTTTACTTTGGTGTTAAAGCCGGTGTTTATCCGCCGCTTATTTTCCTTGGTATAGGTGCTATGACTGACTTTGCACCGCTTATTGCAAATCCAAGTTCATTTATTCTTGGTGCTGCTGCTCAGCTTGGTATTTTCTTTACTTACCTCGGCGCTATCCTTTTAGGTTTTGCACCTAACGAGGCAGGCTCAATCGCTATTATCGGCGGTGCTGACGGTCCGACGGCTATTTTTGTAACGTCGCAGCTTGCGCCGTATATGCTCGGCACTATCGCCGTGGCGGCGTACTCTTATATGGCTCTTGTGCCTGTTATTCAGCCGCCTATTATGAAAGCACTTACAACTAAGAAAGAGAGAAGCGTTGTTATGGGCAGTCTCAGACCTGTATCAAAGCTTGAAAAAATACTTTTCCCGATTATGGTAACTGTTATTGTTTCTCTTCTTCTTCCTGATGCTGCTTCACTTGTAGGTATGCTTATGCTTGGTAATCTTCTTAAAGAGAGTGGCCAAACAGAGCGTATTGCAAAGGCTGCTCAAAACGAACTTATGAATATTATTACCATTTTCCTTGGTATCTCGGTTGGTGCTACTACATCAGCTCAAAGCTTCCTTAACCTTAACACGATTAAAATTGTTGTTCTCGGTCTTATAGCTTTTTGCCTTGGTACAGCAGGCGGTACTTTATTTGGTAAGCTTATGTATATTGCTACTAAAGGTAAGGTTAATCCGCTCATCGGTTCGGCAGGTGTATCTGCTGTTCCTATGGCTGCCCGTGTATCTCAAAAGGTCGGTCAAAAAGAAAATCCATCAAACTTCCTTCTTATGCACGCTATGGGCCCTAACGTATCAGGCGTTATCGGCTCTGCAGTTGCAGCAGGTATTTTGCTTACACTTCTTAAATGATAAGGTTGTTTGTTTAAACAAAAATATAAAACCAGGGTGCCCTTGTTACCCTGGTTTTTTGGTATGATTATTTATTATCAGAAAGGGAAAATTTATGGCGTTAAACGAAATGCAGCAGCTTGCTGTTGACACAACCGAGGGCCCGCTTTTGATTTTGGCAGGCGCAGGCTCCGGAAAAACGACGGTTCTTGTTAATCGAGTTGAACATATTATTTCTTCTCATCTTGCCACTCCTTGGCAGGTGCTTGCAATTACATTTACAAATAAGGCGGCAGGCGAGCTTAGAGAAAGGCTTGTCAGCGCAATAGGAGAAGAGGCTAATGATATTTGGGCATACACCTTCCATAGCTGTTGCTCAAGAATATTAAGGCGCTTTGGCGAAAAAATAGGATATACAAATCATTTTACCATTTATGATACAGACGATTCAAGGCGTGTAATGAAGCAATGCCAAAAGCAGCTTGGTATCGAGGATAAGCTTATTAATCACAAGTCAATTTTAGCGGAAATCAGCAGGGCGAAGGATAGCCTTATATCCCCTGAGGAGTATAAGCAAACTGCGCAAAACGATTTCAGAAAGAGCAAAATTGCCGAGTGTTATGAATTATATCAGGCTCAGCTTAAAAAATCTGATGCAATGGACTTTGACGATATTATTTTTAACACCGTTAAGCTTCTTAAGGAAAATGAGGACGTTCGCAATATTTATCAAACTCAATTTAAGTATGTTATGGTTGACGAGTATCAGGATACTAACCATGCGCAATACGTTTTGACCTCGCTTCTTGCAGATAAATATAAAAATATTTGCGTTGTAGGCGACGACGACCAGAGTATTTACCGTTTTCGTGGCGCTACGATTGAAAACATCCTTTCTTTTGAAAATCATTATAAGGGTGCAAAAGTAATAAGGCTTGAAGAAAATTACCGTTCTACTCAAAATATTCTTGACGGGGCAAACGCTGTTATTTCTCATAATAAAAACCGTAAGGGTAAAACTTTGTTTACACGTTCCGGCTCAGGCGATAAAATTGTTTATAAAACAGTTATGAGTGAATCCGAGGAGTCGCAGTACATAATTGACGAGATAGTAAAAAATGTTAATAACGGAATGAAATACAGCGACCACGCAATTCTTTACCGTATGAATGCGCAGTCACGTAACCTTGAAGTTATGCTTACAAAAAGCGGTATTTCGCACAGAATTATCGGCGGTCATCGCTTTTTTGACAGAAAAGAAATCAAGGATATTGTGTCGTATCTTGCCGTTATTAATAATCCGAGCGATAATGTAAGGCTTCAGCGAATCATTAATGTTCCAAAGCGTGCAATCGGGGATACTATGTTTGCAAACGTGCTTGAAAT
The DNA here is from genome assembly GCA_000436835.1 of Eubacterium sp. CAG:251. Taxonomy (GTDB): domain Bacteria; phylum Bacillota; class Clostridia; order Oscillospirales; family Acutalibacteraceae; genus Eubacterium_R. The sequence goes on from FR889135.1 coordinate 24,758, forward strand.
CGGGGCAGGGCTTGGTATGTCGGCTTTCGAGGTTTGCGAACGTGCAGATGAATTTCAAAAAACCTCACGCAGTGCTTCCAAGCTTATGAATTTTACAAAAATGATTAGAGATTTTCAGGAATGTATCGAAAACGGAATGGGGCTTAACGACTTGCTACAAGAAGTTTTGGACGTTACCAAATATCTTGATTATCTTCAGGAGGAGCCTGAAACATATGAGGACAGAGTAAACAATATCAAGGAACTTTCATCAATGTTTATCAAGTATGAGGAAGAAAGCGAGGACGCTAATCTTTCTGAATTTCTTGAGGATGTTGCGCTTATTTCCGATATTGATTCATACAATGAAGATGAGGACGCAGTAGTTCTTATGACGCTTCATTCGGCTAAGGGGCTTGAATTTCCTGTTGTATTTATTCCCGGTATGGAGGAGGGTATCTTCCCCGGAAATCAATCAATGTTCAGCGAGGAGGATTTAGAGGAGGAGCGCCGCCTTGCTTATGTCGGAATTACAAGAGCAAAGAAAAAGCTTTATCTTATTTCTTCTCAGCAACGTATGCTTTACGGTCAAACCTCACGTAATATGCCTTCAAGATTTTTAAGAGAAATTCCATCTTCTGTTATTGACGACCAATCGGTTGTGGCACGCAGAAGCACGGGATTTACTACTCCACGCACGGCGTATGCCAATGCTTCAAGAAATGAGCTTGGCCATTCTTCCCATAATAAAATCGGCTCATATACTCAGTCATCAAGCAGTGCCCACAAATTCGGTCAAGCAGGCAATGCCGCACAAAAGAATAATATTGACTTTAAGGTCGGCGATACCGTATGCCACAAATCATTTGGCACAGGCACAGTTCTTACCGTCACGCCAATGGGCGGTGATATGCTTTTGGAGGTTGCTTTTGACAAGGCGGGAACGAAAAAAATGATGGCAAACTATGCAAGGCTTGAAAAGAAATAAAATACTTGTGATGTTAAAGTAATCTTTTATATAAGTAAGCGCATAAACTGTTATAAGAACGGCGCTTTGTATTAATGCTTTAAACAGTAATTAGTCATTATGATGTATAATATCAGATAAAAAACGAATTTTTTGTTGTTTCATACAAAAAATAATATAAAGTATAAAATATATTGCATTTTTTTGTTTTTTGTACTATATTAGCAATGGTAAACGGAGTTAAAGAAATTATTAGGTAATTGGGTGCTTTTGAAACGGAGATAATCGAATTATGGAGAAAAAAATAAAATCTTTTTCAGCACTTACAATTTTTATAATTATCATTGCCACAATAACTGCACTTTGCTTAACCGGTTCAAAGGATTTATCGTCTGTAAAAGACGTTAAAATGACTAAAAACAGCATAAATTCCATTTCGCTTTCTTGGAAAGAAGTGAAAAAAGCAGACGGCTACTATGTTTATAACCTTGATAATAACGCTAACAAGTATGTTAAGCTCGGTGAAAGCAAGGGCAATGAAAATTGCAAATTTGAGATAAAAAATATCCCAAGCGCAAGCGTATATAAAATTAAGGTTTTGGCTTATCGTTCTTTTATGAATAAAGAATACTTAAGCAAAAAGGCAAAGGAATATACGTTTTATTCCAATCCGAGCAAGCCTGTACTCAACGCCTTTTCAGGCGGAAAGGGCGTTTTGTCGATGGAGTGGGACGACCAAGATAATTTAGCCGGATATGATATTCAGTATTCTAAAAACAGCGATTTTTCAGAGTATAAAAACGAGCAAATAAGCGACGGCGAAACACGCAATTTTTCAGTTAAGGATTTGAGCGTCGGCGACGTTTATTATACCCGTGTAAGGTCATATATGGTTGTTGATGATAAAACGATATACAGTGAATGGAGCGACACTCGTCAAGCTACCATTTACGACAGAGATATTAATATCGGCAAGGTTGACCCAACCAAACCAATGATTGCCTTTTCATTTGATGACGGACCTGCATACGACTATAACGGCTCTAATTCGACTAAACGTATACTTGACGTTCTTGAAAAATATAATGCACGTGCAACCTTCTTTATGGTAGGAGAGCGTGTTAATGATGAAACAAAGCATTTGCTTGACAAGGAAATTCAGCTTGGCTGCGAACTTGGAAACCACACGTATTCTCATAATCACTATGGTTCTCAGGTAACGGCAAGTGATATTTCAAAAGCAAGCAAGCAGATTGAAAAAATCAGCGGCAAAGCGCCGACTATGTTCAGATGCCCCGGTGGCAGTATTACTCCTGCTATAAGAAAAGAGTGCAAAAAAGAGGGAATGCCCCTTGCTTATTGGTCGGTTGATACTGAAGATTGGCGTTCTAAAGATGCGGGCAAGGTTTATAAGAATATTACCAAGTATGCTTATGACGGTTCTATTGTTTTGATGCACGATATTTATCCGTCAACGGCAGACGCTGTTGAAAAGGTAGTTCCGGAGCTTATAGCAAAGGGATATCAAATAGTTACGGTAAGTGAGCTTATTGCCGCTAAAACAGGCGACAATCCAAAGCCGGGCAATCAATATGTCGATTATAAGACTATAAATAATAATACACATTGATTTTACACAAAAAGATTAAAAGCGTTGGAAGAAATTTCCAACGCTTTAGACTGTCGATAAAGTGGCTAAAACGCGCCGTGTTATAAAACGAAATTCCATTCGACGTATCGTAGGGCAGGGGCTTGCTCCTGCCGAAAGTATTTTAATAAATTACAATTTGAAAAATGGCTTGAACTCAATGTTCAAGCCATTTTTGGCGCTTTTCGCCTTTTGCTCGGGGGCAGTACCAACGTACAGCACCCACTCGCAAAATACGAAATTTATCTCACTTTCTCGAAGTCTCACAGCGTGTAGAAATTTATAATTGGGCTTTTTCTACACGCTGAATAAAAGCGTTGGAATTTTTTCCAACGCTTTTTATTTATATAAAACTATTTGTTATTTATAATACTGCTCTGAGGAATTGTTGAAGTCTTGGGTCTTTCGGTGCGCCGAAAATTTCACTCGGCGGTGCATCTTCAACTATATAGCCGTCTGCCATAAAGATTACTTTATCGGCAACCTCACGTGCAAAGCCCATTTCGTGGGTAACAACAACCATTGTCATACCCTCGTTTGCAAGGTCTTTCATAACCTGCAAAACCTCGCCTACCATTTCCGGGTCGAGTGCCGAGGTAGGTTCGTCAAAAAGCATAACCTTTGGATTCATTGCAAGTGAACGAACTATTGCCGCTCTTTGCTTTTGACCGCCGGAGATTTGGGATGGATAAGCATTTGCTTTGTCTGCAAGACCTACCCTTTCTAAAAGCTCCATAGCCTTTGCGTTTGCCTGCTCCTTGGTCATAACCTTAAGCTGGACAGGAGCAAGTGTTATATTTTCAAGTATGGTTTTGTTGTTGAAAAGATTAAAGTGCTGAAAAACCATACCCATATGCTCACGAATTTTGTTAATGTCGCATTTTTTGTCGGTTATAAGCTGATTGTCAAAATAAATTTCGCCTTCGGTCGGAGTTTCAAGTAAATTCAAACATCTTAAAAATGTACTTTTACCTGAGCCGCTTGGCCCGATAATGACTATTTTTTCGCCCTGCTTGATTTCGTAGTCAATGCCCTTGAGCACTTCGTTATCGCCAAAGCTTTTTTTCAAATTCTTAACGGTAATCACTTTTTCTCAAACTCCTTTCCATAACTTTGATAAGAGTAGAAATTATAAGCACCATTACAATGTAAATAACAGCCATTACAAGATAAGGAACCATAAAGTCGTATGTGTTAGAACCGATACGCTGGAATGCAAGATAAAGGTCTGTTGCGCCTACGAAGCTGACAACCGAGGTTTCCTTAATAAGAGAAATAAATTCGTTGCCAAGGGTAGGAAGAATATTTTTAACAGCCTGCGGAATAACAATTTTCATCATTGTTGTGCCGTAACTTAAGCCTACAGCACGGCCGCCCTCCATTTGACCGGGGTCAACAGAGAGAATACCTGCTCTCATAATTTCTGAAATATAAGCGCCGGAGTTTAAGCCAAAAACAATAACGGCAACCGGCACGCTCTTTAAATTGATTGAAAGAAGCGGCATAAGCACATAGTAGAACAAAAGAAGCTGAACTACGATAGGCGTACCCCTGAAGAAACTTACATAAAACTTTGCAAGCACATCAAGCACCTTTAAGACGCCGCTTGTTTTCGGTACTACTCTTACTGTTGCAATAAGTGTACCTATAATGATACCTATTACAAGGCCGAGTATAGCAATTATAAGAGTGTTTCTTAAGCCTTCAATAACAACATTGTAGCCGCCGTTGTCAATAAAGAATTTCCAAAACACTTCAAATTTCTTTTCAAAATTCATTAATAAATCCTCATATTCATATTATAAAAAATGCCCATTCTTTTTGAATGGGCAATCTTTTAATTGATTTATGCTACGGCATTAATAGCACTAGTAATTGCTTGTGCAGGAGCAGCGTCAATAATAACATATTTGATACCGCCGTTGATTAAATCCTGAACAGCAAGTGAACCGTTTGCATAGCCCTTCCAGGTTGCGCCAAGCTTTTCAAAGCCGAATTCGTCGTTACCCTGAACGTATGACTGACCTGTTGTGCCTGTCTGGCCGCCGATAAGAACTGATGAATCAAAACTCTTAAGAATTTTGTCAACATCTTCTTTAGTCTTGCAGTTGTCAAATGTTGTGTCGTCAGCCTTGCAAATAACTTTCTGTGATGCTGAATAGTATGAATCAGAGAAATCAACTTGCTTTGCTCTTGAAGGGTTTACTGTAAGACCTGCCATACCGATATCAGCTTTTTGCTGCTGAACTGAAAGAAGAACAGCATCGAAAGCCATATCTACGATTACAAGTTCTTTGCCAAGTTTATCGGCAAGAAGCTTAGCGATTTCCATATCAATACCGTAGAACTTGTCGCCCTCTTTGTACTCGAACGGTGCAAACTCGGCATTTGTTGCAACAACAAGCTGGTCCTTTGACTTATCCTGCTTAGCAGAAGTAACGCCTTGAGGCTCACCGTTACCGAAGTAGTGATTGCTGATTTCATCAAGCTCGCCGTTTGACTTCATTTCCTTAAGAAGCTCGTTGCATTTTTCCTTAAGCTCAGGCTGCTTCTTGTCAACACCAAAAGCATACTCTTCGCTTGAAAGCTCAATGTCAACAACCTTAACCTTAGCGGCAGATGTGGTTGATTCATTGTTTGTTTTACTGTCGTCATTGCTCTTTGTTGATGAACAGCCTGCAAAGATTGCAACTACTGCCATAAGAGCGGCAAGAACAACAGCAGAAATTTTTTTTGTTAATTTCATCTTATTTTCCTCCGTATTTTGTTTTTAATGACATAATAAAAGACACGATTATTTCTAACCGTGTCAATAATTTATCACAATAATCGCATAAAGTCAATATTTTAGGAATATTTGCTGTATATTTATGCATAAAATTAATATATTTAAAGATTTAGTCTGCGTTTGCGAGCCATTCATACTCCGGAACATAAATTCTTGTTTTATCCCATGGGTCGCCATCAAGATGACGAATAAGCCAAACATAATACATTTCATATCCCGGTGCCGTAACCTGCTGGTGAGCATTGCCGCCTCTTATGCAAAGGCAACTTCCGTTTTCTGTTTTGTAAGGTGTGTTGCCCTCAAAGCCTGCACCGAATCCCTCCGGATGGTCGAATTGATAATAATAAAGTTCAGGCTGCGGGTGATGATGAGGCGGATAGCTTGACCAACGTCCCGGTTGGTTGAACACTTCGCCCATAACCATATTTGACTCAGGTGCATTGTCAAGGTCAAACATTGTTGATACAATTCTGTGACCCGTGCCGTTCCATTGACCCTTGCCAAACTCTTGATAAAGGCAATTGTTAGGATTATAAAATTCACTTTTCCAGGTTTTTTCATTATCTGTCATTTGAACAAGCACTTCGCTGTCCTCGTTTGCGGTAACACTCGCCTTAACCTGTTTGCAAAAATGAATTGCGTAAGGCTTTTTTTCAAAAGGATTTTTTCTCTTGCAGCGTTCGTTTATTTCATCTTCCACTTTAAAGGTAACGTCGCCTGAAAGGAGCAAAATTGCACATTCGTTTTTATCCTCGCATATTTCAAGCACTTCACCCTTTTTCATTTTCTTAACGTAAATGTCCATAAGCATTTCAGAATTGATGCCGTTCATTTCGCAAAGAATTTTTTTGCCGTTTTCATCATATTCAGGTTTGAATAACATAAATTTGTATCTCCTTTGAAGTTATTTCTTCTTTTTCTTAATCTTCTTTGTAATTGCAATGAAAATTGAAATAAATACCGTAACTCCTGCTATCGAAGCGGGAACTATGTATAATTGCTTATTTTGCGAAAGCATATTTACGTTAACGCCGAGCCTTGTTAATACGCTTTGCGCATTTGCCTGTGTGGTGGATACGTCGATTCGTGTGTCAACCACCTTTCTGCTTTCCTCGTTTGAGCCGCCGACAGTTGTAACCTCGCCGACAGCGTCGGTAACAATAAAGTCGCACTGCGCATATAAATCGTCATTTGCACAAACAACAACGGTAGCCGTTCCGTTGCCGATTGCGGTGATTTCACCGTTTGCACCTATGTCGATTATTCCTTCCTGATCGCAAAAATAACCGACTACGGCATTTGTGTTTGACGGCTCAACCGAATAGTCAAGCTTGACCGTGTCACCGATTTGCAAATCATATTTTGAAGCGTAAATCTGAAGATTTGTAAGCGGTGCGCTTTCGCTTTGCTCGGTTGTTGTTTTTGCATTCGCCTTTGTGGCAGCTTGCGTTGTGGTTGCTACAGTTGTTGCCTTAGTTGTTTCCTTTTTGGTTGCAGTCTTTTTTGTGGTGGATTTAGCAGTAGTTGCTTTCTTTGTAGTTACCTTTTTAGAAGCGGTTGCTTTCTTAGTGGTTTTTGCTTTCTTCGTTGTAGTATGCTTTTTGGTTGTTGTTTTGCCGGCCGAAGAGCCTGAAACCGAAGAAAATTTTGGACTTGCGTAGCCGATAATTGAACTGATATTGTTGTAAGGTTTTGAACCTTTTTTAGTATATTCTCTTGCTTTAACCTTTCCTGAACAGTTGCCCTCAATAGTGTAAACAGTAGTGCCTGAGGTGTAATTGACTATGCCTACGTGGTCTGCTGTGCCGCTGCCCGTCCAGTCAAAAAAGATAAGGTCGCCGCTTTTTGGGGTGTATTTTGACGGGGAATAATATCTGCCCTTATCCTTAAACCAGCTAATCATACTGCTGCAGTTTCCGCCACGAGGAATGATTACACCGTTTAATGTAACGCCATTTTGCTTTCCGGCTTTATTAAAACACCATAATACAAACGTTGTGCACCATCCGCCTTGATAACCGTACCAATCGCCGTATTTTGAATATGATGATGTACCTGTGTAGCCGACCTCATCGCTTGCAATGCTTACAACGCTTGATCTCAAATCATCCTCGCTTGCCGCAAATGCCGCTGTAGGAATAATTGACGAAATAATTATACAAAGCACTATGAAAAATATATTTAGTTTTTTCAGTCTGTTTTTCATTTATTTTACCTTTCAGGACATATTTTTATGCCGAGATATACAAATCTAATTATAATTATATACATAATATTTAAAATGTCAATTTAAAATATTATACAATATGTTGAAAAAATAAGCGAAAAGGTGTATATTAAGCATAGTAATAATTTTATTAAGGGGTACGTTATGGAAAGACTTAAGGATTGCAATTTGGAACATTGCACACCGGAACAAGTCGGTGTAAAAAGCAGTGCCATTACAGCTTTTATTAATGAAATAAATGAGAATAATTTAGGACTTCAAAGCTTTACAGTTGTAAGGCACGACAAGGTCTGCGCTCAAGGCTTTTTTAAACCATATAATAAAGATATTCCTCACGTACTTTATTCTATGAGCAAAAGCGTTACGTCGACTGCTGTCGGCTTTGCAGTAAGCGAGGGACTTATTAATCTTAATGACAGGGTTGTTAAGTTTTTTCCTGAATATTTAATGAGTAAGCGCCCGTTTAACAGAATGATTACCGTCAGGATGCTTCTTACAATGCATTCGGATAAGCTTATTACCGTGCTTGACGAAAAAGGCGGTACAGATTGGGTTCAAAACTTTCTCAATGCTCCTTTTCTTCTTCCGCCTAATACCAAGTTTAATTATATAAGTGAAAATACCACGATGCTTTCTGCCATTATCACTAAGGTTACGGGTATGAGTGTTATTGATTATCTCTATCCTCGTATTTTTGAGCCTCTCGGAATTGAAAAGCCGTTTTGGGAAAGTGACGGCAAAGGCAACAATGCAGGCGGTTGGGGCCTTTATATGAAAAGCGAGGACCTTGCAAAATTTTTCCTGCCCTATATTCACGGCGGCAAATGGAAAGATGGCACTCAAATTATTCCTGAAATTTGGGTTAAAGAGGCAACAAGAAAGCAGGTTGACTCCGTATCTGACGGCTATATTGATAATATGATGGGCTACGGCTATCAATTTTGGCGCAATCCTGTTTCTAACAGTTACAGAGCAGACGGACTTTTCGGTCAGCGTTGCTTTATGTTTCCTGAATATGATGCACTTGTAGTTCTTAACTGCGGAGAGGCGGAGGACTATAAGGTTATGAAAATCTTTTGGAAATATTTTCCTGAGTGTTTCGGCTACGGTGAACTTCCTGAAAACAAGGCGGAATATCAACAAATGCTTGACACTATTGATAATTGCAGTGTTGAGGATTTGCCGAAGAGTGAGCGTAACCGTGAGCTTGAGGAAAAGATTTCAGGCAGGCTTATTACCTGCAAAACAAGCGAATTTGTTTCTGTTGTATCAATCACAATTACTCAAATGTGGTTTAAAAAACCCGGCGAGATAAGCGAAATGAAGCTTACATTTGACGATGAAAAGCTTACTTTTTATTGGAAAGAAAAGGAATATGAAAACACGATTGACGTCGGCTTAAACGGTGAATATGGAATAAGCAAGATGACTTTAGGCGACGTTACATATCATGCATATTCCAAAGCCGCTTGGAAAGAGGACGGCACTCTTGATTTGTGGATTAGACCGATTGAAACATCTCATGTAAGAAAGTTTAATTTTAAGTTTAATGACGACGATACGGTTAAAATTACAAATATTATGAACCCGACCTTGCAGGAACTTGTTATTTATTATATGACGTTTACGGGATATCCTGTGAAAGGCGACTTCACCAAAGAGGTAATTGAGAATACGGTAGAAAAGCTCGGTTTGCCGATAATTGAGCCGAATTTTAAAGGAAAATTTGTTGAATAGATGATTAAAACTGCCTTACTGTCAGTAAGGCAGTTTTTTTATTACAAAATTGTAATAGAAGAAAAATAATATATATGCTATTATATAATTATTAAATAATATAAAGGTGAAACAAATGGATATATTTTTATTAGAGGATGACGAAGCTATCGGCATAGGGCTTACTTATTCGCTTGAAAACGAGGGATATAACGTAACGCTTGCAAAAAGCGTGAAAGAGGCGGAAAAAATTATTGATGAAAAGGAATTTTCGCTTTATATTCTTGATTTAACCCTGCCTGACGGAAGCGGTTATGACGTTTGCAAAAGGATTAAAGCGAAAGGTGATTTACCTGTTATTTTTTTGACTGCGTATGATGATGAAGTTAATGTGATTATGGGCTTTGAGCTTGGTGCAGACGATTATATTTCAAAGCCGTTTAGAGTTAAGGAGCTTATGCTCAGAATTAAAAGCGTTATGCGCCGATATTCTAATGAAACGAGTGACGGAATAATCAAAATCAATAATCTTAAAATTAATACAAATGAGGCTAAGGTTTACAAAAATAATGAGGAAATTATTTTGACCGCTATGGAATACAGGCTTCTTTTAATCCTTTTGAGCAATAGGGGAAAGGTGCTTTCACGTACTGCGCTTCTTGAAAATATTTGGGATGTGGCAGGCGATTTTGTTGAGGATAACACACTGACCGTCTATATCAAAAGGCTTAGAGATAAAATTGAGGAGGACCCGGCAAAGCCTGAGTTTATAAAAACTGTTCGTGGGCTTGGGTATGTTATTGAAAAATGATTAATAAAGATGCAAAATTCACGGCTTTTTTCGGAATAGGGGTAACGGTACTTGCCTCAATAATCTGTTTTATTATAAATGCTTGGGCAGGTGCGATTTGCCTTATTTTAGGTATTATTTTGACAGGCGTATATTTTTATAATATCAAGAAAAGAAACGATAAAATTAACGAACTTAACAACTATCTTTCACTTATGTGTTCAGGTAATTTTGACCTCGATATTATGGATAACAGCGAGGGCGAAATGTCGATACTCAAAAATAATCTTTATAAGATAATGACGCTTTTAAAAACGCAAAACGAGCAGCTTAATACGGACAAGCTATATCTTGCAAATTCGCTTGCCGATATATCACACCAGCTTAAAACTCCGCTAACGTCAATGATGGTGATGTCGGATTTATTAAAAGACGAAAAGGACGAGGGAAAGCGAAACGAATTTTTATCAATTATTGAAACTCAGCTTGATAAAATGAAATGGCTTATTACAAATCTTCTTAAAATTTCAAAACTTGACGCAGGCGCAACTGAATTTAAGCACGAAAAATTTAATATTGCACCTATTTTAGAAAAAAGTTTGAAGCAGTTTTACGTCACCTGCGACGTGAGAGAAATTGAAATTGTTAATGAAATAAATGATTTTGAATTTGTCGGTGATGAAAATTGGACGGGCGAGGCAATAGAAAATATTATTAAAAACTGCATTGAGCATACAAACAATAACGGCAAATTAAGATTTTTCAGCCGGAATACGAATGTTTATAATTCTCTTTTCATTCAGGATAACGGCTGCGGAATTACAAAAGAGGATTTACCCCATATTTTTGAACGCTTTTATCACGGCAAAAATTCATCAAGCGAGAGCGTTGGTATCGGGCTTGCGCTTGCAAAAACCGTGCTTGAAAAGGAAAAGGGCGATATTATTGTTAATTCAGAGCTTGGCAAGGGCAGCATTTTTGAATTAAGATTTTATAAAACAATAGTATAAACTGCCTCCCTTAACAAGGGAGGTGATTGAAAAGCAATCGGAGGGATTTTGAGCGAAAAGCCTCGTCGTTGCAAACAAAGGTTATTTCAATATGTGACATTTTTGTAATATTAGCGTCACGTGATTGTAAGTTTGAACTGTTATGACGGTGATAGTGTAAGGGGACTGTACCCATTTTTACACTGATGGGGGAGGTATTCATTATGAGTATAACAAAAAAATTAGCCCTGCGCCATTTGAAGCAGAACAAAACAAGGTCGGTTTTAACTGTTTTAGGCATAACTATATCCGTAGTTATGCTTACTGTTATTTTTACCTGCGCCACCTCTTTTGCTCACTACTACGGCGAAAGAGCAATCAACACAAACGGAAATTGGCATTTCTTTGTTAAAACAGATTATGAAAGTGCAAAAAAATATTTACTAAGCGATTCCTCGCTTAAAGATATAGGCTTTGAAAAGGATTTATCATCCGAGGAGCAAAGCTATAAGATTTATTCAGATAAAGCTAATTATTTAAGAACAGGTACGATATATCAGGGAGATGCACAGTATATTAAGGATACAGTCACCTGCAAATATGACGGCGCTTTGCCTAAAAGTGATAATGAAATTATGGTGGAACAGTCGCTTATTAAAAATAACGGGCTTGAACTAAAAATAGGCGACGAGATTAAAATTGCAGTCGGCTCAAGGCTTAAAGGCGATTTTGTCATTTTGCCGGTAATGGGCGATTACCAATTCGGCGAACGCTTTGAAAAGGAAAAGGACGAAACGTTTAAAGTTGTAGGTATTCTCCACAATAACGAGCCGACCGAGCGTGGCGCAATCATTCGTGGAATGAGTGATTTAAAAAGTAAAAATCTTGTTGCTTACGGTAAGATTAAAAAAGTCACTCCGTTTTCGTACATTAAAATCAACGGTATTTATGATAAGTTCGGCTTTACGAAAAAGAAAAGGGCATTTAATGTGGGCGAAAATACAGGCTTTTTAAATTCAAGGCTTGCCTTTTCGATAGACAAAAACGATTTGCCGCAGGTATTAAAGCTTACTGCAATCGGAATCGTTGTTTTTGCCGTAATTTTCGTTTCGTCATTTGCAATGATTTATAATTCCTTTGCGCTCTCTGTCGGCGAGCAAATCAAATACCTCGGTATGCTTTCCTCAGTCGGTGCAACAAGGAAACAGAAGAAAAAGACGCTCTATTTTGAGGGCGCAATATTGGGAGGAATAGGAATTATTCTCGGCATAGCGCTTGGCTTGCTTACTACCTTTATATCGCAAAGCGCAATGAATGCCAAAATTGCCTCGATTATGGAGGGGTATAACGACAACATCAAATATTCAACTCATATTTCCCTGTGGGTGCTTTGCCTTATTGTTATTTTGGCGGCGCTGACTGTTTTTGTGTCAATCATTTCGCCCGTGCAAAAGGCGGCAAGAATTACTGCGATTGATGCGATTAGAAAAACGGACGAGATTAAGCGAAAAGGCAAAATCCGCACGCCGTTTATTATCACTAAGCTTTTCGGCTTTGAGGGCGACATTGCATTTAAAAATTTAAGGCGCAACGGCAGAAAATCAAGGACGATTATCGCTTGTATATGTATTTGCGCAGTCCTCTTTTTAAGCTGTAATTATTTTTGCGAAACATTTAAGGATGCGTCAAACTTAGATTATGAAATTCCTTATCAGATTATGTATCAATACAGTGCCGAAAGCAAGGCACAGCTTGAAAAAGCAAGAAATTATTTGAAAACAAATAAAAGGGTAAAGCGATTTTATTCGATTTGGGCGAACTGGTATTCGCCGATTTCAAGAAGCGATATAAATCCTTATGATAATTCACGTGAGTATGATATGTCGTTTCATAATGAAAGCGTTTTTGTTGATAAATATAAATTTGTCGCAGCGCAGGATATACAATATAACGCTCATTTGCTTGATGACGAGGATTTCAATGCGCTTTGCAAGAAAAACGGAATTGATTATAAAAAATATTACTCGCCCGATAAGGACGGCTCGATTAAGACAATTGTAATGAACACAATTGACCGTAACGGTGAGCCGATTTTTAATAATAACCTACTCGGCAAAACTATCGGCGCATATGGCTTTGATTTTGAAAAGACCGAAAGAGAAAATAAGCTCGACGAGGACGGGAATCAGATTAGTTTCTATTATAAGACCGGTCGCACATCTGTTTATAAATTCTGCGATTTTATAAAATATGATAAGGATAATCCTATTTGTAATTTAGAGTCGGACGGTGTTGCTTTTTATGTGCCTAAGAGTGTATACGATAAATATTCTGATGATGATTCGTTTTATTTCGATTACGGTATTGAAACCGACGAGCCGTACAAGGTTGAAAAGGAACTTAAGGACTATTTGTCCGAAAACGAGGCGGATGGTGACGTATATAACATTTATTATTGGACGATGAAGGAAAAGAGCATTATATCCGCTGTTCAATTTTTGTCCTATGCTTTCATTTTGCTGATTACATTAATAACAGTATTTAATATAATCAACACAATGACGGCGCAGATTGCAAACAGGAAAAAGGAGCTTGCAATGCTGAAAAGCGTTGGTATGACGCCGAAGGAGTTTAAAAAGACGTTGATTTTTGAAAGTATGTTTTACGGTTTATTCGGTTTGCTTTTTGGTGTGCCGCTAAGCCTTGTTATTAACAGAGTGGTGGGATATATTATTTCAAAGGATAATCCTATTCCGTTTTCTGTCAATATTTGGCTTTATCTTATTGCCTGCGTGGCAGTATTTGTTATCATAGGTCTTACTATGATTTATTCATTAAAGCTTATTAAAAACAATTCTATTATTGATTCATTAAAGGACGATACAAACTGACACAAAGCCGTAGGGGCGAACATTGTTCGCCTTTTCTCAAAATCTGCATACGGTTGTGCGCCGGATTTTGTATTCGTATTCAAATTTAGGTAAGTGACAAAATTGTAATTAAACAGTCACACGATTGTAAGTTCATACTGGTATTATGGACTCATCGAAAGGAGATAACTACTATGAAAATACTTGAAGTTACAAATTTATGCAAAACATACGGCAAGGGCGACACAATGGTTAAGGCTCTTGATAACGTTTCGTTTTCAGTAGAAAAAGGTGAGTTCCTTGCTATTATCGGGCCGAGCGGTTCGGGCAAGTCAACGCTTCTTCATATCCTCGGCGGTGTAGATGTGCCGACAAGCGGCAGTGTTGTTATTAATCAAACCGATATTTCAAATCTTGATGAAACGGCACTTGCAATTTTTCGTCGCAGGCAGATAGGCCTTATTTATCAGTTTTATAATCTTATTCCTATTTTGACTGTTCAGGAAAATTTGACCTTGCCGCTTCTTCTTGACGGCAGAAAGCCGGATAAAAAGCAAATTGATACTCTTGTAAAGCGTCTTGGCTTGGAAAACAGGCTTGACCATTTGCCAAATCAGCTTTCAGGCGGTCAGCAGCAGCGTGTATCAATCGGACGTGCACTTGTCAACAATCCTGCGCTTATGCTTGCAGACGAGCCTACGGGAAATCTTGACAGCGAAAACAGTAAGGAGATTATTTCTCTTTTAAGGCAATTTAATAAAGAATTTAACCAAACTGTAATTATTATCACTCACGATGAAAAAATTGCAAATTCAGCCGACCGTGTAATCACAATTGAGGACGGCAAAATCACCGGGGATGAGGTGAGAATAGGTTGAATATCGTAAATAAGCTTACAACACGTCACATTCAGCAAAACAAGGGCAGAACGGTTGTAACAACACTTGGCATTTGCGTTTCCGTTGCAATGATTACGGCTGTATTTGTTGCAATGGCTTCGTTTTTAAACCTTTTCGGTGAAATCGGCTTAATCTCGTCAGGCAAATGGGACGCTGAATTTGACTATCTTAATCAAACACAAATAAACCAAATTAAAAATGATGACAGAATTTCAAATGTAGGTCTCGGTTACAGCGACGACTGTATGTCGTTTAAGCTGAAAAGTGCATCTGATTATGAAAAAAGCACGGGTGAAATTCTTGTCGGAAACAAGAAATATTTTGAAATGATGGCGACGGGCGATTTTGACGGAAAGCTTCCGGAAAATGAAAACGAGGTTGCAGTTGAAGAAAATTTGCTTGCGGCAAACGGTATGAAAAATGCCAAGGTAGGCGATAAGATTACTTTTGCTCAGGGGATGAGGCAGCTTGCCGACGGAGGTATTGCAACAGACGGCTATCGTGATGAAAACGAGAAATTCGTCACGTCAAAAGATTATAAGGAATATACAATTACCGCAATTCTTCACAATAACCCTGCCACAAGATATAAAAAAATTTGGCGTGGTATGAGCGAGGCGGAGAGCAAGAGCGACAAGAACATTTTTGCTTTATTTACGCTTGCTAAGCAGGACTCAAATGCATATAAAACCATTGAAAAAATCCAAAGAGATTACAAAATTGACGGCTACAGGGCAAACGAAGATGTCCTTGCGTCATATCTTTCAGGCAGACAGGGCGGCTTTCTTTCAACGATGCTTCCAATTGTTTTGGCTGTTTTAATTCTTATCGTTATCGCATCCGTAATGCTTATTTATAACGCATTCGGTATGTCGCTTGCAGAGCGAGTAAGATATCTCGGTATGCTTGCCTCGGTTGGTGCAACTAAGGCGCAAAAGCGAAAAAGTGTGTATTTTGAGGGCGCAATTTTAGGTGCTGTCGGCATTCCCGTCGGTATTGCGGCAGGAATACTCGGTATCGGAATTACCCTTAAATTAATAGGCAATAAAATTATTTCTACAGGAATGATTGCAGGCGTCAGCGAAAGCAATATGCAAATGAAAGTCGTAGTTCCTTTTTGGGCGATAATCTCGATTGTTATTGTAAGCATATTAACGATTTTTATTTCTTCATTTATTCCGGCACGCAAGGCGTCAAAAATCACTCCTATTGATGCAATTCGCCAAAGGCAAGAGATTAAGGTTAAGCCTAAAAAGCTTAAATCGCCTAAATATATCAGAAAAATATTTGGTTATGAAGGTGAGCTTGCATATAAAAATCTTAAGCGCAACGGAAGAAAATCAAGGCTTATAACCGTTTCAATCGCTCTTTCAATCGTACTTTTTATTTCCTGCAATTATTTTTGCAATATGTTTGTTCAGGCAAGCGGATATGAAAAAACAATTCCTTACCAGATATCAACAACAATTACTTACGCTCATAAAAAAGAACTTTATGACGCACTTGACAAAATGCAGGGAGTTAATAAATATTATATTGATACGGCGGATATGAGTATTTTTCTCGGTAAGTCAAGCCCGATTATTAAAAATAATGAAATTAAAGATTTGAAAAATTATACTTCTGCTTATTCAAAGCTGTTTGGCGGGGAAAAGGATGTTTCTACAGTAATTCACTATGTTGACGACAGCGAGTTTAACACGCTTTGTGAAAATAACGGTATTGATTATAATACTTTTTACGGTGACAGTCTTAAATGCGTTTTGCTTAACAATCTTACTCATAAGCAGGACACAACGAAAGTATTTACCGACAACATTATAGGCAAGCATATTATTCAAAATTCCGATTATGCAAACGATGAAAAAAATCCGCTTGATATCGAGGTCGGCGGTCTTGTTAAATTTGATAAAAACAGCCTGCCGTGTAATCTCGTTGCGCCGGGCGTGGTCGGTATAATTATGCCTTATTCTCAGTACGTAAATGTAGTAAATAAAGGCGAAAAGGCAAGCAATATTTCAATGAGCGTTTGTATTGAAACCGATGATCATAAAAATGTTGCGAAAAATCTTAATAATCTTTTGACTGAAAAAGATTTTGGAGGAACGTTTGTTTCTGACATTTCCGATACTCTCCAAACTATGAATACCGTTATCTTTATTGTTCAGGTATTTGTTTACGGCTTTATTTCGCTTATCTCTCTTATCACGATTGCAAATATTATTAACACCATTTCAACGAATATATCGCTTCGACGTAAGGAATTTGCGATGCTTAAATCGGTCGGAACGGCTCCGAGCGGATTTAGAAAAATGGTAAGCCTTGAAAGTGTATTTTATGCGCTTAAAGCGGTCATATTCGGTGTGCCAATAAGCGTTTTGGTTTGCGTATTGCTTAATAAAATGCTTGGTGAAAGCTCAATCCCTTATCAGTTTGATTATAAGCTTTATTTGGGCGTAATCCTTGTGGTATTTGCGATTATTGCAGTTACGATGATTTATTCCGTAAGAAAATTAAAGGATGATAATATTATTGAAACCCTTAAAGAGGATATAAGCTGATAATTTTCGGCAGGCTTTTATTACCCATTTAAACCCCAATATATTCTTTCTGCCGAGAAAATAAAAAGGCTCATCTTCAAATTATCGAAGATGAGCCTTACTTTATTGTGGCTGTTACTCATATAAAAAGTCATAGAAATTCGGTGAATAGTTGCCGACCTTGACAACAATATAATCGCCTGCGTCTAAAATATAACCGCTGTCATTATACGAGGGAATGTTTATATATTTTTTTGTTGCCTCTTCAAATTGCTCATTTGTGCCAAGCTTGAAATCATAGCCGCATGAATTGAAAAACTTTTTAAGTTCAACATTTGCGCTTGAAAACGAATAAATCGACCAAGAAATGTAAGAACTGATTGATGTCTGACAAGTGGTATAAGTATATGATTTTTTCGCTTTTTTAGAGGTATAGTTAATTATTCTGCCTGCCGCACTGTCTTTTTTAACAGCGTATTTATCTTTAATATTATTAGAAAGCTGATAGTAACCGATAAAAATGACGGGCTTATTTTTATCATATTTTTCAAGGTCTTTTGCAATATTACAAACGACTTGCTTTTCTTCTTTATCTCTTAAAACGTTTACGTGATACCAATAATTTGATGAGCAAATTTGAACTGTTAATATTATGACAAGCGACAGCGAAGCAATTATTTTTAAAGCTTTTTTGCCGTTTAAATTAATGATTTTTGATGAAAGCAGCAGGGTAATTGCACCGATATAAAACGGTATTCCTTGCTCGGTTCTGTATGCGGATTCCGTTCCCCGATAAATGCTTAAAAAGAAAACAGTAAGTGCAAGACCAAAATAAAAGAAAATGAGAATAGGCTTTTTGGTGCTCTTGGTTTGAAATATCATCAAAACAAATGCAACGGCGAGAAAAATGAATAAAATTGTAAATGGGGCATAGCAAAATATTTTAGATACAAATGAATATATAAAATCATAAAAAAATGATTTTAATGTGGCAGAGCTTGAAAGCCAAGCAGTACCGACAGCGTTGTTGTTATCTTGTGTAATATTGCATATATTTATTATTGCGTTTGATATTATTTCCTCTAAAGAAAATCCTAAAAATAAAGTCGGTGCAAGCCAAAAACCGTTGAAAAACAATTCTTTTTGGCTTTTTTTACCGTCGGCAAGAAGTATAAGAAGTAAAAATACTGCGCCGATATAAACTAAAATGAATGATTCATACCATGAATATGCAAAGAATATAAAAATAGAAGAAATAAGTATTGAAGCAATCAAATTTTTAATTTTCAGTGCAAAATAAAGTGCAAAAGATACTAAAAGAATTGAGCCTCCGGTGGTTAAAACTGAGCCTTTGAACATAAAATATTCATTCATCAGCGGGAAAGTTATGTAAAGGCAGGTGAAAAATGTATAAGGCAAAACATTGCTTTGAGGCTTTGCTTTGTCAAATATTATGCAAAATACAGTTGCTCCCAAAATAAAGCAAATAAGACCTATTATATTTTCAACTGCAATCGGCAAATGTTCAAAGCCTAAATAATTTTCTATAATTGTTGCTGTAAGCCTGCCCTGTGCAACAAGTAAGCCGTGATAATATCTGTCACTTGAAAGCGAGTCGATTGTTACCGTTTCGTGAGTGAGATAATATGCATAGCACAAAATTGTGCTAATAAGAACGGGGAAAATATACATAGGATTTAAAAGAAACTTTTTGAATCCTTGTTTTAAACTTAAATCGCTGTAAACAAGCCTTGCGTTTTGTTCCTTTTTCTCAGTCAATCTTTTTTTACTCATAATTTCACCATAATCTAAAACAGCCGTCATTACTGACGGCCGATAGCTTGTTAATATTTAACCGGGCTTGACGCAAGGTATTTATTTACCATGAGTGCTACCTTAAATACAATAGCGTCATCAAATTCTCTAAGGTCAAGACCTGTGAGCTTTTTGATTTTTTCAAGCCTGTAAACAAGAGTGTTTCTGTGAACGAAAAGCTTTCTTGATGTTTCAGAAACATTAAGGTTGTTTTCAAAGAATTTTTGAATAGTGAAAAGCGTTTCCTGGTCAAGCGATTCGATAGAGCCACGCTTGAACACCTCTTTAAGGAACATATCGCAAAGAGTTGTCGGAAGCTGATAAATAAGCCTTGCGATGCCGAGATTTTCATAGCTGATAATTGTTTTTTCAGTATCAAAAACCTTGCCTACTTCAAGTGCCACCTGAGCTTCCTTAAACGAATGAGCAAGCTCCTTAATGCCTGTTACACAAGTGCCGATACCGATAATTGCATTGAAATAAAACTCAGACAAAAGGGTATCGTTGATTGAACGTGCAAGCTTTTCAAGGTCTTTAATATCAACGTTAGGTCTAACTTCTTTAACAAGAGCGATGTCGCTTTCGTTTACATTGATAACGAAATCCTTACTCTTATCAGGGAAGAAGTTTTGAATAATGTCAAAAACAGAAATTTCCGTTTCCTGGGTTGTCCTGATTAAAAATACAACTCTTGATGCATCGTTGTTGAAATGAAGTTCCCTTGACTTAATATAAATATCGCCCGGAAGAATGTTGTCCAAAATAACGTTCTTAACAAAGTTTGACCTGTCAAATTTTTCGTCATTGTTTTGCTTTATTTGGTCAAGAGCAACGGCAATGAGCGAAGAATAATGATGTGCAAGGTCATCCGTTCCGTCAACAAATACTGCATATTCTGGGCGGACAAGTACGTCAAATGTGGTATATGTTGCATTATCAACGCAGGTTTGATTTGTACTGAAAACGCCGGCAGAGATTACGCCCTTGCGAATTTCTCCTATTAAGCCGAGCTCACTGCACGCAATAACCGTACCCGTTTCGTCAACAACGCCGATATTTCTGTCGATTGCTTCACGCATTTGATTTACTATTCCTTGGAATAATCTGTTTGGCATTATATTCACCTCTCTGTTTAGTTGGGCAGTATGCACAAAGAAATATTGCACAAAAAGTATATGCCCTACTTGTTCATATTATACAAGAAGATTAATCATATTGCAACCATTTTAACAAAAAAAGTTGCACTTTTTTGTGCAACTTGTTATGAATGGTGAAATTGTTTAGAGATAAACACAATATATTGTTGTTAAATTGAATAAAAGTAGCAGAATTTGTTGTCATTTGTCACAAAGGGAAGAAATTTCTTCTTTTGTAAGATATCGACATTCTCCCATTTTTAAATTTTCATCAAGGTCAAGCGAACCCATTTTTATCCTTTTAAGTTCAACAACGTTTATTGAAAAATGAGAAAACATACGCTTGATTTGATGATACATCCCCTGTTTAATAATGACCTTTCCTACCTGATAATCACCGTCAACCGGTTCAAGGCTTGCGCCCAGGCATTTGGCGTCTTTAAGTTCTATTCCTTTTTCAAATTCCTTGATTATTTCATCGTTAAACGGTTTGTCAAGCTTTGCAATATACGTTTTCGGAATGTGATTTTTAGGACTTAATATCGAGTGTGCAAGTTCGCCGTCGTCGGTAATGAGCATAAAGCCTGTTGTGTCTTTATCAAGCCTGCCGGCAGGAAACAGATTTTTACGCTTCATATCGGGCGGTAAAATGTCAACAACCGTCTTTTCTCCTTTTCCGTTTGAAGCTGAAATCACACCCTTGGGTTTATTCATCATAATGTATACATATTTATTATAGTATATTTGCTCGTTATCGCAAAAAAGCACGGCGCCGTTTTCGTCAAACTTTGCCTTTGGGTCTTTGATTGTTTCTTTACTTACCGCTATTCTTCCTCTTTTAATAAGCGCTATTGCATCTTTTCTTGAAATTTGAAGAGCGGTGGCAATTATTTTATCTAATCTTTCCATAATATTTGTTTATTCGTTTTCCTCAAACCCTACTAAAAAACCGTCTTTGGCAGATGGATTGCAAATATCGCCGCCGATAAGTTTCCCTTCACAAACAAGCATATCGGCAACAATGCAGTCACCCTTGCCTTTATAATTTGTGACTGTGTAGGTGTAAAGCGTTGCTTTTTGCCCCTTGTAATCAGTCAAATCAAAGCCTTGATTTTTTTGAATTTGGTTATAGCTGTTATACACATCATTCCATTTCTTAGGAATGGTGATTTCCTTTTGCTCGCAGTCGCTTGCCAGCTTGTAGCCGTATTTGCTTAAATACGCTCGTCTTTCACTGTCGGTCTTTGCGCTTATTACTGCCGATACACTTTGTGCTTCGCTTGTATGGTTTGATACAAACGTTACCGATATAACGATAATTCCCACAAGCAAAAGAACTATGCCGAATATCCTTTTCGGCGTTAATTTTAAAGTAAGCATTTTCATAGTATCACCTTAGTAATAATATGAGGTGAATTTAATGCTTATTCATCTATAATTTTTATATATTGCTTATTTTTTTCTAAATAAATAATATCAACCGTTGCGTCAATAAGTGTTCCGTCAGGAGTGTATTCCTCACTGTGGATAACCCCGTCTTGCCTTATGTCTGCAAGAATTGAGCCTTTGCTAAACGGCACTAAAAGTTTTAATCTTTTTTTAGTTTGCGGTAATGCATTTTGAATTGCAAGGAGCAATTCATCTAATCCCTCGCCTGTTTTTGCACTGATTTTCACGCTTGTTTTAGCGTCTGCAAACGGAAATGCAATGGCAGACGGACTGTGTGTAATGTCACATTTGTTAAATACCGTTATAACGGGAACAGTGATTGCGCCGTCGGGAAAAAGTGAGGATAAAATTTCTTTTGTAACGTCGATATTGTCGTAGCAATAAGGGCTTGAGGTGTCGCAAACGTTTAAAATTACGTCTGCGTATGTTGCTTCCTCCAAAGTGGAGCGAAAAGCGTCAACAAGCTGGTGCGGCAGCCTTGAAATAAAGCCAACGGTGTCAATAAGCATAATGCTTTGTCCGTTTGGAAGGCTGAGCTTTCTTGCAGTCGGGTCAAGGGTTGCAAAAAGCTTGTCCTCCTGCAAAACTCCTGCATCGGTAAGCTTGTTCATAAGTGTTGATTTGCCTGCATTTGTGTAGCCGACTATTGCGACGGATAAAGCGCCGTTTTTCTTTCTTCTTTCGTGAATCATTTCACGTCTGCTTTTGACCTTGTCAAGCTCCTGCCTGATATTTTGTATTCTTCGCCTGATATGCCTTTTGTCGCTTTCAAGCTTTGTTTCACCCGGACCCCTTGTGCCAATGCCGCCGCCGAGCCTTGAAAGCTGAGTGCCCTTTCCCGTAAGGCGGGGAAGAGAATATTTAAGCTGGGCAAGTTCGATTTGAAGCTTACCCTCCTTTGAACGTGCACGTCCTGCAAAAATGTCAAGAATAAGCGTTGTTCTGTCAATAACTCTTGTGTTTGTTTCGTCCTCAAGATTGCGAATTTGAACAGGTGAAAGCTCGCTGTCTGCAATAATTAAATCAATATTCATATTTTCACAAAAGCGAGTCATTTCATAAAGCGCACCCTTGCCAATATATGTTGCGGCAACGGGAGTCTGCCTTTTTTGAATTGATGTGCCGACAACTTTGGCGCCTGCCGTTTTTGCAAGCTCCTCAAGTTCCTCCATAGAAACCTCGGCGTTAAAATCTCCTGTGTCAACGCTGATTAAAAGAGCACGCTCCTTTTTATCCTCGTTAAATATTTCGTTTTCATTAGTTTGATTATCCATCTGTTCACCCTCTCTAAAGGTGCTTTATTTGTTTACAAGTGCCTGAAGTACCTTGTTTGCAATAGGACCTGCCGTTTGCGAGCCTGAATTGCCGTATTCCACAAGAACAACAAATGCATACGGGTGCTCCTCATCATCCATAAAGCCGACGAACCAAGCAGTGTTATGCGAATCAACGTTGTCTATTTGAGCTGTACCCGATTTAGCGCAAAGGTGCAAACCTTCATAATTGTAATCGCCGTATTGGGTCTTAACGTTATTTCTCAAAAGTTTTTTCATTTTGCCTGCAACGTCGCTTGAAAGAAGCGGTGTTTCTTTAGTTGTAAAACCAAGGTCAAGCGCCTTGCCTGCCTTTGTCGCAAAGCTTTCCACAAGATTGAGCGAAACTGCCGTGCCGTCGTTTGCGATTGCGCCGGCGAGTCTAAGCATAGCGATAGGGGATACGAGCGTGTCACCCTGACCTATGCCGGTCCATCCTACATAATCGTCAGCGTCACTTTTTTCAAGGAAAAATCTGCCTGTTGAAGATTGTATATCATTATTAAGCGAAACCGGAGATGTAAGACCAAGTTCCTTAGCCGTGTCTGCAAGCTTTTGCGGGCCTAATTCAATAGCAATTTGCGCAAAGGTGGAGTTGCACGATTTTGCAAGTGCCTGCTTAAAAGTGAGCGTGCCGTGCCTTGCGTTACATTCGATAGGAGTACCTACACCAGGGTCGTATTCGCCCGTACATTTAAAGGTTCTGTCATAAATGTCCGGAATATTCTCAATAGCGCAAATTGCCGTAACAATTTTGAAGGTTGAGCCGGGGGTGTAAAGACCTGTTAAAAGCCTGTTGATATATGCGCCTGCATATTCCTCGTTATCGTCTATATCGCTCGGCTTGTTTTGCGGGTCGTAGCTTGGGGTTGAAACCATAACAAGCGTTTCGCCCGTTTTGTAGTTGATTACGCCGACTGTTCCTGCTTTGTAATTTGAAAGTGCTTTGTATGCAACATCGCAGGCATCTGCGTCAAGCGTCAATTGCATATCGTTGCCGCTTCCGTTTTTAATAACACTGTAAATGCCTGTAAGCGAATTATACCCTGTAAGCTTTGCTTTATACACGTTTTGAACGCCTGTTGAAATAAAGCCTTGAAGGTCGCCTACTGCGTGAAGCGTAGCCTTTCTTGTTGTTAACGAATCATTGTATTCTCTTTTGCCGTTATTTGTTTCGGCAAGGCTTCTGCCGTTTCTGTCGGTGATTTTGCCTGCGCCGATTAGTTCGCCGTTATAGTATAGGTGGCTGTTGTAAGGTTGCATAACCCAGCTTGAGCCGTCGGTTATAAGGCTGTAAGTTAAAAATCCCAAGCCGAAAACAAAGGCAAACACAAGTATCCAAAGGAAAATACCCCTTTTTGTTATCATTTTCATTTCTTTTTAACACCTCCGAGATAGCTGTAGGTGCGTACGTCACTCGCCTTGATAAATGCCAAAACAAGCCAGCAGCTCATAAGCGAGGTACCGCCTTGGCTGACGAAAGGAAGAGTAACACCCGTAAGCGGTAAAACGTCCGTTATGCCGAAAATGTTAAGCGCACATTGGAAAAGGAGCATTCCGGCGCCTGCAACTGCCGCAATTGAATAAAATGTACTTCTTGCCGCAATTGAATTTACAAGGGCGGAAACTGCAATTGCAACGAACGAGAGAACAAGAACTACTGCAAAAATGTAGCCCCATTCCTCACAAATTACGCCGAAAACGTCATCTGTATAAACAAGATAGTCATCAAAGAATTTGCGTATATTGCCGTTGCCTATTCCAAGGCCTAAAAGACCGCCGGAGGCAATGCCTGTTAAAATATGGGTTTGTTGATATCCTTTTCCGTAAGTATCCTCCCAAATATGGCGGTATATTGAAAAACGTGCCGTAACGTACGGCTTGTATTTGATTACAATGGCGCCGCCTAAGCCTGCCGCCGCAACAGCTAAGCCTGCCGTTTTAATATCGCCGGAGTTCATAAATGCGATTATTAAAAATGTGATGAAGAATATGAGCGCCGCACCGAAGTCACGCATTAAGATAAGCGCACCCACGCAGGCAACCGAAAATATAATAAAACGGATTATATTTTTAGAAGTTTGAATTTTTTCAAGCGTTGCCGCACCGACAAAGATAAACGCAACCTTTACAAATTCCGACGGTTGGAGAGTAAATGAGCCAATACCTATCCAGTTTCTTGCCCCGTATTTCTCCGTACCGAATACAAGGTTGACTGCAAGCAAAATTAATCCTGCGATTGCAACGGGCAGCCTCAATTTCATACACAAATCAACGTCGCCCAAAACAAATGTGAAAACGGTATAAGCAACAACGCTGACCGCCAAAATTATTAACTGCTTAAAGCAAGCTTTCGGGTTGACCGAGCCTATAACCGTAAGTCCGACACCGGAAAGAAAAAATGCAATAAATTCAAGTTCAAAATTTCTTCTGTGAACAATTATATATAAAAGCGACACATAAACCCATTCAAGCGCAATGAGCACAATATTTGCAAGCATTGCTTTTGTTGAAAAATCATTATGGGCGCTTGCCGCCTCGAAGCCTGTAATAAGTTGAAAAATGCTCAAAACAAACAGCATTGCAAAATTATTAATAGGCTTGATATGCGGTATTTTTTTTGCCTTATTTGCCATTCGTGTTTCTCCTTAATTATTTTTCATAAAATACAAAAACTCTGTCACCGAAGGTGATTGTGTCCTCGTCAAAAATGAGCTGCGGCTGAGTAATAAATCTGCCGTTTAGCTTCGTTCCGTTGTGGCTGTTTAAATCCGAAAGCGCCCAGCCACGAGATGTTAAATGTATTCTTGCGTGCTCACTGCTGATTGTGTCAAGATTGATTTGTATGTCTGAATTTTGACCCCTGCCGATAAGCACGTCTTTTTTTCTTAAATAAATAGGTCTGTGAGTTTTTACGTCTACCAAAACCGCATAAGCAACATTGCCTGTATTTTGTTTCAATTCGCTCGCCTCATTTCTCATTTGAGTTTTTGAACTTGCCGAAACAGCCTCGGCACATAAAAATTTTAAAGGGATTGAACCTATTGTGATAATATCGCCATCCTCAATAACGGCACTTCCGTGAACACTTCTGTCATTTAATTTAATGCCTGTTTTGGAAAAAGTGTCAGTTATAACCCATTCCTTTCTCTTTTTTGCAATAACTGCGTGAAAACGTGATACATTCGGCATAGGCAAAACAATATCGTTAGATTTACTTTTTCCTATTGATGTTTCCCATCTGTCAATGTCAATTATAGAACCGTTGTTTTGGTCAACAAGCTGAGCAAGCTTGTGAAGTCTCGGTCTGTTTCTGAATAAAGATATTATGCAGGTGAATAGTATAATTACAGCCAAAACAGGAAGCACATATCTAAGCACACCTGTCAAAAATGATAAAGCCGTTTCCAATCCGTTCACTCCTTAATTATATATTTTAAAATTATGTATTTAATAATTATAACAATTATGTATTGTTCAGTCAAATATTTTGAAAAATTTTAATAATTTTATTACATTGCAAATGCTGCCTTGCATTGTTTCGTGCTATATTTGGTTTAAAAAGGCGAATGTTAAGTTCAGTTGACAAAATTCCACGCAAAAAATATAGATTACTTTGTTCTTTTATGTTATATTTAACCCAGAGGTGATAGATATGTCTCTTGGACAAAGACTTTACGATTTAAGAAAAACGACAGGTCTTTCTCAGGAAAAGGCGGCGGAGCAGCTTGGCGTAACAAGGCAGACCGTGTCAAAATGGGAAACCGACCAAACAACTCCGGATTTTGATAAAATAATTCCTATCTGCAATCTTTATAATGTTACTACCGCTGAGCTTTTCGGCGAAGAAAAAGAGAATGATTACAGCTATAATATAGATTCAAATACAGAGCAAACCGCCGGCGATTCCTTCAGCGAGGCTGAAAAGTTTAAAATCAGGCATAAATATAAAATCAGATTTGCCGTGCTTTTAAGTATAGGAATATGCTTATATATTTTATCTGTTACTCCTTTTGTAGTTTTAAAAAATGAAAAGCTGAGCATTGTTTTGTTTTTCGTTATGATTGCTGTTGCAACAATGCTTATAGTTTTCGGTGCGATTGCAAAGCCGAAATTTGAGGATGAAAAGAAATCGGACACTCCGGAAAGTAACTTGTATAAACGAATTTGCAGTATTATGTCGGGTGTTGTACTTGTTATTTATCTTCTTTTAAGTTTTCTTACAGGCGCTTGGTATATCACTTGGGTGCTTTGGATTGTTTATGCGATTGCGTGCCAAATTGCAAAGCTTGTTTTTTCGTTGAAAGGAATTGAGATTGATGAATAAAAGTAAAAAAATCATAATTGCATTAATTGCCGTTTTAACCGCTGTTGCACTTTTTTTGCTTGGGGTTATGTCGCTTTTTATAGTCGGCGGCGATAAACTTGAAGATATGCTCGATAAAAGGGAGGACGATTTAAAAACAGTAGTTTTTCAGAAAGAGTATAGTATAAATGATTTTCAAAATATGAAAATTGACTGCGGCTGTGCAGATGTGACGTTTAAGCCGAGCCAAAACGGAAATGTCGGCGTTACTGTTTTCGGCGCAAACGATAATAAGTTTTCGGGAGAAATTAAGGATAAAACGCTTGAGCTTAACGAAATCTACGGCAAAGCAACGTTTCGCTGGGCAAGGGCGATAAAATTTAAAGGCCTTCATATTGTTGTTAAAATTCCACAAGGCTTTGATTTTCCGGTTGATATTAATGTTGATTACGGCGATATTGATTTTGAAACTGAATATAATTCTTTGCTTAATGTTCAAATGGGCACGGGTGATTTTGAAGCGATAAGTCTCGGCGGAAAATTTGATATATCTACGAATATAGGTGATATTTCAATCAAAAACGCAAAACCTTATGAAAATTCATCTTTGAAAACCGATACAGGCGATATCGAAGTTGATAATGTTTTAAACACAAAAATTAT
This sequence comes from Eubacterium sp. CAG:251, assembly GCA_000436835.1. Taxonomy (GTDB): domain Bacteria; phylum Bacillota; class Clostridia; order Oscillospirales; family Acutalibacteraceae; genus Eubacterium_R. The sequence continues at coordinate 52,853 of FR889135.1, forward strand.
CAGCGAGGCGGACACGGGCAACGAGGATGTAAACGGCAGTGACGATTCATCAGGCGTTACGCTTACGGTAACGACCGATACAGGAGATATTGAAGTTAACGATAATTAAAAGAAGCCCTTTTTCGATATGAAAAAGGGCTTTTTGGGGCGCACTACATAAAGAATAATTGCTCAAAAAATAAATAAACAGCGAAATGCTGCGTTAAAATTATAGCGCAGGCGGCAAGCCTTCACTATAATTTATGCCTTGTCTTTCATCTGTTTCTTTTATTTTTGAGTGCGAAGCAGTTTAAACAAGCTGATTTTGTTCAGTGTGCATTAACAAAATCCTGTTAATACTTGCGTATTAGCAGGATTTTTTAATAGTGCAATGGGCAAAACTCAGAAAGTTTAAACCACATTCTTCTTTATGCAGTGTGCCCCGTTTGCCGTTTTGTAATAATTTATTCAGTGAAATTTGGCTTAAAATCAACAAAAAACGCTCTTGACTGCATAATTATTCAATAACTACATATATGTAAAAATTTTTTGTGAAAAGTTACAAAATACAATATATTGTGTTTTTTTAGCTTTTTGCTATTGACATACATATTGTAATTTGGTATTATATGTTCAGTCTTGAAAATGGTTATGTTACCATTTTGTAATATATTAGGAGGGGTAAGGCATGAAAATCATTAAAAGAAACGGCTCTGAAGCAGATTTTGACTTAAACAAGATAGTTGTTGCCGTTTCAAAAGCGAACGCTGCTTGCCGCAAGGAAGAACTTACTCAAAGCCAAATCGTTGAGATTGCTGAGTATGTTGAATTTAAAATGTCTAAGGCAAATCGTGCGCTTTCGGTAGAGGAGATACAAGATATAGTCGAAAATCAGATTATGGCACAGGGTGCATTTGAAGTTGCAAGGCTTTATGTTAAGTATCGTTATAACCGTTCTCTTATCAGAAAGGCAAATACTACCGATAATCAGATTTTATCTCTTATTGAATGTAATAATGAAGAGGTAAAACAGGAAAATTCAAATAAAAATCCTACTGTCAATTCCGTTCAGCGTGACTATATGGCAGGCGAGGTATCAAAGGATATTACTAAAAGAATTCTTTTGCCTCAGGATATTGTTGACGCTCACGAGCAGGGCTTAATCCATTTCCACGATGCAGACTATTTTGCTCAGCACATGCATAATTGCGATCTTGTAAATCTTGAAGATATGCTTCAAAACGGAACTGTAATCAGTGAAACCATGATTGAAAAGCCGCATAGTTTTTCAACAGCGTGCAACATTGCAACACAAATCATTGCTCAGGTTGCTTCAAGCCAATATGGCGGTCAGTCTATTTCTCTTTCTCACCTTGCGCCTTTTGTTGATGTAAGCCGTAAGAAGATTAAAAAGCAGGTTGAATCCGAAATTGACGAACTTGGCATTTCAATGACTGAAGAGCAGATTGTTAAGCTTACCGAAAAAAGGCTTCGTGACGAGGTTTCAAGAGGTGTGCAAACTATTCAGTATCAGGTTGTTACTCTTCTCACAACTAACGGACAAGCACCTTTTGTTACTGTATTTATGTATCTTAACGAGGCAAAAAACGAGCAGGAAAAGAAGGACCTTGCTCTTATTATTGAGGAAACGCTTAAGCAGAGAATTCAGGGTGTTAAAAACGAGGACGGCGTTTGGATTACTCCGGCTTTTCCAAAGCTTATTTATGTTCTTGAGGAGGATAATATTAAGGAAGGGTCTTCTTATTTCTACCTTACAGAGCTTGCCGCTAAATGTACGGCTAAGAGAATGGTACCCGATTATATCAGCGAAAAGGTAATGAAACAGCTTAAGGGTGACGTATATACCTGTATGGGTTGCCGTTCATTCTTAACTCCTGACAGATTTACGGATAAAGGTATCGGCAATATTGCAAATGCAAAGAATTATGATCCGTCAAAGCATAAATATTACGGCAGATTTAATCAAGGTGTAGTTACAATTAACCTTGTTGATGTCGCTTGCTCTTCAGGCGGAGATATGACAAAGTTTTGGAAAATCTTTGATGAAAGGCTTGACCTTTGCTATCGTGCGCTTATGTGCCGCCACAATAGGCTTAAGGGCACTTTGAGCGACGCTGCTCCTATTCTTTGGCAGCACGGTGCTCTTGCAAGGCTTAAAAAGGGAGAGAAGATTGATAAGCTTCTTTATGACGGATATTCTACAATTTCTCTCGGTTATGCAGGTCTTTACGAATGTACTAAATATATGACAGGCAAGTCGCATACCGACCCTGAGGGCAAGCCTTTTGCACTTCACGTTATGGAGCATATGAACGAGGCTTGCGACAAGTGGAAGCAAGAAACAAATATTGATTTCAGTATTTACGGCACTCCGCTTGAGTCCACAACATATAAGTTTGCTAAATGTCTTCAAAAGAGATTTGGCAAGATTCCGGGTGTAACGGATAGAAATTATATCACTAATTCCTATCACGTTCACGTTGCAGAGAAGATTGACGCATTCACAAAGCTTAAGTTCGAATCTGAATTTCAGCGTCTTTCACCGGGCGGTGCAATCAGCTATGTTGAAGTTCCTAATATGCAAAATAATATTCCGGCAGTTTTGCAGGTTATGAAATATATTTATGAGAATATTATGTATGCCGAACTCAATACTAAGAGTGACTACTGTCAGTGCTGCGGCTATGACGGCGAAATTCAAATAGTTGAAAATGAGGACGGCAAGCTTATTTGGCGTTGTCCTAAGTGCGGAAATGAGGACCAGGATAAGATGAACGTTGCAAGACGTACTTGCGGTTATATCGGCACTCAATTCTGGAATCAGGGCAGAACTCAGGAAATTAAGGAAAGAGTATTGCACTTATAATTTAAAATTGACCGATTGGATAATCTAATCGGTCTTTTTTGGTATATAGAGGTTTACTATGAATTACGGAGAAATTAAATTTAACGATATTGCAAACGGAGAGGGTGTGCGAACATCTCTTTTTGTATCGGGTTGCAGGCATCATTGCAAAAATTGTTTTAATGAGCAAACATGGGATTTTGCCTTCGGTCAACCGTTTACAGAGGAAACGATGGAGGAAATTTTGGATTCCTGCAATCATGATTGGATAAACGGCTTGTCACTCTTGGGCGGTGAACCGTTTGAGCCTGAAAATCAAAGAGTGCTTTTGCCGTTTCTTGTTATGTTTAGGGAACGCTTTCCCGATAAAACGATATGGTGCTACACGGGATTTACGCTTGAGGAAATTATGGGTAAGCGTGCTAATTCAAGAGCGTTTACGGAGATTAGCTCGGAAATGCTGTCACTTATAGATGTGCTTGTTGACGGACCTTTTGTAGAGGCAAAAAAGGATATTAGCCTCATTTTCAGAGGTTCAAGCAATCAGCGGATTATCGATATTAAAAAAACATTTGAAAATAAACAGGTGGAGCTTTATTTAGATGACGGAAAATAAATATAAAATTACAATCAATGCCTGCTTTTTGGCATATATTGTTCAGGCAATAGTCAACAATTTTGTTCCGCTGTTGTTTATAACATTTCAAAGAGAGTTTGATATTCCTCTTTCAAAAATAACGCTTTTAATAACTTTTAATTTTTTGATTCAGCTTTTTGTAGATTTGGTTTCGGCTGAATTTGTTGATAAAATAGGGTATAAGGCGTCAATGGTTATCGCCCATTTTATGTGTGCATCAGGTCTTGTGGCTCTAACCTTTTTGCCTGATTTGTTTAATAATTCATTTGTCGGAATTTTAATAGCAGTTATGATTTACGCTGTTGGTGGCGGTCTTTTAGAGGTGATTGTAAGCCCTGTTGTTGAGGCTTGCCCGACAGATAATAAGGAAAAGGCAATGAGCTTGCTTCATTCCTTTTACTGCTGGGGTCAAATGGGCGTAGTTCTTATTTCGACCTTGTTTTTCACTGCTTTTTCTATTAAAAATTGGAGGGCGCTTGCAGTTGTTTGGGCAATTTTGCCTATCGTTAATGCGTTCGTTTTTATTAAAGCGCCAATTGCTTCTCTTAACGAAAACGGTGAACGTGGAATGGCAATTCATGAACTTGCAAAAAATAAGCTGTTTTGGATACTTTTTTTGATGATGATTTGTGCAGGCGCAAGCGAGCAGGGAGTCAGTCAGTGGGCTTCCGCTTTTGCAGAAAAGGGATTGGGTGTTACCAAAACAGTCGGCGACCTTGCAGGACCTATGGCTTTTGCGTGCCTTATGGGTATTTCAAGAGCATTTTACGGCAAATTTGGCCATAAAATTGAGCTTGATAAGTTTATGAATTTAAGTTGTATTTTGTGTATTGTTTCATATCTTACAATAAGCCTTGTGCCAAACAGCGTTGTAGGTCTTATCGGATGTGCGCTTTGCGGTCTTTCGGTCGGAATAATGTGGCCCGGCAGCTTCAGTAAGGCTTCGGCTTCCATTAAAAGGGGAGGCACGGCACTTTTTGCGCTTCTTGCCCTTGGCGGCGACCTCGGTTGCACGGCAGGGCCGACTCTTGTAGGTTTCGTTTCAGGCAGGCTTAATGATAATATGCGAATGGGAATTTTAGTTGGTACAATTTTCCCGATTTTGTTACTTTTAGGAATATATTTGTGCAAAAAAGAAAAGGCACGAAACAGTTAAAACTGCTTCGTGCCTTTTTTGTTCGTTATTTTAATTTTATAATGCTTTGCCCAATTCTTCGCACTTTGCAAGCGCTTCATCATCAGGTGCATCATTGCATATTATGCTGTCAAAAATAAGATTTGCACCTAAGGATTTGCAATCATCCTCCCAAGTGTTCATCCATTCTCCGCCGCCCCAGCCGTAAGAGCCGAAAAGAGCGATATTTTTGCCTTTGAGCTTTGGTTTGCAGTTTTCAAACATAGGCTCAAATTCCATATCCTCAAGCTGTTCACATCCCATTGACGGGCAGCCAAAGGCGATAGTGTCAAATTCATCAACCTTGTCGGCTGAAAACTCACTTGCCGTAAAAAGCAGAACGTCCTTTCCGTTTGCCTTTGCGCTTTCAAAAATTTTATCTGCAAGCGCTTCGGTATTACCTGTGCCGCTCCAATAAACAATTGCTGATTTATTCATATATTTTCCTTTCTTGCTGTATTATTATGCCGCAACCGTAAGCTTAGCTATGCTGCGACCCTGTAGCCATAATTTTTGATAGACTTTCTTGCATTTTTCAAATTTTTTAAATGTTTTTATTGCTTCACATTCATTGCAATATACTTTCCAACAACCTGAGCATTTGCTGTTTTTGCCTGCATTTTCAATAAAGCCTTTAACATCGGCGAGTGGGTAGCCGAGAAAAATTCCGATTTCGTGAGGAAATGAGTCGCTGCTTTTGAGCCTTGATTTAAGTCTTTTTATGCAACAATCAACGTCGATGCTTTTGTAGCCGTAATCAGCCAAAAAATCTTTTACTCCGCTTTGGTTTAAATCGTTTTGGAGCCTGCTTTTTCTGAATGCGTAAACAAGAGCACTTTTGTCACTCTTTTTTAAAATTATCAGCTCAACGCCTTTGTTATTTAATTTGTCGTTTGTTTTATTTATTGAACTTTCAAGCTGTGTCATACTTTCAAACGGAATGTTCATTAAATTTGCCGTTTTAAGGCTTGCAAGCGTCGGAGAGCAATGACCGATTAAGTATTTTTCTATCATTATTTGAACTGCTTTCTGAATTATACGTTTTTGCTTTTTAATTCTTCGCTGTGTTTTGCAACAAATGATTTTATTGCATCAAATGTTGTTTTTGACACAACATGTTCTATTTTGCATGCATCTCTTGCCGCTATTTCTTTTGGCACACCGAGTTCAATGAAAAATTCGCTGAACATTAAGTGCTTTTCATATACGCTTTTTGCAAGTTCAAGCCCTGTTTCACTGAGCCTGATTTCGTGATTGTCGGTGATTTTTATAAACTTGTTTTCTTTTAAGTTTTTCATTGCGATTGATACGCTTGCCTTTGAAAGTTCAAGGTGATTTGCAATGTCAACACTTCTTACGTAACCGTTTTTTTCCTGCAAAACAAGGATTGCTTCCAAATAATCCTCAACAGATTCGCTTACTACCATATCCTTTATCCTCCCGATATTCAAATTGACAGTTATAAGCAAGAAGTTAGAACTGACTAACTTAGCATTTAAAATAAAGACGACTTAAAGTCGCCGTTTTATATTTGTATTAGTTAGCATAAACTAACTATTGTTAGTTTATCATAATTAATTCGTTTTGTCAACCGTTAAATCAAAAAAATAAGCACGAGCATTTCTGCTCGTGCTTAAATGTTGATATTATCTGTCGGGGCCCCCGAAAAGCGTAAGCTTTTTGGGGAAGAGGAGAATGAAACGTAGTACTTATTATGAATTTCGCAGAAATTTATTCAAGTACGTAGTTTCATTCGACGTGTATTAAACAATACCCTGTGCCATCATTGCATCTGCAACCTTCATAAAGCCTGCAATGTTGGCGCCTGCAACGAAATTATCCTTAGCGTCAAACTGCTCGCAAGCTTCTTTCATATGATAATAAATGTTAATCATAATTCCCTTAAGCTTAGCATCAACTTCGTCAAATGTCCAGCTTGAACGAATTGAGTTTTGACCCATTTCAAGCGCAGATGTAGCAACACCGCCTGCATTTGAAGCCTTGCCAGGAAGGAAAAGAATATCTCTGTCAAGGAAAACTTCTGTAGCTTCCGCATTAGTAGGCATATTAGCGCCTTCACATACTGCATAACAGCCTGAATCTGCAAGTCTTTGAGCTTCAACCTTGTTGATTTCGTTTTGAGTAGCGCAAGGAAGTGCAACGTCACAAATAACGTTATCCCAAACTGAACCCTCACCGTATGTTGCGTCAGGATGGTAGTTGAGATATTCTTTAATTCTCTTTCTTTCAACTTCCTTAATCTGTTTAACTGCGTCAACATCAATGCCGTTTTCATCAATGATATAGCCTGATGAATCGGAGCAGGAAATAACCTTAGCGCCAAGCTGTTCAGCTTTTTCGATTGCATAAATAGCAACGTTACCTGAGCCTGAAACTGCGATTCTTGCGTCCTGAATATTCTTGCCGTGGTCTTTAAGAAGTTCCTCGGTGATATAAACAAGACCGTAGCCTGTAGCCTCTGTTCTTGCAAGAGAGCCGCCAAAGCTTAAACCTTTACCTGTAAGTACGCCCTCACTTCTGTTTGTAAGTTTCTTATATTGACCGTAGAGATATCCAACCTCACGTGCACCTGTACCGATGTCGCCGGCAGGAACGTCCTCGTCAGCGCCGACATACTTATAAAGCTCATTCATAAAAGCTTGGCAGAAACGCATAATTTCCATATCGCTCTTGCCCTTAGGGTCAAAGTCTGAACCGCCCTTAGCGCCGCCGATAGGAAGACCTGTAAGGCTGTTTTTGAAAATCTGCTCGAAGCCTAAGAACTTAATGATTGAAAGGTTTACGCTTGGGTGAAGTCTTAAGCCGCCCTTGTAAGGACCGATAGCTGAATTAAACTGAACACGATATCCACGGTTAACATGAACCTCGCCGTTGTCGTCAACCCAAGGAATACGGAACATAATTGTTCTTTCAGGCTCAACAAGTCTTTCCAAAAGTCCTGCCTTTTCATATCTCGGGTCTGTGTCAACTACAGGTGAAAGTGACTCAAGCACTTCTGTAGCAGCCTGAATAAACTCAGGTTGATAAGGATTGTTTTTCTTTAACTCTTCGAGTACCCTCTCTGAATACTTCATTACTAAAACCTCCATAGTTTTAATATTTTTTATGAAAAAAACAGAGCGTAATATCAGTAATCTGTATTAAACTCTGCACAACAGCGTCGCCTTTGACGCTGAAGCTATTATAGCAGTTACGGGACACGTTGTCAATTATCAATGAATGGATATACATAAAATTAACAAATTATTCTAATTATTTAGCATAATAATGCTCCATACGCTTATATCACGTTATAATTATACAAAACATACATTTGTCAATTATTTGCTTTATCAAAAAATATTGTGATTATACAGAGATTGTCGTTATTTGAATATTTTATGTTTTTAACATCAATATTCTTATTTTTTAAACTCATTACGCTTAAAATATAGTATATTTGTCCTTGTTTGAAAAGCTCGTTGTTTGCATCGATATATGCGCTCTTGTTTGTAAATTTAAGTTCTACATAGTATTTCCCGTTTTCAACGCAGGATTTTAAGGCTTTTTTTATGTCTGCTCTGCTGTAAGAGGAGAAAAGGAGATTATTTTTTACAAAATAATTATCTTTGTTTGCCGTACATTTCGGCAAAATGTCTTTGTGATTAATAGTATGCGTTTTTTCAATTTCACTTTCGCTCAAACAAAAGTAAGAATGGCTTATATATTCTTTGTTGTTTTCATCAAAACAGTCGCCCCACGTAGGGTCTGTATAGTAATAACTGCCGCCGCATTCCTGAATTACCCAAGCATGGGACCTTCTGCCCTGCGGCGTTGTTGCTTTTCCGCTGACAACGGCGCAGTTTATTCCGGAAAGCTGAAGAAGATATTGATATGCTTTTGCATATCCTGTGCAGGTGCATTTGCCCATAGTGAACACGCCCACAAGAGAGGAAGCCCAAGGCATATTATCCAAATTGTCTATCGCCTCATTGGCATAAGACGTGTTCGTTATTAAATATTCATATAAATAAAGAGATTTTTCATAGTCGCTCATATTGCTGTTCAAATTTTGAACAATCGAGTCGGTTTTGCTTTTGATTTGCTCGCTCAGCTTCGCAATTTCGTTTGAATTATAACTGCTTTTAAGCGTTACAACTTTCGATGTGTCAATTGAGAATGCGCCGTTGAGCCAAAAAAGCTCAGGGTGCTCGTTATAAACAAACATAGCTATTTCAAGTATTCTCTCTTCGTCGATATTTGAACGGATTTTAATTTGCGTTTTCTGATTTTTTGCACGTGCATAGATTTTGTCGTAAATTCGTTTTTCTTCATCGTTTAAGCTCGAATAATAAAATCCGCCGTCAGCATTGTATTTGTTGTCATCTATTTTCAATACCGAAGTGCTTTGCTTATTTTCAATAAGATTAATAATGCTTTCAACATTGAAAACGTCTGAGCCGAAATAATAACTGCTTGCCACAAAGCCGAGCATTACCACAAACAAAAACAATAAAAAGCTTTTAATATTTTTTTTCATAATTTTCACCGCATTTATATTTGACTTTAGTATAACACATTTTTTGTACTTTTTAAGCATAAAAATATATGATGATGAAATTTATAAAAAAAATTATAAGAATTTTCAAAATGAAAAAGAAAATCGATAAGCTTTTTGAAATTATAACAAAGAGAGTTGATTTTGTTAATTTAACTATTAAAGTGAAGTTTTTCAAAGGCTTTGAAATTTATAACAATAATGACAGGATTGCATTTTTAACATTTGAGGATACCCATGTACTTTTGATGCTTGGCACACAATTTTTTTGCTCAATTGTTTATTCTCTTTGTGTAAAATACAGTATAGAAAAAATTTGAACTACGTGTTATAATTTAGAATATAACTTATATAATATAATTATTTTGGAGGACAGGCTGAATGATTAAGCTTATTGCGACCGACCTTGACGGAACTCTTATGGCGCCGGACCATTTGACGGTGACTGACAGAACATATAATGCGCTCAAAACGGCACACGATAAAGGAATAAAAATTGCCGTTGCTACAGGCAGACCTATGACACTTATCGACAATGTTATCAGTCAAGTGCCGTTCGTTGATTATATTATTTATTCAAACGGCTCTTGCGTATTTGACAGAAATGTTAAGAAAATAATTCATGCAGACCTTATTGAGGACAAGCTTGCAAGAGAGATTGTTGAATATTTTTTGACTCAAAATGTGTTTTTTGAAATTTATATAAACGGCAAAAGCTGTTACCAACTCGGAACAGAAAAGCTGTTTCAAAATATGGGCTTGCCGCAAAAATTTCTTGATGAGGTGGCTCAAACTATGGACGGCTACGACTCGCTTATTGATTTTATGAAAAATGACGGCAAGGGAATGGAAAAAATCACCTTTTACGGCATTTATGATGAAAAGTATGAGAATGTAAAGAAAAAGCTTGAGGAATATGGGCTTGACGTTTGCTCAAGCCTTCCGGGTACTGCTGAGGCAACGTCTAAGACTGCAAATAAAGGAAGCGCACTTCTCGGAATATGCGAAAATATAGGCATCGGCGCAGACGAGGTTATGAGCTTTGGCGATGCGGGAAATGATTGCCCTATGCTTGATTTTGCAAAATATTCGTTTGCTATGGAAAACGGGAGTGATGAATGTAAAGCACACGCTAAGTTTGTGACAAAATCAAACGCTGAAGACGGGGTTGCCGTTGCAGTGGAAAAATATGCTTTGTAAAGTTAGAATTATCTTACAATATATTAAATAAATGTTTAATTTTAACTATATGGCTTGAAACAAGCGCTTTTATACTGTATTATAATATTGTTTAATTATTAAACTGAGGAATTTGTCGGTATTTGCCGGCGTATATTAACTTATGGAGGTGTTTTTGTGGAGCAGAAGATTGACCTCAAGCAAATAGAGGGAGTTCTTGATGAACTTGCTAAGGTTAAAGGTTCTCTGATTACCATATTACAAAAAACTCAGGACATCTACGGTTATTTACCAAAAGATGCTATTATTTACATAAGCGAAAGGACAGGCATTGCCGAGAGCGAGATTATGGGTGTTGCAACATTTTATACCCAATTTCGTCTTACTCCTGTAGGAAAGTATCTTATTATGCTTTGCCAAGGTACTGCCTGCCATGTTAATTCAAGTGAACTTATTTTGCAGACAATTAAGGATGAACTTGGAATTGAGGACGGCGAAACTACCGAGGACGGTCTGTTCTCGCTTAAGTGCGTTGCCTGCCTCGGCTGTTGCTCTCTTTCACCGGTTATGATGATTAATGAGAGTACATACGGCTCACTCACTCCTGAAAAGACCAAGAAAATACTTAAGGAATTGAGGGAGGCAGAATGATGAAAATTGTTGTAGGTGAAGGTTCTTGCGGTATTGCCGCAGGAGCAGAAAAGGTTAGGCAGGCGCTTTTAAAGCAGGATTTAAACGGCGCCAAGCTTACTATTGCAGGCTGTATAGGTATGTGTTATCTTGAGCCTATTGTTGATATTTATGAGGACGGTCAAGAGGTTAAGCGCCTTGTTCGTGTAACTGAAAATGATGCTGAAAAAATCAGCAAATACGCTCAAACGGGTGACGAAAGCATTATATCTTCTCTTCTTGTTTCAGATGAGGATAAGGAATTTTTAAATAAGCAGACACGTATTGCACTTCGACGTTGCGGAATTATCAATCCCGATGAAATTGACGATTTCGTTAATGCTGACGGTTATACTGCGATTAAAAAGGTACTCACCTCAATGACGCCGGAGGATGTTATTGAAGTGATTAAAACATCGGGTCTTGCAGGTCGTGGCGGTGCCGGCTTCCCGACTTGGTTTAAATGGAACGCCGCAAGGCAGAGTGAGGGAGAAGAAAAGTATCTTATCTGCAATGCGGACGAGGGCGATCCGGGCGCATTTATGGACAGAGCCGTTATTGAATCCGACCCGCATACTCTTATTGAAGGTATGCTTATCGGCGCTTATGCTATCGGTGCAAAAAATGCTGTTGTTTATGTAAGAGCGGAATATCCTCTTGCTATCAAAAGGCTTGAAAGAGCTATTGAGCAGGCAACGGCAGCAGGTTATTTGGGTGATAATATTCTCGGTACCGATTTCAGTTGCAAAATGACGATTAAGGCAGGCGCAGGTGCGTTTGTTTGCGGTGAGGAAACTGCGCTTATTGAGTCACTTGAGGGCCACAGAGGTATGCCGAGGCTTAAGCCTCCTTTCCCGGCGCAAAGCGGTTATTGGAAAAAGCCGTCTAATATTAATAATGTTGAAACCTTTGCTAACGTAAGCTGGATTATCAATAACGGCGGCGAAGCTTTTGCCGCTATGGGTACAGAAGGCTCAAAGGGTACTAAGGTATTTGCCGTAACAGGTAAGGTTAAAAGAAGCGGTCTTGTTGAAATACCTATGGGTAAAACTCTTCGTGATGTTATCTTTGATATCGGCGGCGGAATGAAGGGCGACAAGGCATTTAAGGCTGTTCAGATGGGCGGACCGTCAGGCGGCTGTATTCCTGCTGACCTTATTGATACCGTAATTGACTATAAGGCTCTCGGCGCAACGGGCGCTATTATGGGCTCAGGCGGAATGGTTGTTATGGACGAGGGCACCTGTATGGTGGGAATGGCTAAGTTTTTCCTTGATTTTACCGCTAAGGAAAGCTGCGGCAAATGTATTCACTGCCGTATCGGTACTAAGAGAATGCTTGAAATTCTTACAAGAATTACCGAGGGTAACGGTCAGCCGGGCGATGTAGAGCTTCTTGAGGAACTTTGCTACGGTATTAAGGACGGCGCTCTTTGCGGCTTAGGTCAAACTGCGCCTAACCCTGTATTGACAACTATTAAATATTTCAGAAACGAGTATGACGCTCATATTAATGACAAAAAGTGCCCTGCAGGCGAATGTTCGTCTCTTATTGAATATTCAATTGATAAGGATAAGTGCAAGGGCTGTACTCTTTGTGCAAGGAATTGCCCTGTCGGCGCTATTTCCGGCGAGGTTAAGTCGGCTCATACAATTGATATAAACAAATGTATTAAATGCGGAAAATGTATTGCTACCTGCCGTTTCGGTGCGGTAGTAAGAAAGTAAGGAGGGAGCAGATAAAATGGAAAATGTAAAATTAACTATTAACGGTAAAGAAATTACTGCTCCCGTAGGCAGCACAATTCTTGAAGCAGCAAGGCGAAACGGAATTTATATTCCGACACTCTGCTATGATGAGGCTGTTGAGGTTTACGGCGCTTGCGGTCTTTGCGTTGTTGAGGCGCAGGGTATACCAAAGCTTCTTCGCTCCTGCTCGGCTAAGGTCAGCGATGGTATGGTAATTAATACCGAGAGCGAAAGAGTAGTTAAATCAAGAAAAATTGCAATGGAGCTTTTGATGTCGGCGCATGACGGTGATTGCATTGCTCCGTGTCAGCTTGCCTGCCCTGCAAACACTGACTGTCAGGGTTATGTCGGTCTTATTGCCAACGGTGAGTTTGATTCTGCATTGAAGCTTATAAAAAAAGAAATTCCGCTTCCTGCATCTATCGGCAGAGTGTGTCCGCACCCTTGCGAAAAGGCCTGCAGAAGAGGAAAGGTTGACGAACCGATTAATATTGTTCAGCTCAAGAGCTTTGCGGCTGACCTTGACCTTAAGGGTGACAGCTTTGTGCCGGAATGTGCGCCAAGTACAGGCAAAAAGGTTGCAATTGTAGGCGGCGGCCCTGCCGGTCTTACTGCGGCTTACTATCTTGCTCAGCTTGGTCATGAGGTAACTGTTTTCGATATGATGGAGAAAATGGGCGGTATGCTCAGATACGGTATTCCTCAGTATCGTTTGCCTAAAGAGGTACTCGACAGCGAAATTAAAATTATTGAAAAAACAGGAGTTCGCCTTTGCAATAATGTTAAACTCGGTAAGGATATCACTGTTGAAAATCTTAAAAGCGTAAATGATGCCGTTATTCTTGCACCGGGTGCATGGAAATCAACTCCTATGAGGGTTAAAGGTGAGGATGCACAGGGTGTTTACGGCGGTATTGATTTTCTAAGAAGTGTAATTCAGGGTAATCCTGTTGATATCGGCGAAAAAGTTGCTGTTTGCGGCGGCGGTAATACTGCTATGGACGCTTGCAGAACTGCTGTAAGGCTCGGCGCTAAAGAAGTTTATGTAATTTACAGAAGAACAGAGAAGGAAATGCCTGCCGAGGAGATTGAGATTAAAGAATCAAAGGAGGAGGGAGTTACTTATAAATTCCTTACAAATCCTCTTGAAATTCATTCTCAAAACGGCAAGGTTTCGGGTATGACGCTTCAGCTTATGGAGCTTGGCGAGCCTGACGCTTCGGGCAGAAGACGTCCTGTTGCAATTGACGGCAAGACGGAATATCTTGAGCTTGACAGCGTAATTATGGCTATCGGTCAAAAGCTTGACGGCAAGGATTTTGAAAATACGGTTGAGCTTACCCAAAGAGGTACTATTGCCGCAGATGAGGACACATTCCTTACAAATCTTGACGGTGTATTTGCGATTGGCGACGCTACAAATAAGGGAGCTTCAATTGCTATTGCCGCTATCGGTGAGGCAGACAGGTGCGTTAAGGTTGTCGACGCTTACTTAAAGGGTGAAAAGCTTGATTTTAATGAGCCTTATATAAGCAAGCGTGACGAGGATAAAATAGACTTTTCGGGAAATGATAAAAAAGCACAGATTGTTGCCGAGGTTCTCCCTGCCGAAAAGAGAAAGGCTTGTTTTGATGAGGTTTCACTCGGCTTGACTGTTGAACAAGCGCAAAAAGAGGCTGAAAGATGCCTTGAATGCGGTTGCCGTGAGTATTTCAAGTGTAAGCTTTTGAATGTTGCACAGAGATATGAAATTCATCCTGAGCGTTTTGCAGGCGAAATGCCACAGAAATATACCAAGGATTCCAATTCGTTTATTGAAAGAAATACTGCTAAATGTATTCTTTGCGGCCTTTGCGTTCGCTCTTGCCGTGAAGTTGAGCAGTTAAGCGTTCTCGGTCTTTTAGGCCGTGGATTTAAGACGAGCGTTGCACCTGCTTTTGCGCTTCCTCTTGACCAAACAAAGTGTACTAACTGCGGTCTTTGCGTAAGTCTTTGCCCTACGGGTGCGCTTACTGAAAAGTCAAATCTTAAAAAGCAAGTGCCGCTTGCAGAAAAGTATTCGCTTGAAACTCTTGAAATCGACGGTAAAAAGTGTGATTATCTTGTGTCCCGTTATGACGGCAAAATTCTTCGTGCCGTTCCTCATAATGAAAATGCAAGAAAATGTGCGCTTGAACGTGAAGATGTAATTTCAAAGCTTTCATAAGGAGCTTATGATTATGGACGAATTTAAAGTAATAGAAATTAAAAAGAGTGTTTTTGAAAATAACGACCGTGAGGCGGACAGGATAAGAGAAAGGCTCAAAAAAGAGCACACCTTTCTTTTGAATCTTATGTCTTCTCCCGGTTCCGGCAAAACAACTACGCTTAAGGCTACAATTTCCCGTCTTAAAGATGAAATGAAAATAGGCGTTATGGAGGCTGATATTGACTCCTCGGTTGATGCTAAAGCCATTGCCGAAACGGGCGTTAAATCAATTCAGCTTCATACGCTCGGAATGTGCCATCTCGATGCAGGAATGACGGAGCAGGGTATAGATGAATTTGGAACGGATGAGCTTGACCTTGTTGTGCTTGAAAATGTCGGCAATCTTGTTTGCCCTGCCGAATTTGATACGGGCGCAGTTAAAAATGCAATGATTTTGTCCGTTCCCGAGGGCGACGATAAGCCGCTCAAATATCCTCTTATGTTTTCAATTTGCGATGTTGTTCTTATTAATAAAATCGACGCAAAAAGCGTATTTGATTTTGACGATGACGCTGTTGTTGAAAGAATTAAGAAGCTTAACCCAAAGGCTGAAATATTCTTTATCAGTGCTAAAACGGGTGAGGGTGTAGACGCTTGGTGCGATTGGCTTAGAAAACAAGTTAAAGCTTGGTGCAAATAAGACTTTGATATGAGGCGAAAGCAGAACATCAAATGAAACCACAAAGAAAAGCAGTTCAATCTGAATTTGATTGAACTGCTTTTTTCATCAATTTTATTTTGAAAGGAAAGAGAATAATCCTTTTTTCTTTTCATACGGTTTAGTTTTAAAACTTGTTACGCTATATCCTGTATCGGAAATTGCTTTTTTAAGCTTTGACTCGTCAATTTCATTTTCGCTTATTATTTCACAAAGCGCTTTTACGTGAGAGGAAGTGACTTTTTTGACCTTGAAATTTTTTCTGACAACATCGTTGATATGGGATTCGCACATTCCACACATCATTCCATCAATTCCAACCGTAGTTTTAATCATAATATCACCTTTGTACCGATTATTGGTTAGACATAACTAACTATATTGAGTTTAGCACAACGTTATTGATTTGTCAAGAAAAAGCTCAATTATAAATTTCTACACGCTGTCAAAGTTCGAGAAAGTGAGATAAATTTCGTTTTCTTGCGAGTGGGAGCTGTACGTGGGTACTGCCCCCGAGCAAAAGACGAAAAGCGCCAAAAGTGGCTTGAACACTACGTTCAAGCCACTTTTCTATAAATGTATTTTTGATTTTATTTCGGCAAGAGCAAGCCCTTGCCCTACGTCATCACTTTATGTATTGCGGCAAAAGCAAGCATCATCACTTTATAAAAATTCAAACACGGTGCGCTTTAGCCACTTTATCGACAGTTTGAGGCAACTGATTTTCAGTTGCCTCAAATGTTATTTCTTTTTAAATTTATCAAAAAAGCCTTCTTTTCCGCCGTTTTTTGGAGGAGTATATGTTTTGTCAAATTCCTTAAGAAGTTCTTTTTGTTCGTTTGAAATGTTCTTAGGAATATCAACAATAACCCTGACGTGTTCATCACCTTTGCCCATACCGTTTAATCGGGTGATGCCTTTATTACCCTTGAGCGTAAAGATTTCGCCCGGTTGAGTTCCGGCAGGAATATTAAGCTTGGTGTCGCCGTCAAGTGTAGGTACATTGACTTCTGCGCCGAGAGTTGCCTCGACAATAGAAATATGCTTATCAACCCATACATCATAGCCGTCACGGTTGAAATACGGATGCTTTTTAATGCTGATAATAACCTTAAGGTCACCTGACGGACCGCCGTTTGAGCCGGCATTACCAAAGCCTCGAACGTTGACAATTTGGTTATTGTCAATACCGGCAGGAATGTTGACCTCGATTTTCTTTCTTGTTCTGACCTTACCCTTGCCGTTACATTTGTGGCATGGAGTATTGATAATCTTACCTTTACCGCCGCAGCGAGAGCAGGTGCGTTGAGTGCTCATCACACCGAGCGGAGTACGCTGAGAAACTGTTTGTACGCCTGAGCCGTGACATTCGGGGCAAACGGTCGGGCTTGTGCCCTTGGCAGCTCCTGTGCCGCCGCATTCGCTGCAATCCATAACCCTCATAACTTCTATGGTCTTTTTGCAGCCTTTAGCGGCTTCCTCAAATGTAAGAGTAACAGAGGCTTGAATATCTCTGCCCCTTGACGGAGCATTAGGATTACGTGAGCTTGTACCGAATCCGCCTCCGAAGAAGGATGAAAAGATATCGCCTAAATCAATATCTCCGTCAAATCCGCCGCCGAATCCGCCGCCAAAGCCTCCTGCACCTTGACCTGCGCCGTAATTAGGGTCAACGCCTGCAAAGCCAAATTGGTCATAACGTGCTTTCTTTTGAGGGTCGGACAAAACTTCGTATGCTTCGTTACATTCCTTAAATTTTGCCTCTGCCTCAGGATTATCCGGGTTTAAGTCAGGGTGGTATTTCTTTGCCGTTTTTCTATATGCTTTTTTAATTTCATCATCACTTGCGCCACGGCTTACACCGAGCACCTCGTAATAATCTCTTTTATCTTCAGGCATTATACTTTAACCCTTTCTGTTTTTGTTAATGAATTATATATGTGCTTGTGTGGACAAAGGATTTACGGATTATAATGCGTGAATAACCTAAAATACCGTAGGGGCGAACATTGTTCGCCCTTTAAATCCCTCAGTCAGCAAGCTGACAGCTCCCTTGTTAAGGGAGCCTTATGCTGTTTATATATTAGTTGTCGTCTACCTCGGTGTAGTCAGCGTCAGTATATTCCTGACCGCCGCCTTGTGCCTGAGCATTAGGGTCATAGCCTGCACCTTGAGGACCTTTAGGACCTGCCTGAGCACCGCCCTGTGCCTGCTGTGCTGCTTCATAAAGCTTCTGAGAAACTTCGTAGAATTTGTTTTGAAGGTCCTCTTGAGCCGACTTGATTGCATCTTCATTGTCGCCCTTAAGTGCTTCCTTCA
The DNA here is from genome assembly GCA_000436835.1 of Eubacterium sp. CAG:251. Taxonomy (GTDB): domain Bacteria; phylum Bacillota; class Clostridia; order Oscillospirales; family Acutalibacteraceae; genus Eubacterium_R. The sequence goes on from FR889135.1 coordinate 70,888, forward strand.
ATGCGTCAACCTTAGTTTGAAGAGCTGACTTATCGTCTGCTGAGAATTTGTCGCCGTCCTCGCTGATGAGCTTTTCGGTTTGGTAAACCATTTGGTCTGCATTGTTACGAAGGTCAACTGATTCTCTCTTCTTCTTATCTTCTTCTGCGAACTGCTCAGCTTCCTTAACAGCCTTATCAATATCTTCCTTGCTCATATTTGATGAAGCTGTGATAGAGATTTCTTGCTGCTTGCCTGTGCCGAGGTCCTTAGCAGATACGTGAACGATACCGTTAGCATCAATATCAAATGTTACCTCAATTTGAGGAACACCTCTTCTTGCAGGAAGAATGCCGTCAAGGTGGAACATACCGAGGGTTTTGTTATCCTTAGCAAATTCTCTCTCACCCTGAAGAACATGAACTTCAACTGAAGTTTGGTTATCAGCAGCTGTTGAGAAAATCTGGCTCTTTTTAGTAGGAATGGTGGTATTTCTTTCAATGATAACAGTGTTTACACCGCCCATGGTTTCAATACCGAGTGAAAGAGGAGTAACATCAAGAAGAAGTAAGCCCTTAACGTCACCGCCGAGTACACCGCCTTGAAGAGCTGCACCCATAGCAACACATTCATCAGGGTTGATTCCCTTGAATGGCTCTTTGCCGCTGAACTTTTGAATAGCTTCCTGAACAGCAGGAATTCTTGTAGAACCGCCGACAAGCAAAATCTTGTCAATTTCGTTCATTGAAAGGCCTGAATCTTTCATAGCCTGACGAACAGGACCCATTGTTGCTTCAACAAGGTCTGCTGTCATTTCGTTGAACTTAGCTCTTGTAAGAGTTGTTTCAAGGTGCTTAGGACCTGTAGCATCAGCTGTGATAAATGGGAGAGAAATTTGAGCTGTGGTCATACCTGAAAGGTCGATTTTTGCCTTTTCTGCAGCTTCCTTAACTCTCTGCATAGCCATTTTATCATTTGAAAGGTCAATACCTGTTTCACTCTTGAACTGAGCTACGATATAGTCCATAACCTTCTTATCAAAGTCATCACCGCCAAGGTGGTTGTTACCTGCTGTTGCAAGTACCTCTTGAACGCCGTCACCCATTTCAATGATGGATACATCGAATGTGCCGCCGCCGAGGTCATATACCATAACCTTCTGGTCGTCTTCCTTATCAATACCGAAAGCAAGAGCAGCGGCAGTAGGCTCGTTGATAATTCTCTTTACATCAAGACCTGCGATTTTACCTGCGTCCTTAGTTGCCTGACGCTGTGAGTCTGTAAAGTAAGCGGGAACTGTGATAACAGCCTCTGTTACTTTTTCACCGAGGTAAGCCTCTGCATCTGATTTTAATTTCTGCAAAATGATAGCACTGATTTCCTGAGGTGTATATGCCTTGCCGTCAATGTTTACCTTGTAATCAGAACCCATATGTCTTTTAATTGAAGAAATAGTCTTTTCCGGATTTGTGATAGCCTGACGCTTTGCAACGTTACCTACCATTCTTTCGCCGTCTTTAGAAAATGCTACTACAGACGGGGTTGTTCTTGCGCCTTCAGCGTTAGGAATTACTACCGGCTCGCCGCCTTCAATAACGCTTACACAGCTGTTTGTTGTACCTAAATCAATACCTATAATCTTTGACATAATCTTTTTCCTCCTGAGTTTGTATTATTAGTTTGCTGTTTTGACCATAGCAGGTCTGACAACTTTGTCATTATATTTATAGCCTTTTTGGAACACGTCGGTGATTACGTTTGCATCAAGCGAATCATCATCAATGTGCATTACTGCGTGATGAAAATTCGGGTCAAACTCATCGCCCTGCTCGCCGTAGGCTTCAACGCCTAATTTTTTAAGTGATGCCATAAGACCGTCATAGGTCATTTGAACACCTTTTTTAAGTCCCTCGTAATCCTCCTGCTCATTTGCAAGCGCTCTTTCGAGATTATCAACCGTGGCAAGGATTTCCGAAACTGCTTTGATTGTTGCAAAAGCGAAGCTTTCATTTTTTTCTTTTTCGCTGCGCTTGCGGAAGTTTGAATATTCCGCCGTAACTCTCAAAAGCTGGTCCTTTGTGTCCTTAAGCTCTTTTTCAAGCGGATTTTCTTTTTCTTTTGCCTCTGCCTTCTTATCCTCGGCATCGGTTTTGCTTTCCTCTTGATTTTGAGCTTCGGTTTTTACTTCTTTTTCTTCATCGTTTTTCTTTTTACTCATATTTTATGCCCCTTTCTTTGAAAGAAGTGTATCAACTGTGTTGATTATATATTTTATTTTCGGCAAAATGCTTTCATAATCAATTCGCATTGAACCGATAACACCTAAAACAGCCTTTTGACCGCCTTCATAATTAAATTTGGCAATAAGCGTTGATGTGTTTTTCATTTCGTATAATGGATTTTCATCGCCTATCATCAAAAGCTTGGTGTGATTTGAATTTGCAAAGCGCTTTGAAAGCTCCATCAATTGCTTTTTGCCGGTAAGCAAGCCGAGGATTTTGTATAAATCGGAACCAAGCTCCTCGTGAGAAAGCAAATTCGTTTCGCCCTCAAGGCTTAATTTGCTGTGTGATGCTTCATCGCATAATGCACAAAGTGAAGTGAGAGCAGGAAGCATATCAAATATTCTTGCCCCTGCAACGCCGACTGCGCTTTGGATTAATGCCAAATTGACGTCTGTAAGCGGAGTGCCTACCAAAAACTTAGCCGAAACATCGTAAAACTTTTGCCTGAAATCCTCGTCAAGTGCACATGGCATATTGATTAATGAGGATTTGATTTTACTGCCGACCGTAAGCATAACGAGCATTGCTTTTTGATTGCCGGCAGGTATTAAGTCAACACCCTGAATGCAATCGTAAGGGTCTTCAAGCGTTGCACAAAATGCTGCACAATGTGAATATTCCTCCAAAAGCTTGCAAGCATCAAGCAAAAGCCTTTCCGGATCGCCTGAGTTTACCGAGAGCGCTTCATTGATTTTGTTCATCTCGTATTCGCTTATCGGCTTTTCTTTCATAATATTATCAACGTAATATCTGAAAGAAGTTTTGCTCGGAACTCTGCCGCCGCTTGTATGCCTTTGTTCAAGAAAGCCTAATTGCGTTAAATACGCCATCTCGTTTCTTATTGTGGCACTCGATATTGAGTAGGGGAGAAGCTGACATAATGCTTTTGAGCCAATCGGCTCGCCGGTACGCAAATAGTGCTCAATAATTAAACCAAGTATTGCGTGTCGTCTTTCACTTATCATCCTTTCCACCTCTTTATCATATCGTTAGCACTCTCAACACCTGAGTGCTAACTCTGTTATAATAGTATTACCTTTTTGCTTAGTTGTCAATACTTTTTTTCGATTTTTTTAAAATTTTCTTATTTTGTATATATTTTCCTAACAATTTCTGTTGCCAAATCCTCTTATATAAATAGTAATTAATATATATTATATATAAAAATAAACTGTATACTAAAAAATACTTAAAATTGATTATTGATAAGTATACAGAATAATGGTATTCTTTTGGGCAAGGAGGTGAGCATAATGAAAGAAAACACAAAAAATGCTCGCATCAATGTTAGAGCTATAACGTTTACAGCTGTTATGGCAGCATTGGTATTTGTATTTACTTACACATTTAAAATTCCGTTTGTAAACGGTTATACCCACATAGGCGACAGTATGATTTTTCTTGCTATTGTATTTTTAGGCTGGAAAAAAGCTCCGCTTGCGGCAGGTATCGGCGCAGCTTTTGCGGACATTATCGGAGGCTACAGCGCTTGGGTTGCCCCGACATTTATTATTAAGTTCATTATGGCGCTTATTTGTGCTCTTATTATGGAAAAGGTGATTAAGAATAACAAGGTTGTAGGCTATATTGTAGGCGCAATTCTCGGCGGTGTATGGCAGATTGTTGCATATACGGTAGTTAAAATTTTTCTTTTTGACAAGGCTTATGCATTTTCTACTCTCCCTACTCTTGCTATTCAAACAGTAGTAGGTGTTGTAGTTGCCGCAGTATTTATCGTTGTATTTGACAAAACAAAGGTTACTGCTAAGCTCAAAAAAATGGTAGGCTAAATTACTGATAAAACGGCTTCGTCGAAAGAAATTCCGTGTTTGAATGAATTTCTTACAAAATTCATAATAAACACTTCATTCCTTTCTCCTCTTCCCCAAAAAGCTAACGCTTTTCGTGGACCCCGATTGAAATTCCGTGTTTGAGAAGCGGGCGAACAATGTTCGCCCCTACGGTGTTTCTTTCTTCTTTCTCAGAGTGAAACAATAAAATTATTTAGGAGATAATTAAAATGAAAAAAATTGATGCACATTCACATATCGGCACATTCGGCGGTTGGGCAGGTGTTGCCTTTACCAAAGAAAAGCTGATTGAGCAGATGAATGAATATGATATTGAAAAAACCTTTTTAACAGCACCTAATTTTCAGGGCAATGATGAGGTTGTAGACGCATTTCAGTCTTATCCCGATAAGATTGTTCCGTTTGTATGGGTTAATCCAGCTTTAGACGACGTTGAAAAGAAACTTAATCATTATATAAACGAAGAGGGCTTTATGGGTATCAAAATGCAACCGCTTTTTGATGCATTTGTTGCAGATGACCCTGTAGTTTATCCTGTTATGGATTTTGCAAGGGAATATGACGTTCCTGTATTTATCCATTGCGGTCATCCGCCTTTCTCGCTTCCTTGGAGCATTGCACTTCTTGCAGAAAAATACCCTGATGTAAGAGTTACTATGATTCATATGGGTCACGGTCACGGCGTTTATATTGATGCTGCTATCAAAATGGCTAAGAGATATGACAATATCACACTTGAAATGAGCGGTATGCCAATGGGCAGTAAGATTAAAGAGGCTTATGAAACAGTTGGTAAGGACAGAATTATGTTTGGCATAGATTCTCCGTTCCATCACCCAACGGTTGAAATTCAAAAGGTTCTTTCCTGCGGCCTTGATGAAAAGGCTCAGGAGGATATATTCTATAATAACGCTAAGAAGTTATTAAGATTATAATATTAATTACATATATAAATAAAAAGCAGTTGGATTTTTCAATCCAACTGCTCAGACTGTCGATAAAGTGGCTAA
>FR889136.1 GCA_000436835.1 Eubacterium sp. CAG:251
AGAACCAAGCGTGGCTTTTTATCTTTTGATAAAAACACACGCTTCTTTGTCATACGCTTGGTTCTTCCAAACTATGAAATTTTCCTGGCAGAAAGTTTGAAGCAAGTGTTTTTTGGGCGTAGCTTCGGCTACGCTCTTTTTGCTTTTCTGCGGTGATTTCAATGGATTATAAAAGCCAAACATGTTGTTTTACAGGGCATCGTGACATTGCCCCATATACGCTCGACACGGTCTTTGAACAGACGAAGGCTGTCGTTACCCTGCTCGTTTCTAAAGGTTTCAAATACTTCGGCACAGGCGGCGCTTTGGGGTTTGATACCATTGCTGCACAGGCTGTTTTGTCGGTGAAAGAAACTCATCCCGAAATTAAACTTATTTTAGTGTTGCCATGTGAAAACCAAACGAAATATTGGAAGCAACAAGATATTGATGTGTATAATGATATTAAGTTGAGAGCTGACAAGGTGAAGGTTCTTGCTCCGCATTACTATAACGGTTGTATGCAAAAGAGAAACAGACACCTTGTTGATTGTAGTTCTGCTTGCATTTGCTTTCTGACGAAGCACGAAGGCGGCACGGCATATACTGTTGATTATGCAAAACAAAAGGGTCTTTATTTAATAAATGTTGTTGAAGAATTTGAAGGATAGCCGAGTTTATTTCTCGACTATCCTTTTATTTTTTTGTATATCAGTTTGTTGCGGTCAGACTTTCAACTTGTTGAGATTTGGTTACTGCATATTGAGCCATTCTCATTCGATTTTGCTCGAATACCTCGTCTACCATATGCGTGTAGATTTTTGCGGTTACCGATATGTCAGAGTGTCCCATCCATTCTTTTGCTACATTGATTGGTACTCCGGCTGCCTGACAATCGGTGCAGAAGGTGTGGCGCAGTAGGTATGGTTCGAAGTCGGGTGCTATGATGGAGTTCTTTACTTGATTGCGATATAGGTGAGCTCCGTTTGCTAAGTCCATTTCTTTTACGAAGTTTTTCCAGCTTTGATAGAAGGCATTATCATCCATTCGTGTGTGCTTTTCGTACTTTACGAATACATATTCGTTGTTGAGTTCTTTTGCTTTATGTTCCTTTAATGCATCTAAAAGTACAGGCGGAATTGGTATCTTTCGTCCTGTACCTGCTTCCGTTTTGGATTTGCCGACTGTCAGAATTGCGTTTTCAAAATCTATCCAATCCCACTTCATTCTTCGGATTTCTATCGATCTAAGTCCGCAGCATAACATCGTAAGCACCATCGTTCCGGCATAGTGTTTTGGTATGGTTTCAAG
>FR889137.1 GCA_000436835.1 Eubacterium sp. CAG:251
CTAGGGCTTACTCAAGCCTCCGGCTTAGCCGGAGGTCTTGACTACAGTCCATAATATTTCCCTTAAATATAATTCTTATTGCAATTCTTTTTGCTAATTGATATATTTATTTTAGAATAAACATGAAAAGAGTGAGTGTTATGGCAAAGAAAAAGCATACGAAAATTATCACCGAACCTGATGGCACAAAAGTTGAGCTTGATTATAGCTTTAGGGCTTTTATGGACATGGTTATAAATCATCCACCGGAAAAAGCTGCGGCAAGTATCAGGCGCAGCCGCAATGCAAAGAAAATGGCTAAGAAGCGCAAAAGAAATCGCCGTAAGGCGAGAAATTTGGTTATTGCCCGACATTGCGGGAAGGCGTTAAATGAATTCGTATTTGGCAAATAGGGGTGAAATTTATGGCAGTAAAGAATGATTATGACCTTAACTTATTAACAATTTATTTAATGAGCAGGTCAAGAAAAGAAATCAAAATGTCGATTGATGAAATTGAAAGAATTGCTTGCGGTAAATTACCTGATTTTATGCACACTTATTCAGGCAGCTATCGTTTTTGGTATAACGATTATAATCGTAATCCGTCATATGCGCATTATTGGCTTGACGCAGGTTACTTTGCACAACCTGATTTTAATAATTCTGTTGTTTATTTTACTAAGTCAGTGGATAAATTCATTAAGCGAAAGACCGATTATAAAAAGCCTGCCGCTGTTAAAAAAGCTGATATAAATTTAGATACCGCATTAAATGCAATTAAAAAATATCATAACTCAGTAAATAGCAACTATACAAGGTACAAATCTTGGGAGCATTGCTATAACGCTTTTAAAAAATATAGAAAAGACGAAAGCAAAACGGAATTATTATGCCTTCATTTAAGCTGTTACCTTGCGAGCTGGGGAATGCTTCGTAATTCGGAATTGATGAATTATGATTATTTTGTTCATAAACCTTTTATTGAGGAAATTTCAAAGCCGAAATACGATAAATTATACAGTGATTTTTGTGATATTGATTCTATATTCCAAGCAGTAAAGGAAATTGAGAATAGATATCCGAATGATATCTCATCAACCGATACATTTAAAACGAAAATATTATTGGGCGTGTTCGGTTGTGCTCCTGCTTACGATAGATATTTCAAACAAGCGGTTAAAAAATATAAAGTTTGTTCTTCTAATTTTAATGAACATTCTATGGCTCAACTTTATTCATTTTATAATGATAATAAAGAGGCTTTTGAGAATTTGCGAAAGCAATTAGAAAGTAATGGGACTTTATATCCGCCGATGAAGCTGATGGATATGTGCTTTTGGCAAATCGGGATTGATTTAGAAAAAGAAAAAAGTTAATATTGAAATAAATAACCCCCTGGTTCGGTATTAGCGAAACAGGGGGTTTTAATATTTATTGCGTTTGTTGTTTTTCTTCGGCAAAAGCACGATATTACATTCTAATTTTACCGAATGAATATGATTTTATTTAAACTTATAGCCTCTGCCCCAAATAGTCTTGATACAGTCGGTGTTTTCGTCTGCCTCCTTAATTTTGTCACGCAGGCGGTTGATATGGACTGTAAGAGTGGAGGTGTCACCGAGGGAATCATAACCCCAAACGCTTTCAAAAAGCTCTGCTTTTGAATAAATTGTGTTAGGGTGGGAGGCTAAAATATAAAGCACCTCAAATTCCTTTTTGGTAAGCGTGATCTCCTTATCGCCGACGAATGCCTCGCCCGTATTTTTGAAAAGCTTGATATTGTCACGCACAAGAACGTCCTTTTCCTGCTCGTTTTGGCTTGTAAGAGTTTTGTATCTGTTAATGTGCGCCTTAATTCTTGCCACAAGCTCGGCAGGGGAGAACGGCTTAACAATATAATCGTCCGCACCAAAACCGAGGCCCGAAATTTTGTCTATTTCTTCTCTTTTTGCGGTAACGAAAATAACGGGTGTGTTCTTTGTTTCTCTGATTTTTTTGCAAATATCAAAGCCGTTAATACCCGGAAGCATAACGTCAAGCAAAATTAAATCGTAATCGTTATTAAGCGCAAGCTCAAGACCGTCGTTTCCGTTTGTTGCACCCTGCGCCTCCATATTGCTTGCTTCAATATAATCCTTTTCAAGCTCGAGAATGTTCTCATCGTCTTCAACTATTAAAATCTTACTCAATATTATCTGTCCTTTCCTTAATTTTCGGCATTGAAATGAATATTGAAAGACCCTCTCCCTGCTTACTGCTTGCCCAGATTAAGCCACCGTGAAGTTCGACAATCTGCTTGCAAACAGCCAAGCCTAAACCGGAGCCTTGCGAAACCTTTGTTCTTGCAGGGTCTGTTCTATACATTGTATCAAAAATTTTAGTAAGGTTTTCACTTTCAACGCCTGAGCCGTTATCTGTAAGTTCAATAATAACCGTGCGCTCGTATTCGCTGACAATAAGACGAACCATACCCTGCCTGTCATCACGTGCATATTTTATTGAGTTCATAACAATGTTTCTGAAAACTCGTGCAAATGCGTCGGTGTCAACGCTTATCTGCGTGTCTTTGTTGACATTGCATTGAAGTGAAAAATCAAAATTGCTTCTTTCAAGCAGTTCTTTAATTTCTTCGGCGCCGTCGTCAATAAATTCTTTTAAATTAACGTTTACCCTGTTGAGCTTGTAGCTTTTCAGCTCATAACGTGAAATATCCAAAAGTTCGTTAAGTATTTTATCCGTATCGTCAATTGAGGAGCAAATTCTGTCTATATATTTCTTCTGCTTCTCAGGCGTTGCGGCAATTCCGTCACGAAGCCCTTGCGCATAGCCTTTTGCCGAGGTAAGCGGAGTTCTTACGTCATGTGCAATTCCGGCAATTAGCTCCTTGCGCTGTTCATCTGCCTTGTTTTGCTTTTCTATGGAATCTTTCAGCCTCAATCTCATTTGATTAAAACTTTCAACCGTTTGCCCAAGCTCGTTTTTGGATTTGTAATCTATTTCATAATCAAGATTGCCCCGTGCGATTTCGTCAGCACCATCGGCAATTTTTTTGATGGGATTAACTATTGTTTTAGACGTTATAAATGAAATAATCACTATTGCAAGAACAAAAACGGCAACAATGATTAAAGCAATTATGCCCGTTCTGCCAAGCAAAAGATTAGTAAATTCCTTTGCCGCATAGTGCGTGCTTGCGTTTTTAACCGTGTAGTTTTTATTTACCGCCACTATCAAATATTTATCGGATTTTGAGTTGGCGTGTGTTACGATTACAAGACCGTTGTTTCCAAAATAATTCAGATTTTCGTTTTTGTTTACGTTGACTATCTCGTTAGCTTCTTTTAATATATCGCTTTTTGATGATGAATAAAACGGCTTTCCGTTTTTTTCGATATATATGCTTGAACCGAGACGCTCAATAGGAGAAATAAACTCGCTTAAGCTTTCGGTTTTTTTCTTATCGTTTTCATCCGATAAAAGTGAGTTCGAAATGCTGCTTATCGTTTGCGACCATTGAATTTGGTTTACGGTGGAGTATGAATTTGTAGTAACACTCGAAATGTTAAAATATGAGCCTGTGAAATATATAAGCAAAGGAGAAAAAGCGCCGATTAGAATAATAGGTATAAGTATACCCAAAATTGCCGTTAAAAAAATCCTCGTGCTGATTTTTAAATTTTTAGAACTTCGATTTTTTTTCGGCTTTTCCTTTTTTGTTTTTTTACTGCTCAATTGTCCTCTCCGTTTCTCTTTGATTCCTGCAAAGCCTCAATAAGCCCGCCAAAATGAATTTCAGCAAAGCGATACGCCTCGTCTGCAATGTTAGACGATTCGTGAGTGACTTGGTATTTGATTATTCCGCAGATGCCGGAAATTATGTATTGAAGCGAATATTCGCTTATGCCATCAATGTCTGAGCTGATAAGGTCAAGCGCACGTCGAATACCTTGCTGCAACTTTTGAGTAAGCAAATCAGAACCTGAGCTTGAAAGCAAAACCCTGTAAGCCTCTCTGTCCTCTTCAATGGTTTTGATTCCCATTTTAATAACGCTTGCCGCACCGTAGATGTCAACCCTAAGCTTTCTTGTTTCACGCCTTAATTGCTTGCCTACGCCGATAAAAAGCTTAAACACAAGCTCGTCGCAAATCTTGTTGAGCAAATCAAACTTGTCGTTATAGTGCAAATAAAACGTGTTACGGCTTATCATTGCACGCTCTGTGATGTCTTTAACCGATATATGGTCAAAGCCCTTTTCCTCGATAAGCTCATAAAAAGCGTTTTTGATTGATTTTTGCGTCCTCTTAATTCTTAAATCTACTGTTCCGTCCCTTTTTGCCATTTTATTCTCCTTACCATTTAATTATTAGTCATGGTGTTCAATAACTAACTATTAAGTTTATTTTACCATTATTTAACACAACAATCAATAACTAATTGCTTATTTGTTTGACAATGTATTAACTATAAGATATTATAGATGTAATACGGTAATTTTTATAATTTCTTTATTTTTTCTTTGCCACTCTTTAGATTATATGATGTTTAATATAATCATCGGATGGGAATTATTTTATAACGGAGAATATGATATGCAAAATGTACTTGTTTGCGATGATGACGAGGCTATCCTCGAATCATTAAGGATTTATCTTGATAATGCAGGATTTAATGTTATTACGGCGGTTGACGGTCAGGATGCACTTGAAAAGGTGCAAAATAACGAAATTCACTGCGTTGTGCTTGATATTATGATGCCTCGACTTGACGGACTTAAGGCAACACTGAAGATTAGGGAAAAATATAATTTTCCTATTATTCTTCTTTCTGCAAAAAGTGAGGATACGGACAAAATTACAGGTCTTGGCTTCGGCGCAGACGATTATGTGACTAAGCCGTTTAATCCGCTCGAACTTGTTGCAAGGGTTAAATCGCAAATAAGACGTTATGTAAATCTCGGCAGTATGGTTGCTACCCCGACAAGGCTTGTAACGGGCGGTCTTGTGCTTGATACGGACGCTAAAAGCTTGTCTGTTGACGGCGAGGGCGTTAAGGTTACACCGATTGAGTATAAGATTATGGAATATCTTATGACAAATATGGGCAGGGTACTTTCCACCTCTCAAATTTATGAGGCGGTGTGGAACGAGCCGAGCTTTACAAGCGAAAAAACAGTGACCGTGCATATCCGCAATATCCGTGAAAAAATTGAAATTAATCCCAAAGAGCCGAAATATATAAAGGTGGTGTATGGTCTTGGATACAAATGTGAAAAAATTTAAGTATTCTTATTTAGGAAAATTATTGTGCATAGTTCTTGCGCTTATAACAGGTCTTTCGGCGATATTTTTAACTACTGCCGAGGTTTTGACTGTTATAAATAACATTGTAAACGGCAATGATTATTCATATTATACTTTAAATACCAACGTCGAGTGTAGCATTGAGGAAAGCATAGCCAACGGAGTAAACAAGGTACATTTAGACCCAAAGGGGCTTGAAAAGCATCTTAATTCTCAAAAGACGAAGGCTTGCAAAACTGTTTATAATAAGGTAGTGAAACAGCTTAATTATTATCTTGATAAGCTAACTAATGATGGAGACGACATTGACCTAGAGTACAGCAAAACCTGTCCAATCAGCAATTTTGTAGATGTGGTTTCATATAGTGTAGACAGCGGAAATTATTATAAATATTTGGAACATTTGGATACCTGTTTAGACGAATTTTCATACGACAGTCCCGACGGCATAACTCTAAAAAATTATGAGAGTAAGCTTTATAAGGATATTGAAAAAAGTTATGATAATTACGTAAAAACTCAAATGTCTCAATATAAAAACGTTGAATATTGGGGTATTAAGGACGGCATTGAATACATAATCATAAAAAATAATAAGGTCGCTTATAAAGCCTCGGATTTGTCCGTAAAAGAGATTATGGCAAAGCACGACAGCTTTAAGATTGAAAACGGAAAAATTTTCAGTGAGGAAATTCCCGAAAAAACGCTTAAAAGCATAATGCAAAGCTACAGTGCAAACTTTAAGGCAAAGGACTATTCCTTGTATGCTTATATAAACACCTCAAAAAACGAGCCTAATGTTTCAAACTATTTTGAGACTATGAGGCAGTTTAACGATTATGCAGGCAAGGTTAACGATAATCTTGTTAAGCTTGCAATTATTGATGTCATTTTGCTTGCCGCTTCTTTTGTTATTGCGTTTTATTATTTCAAAATAGTGGGCAAAAAGGACGACGACTCGCCTGCAAAGCTGATATTTATAGATTATATTCCTCTGCTTCTTCAGCTTGGTATAGTCGGCGGTAGCGGCTTCGGGCTTGTTGCGCTTTTGATAAGCGCATTTGATGAGTATTATGATATAACGCTTCTCTTAGCAATTTTTGCAGGAATTTGCTTTGGCTGTTGGGTGCTTCTTTTTGAGCTTTGCTGTTCGGTCGCAAGGTATTCTAAAAGCGGAAAGAAATTTTACAAGCATCTGCTTCTTTATTGGCTCGGCTTTGCACTTTTCCATATTTTCAAATTTATAATTAAGCTGATTAAGGCTTGGCATAGGTTTAATAAAAAGCTTTTCGGCACATTTAAGCTCTACGCTTATAAGCCAAAGACGTTTGTAAGAAATATAATTTTGCTTTCGCTTGCATTTTTTGCCGTAAATATAGCCTTGATAATTATTATTGCAGTTTTCTTCTCGACTTCGCTCAATGGTTTTGCGTTTGTCTTTATTGCAGGCGATGTAGTTGCGAATACCTTTGCACTCAGGGCGGTTTGCAAGTATTTTAAAACGCTTGACGAAATTATTTATGCGTCATCACAGCATATCGACGTGCCTATGGCATTAGATACACTTCCTCAGTCGCTGAAAATCCTTGCCGACAGTATGAAATATACTAACGCAGAGCTTCAAAATGCAATTGCTAAGGCGGTTAAGGACGAGCGACTTCGTGCTGAACTTATTACCAATGTTTCCCACGATTTAAAAACTCCTCTTACGTCGATTATCACTTATGTTGATTTGCTTAAAAATTGCGATATTGCAGACCCTAAGGCGCAGGAATATATCCACGTGCTTGATGATAAGGGCGCTAAGCTTAAAAGGCTTATTGACGATTTGATTGAGGCGTCAAAGGTTACGAGCGGTAACGTAAGCGTTAATCTTGCGCCTATGAATTTGTCGGAACTTTGCTTGCAATCAACTGTTGACGTGCAGCAGGATTTTGATAAAAATAACTTAAATCTTGTGGTTAAGCAGGGCGAAAAACCCGTAACCGTTACTGCCGACGGCGCAAAAACGTTTAGGGTTATTGAAAATCTGCTTTCAAATGCACGCAAATACAGCGCACGAGGCTCACGTGTATATGTCAGCGTGTATGAGCAGGGCGGCAAGGGAATTTTCGAGATTAAGAATATCTCGGCTCAACCTCTTGATATAACACCCGAAGAGCTAACAGAGCGCTTTGTGCGTGGCGATAAATCACGTACTGCCGAAGGCAACGGCTTGGGCTTGTCAATTGCAAAGGAGCTTTGCAAGGTGCAAAACGGTGAGCTTGAATTGTCAATCGACGGCGATTTGTTCAAGGCAAAGGTAGAGTTCCCGTTAGCATAAATATATAATAAAAAAGGTTCGGATTTTTCCGAACCTTTTTCTATATGGCTCCCTTGTAAAGGGAGCTGGCAAACCGATAGGTTTGACTGAGGGATTAATCAAAAACAAATCCCTCCGCCTCGCCTCGTCGTCGCTGACTTCGTATCATTCAAAATAAATTTCTTAATATTTTTATGAAATTTATTTCTCATTCACTACGTAGCTCCTCCTCTCAAAATCTGCCGTACGGTTGTGCGGCAGATTTTGAAATAGACCGTAGGGGCGACCATTGGTCGCCCGCTTCTCAAGCACGAAATTTATCTCACTTTCTCGAAGTCTATCTTATAATTTATTTTCCCTTTAAAACAGTGGAAAGCGGCTTATAAATAAGCATTGTTATTCCTGCACAGATTAAGCCTTTAACGAATGTAAACGGCAGATTGAAAATTAACAATGCCTGCAAAATGCTCTTTGTTTTCGGCAAAATCACTTGATACATTTGAAGCACTGCCGCCTCAGGAAAGCCCAAAACATTATAATAAAGAGGATATATAATAAAGTAGTTAATCGGCACGCTGATTACTGCCATAACAAGTGATGCCGCAATTCCTGCCACGAGCGCTTCGCCTTTTGTTTTTTTATGCTTATAAATCAAGCCTGCCACAAGTGCAAAGCTTGCGCCGAGCAAGAAGTTTGAAAGCTCACCGACAAAGCCGCTCTGGCTAACAGCCATGTGAATTAAGTTTTTTAAAAGTGCAATAATCACACCTGCAAGCGGACCGTAAGCGAATGCGCCGATAAGTTCGGGCAAATCTGAAAAGTCAAGCTTGATGAAACTCGGCATAATCGGTATGGCTATTTCAACATATTGAAGCCCTACCGCAACCGCCGTCAGCATTGCCGTGCCTGTAATAAGTCTGATTTTGTTTGTTTGCTTTTTTTCCATAATTTTCTCCTTTTGGGCAAAAGAGAAGCCCCAACAAATATGTTGGGGCGCAATGCTTGAACTTGGCAAAATTATTATTACAATTTGCCTAAACATTTCTCTCATCCGGACTTTAACCGTCGGTAACGGAATTGCACCGTTTCGGCCGCCTTGGCGGTTCGCAGACTTTACTGCCGGTGAGGAATTGCACCTCGCCCTGAAATATTTTATTGATTTTAAAAATACGTTGGATTTGCGATTATCAGGCGAACAATGTTCGCCCCTACGGTATTCCTTTTCCCTCGCAAAATACTTAATGCTTTTTCAAAATCTATAATCATTATATTCTATTTTACAAATTTGTCAATAGCTTTGTTGAATTCGTCGAGCATGGCGGTGTCACCCTTTTCAACTGCATGAACAATGCAATGGTCAAGATGGTCTTTTAAAATAACTTTGCCCGTATTGTTAAGCGCAGATTTAACAGCTGCAAGCTGAATTAAAACGTCTGAGCAATCGTCGCCGTTTTCAACCATTTGCTTAACCTTTTGAAGATGACCTATTGCACGTGCAAGGCGGTTTGAAACCTCTTTTGTATGCTCGTGGGAATGAGTATGGGTGTGCGAAAGATTTTGCTCAATTTGAGCTTTAGAATTTTCTTTTTCACTCATACTCTCATTCCTTTTTGAATTAAATTTGTGCAAGTGCCTGTTCAATGTCGGCAATAATATCCTCGCAGTCCTCAATTCCGCAGCTGAAACGGATAAGGTCAGGCGTTACGCCGCATTCCTTAAGCTGTTCGTCAGTAAGCTGACGGTGAGTGGTTGAAGCGGGGTGCAAGCAGCAGCTTCTTGCATCTGCTACGTGTGTTACGATTGCCGCAAGTTTAAGCGAGTCCATAAACTTTGTAGCCGCAGCTCTGCCGCCCTTAATGCCGAAACTTACTACGCCGCATGTGCCGTTTGGCATATATTTTTGTGCCTTTGCATACTGCTTGTCATCTTCAAGCATAGCGCAGTTTACCCAAGTTATTTTATCGTGATTTTTAAGATATTCAGCCACTTTTTTAGCGTTTTCGCAATGCCTTGCAACACGAAGATGGAGTGATTCCAAGCCGACATTTAATAAAAATGCATCATGCGGTGACGGCATCGAGCCGAGGTCACGCATAAGCTGAACGGTTGCTTTTGTGATATATGCGCCCTTGCCGAAAGTGTCAGAATAAGTTATTCCGTGGTAGCTTTCGTCAGGTGTTGTAAGTCCCGGGAATTTGTCGTTTTGCGTCCAATCAAAATTGCCGCTGTCAACTATTACACCGCCGATAGTTGAAGCGTGACCTTCCATATATTTTGTTGTGGAATGGGTTACGATATCAACGCCCCAATCAAATACACGGCAGTTAATCGGTGTTGCAAAAGTGTTGTCAACAATGAGCGGAACGCCGTTTTTGTGAGCAACTTTGGCAAATCGCTCGATATCAAGAATATCAAGGCTCGGATTAGAAATTGTTTCGCCGAAAACAGCCTTTGTGTTCGGCTTAAATGCAGCTTGAATTTCCTCCTCCGTAGCGTCAGGGCTTACAAAGGTAAAGTCAATTCCGAGCTTTCTCATTGTAACGTTAAAAAGATTGTATGTTCCGCCGTAAATTGCAGAGGAGCTTACAATATGGTCGCCTGCCTGTGCAATGTTAAATACTGCATAAAAGTTGGCTGCTTGACCGCTTGATGTAAGCATTCCCGCAACGCCGCCCTCAAGCATAGTGATTTTTGCGGCAACGGTATCGTTAGTAGGGTTTTGAAGTCGAGAGTAGAAATATCCGCTTTTCTTTAAGTCGAAAAGATCTCCCATTTCTACGCTTGAATCGTATTTGTATGTTGTGCTTTGAACGATGGGCAAAACCCTCGGCTCACCGTTTTTCGGGCGGTATGCGCCCTGCACGCAGATAGTACCTTGTTTCATAATATAATATTCCCCTTATTTAGGTTGTGAATAAGCAGCCATAACCGCACCTGAATTGTTAATGTTATCACGTTTTATTTAATAAAGTATATGTATAATTAAATAATCTATATCAACAACTTTGTAACGATACGATTTTAGGTATCGAGATACCGTAATCGTATCGTTAGGTGCTTTGAGCCTTTTGTGAGTGGGCAGTACACACGTACAGCTCTCACTCGCAAAATGCTCAATTCTGACTACTTCTTCGCAACCTTATTATTTTATTCGTCGTCACAAACTTCGTATCATTCGTGACGAATTTTTATAATATAAATTTAAAATTCATCCCTCATTCACTACGTTGCTCCTCCTTTCAAAATCTGCCGTACAGTGGTGCGTCAGATTTTGTATGAGAAACAGGTGAATGATTTTATATGATTAATCAATCATTCAAAAAATGATTCATAATGCTTGGGCCGTGGTCAATATAATTGCCCGTTTGCTTTGCCGTTTCCTCATTGATTGTGTCAACGCCTTCAATCTCGTTTTGCTTATGATAAATAAGATAAGGAACGGGGTCGCTTGCGTGGGTACGTGTAACGATAGGAGTAGGGTGGTCGGGCAAAATCATAATTTTGTAATCATCATACTTTTTAAGCCCTTCAAAAAGAATAGGCAAAACTCTTTCATCAATAAGCTCAATTGCTCTTACCTTATTTTCAGGCTCGTTTCTGTGGCCGCATTCGTCAGGTGCTTCAAAGTGAACGTAAACAAGGTCGTTTCTCTCTAAGCAGTCAATAGCGGCATTGGCTTTGCCCTCAAAGTTAGTGTCAATATAGCCTGTTGCGCCCTCAACCTCGGCAACTTCCATTTTAGCACAGCCGCCGATACCCTTGATAAGGTCAACGGCAGAAACAACAGCACCCTTGATACCGTAAATTTCCTCAAACGGTGAAAGAGCAGGTCTTTTTCCCTCACCCCAAAGCCAAATTGAGTTTGCAGGTCTTTTGCCTGCCTTTTTTCTTGCAAGGTTTACAGGGTGGTCTTTAAGCAAATCATAGCTCTTTTTCATAAGTTCGATAAGCGGCTTTGCATTCTCGCTTGTTGAAAGATATTCTGTAATAACCTTGCCCGTAATGTCGTGAGGAGGAGTCATTTTGCCAAGGTCGGTTGTGCCGTTGTCCCAAATAAGGCAGTGACGGTACGATACACCTGGATAGAACTTAAATTCGTCAGTGCCGAGCTTCTCATCAATATACTTGATAAGGATTTCAGCCTCTTCGGTTGAGATATCGTCTGCGCAATAATCCTCAATTGTCTTTTGCTCATAAGGCAAATCATCTTCTGAAAGAGTAACAAGATTTGTACGAAGCGATACGTCCGTAGGCTTCATATCAATGCCGATTGACGCTGCCTCAAGCGGACTTCTTCCCGTGTAATACTTCATAGGGTCAAATCCCAAAACACTCATATTTGCAACGTCGGAGCCGGGCTTTAATCCTGGCGCAACAGTCCTGATAAGCCCTACCTCAGCTCTCTTTGCAAGGTAGTCCATATTAGGCTTTTTGGCACACATCATAGGTGTTTTGCCGCCGAGTGCAGGTACGGGATAGTCAGCCATACCGTCATATAAAACAACTACATATTTCATTTTGTTTTATCCTTTCAATAAATAATTAATTGTTACTTTTTTCTCTGTTACATCTCCAACAGAGTGTTTGTAAATTATCGGCTTCTGTTTTTCCGCCTTTAGAAATCGGAACTATGTGGTCGACTTCCAATAACAAATTAGGCTCTTTATAAATACTGTTTCCGCAAATACAACAAGTGTAATTGTCACGCTTTTTAATTGCGTTACGCAAATCATTTGTCATTGTGTTTCTTTGAACTTTTGCATGTGAATATTTATTTAGTTTTCTTGACAGTTCGCTTTTAATTTCTTTAATAACATCAGTTGTTATAAAAATTTTATATTCACGTTGACTTTTTCCTGCAGGGCTTATATATAAAAAGCGGAAAACAGGATAGCTCTGTGGGAAAAAGCTTAAATCAATATTGCATATTTTTACAAAGAATTTTTCTTTTGGTAAAAATATATATACTCTATTTGGAATTGTTTTTGACACTTGTTTGTATAGTTCATCGGTTTTTTCATAGAAAATGCCGAGCTTTTCCGAAAAAGTTTCGCAAAAGTCTAATTCTTCTAAACATTGAATGTCATAATCCAAATCAGAGTATTTTATTAAATATTTAATAGGATTATTTTCAGCGTTTGAAAGAACGGAGTTTGAACAATTATATGTTTGCGTAAGACCGTTTTCAGCTAAATACCTTTTAAATGTGGATTGCTGCTTTAGAAGAAAACTAGCTAAATCTCTACATTCGGATGAAAGTGGTTCGTTTTTTTCATATATTTCAGAAGAATGCTTTTTGATATAATTATTTGCTGAAATATATAATGCCAATGATATCATTACTGCCAAAAGAATTATAACCGAAATAATAACAATAACTATTGAATAATAACCCATATTTTCCTCCATAAACACCAAATAATATTAATATGTATTGATTTAATATTATTTGGCGCTTTTTATATTGAACCAATTATTTGAAATAATTTACGCCGCTTTCAAAGATTTTCATATCCTTTTCAAACGGAACGTTGGCATAAAGGTTATTGCCCTTTCTTTCAACGTGGCCCATTTTGCCGAGTACACGTCCGTCAGGAGATGTGATACCCTCAACTGCGCAAACCGAGCCGTTAGGGTTAAACGGCATATCGCTTACCGGAGTGCCGTCAAGATTTACGTATTGAGTAGCAACCTGTCCGTTTTCAATAAGTTTTTTCATAACATCGTCGTTTGCAACAAAACGTCCCTCGCCGTGGCTGATAGGCACTGCAAATACGTCGCCTGCATTAACACTGCTAAACCAAGGAGATTTAACGCTTGCAACTCTTGTATATGCCATTGATGAGATATGCCTGCCGATAGTATTAAATGTAAGGGTAGGGTCGTTTTCGTTAATTTCCTTAATCTCGCCGTAAGGCACAAGGCCGAGTTTGATAAGAGCCTGGAAGCCGTTGCAAATGCCGAGCATTAAGCCGTCACGGTTGTTAAGAAGCTTTGTAACAGCCTCTTTAACCTTAGGATTTCTAAATGTTGTAGCAATAAACTTGCCTGAGCCTTCAGGTTCGTCACCGCCTGAAAAACCGCCCGGAAGCATAATGATTTGCGATGATTCAATTTCTTCAACCATTTTGTCAATTGTTTCGTTAATAGCCGAAGATGAAAGGTTGTTTACAACAAGAATGTTTGCTTTAGCGCCGGCTTTTTCAAATGCTCTTGCAGAGTCAACCTCGCAGTTAGTGCCCGGGAATGCAGGAATAAATACCTTTGGCTTTGCAACCTTGTTTTTAGCAACAAAGATTGAGCGCTCTTTATAAAGCGGTACGTCATAAGGCATATTGGCTTTCTTGCCCGAATCGGTAGCAAATACCTTTTCAAGCTTGCCGCACCAAGCGTCAATAAGCTCGTCAACAGTCTGAACGTCGCCGTCAATGATGAATACGCCGTTATCGTTTGTTTTACCGAGAACTACGCCGTCATAAGCATTTTCGTCTGCAAGTTCAACAACAAAAGAAGCCTCTTTTGCGGCAAATAAGGTTTCTTTATCAAGCCCCTGAGCGAAGGTGAAGCCGAATTTGTTACCGAATGCCATTTTGCATACGCAAGCTGCTGCGCCGCCCTCTTTGATAACGGAGGCTGAAAGGATTTTGCCGTTTCTTATTCCTTCGTAAACGCTTACCATAAGCTCCATAGCCTTGTCATAAATCGGTAAGCCTGTTTCCTCGTCAACAGGAAGTTCAAGAAGCTTAACCGTTGAATTAATGCGCTTGAATTGCGATGATGCGGTTTTGGAAGCCTCGCTCATACCTACTGCAAATGAAACGAGAGTAGGAGGAACGTCAAGGTCGTTAAAGCTGCCGCTCATTGAGTCCTTACCGCCGATTGACGGGCATTTGTATCCAACCTGAGCCGTAAGTGCACCTAAAAGTGCGGCTGTCGGCTTGCCCCAACGTGACGGTACATCATTAAGTCTTTCAAAATATTCTTGGAATGTAAGCCTTGCCTGCGACGGGTCACAGCCTACTGCAGCAAGCTTAGCAAGCGATTCCGATACTGCAAATGCGGCAGAATGGAACGGTGACCAACGTGAAAGCTTAGGGATAAAGCCGTAAGCCATAACCGTTGCCGTGTCTGTTTCACCCTCTAAAAGAGGAATTTTTGCTACCATTGCTTCCTCAGGAGTGAGCTGATATTTGCCTGCATAAGGCATAAGAACGGTTGAGGCACCGATTGATGAGTCAAATCGCTCAACAAGACCCTTTTGACTGCAAACTTCAAGACGTGAAAGGTTTGCCTTGAGTGCGTTTGCAAGTGAAAGATTATCAAGAGCAGCAGGCACTTCTTTTCTGTAATTCTTATTTTCGTCAACTGCGGTGATTTCAACCTTAGCGTGCTGAGTTACACCGTTTGTGTTAAGGAAATCACGGCTGAGGTCAACAATCTTGTCACCTCTCCATGTCATTTCAAGCCTGTTTTCATCTGTTACAACAGCAACAGGAGTAGCCTCAAGGTTTTCCTCATTGGAAAGCCTGATGAATGTATCAACGTCTGCCTTGTCAAGAACTACAGCCATTCTTTCCTGCGATTCTGAAATAGCAAGCTCCGTTCCGTCAAGGCCGTCATATTTTTTAGGTACTTTGTCAAGGTCAATCTTAAGTCCGTCTGCAAGTTCGCCGATGGCAACTGATACGCCGCCTGCGCCGAAGTCATTGCAGCGTTTAATCATTTTAGCAACCTCTGCCTTGCGGAATAAACGCTGGATTTTACGTTCCGTAGGAGGATTACCCTTTTGAACCTCTGCTCCGCAGGTTTCAATAGAAGATGAGTTGTGAGCCTTTGACGAGCCTGTTGCGCCGCCGCAGCCGTCACGTCCGGTTCTTCCGCCCAAAAGTACGATTACGTCGTCCTTTTGCGGACATTCTCTTTTTACATTATCTTTAGGAGATGCACCGATAACAGCGCCAATCTCCATTCTCTTAGCTACATAGCCCTCATCATAAAGCTCTGTAACCTGACCTGTGGCAAGACCTATTTGGTTGCCGTAGCTTGAATAGCCTGCAGCTGCACCCGTTGTAATCTTGCTTTGAGGTAATTTAGCATCAAGTGTTTTTTCAAAAGGAGTAGTAGGGTCGCCTGAGCCTGTAACACGCATAGCCTGATATACGTATGCTCTGCCTGAAAGTGGGTCACGGATTGCGCCGCCGAGGCAGGTAGCCGCACCGCCGAAAGGCTCAATTTCAGTTGGGTGGTTATGCGTTTCGTTTTTAAACTGAACAAGCCACTGCTCTGTTTTACCGTCAATAACAACGGGTACTTCGATTGAGCAGGCATTGATTTCTTCACTCTCGTCAAGATTGTTTACAAGGCCACGCTTTTTGAGTACCTTTGTGCCTATGCAAGCCATATCCATAAGGCAAACAATCTTATCTCTGTCGCCGTAAACTTCTTTTCTTATGTCAAAATATTGCTCTAAAGCTTTGTTGATAGCGTCTGTGTATTTGCCGCTGTCAATCTTGATTTCGTCAAGCTGTGTTGCAAATGTTGTGTGGCGGCAATGGTCAGACCAATAAGTGTCAATAACTTTAAGCTCCGTGAGGCTCGGATTTCTGTTTTCGTCATTTTTAAAATAATCTCTTACCCAGCATAAATCCGCAATGCTCATTGCAAATCCCATTGATGAATGGTAAGCCTCGATTTCATCATCGCTCATATCAATAAAACCGTCAATTCTTGCGATATCGGCAGGAACGTCTGATTTAATATTGAGTGACTCCGGAATTTCAAGGCTTGCAACTCTTGACTCAACAGGGTTGATGATATAATTCTTGATTTTTTCAAATTCTTCGTCTGTGATGTCACCCTTAACGGCAATTATTTTTGCACTTTGCACCTCAGGGCGTTCGCCGGCTGTGAGAAGCTGTATACATTGAGCGGCAGAATCGGCTCTTTGGTCATATTGACCGGGGAGATATTCCATTGCAAAATATCTGTAATCCTCAGGGATTGAAAGCTCGGTGTAAACATTGTCGAGGTTAGGCTCTGAAAGGATTTGCTTTACCGCAAGGTTAAATTCTTCTTCGGTAAGACCTTGAGCATAATAGCGATTGATAATTCTCAAATCCTCAAGAGCGCTTAAGCCGACATTGTCACGCAAATCCGCAAGGGTTTGACCTGCTTCAATGTCGTTTCCCTTTTTCTTTTCAACAAAAATACGAAAAACCTTTGACATATTTTGTTCTCCTTTTACTCATCTTTTGAAACTTGATGTATATAAATACTTTTCTATTTTAACACAAATCAGTCGCTTTTCATATAGTAAAATAATATTTTTATATAAAAAATAAATATAATATTTTTCAAAATTTTAGAAAAGTTTACAAAACGTATTCATTAACACTACATTTTATGTTATAATTATTATGTTAGAAAGCTGTGATTCGGCGATTTCATATACACTTTAAATAATTCATAGAATTTATTGCGACAGCTTACTATGGATATTCTAAAGGGGGAGATAAAAATTTACAGCATTAATGACGATGAGGTGTACGAGGTTGATTTTATGAACCTTGTTGTTGATAAGGCAGATGGGCTTAAGGTTGTTGATTGCGACAATCATTTTTGCGAGTTTACAGGCGTTCACCCGTCAAAAATAAAGCAGGGAAAGCTCTTTCTTCACAATATAATAAAGCCGATTTACAGGGAAGAAATTATGAGAGCGCTTTGCAAGAAAAATTCACCCTATGTCTATTTTGACGCAGAGTTTATTGATAAGGATAAAAATGAAATTTTCATCCATTGCACGGGTCAAAATTATGATAATTCAAGCCTTTGCAGGCTCACCCTTGCCGATGTGTCAAAATCGCAGGAGTTGCAAGAAAAATTGCGCAACAAAGCGAAGGAAATGAACTATCTTATTGACCTTGTAACAGGCGGTGTCTGCCTATTCAAAGTTACGAGTGATATGCACATTGAGGTGCAATATTTAAACGAGGGTGCTTGCCGCATTTTCGGCACTACCAAGCAGGCTTATGTCAAAAAAAATTACCGCCTTGATGAGCTTATTCACCCTGAGGACAAGAGCATTGTTTTTCAGGCTATAGGCAAGGCGATGGCGACTGACGGCGAGTGCGATTTGGAGATTAGAACCATAGTACATAAGGGCGAGTATAAGTGGTGCAAATTCAATGCCGCAATTGGGCGATATGACGAGGATAACACCCCGATTTTTCATGCGATGATAACCGATATTACGCAGATAAAGAAGGCTGAGGAATCGGCGGATAAAATGAGGGATATGCTTGTTGAAATGTTTAAAAATCTTCCCGACCCGATTTTTTGCACCGGCACCGACGATATTTGGCAGCTTCAAATTGTCAGCGAGGATTTCATCAAATTTTTGGGATTTTCACGTTTTCATATTTTTGATGAACACAAGGGCAGGCTTGACGATTTTGTGAGCGAAAGGGAAGCAAAATTTATTGAAGCGCAGATAAAAAAGCAAATTTCCGATGGCAAAAGCACCACGGTTTCACGTTACAGCGTAAGAACAAAATCGGGCAGATTTCTTGTTGTTGAGGACAGAAGAAAGCTTGTTAAACAGGCTGACGGCTCGTATTCTATGATTTGCAGGCTTAAAAATGTAACGAATTCGTATTCGGAAATGTTTTGATGATTTTGCAGATTGTAATATTGCTTTAATATACACTTTCAAAACGGTTGTGATTTTTGCAACCGTTTTTTTATTATTTCACGACAAAACGTTGACAATTTGTATATTATCGAACAGTTTGGTAAATATAACCAATCCAAGTGTTAAAAGTTTGTTAATAATCACGAAATAAATTTTAGCCCGTTTTCTTGAATTATTTTATAAATAATATTATAATTAAAGTGTGTATTACTTTGGGTAATATATGCCATTACTCAATGGATTTTCAGGCAAAAATGATTAAAAGGAGATTTGCGTATGAAAAGGAAAGGCAAAAAGCTTATCAGCGTATTGCTTGCAGTTCTTATGGCTGTAACGGGCATAATTCCTGCGGCATCTGC
The DNA here is from genome assembly GCA_000436835.1 of Eubacterium sp. CAG:251. Classification (GTDB taxonomy): domain Bacteria; phylum Bacillota; class Clostridia; order Oscillospirales; family Acutalibacteraceae; genus Eubacterium_R. The sequence continues at coordinate 18,634 of FR889137.1, forward strand.
TTTTGCGGGCGACGGAGTTGAAGGCTATTGGGATATCGAACTTTTTTATAAAGACACCGATACAATGGTGCCTTCGTATGTTGACGAAACAGCGCAAGAAAAGCAAGTATATGTTGAGACTATGAAGGAGGGCGAAAAGCTCAACCTTACATATAAGCTCATCGATACCGAAATGCCGGATAACGGATACATCAAATGGTACAGCGATATGCCGACTTTGGTTGATGTTGACCAAAACGGTGTGGTTAAGGCATTTGACTCATCAAAGGGTGCGGTAATTCAAAACTGGATTGATAATGAGGTTAAGCCTATTCCGCTTGTGGGTAAGGTTATGGCTACCGTTCTTGAAAAAGCGCTCTTTAATGACAAAATAGATATTGATTCTATGGACACCGAAGCAATTATTGATATTGTTGAGGCTGCCTTCGGCTCGGATTCACCTATTGCCGGTTGGATTGATTCATACAAGGGCGAACTTATCGATTCTCTTCGCAAATATCTTAATAACATTAACTCGGTTATCCACGTTGCGCTTTATGACAAGAACGGCACCGAGCTTGATAACGATTCACTTCGTATCAATGTTGTTAAAAATGACGAGTGGTATGCCGCTTTTCTTCCGAACGGAACACATATCACCAATAAATCGCAGGTTCCTACTACAGTGGCTGTAGGCTCAAAAGTTCAGCTTTCAGCTATTACAACTCCACTTCGTTTGCATTACGGAACAATGTATTCTGTTAAAAGTTCTTCAATCTTTACTCAAGGCAAGGTTGTTGCAACCGTAAATGACAGCGGACTTGTAACGTTTAAGAATAAGGGTAAAGTTACGATTATGGCATCGCCTGATACAGACGACATAATTAACGGTATTCTTGGGCTGGTAAACAAGTTTTATGAGGTAAAAGGAACAATAGATTCGGATAAGCTTGCGGGAATTCTTATTGATTATATCGGAATTGATATAAACAGGGCGGTGCTTGCCGCAATTCTTGATGCTTGCTTTGCAATTAAAGACATAGTCGGAGATACGGCGGACCCGGTTCAGCTTACCGCTACTGCAGTCAAGCTTATCAGTAACCTTGTTCTTCAGTTTGTATATAACGATTCAATCACATTTGAGGTTGTTGACTCTAAGCCGCTTGAAAGCTTTGATATTGACGGTGCAAACACCGTTCAGGAGGGCTCTCAAATTCAGCTTGCAATCACAAATGTTAAGCCGTCAACGGGTGACACCTCGGATATTACTTGGACATCGTCAAATCCTGAAATTGCTTCTGTTGACCCTGTAACGGGTACTATCACAGGCAGAGATGCGGGCGGTTCTTTAGGCAGCATCTCAACTCAAAAATGTACTATTACTGCGACTTCGGCGGCAAACGGAATTTCAAGAGAAATACAACTTACCGTAACAGGTAAAACCGGTAAGTATTTGTCAGATGTTGAAATCACGGGCAAAAATTATCTTGAAGCAGGTCAGGAAACAGACCTTACATATCAGGTATTCCCGAAGCGTGTTGCAGAAAGCAATAACCTCTATGTTACTTGGGGTATGGTAACAGGTGAGGACGAAAACGGTGACACAACATATTCTTGGGCTACCGATGACGCTCCCGCTACCGACGGCAGAGGTCAGATTGACAAAACAGGTCATTACACCGTAGTGTCCGGCGGTAAATCAACAGTAGTTCTTAAGGCGCAGACGGGTTACTACGTTTCAAACAGCAAGTTTTATGAAATCTCCTCAAAAACAGCAACATTTGAAATGACAAACGGCATTCCTGTTGAGAATATTACAATCAGCGTTGACAACGCTCTCGGCGTAGCAAGCAGTATTAATAAAACAACAGACGTTACCGTTGGCGATAAAACATATAAATATGTATCTGTTAAAGCAGGTACTCAGTACGCAGGTTTGGGCGCTCAGCTTTCGGCAACGGTTGAGCCGGAAAACGCTTCTAATAAGGACCTTACTTGGGTAGTTGATAATAGTTTCTATTCAACTGACCTTTCAAATGAAACTCATACCGCAAAAATAACACAAAAAGCGGCTCACGAAAACGCAGATTCTTTTAATGTTTATGCAGTTTCTGCCGACGGAAAAATAAAATCAAACGAGATTACCGTTACGGTTGCCAAGAATACGACAAGTTCAAACACGATTGACAAAGATTCGTATTCCGTAACAAGAGGCGAAACGGTTGACGCTACTCATACAATGAAATTCAGTGGCTTTGACGGCACATATTCGGCATGCTACAAATGTAATTGGTATTCAAGTGACGAAAACATTTTTACTGTTGAAACAAAGAATAATGAAAACGGAGATGCAACAATTAAAGGTGTCGACGTAGGTACGGCTACTCTTTATTGCGTGTCAGCCGACGGAGGTTATGTTGACACGGCTGAGGTTACCGTATATCCTGACAAGGATTATCTTTCCAATATCGTTTCTCTTTGCGATTCAACGGTAGTTTTGTGCACAGATGAAAATCAAGAGCAGTATGACCAATATTGCGGTTCTCTCGATATGGCATACTATGTTCTTTATGATTCGCCTATGGCAAGCCAAGACACGTGTGACACCTACGCCCGTGAGCTTCTTTATGATTTCTATAAAATCGGCGGCTTCGTAGGTATTTTAGGTGTAGATATTTTAGGGCCTAACAAAACACCGCTTTCAAGCAACCACGTAACGGTTAAGGTACCTGCTGCCGGTAACTATACTAATTATAAATATGACTTTGATATGCAATTAAAGCCTGCTAACGCAATGTATAACAGCATTAATTGGACATCGTCAAATCCAAATATCACAATTGATAAAAACGGTATTGCAAGGCCAAAGTCTAACGATGCTTGTTCGGCAATGATTACATGTACCGTTACCGACTATATGGGTACAGCCACAAGCACAAATGCGTTTATCACCTTTGCAAAAATTCCTGTAACAGGCGTGTCACTTGATACAGACACTATTGAGGGCGGTAAGATTGGCGAAACTAAAACGCTTACTGCTACTGTTACACCGAAGGGTACACCGGGTATCGGCGCAAGCTGCACAGACGTTTATTGGTATTCAAGCGATGAAAATATCGCAACGGTTGACCAAAAGGGCGTTGTAACCTTTAAAGAGGGCGGCGATTGCGTAATTACCTGCCAAACGTATGACGGCGGATATGAAGCAAAGTGCAATGTTAATGTTGTAACTAACTACACATCACTTGAAAATCTTGTTAAATCATATAACGACCAGCAGCTCAATCAGGTAAACTATTATCCTGACAGCTGGGAAGTATACCAAAATGCTATGAGCAAGGCTCAGGGTATGATTGATAAGGGCGGATACTCGCAGACTCAGGTTAATGCAATGGTAACAGAGCTTGAGGCAGCTTATAACGGTCTTGTCAAGTATAACTACATTAAAAAAGTTGAGCTTTATCTTGACGGCGAGCCTACTAAGGAATTTTATCAGTATGACCTTAGCGTGCTTAAAGACGGTATTAGTTATAAAAACGCTGTGCTTGACCTTAATGTAAGGCTTTATCCTAACAACGGCTCATACAAGTCGGTGACTTGGGAATCGTCAAATGAGCTTATCAGCGTAACTCAGGACGGTAAATGCACCCCTACTCAAAATAAATCTTGCTACGGTTTGATTACCTGTACGGTTGAGGACCATTTTGGCAATAAATATCAGGATACGGTTTGGGTGTCATACGCATTCTATCCGGTAACCGATGTTGTAGTAAGCCCGTCAAGCATTTCAGGTGCACTCGGCACAAGCGCTCAGCTTTCAAAGACCATTAAGCCTGAAGGCACAAGCCTGCCTCCTCATGTCGGCAAGGCAAGTATTCAAGACGTTTATTGGGAGTCCGATGATGAAAATATCGCAACAGTTGATGAAAACGGACTTGTAACATTCGTTTCAGCCGGTGCAACTACTGTTCGTTGCGTATCGTATGACGGCGGTATTTACGGTGAATGTCACGTATCGTCTGACGGCGACCGTACAGCGCTTAAGGCAGCGATTGAAGAATATAAGGATATTGATTATAAGGATTATGCTTATGACTACGGTCAAGTGTTTAAGGCTGCGTATGATGCGGCAACCGATGCTTTGACAGACGATACATTAACTCAGGAAAAGATTGATGAAATAACTCAAAATCTTGTTTCGGCTTATGAGGCTATGATTGAGCACCCGTATGTTCACGTAACAGATGCGAAGATTACTTATCAAACTGCAGCTAAGCCGCTTGTAGGCGGATATAAGGATGCAGAAAACGGAACAATCGGCGATAACAATTCAATTTCGATAAATCTTTCAGGCGATAAATATTCAAATTATAACAATTATAATAATATTACATTGACCTCGGCTGCTCTTCCTGAGGGCGCAATGTATCAAGCGGTTGAATGGAGCGTTGTTGAGTCATATAAGATGGATTCATCAATAAGCGACAGTTCAATTACGCTTACACCGTCAGAAAGAAGCAACGGCGGTTGGGCTAAGGTAAAGATTGCTTATACAGACGAATACGGCAGAGCCTTTGAAAAGACTATCAATGTTACTATGAGTGACAAAATTGCAACAGGCTTTGACATTAAGGAATCGGAACTTATCTATTACGCTACCGATGCTGAAACTCAGCTTGAATATACACTTTCGGGTTCACCTGAATTTGGCAATATCACATGGACTTCAAGCAATGAAAATGCAGTCAAGGTATCAAATGACGGCAAGCTTACCTTTGTTGAAAAGGGTGAGGCTGTTATTACAGGTACAACGTTTGACGGCGGATTTACAGATAAGGTTAAAGTCGCTGTTTTGACAGACTTCAGCACTCTTGCCAAAAAGCAGAGTGAATATAACGCTCTTATTGAAGAGGTTAAGGATTCATATACATACACCAAAGCAAGTCTTGATGTATTGAGTGCCGCAGTGGCTGAGGCTAAGACAATGATTAACGAAGGCAAGGCTACACAGGCTGAAGCTGATGCAATGCTTAAAAAGCTTAACGATGCATACGATTCACTCATTCCTTATGTTGCAAGTGAGGGTGTGGAAATCGGCTACTATGAGGCAGAAGGCGTAACAAATCCAAATCCGGGCTACTTCCGCTACACAGGCACATTCATAAACGGCAAGAGCATTAGTCTTGTTGCTAATGAGCAGCCTAAGGATTCTGTTTATAAGTCAGTTGAATGGACTTCATCTAACAGCAACGTTACCGTAAGCGAGAGCGGTGTTGTAACTAACAATTCAGCTTCGGCTCAGGCTGCTGATATTACTTGCACAATTACAAATGAAAAAGATGAGAGTTATTCATCAACCGTAACGGTTACGTTTGTAAGATACGGAGTAACAGGTATCAGCTTTGCCGATGAAAAGGTATTCGGCGCTCCTGCTCAAACAGTTACTCTTTCGCCTAAGTTTGAACTTGGCGGCAATATTTCCGTAATCAAAGATTGCAAATATGTATCTGATAATAAAGACATTGCAACAGTTGACGAAAACGGTGTAGTTACATTCATTACTCAGGGCTGTGCAACAATTACCGTTACCGCTAAGGACGGTGGATACACCGCAACAATCAAGGCATATACCACGTGGGATACGGCTGCGCTTAAGGCGGCTATCGACGAGGCAAGCAAAATCAACCCGATGGATTATGAGGTATCTTACGCTAATACCTTTACTGCCGCACTTGACAAGGCTAATGAGGTTTATGCAAATATGCAAGCTCCTCAGTCAGAGATTGACGCTGCTTGTGATGCTCTTGTAGCCGCAACAACAGCGCTTGAGGGTCACGAATTTATCGTGCCTGAAATTAATGTTAAAAACGGCGATACCGTTATTGGCGAAACAGCGCTTATTCAGGTACCTGAGGATACTCAAAAGGCTACCCTTTCGCTTGCACTTAATGACGGCGCAATGGTTAAATCAACCGATATTGCGGTAAGCGATGAAAACGGCGTTAAAGCTTCTGTAAGCGGCAATGATATCAATATTACAAAGACGGCTGACAAGGGTTCGTTTAACCTTACTGTTAAGGTTGTTGACGAATGGGGCAGAGAATACACTAAGGCATACGCAATTAGTGTAATCAATGTTGTTATTCCTGTCACCTCGCTTGAGCTTACTGTTGACGGCAATGTTGTAACCGACGGTAAATATACAGTAAGTTCAGGCAGCAAATTAACTTTCAGTAAATTTAAAGGTGTAACAGTAGGCTATATTCCTACTCCTGCCGACGCAAATGCTATTACATCGGTTGACTATAAAGTTGACGATACAGCGAATTTCTCAATTGATAAAAACGGTAAAATTACCCTTACAACAATAGGTAATCTTAACCCATTGTCTTCAATTGCAACAAAAGTAACAGTTACCGTTACAAATGCAGACGGTTCAACGGCAATGTCTGAATTTACATTTACAGTCACAAAAGGATAACGGGAGGCACAAATGAGTAAAAAGTTTAAAAAATATTTATCTGTGCTTCTTGCAACGGTTTTGGCAACAGGCTGCCTTTCGGCAGTCGTTGCCTTCGCCGATGACAGCGTTGCACTTAATGAGATGAATTTCCCCGACGCTAATTTCAGAGCGTATTTATCCGAAAACGTTGATACAGACGGCAACGGGGCATTGAGTGTTGAGGAAAGAGATAATCACCCTATTATTTCAGTTGCAAATCGTGGTATTACAAGTCTTAAGGGTATCGAGTATTTTCCTAATTTAAAAAATCTCAGCTGTTCAAAAAATCCGCTTGATAAGCTTGACGTATCTACTCTTACCGAGCTTACGTCACTTACGTGTATGGCTGACGGCTTGAGTGAACTTAATCTTTATGAAAACAATAAGCTTCAAAGGCTTAATTGTGCAAACAATCAGCTTACTTCGCTTGTTGTTTTGTCTGATTCGTTGACAAAACTTGATTGCTATGTTAACAAACTTGAAAAGCTTGATTTAACCTCTGTTCCTAATTTGAAATCGCTTCGATGCGACCAAAATAGCTTAAAAAGTCTTGACCTTTCAAATAACCAAAGCTTGACTTCAATCAATTGCACATATAATAATTTGACATCGCTTGATTTGAGCAAAAATACAAGCCTTGCAAATGTTACAAATGCTATGATTGGCAATCAATCTGTAAGCCTAAAAGCGAATTTTGACGGCAATATGATTGTTATTCCTTTTGAAAACAGCAATCTTGACAATGATAATTATGTTTCAAGTACGCTTGATGATTACGGCGACGGTTCAGGCTTTAATTTTGCAAGCTTTATTGCTTATGACGTAAGCGAAATTGACGGCGGTATTGAGTATTATTGCAATACCAAGCTTGCAGGAAGCGAAAATATGAAAGTAAGCGTTACCGTTTCAAGAGATTTCCATCAGGTTAGTTTCTATGCCGACAGTGAAAACACCTCGCTTATCGGCAGGGCTTTTGCAAATGACGGGCAGTCGGTAACTGCTCCCGAAATTAAAAATCCGCCGCAGTGCAAGGTGCTTGACACATGGAGTGACACGCTTGATAATGTGACGGGGGATAAGAGCATTTATGCTAATTGGAAGGATGCTCATTCTTACAGCCTTTCTTCATTCTCGAATGATACTGCAACAGTTAAGTGTTCTGCTTGCGGCGACACATTTACTTTAAGCTTTATTAACGCAGTAAATTCAAAGAAGGGCGACGAAAAGTACAGTCCATATCTTGATGTTGCAAAGGACGGCGTAATCAACGCTAAGGACTATGCTCTTCTTAATAAAATGAAATAAGTTATACTATTGATAAAGTGGCTTGAACATTACGTTCAAGCCACTTTTAGTTCTTGTCAAATATTATCATTTATTGTTTTGAAAATTTTTGATTTTTTAACTGTGTTTACCGTTGCCTGAATAACAGGACCTGAAAGCAAAACTGTGGCAACGGTACAAATTCCGAATTTGCCGCCGAGCAGAACCCCGATAACTACCATTAAAATATCAAGTACCATTCGCACAATTTTAATTTTCCAACCATTTTTTTCTGAAAGCGAAAATGTGACTGCCTCATAAGAGCCTCTGCCAAAATCTGCGGCGGAGTAAAGCCCTGTTCCGAATGAAAAAATTATGATTCCGAGCAGCATTATAATAAAATTAACTGCTTTAATATCAGTGTAGTGCTGAATTTTTGTAAACACGTCTACAAAAAAGCTGTAAATTATTTGGTAAAGAATTGTGCCAACGTTGATTTGCTTTTTGTCATAGAATAGGGCAAAAATTATCATTGCTGCGGCAACTACAAGCGAAGAAGTGCCTATTGTCATACCTGTTACATTTGTAAGCCCCTGCCACAGTATTGCAAGCGTTGCACCGCCGAAGCCTGCGCCTATTGCGAGCGTGATTCCGTATGCAGATATGATTGAACCTGCAATAACTGTTAATGTCTTGATTAAATATTTCTTGAATTTCATTTTTTACCACCAAAAAATAAGACTATAAACCCTGCTGTTGTGTTCAGAAACAGCAAAATTTATAGTCTCAGTCAGCCTAGACAGCTTTATTATTTTATATTTTATACTTAAAATTTGAATAAGTCAATGATTATTTTAAATCATAAAATTATTTACTATTTTCATATTTTATGCTATTATAAAATCAGAGGTTTTATACCTAATTTTATTATTTTAAGGGGATATAATTATGAAAGATTGGTATAAGCAATTAGTTGTTTATCAAATTTGGCCTCGCTCTTTTTGCGACGGCAACGGCGACGGAATAGGCGACCTTGAGGGTGTGCTTTCAAAGCTTGATTATTTGCAGGATTTGGGCATAAATTGCATTTGGTTTTCTCCTCTTTATCCGTCACCTAATGCTGACTTTGGCTACGATATTGCCGACTATAAAAATATACATAAGGAATACGGCAATCTCGATTTGTTTAGGCAGGTGCTCGACGGCGCACACAAGCGTGGAATGAAGGTTATTATGGACCTTGTTGTTAATCACACGTCTGACGAGCACGAATGGTTTATTAAATCCAAAGACCCGTCCTCGCCATATCACGATTATTATTTTTGGCGCAAAGGCAGGCTCGGCGGAAAGCTTCCGCCTAACAATTGGCTTTCCTGCTTTGAGGGCAAGGCTTGGGAAAGGGATGAAAAAAGCGGAGAATATTATCTCCACGTTTTCGCAAAAAAACAGCCCGACCTTAACCACGATAACCCAAAGGTAAGGCAAGAGGTTAAGGATATAATGAAATTTTGGCTTGATATGGGGGTTGACGGTTTTAGAGAGGATGTTATAACATTTATTTCAAAAAGACCGGGGCTTCCTAACGGTATACCGCTTCCTATCGGTTGCGGAATTGAGCATTATATGGACGGCCCTAATATCCATAAATATTTGAGTGAATACAGAGAAATAACAGATAAATACGATTGCTTTACAGTCGGCGAAGCGCCGATGATGACGCCTGATAATGCGCTTAAATATATTGACGAAAGTCACAAAGAACTTGATATGATGTTCCATTTTCAGCATATCGAGGCGGACGCATTTTTGATTGACTTCTTGCAGACTAAGTTTAGGCTCAAAGAAATGAAAAGAGCATTTACAAATTGGCAAAATAAGTTAAACGGCAGGGCTTGGAATACGCTTTATATCGAAAATCACGACCATCCGAGGATTATAAGTCGATACGGAAACGAAAAATACAGAGTTCAGTCAGGCAAAATGCTTGCAAATATGTATATGCTTCAGCAAGGAACGCCGTTTGTTTATCAGGGTCAGGAGCTTGGCATGCTCAATACCCGTCTCGGCTCTATTGACGATTATGTTGACTGTTTCGTGAAAAATAATTATGACGTTGCAATCAATAAGCTTCATATGAATAAAGAAAAGGCATTTGAATTTGCCGTTAAATCGACAAGAGATAATTCACGTACACCCGTTCAGTGGGACGACAGCAAAAACGCAGGATTTACTACCGGTACGCCGTGGTTTCCTGTTAATGAAAATTACAAGCAAATCAATGCAAAAGCAGAAATGGCAGATCCTAATTCTATTTATAATCACTATAAAAAGCTCATTAAGTTTAAGAAAGAAAACGATGTTGCAAAGTGGGGAGATTATAAGGAATATTACAAAAATTCCGATAAGCTTTATGTTTATTCACGTTCATTCAACGGCAAAAGACTTTTGGTTATTAATTCGTTTTCCGATGAGCGTGTGCCGTTTGAAGCGCCAAAGGGCTTTGACCTTGAAAAGGGAACACCTATTCTTTGCAATTATGAAAATAATTTTGTTCAGTGCAACGGTTTTAAGCTCAGACCTTATGAAACAAGAGTTTATATGTTTGAATAATCTTAAGAAAATCGTAAGATATACTTCACAAATATTTTTGCTTGGTGTAATATAATCGGTATATCTATTAATTAAGAGGAAAACATTATGAATATTCTTGTGCTTGATGATGAGGCGGAAATTGCCGACCTTGTGGAGCTTTTTCTTAAAAATGAGGGATATAACGTATATAAATTTTATTCAAGCAGTGAGGCGATAAAATGCATTAATTCAACCCCGCTTGATTTGGCACTTCTTGACGTTATGCTTCCCGATACAGACGGTTTTACCATTCTTCGCAAAATAAGAGAGGAAGGCTTCCGCTTTCCTGTTATTATGCTTACGGCTAAGGTGGAGGATAACGATAAAATTATCGGCTTGTCGCTCGGCGCAGACGATTATATTACAAAACCGTTTAATCCGCTTGAAATGGTGTCAAGAGTTAAGGCTCAGCTTAGGCGATATACTCTTTATAACGGCGCAGAAACATTGGAAAACAAAGAAATTTTCGATTCTGCGGGCTTGATAGTTAATCATCAAACCCACGTTTGCACCCTTTATGAAAAGGAGATTGCGCTTACCCCGACCGAATTTAATATTCTCTGGCTTCTTTGCAAAAATGCCGGCAAGGTAGTTTCCACCGAGGAGATTTTTGAAAAGATTTGGAATGAAAAATACCTTGACAGCAACAATACGGTTATGGTACATATAAGAAGAATAAGGGAAAAGCTTAACGAGCCGTCAAGAAATCCTAAGTTTATTAAGACTGTTTGGGGAGTAGGGTATAAGATTGAAAAGAAATAAGGATAAAAGAATTTTTGCAAAAATTTTAATTCGATACATAATCTGCACAGTCGTTTTTTCAATTCCCCTTTGGGTATTTGCAGACCGGTATGTATTGTTAATCGAAGCTGTAACAGGCAGTGGATCTTTTTACGATATCGGCACTGTTATAGTTACAAATTTAGTTCTTGCATTTGTGATTACGCTTATTTTTATGCTTCGTGCGGCACGGCTTCTTGACAGGGAATATGACGCACTTGACGGAATAGTCGACGATGACTATGTAAGCCCTCGACTTCCCAATATTATTTCACCAAGGCATAAGGACGTTGAGGAAAAGATTAAAAAGGAACTTAAGTTTAAGCAATACGTTGCAAACGAGGCGGAGCAGAGAAAAAATGACCTTGTGGTTTACCTTGCCCACGATTTAAAAACTCCGCTGACTTCTATTATCGGATATTTAAGCCTGCTTGATGAAAATCCCGATTTCAGCGTGGAATACAGGGCAAAATATACGGGCATTGCGCTTGATAAGGCATACAGGCTTGAGCAGCTTATCAATGAATTTTTCGATATAACACGTTTTAATCTTCAGTCCTTTCCGCTTGAAAATAATCATATTGACCTTTCTCTGCTTCTAAGGCAAATGGCAGAGGAATTTTATCCTGTTTTAAAGGAAAAAAATCTTACCTGCACCGTAAAGGCAGAGGATAAGGTTAATATTATCGGCGATTCCGACAAGCTTTCACGTGTGTTTGACAATTTGATGCGCAATGCTTCAAATTATTGCTATGAGGGCACAAATATTGAAATAAACGTTTTCAAAAATGGCGAAAATGCCGTTGTGACTTTTATTAATCAAGGTGATAAAATCGAAAAGGAAAAGCTTGATATGATTTTTGAAAAGTTTTTCCGTGCCGATACGTCCAGAACGAGCAAAACCGGCGGAACGGGCTTAGGTCTTGCCATTGCAAAGCAGATTGTTGAGCGTCACGGCGGAACAATTACAGCCAAAAGCAATGAAAAATACACAATTTTTACTGTTTCTTTGCCGCTAAATAATCAATCTTAAGAAAATCGTAAGAATTTTGAAAGTTAATATTAAAGCAAAAAATCTCCTTTTGGTATATTGTATTAATATCACCGAACGAGGTAAAATGTATGAAAAGAAGATTTAAGAAAAAAATAATATGTTTTGTCTTGATTATAGCGATAATAATTGCAAGCGCAGCTGTTGTTAAAAGGACAACAGTCGGCGAGGCCGAAAATTATTCAAAGTATATTCAGGTTGCTGCTGAGGATAAGAATATTTCAGCCAAAAAAATGATTAAAAATTATGCTGACGAAAACGGCTACACATTTTCCGATTATCCCCAAAGCCTTGTTGATTTGCTCAAAAGAAATAAGGAAACAAAGGAATTTGTGCTCAATTATCCTAAGTATAAGGACAAGCATTTTAAGATTAATATGAAAGAGTATAAGAATTGCGACAGCGTTCCTCTTTTTATGCAATGGGATATCAGATGGGGCTATAAAATGTACGGTGACGATGTGGCAGGCTTGACTGCTTGCGGCCCTACTTGCCTTTCAATGGTTGCGGTTTATCTTTTGCAAGATATAAAATATTCGCCCGATTATATGATTGATTGGGCAAAGGAAAACGGCTACTGCGTTGACGGCGGCGGTTCGCTTTGGACTCTTATGAGCGAGGGTGCGCAAAAGCTTGGTATTGACTCAACCGAGCTGCCTCTTGATAAGCAAAGGGTGATTAATAATCTTGAAGTCGGCAACCCTGTTGTTTGCATAATGGGACCCGGTGATTTTACGAAAAAAGGGCATTTCATTGTAATGACGGGTATAGAAAACAGCAAGATTAAAATTAATGACCCAAACAGTATTGAAAATTCAAATAAGCTTTGGAATTTCGATGATATTTCTTCGCAAATTAATAATTTATGGGCAATGAGGGTGTAGAAAAATAATCTTTATATTCAACAACATAGGGGGCGAACATTGTTCGCCCTCTACTTTGTGTCGAAAGAACATTTTCTGAATGTCGTTTGATTTTATGGTAGACAAATTGATTTTTTGGTGCTATAATCTTTGCAGTTTTAGAAATAAGGAGGCGAAATATATGGACAGTTGTGATAATCGAAGTAGCTTTGGCGATGGGCAAGGTTTGAAAAAGCAAATGTCTTTATGATTTCGCATTAATATATTTTCAGCCTTTCCGTCGTTTAAGAATGTCACAACTATTACTTTGATTGTGTATTTTTGCACGATGGATTTTTTATGCCCATTTTTGGGGGAACGGAGGCTGAAATGGAATTGGATTTAAAAGCAAATAAGCTTATTGAAGAAATTGTTGCCGTTATCAGGAGCAATTTGGATAAAGAAAAATTAGTCGAAAAGCTTGATGACTACCACGCAAACGATATTGCGCAAAGCTTGGAGTATTTAACAAAGGATGAGCGTTTGTCGCTTTATGAAATTTTGGGCGATGAATGGGTTTCGGAAATTCTTTCCTATGTTGAAGAGCCTGAGCAATATATTAACGAACTCGGTGTTGAAAAACTTGCCGATATCATTAACGAAATGGACTCCGACGATGCAGCAGATTTGCTTGAAAAGGTTGATGAAAGCGTTAAGGAGAAGCTTCGTTTAAGCCTTGATGATGATGTTAAGGCGGACATTCAGCTCATCAATTCTTATGATGAGGACGAGGTCGGCAGCTTAATAACAAATAATTATATTTGCATTTCAAAAACGCTTGACATTCGTGGAGCAATGCACGAACTTATTAAGCAAGCAGGCGATAACGATAATATTTCTACTATTTATGTTGTTGACGAAAACGGCAAGTTCAGCGGCGCTATTGATTTAAAGGATTTGATTATAGCAAGGCAGAGCGATACGCTCGATTCTATAATTATTTATTCATATCCTTATTTTTATGCTGACGAAAAAATATCAGACAGTATTGAAAAAATCAAGGATTATGCCGAGGATTCACTTCCTGTTTTGAACCATGATAAAGAAATTGTCGGCATCATCACGGCTCAGGACGTTGTTGAGGCGGTTGATGATGAAATGGGCGAGGATTATGCAAAACTTGCCGGATTGACTGCAGAGGAGGATTTGCAGGAAACGACAAAGCAGAGCATAAAAAAACGTTTGCCGTGGCTTGTTGTGCTTCTTGTTTTGGGTATGGGAGTTTCGGCTGTTGTAGGTGCATTTGAAAATGTTGTTGCAATTTTGCCTATTGTCATTTGCTTTCAATCGCTCATTCTTGATATGGCGGGTAATGTAGGCACGCAGTCGCTGGCAGTTACAATTCGTGTTTTGATGGACGAGGAGCTTGCGCCTAAGGATAAGCTGAAATTAGTGTTTAAAGAGGCAAAGGTTGGCTTTAGCAACGGCTTTTTGCTCGGCATTTTGGCAATAGTATTTCTGGGATTATACATTTTCCTTTATAAAGGATATGATATTAGGCACGCATTTTTGATTTCACTTTGCGTTGGGGTATCGCTTCTTCTTGCAATGATTGTTTCAAGCCTTGTCGGTACGCTTGTGCCGCTGTTCTTTAAAAAGATAAAGGTTGACCCTGCCGTAGCTTCGGGTCCGCTTATTACCACGGTTAATGATTTGGTGGCTGTTGTTATTTATTACGGCCTTTCGTGGGTATTTTTAATTCAAACTATGCATATTCTCGGTTGAAATAATTGACATTTTTTATAAAAGTGTTGTCTTTTTGCACAAATAATTATCGACCGATTTGTACGATATGTCGATTTTACGTCAAAAAGTTGCAATTTATCTTGTTATATGTCAAAATAGAGTTCTGATTTATTACGTTTATTAATTTAATAGGAGTTAAACCGAAATGGACAGAAGAATTAAAAGGACACGAACAGCTGTTTTTAATGCCGTTCTTGACCTTATGGTTGAAAAGGATACAAGCAAGATTACCGTTTTGGAGCTTTGCAAGCGTGCGGATATTAATAAAAGCACATTTTATTTGCACTACAAAAGTATGGACGATTGCCTGCAAAACTGTTTTCAAATCATTATGAACGGTATTATCAATATTTCAAAGAAGATTGATTATAATGAAATTAAGCATAACCCCCAACCTGCGGTTGACAGGCTTCTTGACGAGGTGGAGAAAAATATTGAATACCTTTCAAAATTCAAGTCAAGCAGCATTTGTGCACCGGCAATAAAAATGCTTAAGGAAAATCTTGTTGCATCAATTTCTCAAAGCAACGGTTTCACTATTGAAGATAATTATTTCGAGGTTTCAACAATTACGTTCGGCGTTGCCGGCTGTATTGATGCTCTTATTGAGCCACTCCCTGTTTTTAATAAGGAAGAACTCGGCAAAGTAATCGTTTCAATGCTCAAATCGTCAAAAGAATAATTATTTGACATATGTCATATATATCGTGTATAATTAAAGCATTAAAGTTTTAATTAAGGAGCGGCTTATGGCAAGACCCAAAAAGGCGAGAAAGGTTTGCTTTGAACCTAATATTGCAGAATTAATAAAACCAAAAAACGGCAGGGGCTTTGTTGAACTTACTGTTGATGAATATGAAACCCTGCGACTTATTGATTATATGGGGCTTACCCAATATGAATGTGCATTGCAAATGGAAGTCGCTCGTTCAACCATTGCCGCAATTTATGAAAATGCAAGATACAAGATTTCCGATTCGCTTGTAAACGGCAAATCAATTAAAATCAGCGGCGGCGATTATATCCTTTGCCAAAACAGCACTCATTGCTGCGGCAGATGCGGCGCTAATACCTGCGGCAGATGCAATCACGGAGCTTGCGAAAGATGCACGGGAGTATTTCACCCAAAGGGCAAGGAATGTGACATTTTAAACTAAATAAAAATAATAAGCTGTCCCACATATTTAGTGAGACAGCTCATTTTGCGTTTTATATCAAGTTAAAGCTGGTCGGCAATTGTATAAATCATTTCCTTTGTTTTTTCCCAACCGAGGCAAGGGTCGGTAATTGATTTTCCGTAAACTCCGTCCTCAACCTTCTGGCTTCCGTCCTCAATATATGATTCAACCATGAAGCCCTTAACCATTTTTTTAATATCGTCGCTGTGGCGCATTGAGTGAAGAACCTCGTTTGCAATTCTTACCTGCTCAAGATATTTTTTGCCTGAATTGGAATGGTTGGTATCAACAATAACGGCAGGATTTTTGTAATTCCCTGTGCAATATGCATCGTGAAGCTTTCTTAAATCCTCGTAGTGATAGTTAGCATGATTGTTGCCATGCTTGCTTACGCTGCCTCTAAGAATTGCATGCGCAAGCTCGTTGCCCTTGGATTCAACCTCCCATCCTCTGTAAAGGAAAGTGTGGTCGCCCTGAGCTGCCTTGATAGAATTGAGCATAATTGAAAGGTCGCCGCTTGTAGGATTTTTCATACCTACAGGAATGTCAAGACCTGAAGAAACAAGCCTGTGTTCCTGATTTTCAACACTTCTTGCGCCTACTGCAACGTATGAAAGAAGGTCTGAAAGATATCTGTGGTTTTCAGGATAAAGCATTTCATCTGCACATGTTAAGCCGGTTTGCTCAATTGCATCCTTGTGAAGCGCACGAATTGCCTTGATTCCCTCAAGCATATCAGGCTTTTTGTCAGGGTCAGGCTGGTGAAGCATACCCTTGTAGCCGGCACCGGTTGTTCTCGGCTTACCTGTGTAAATTCTCGGGATAATCAAAATCTTGTCCTCAACGTCGGTTTGAACCATTGCAAGGCGGTGAATATAGTCAAGAACAGCATCGTGCCTGTCAGCCGAACACGGGCCGATAACAAGCAAAAACTTGTCACTTTCGCCCTTGAAAACCTTAGCGATTTCTTCATCCCTTTTAGCCTTTATTTCTTCAGCCTCTTTTGAAAGCGGCATTTCTTTTTTTATCTCCTGCGGAACAGGAAGCTTTCTTTTAAAATTTGTATTTGTCATCAAATCCATAGTTTTGCCCTCCGATAATAACTATTATAATTGACATTTTTAATTTGTCAACTTTCAGCAACGCTTTAGCACTTGAAAGTGTAACGCTTTTAAGTGCTAAAGTATTATGCTCCAATTATACCAAAAGGTTTATAATTTGTCAATAGTAAAAATTAAGGCTGTAATTTTTGCAAAATCGCTGTATTTATTGTATGCTGTTTGATTTATATGCTGTTTTGTTTGCCTAAAGAAATATAATATGATATAATATATAAAGGTGATTTTATGTTAGAACTTAAAAATATTAAGAAAAATAAGGAATATATCAAAAAAGCAAGGTCGCTTTATAACAGCGCATTTCCAAGTGCTGAACGCATTCCGTTTGATATTTTGCTTTATAAAGCAAAGGGCAGTAACGTAACGTTTTTTGCCGTAGTTGACGGGGTTGAATTTAAAGGTCTTACTTATACTGTTTGGTATAATGATATTGTTTTTATTTTCTATCTTGCTGTTGAAAAGCAGGCAAGGGGCAACGGTATCGGCTCTCAAATTCTGAAACTTATTAAAGAGGAATTTCCCAAATGCCGTTTAGTACTCAATATTGAAGCACTTGATGATAATGCTGTCAATAATGACGAACGTATCCGTCGCCGTGAATTTTATGTTAAAAACGGCTTTTTCGGCGCAGGTTATAATGTTAGGGAATATAGCGTCATTTATGAAAATCTTTGCTTTGCTCCTAAAGAAAGGCCTGTAACAAAAGAGGAATACACCGCCTTGATTAAAGCATATCTCGGCCCTTTTATGTATTCTCTTTACAGGAAATTGAGCGAGTAGTGTTGACTTTTACTGCTTGTTATGATAATATATCAGGCGTCGGTATTGATTGCAACGAGGGTCCACCCGTTCCCATCCCGAACACGGTAGTTAAGCTCGTTTGCGCTGAAAATACTTGCAGGGCAGCCTGCCGGGAAAATAAGTAATGCCGACTTCGTCGTCGCAAGCTTCATATCGCTTGTGGCGACTTTTTTTTATCCTTTTATAGATGAATAAAGCAATCCACTTGCTACGAAACAGTATACTGTACTGTTTCTCCCAAATTCATAAATGAATTTGGAGCCACGTGTCTCTTGTGCTTCGCACAATTCACTCTCATTACGCTGCTCCTCCTCTCCCCAAAAAGCTTACGCTTTCCGGGGACCCCGAACTTTTCCGGTTACGAGTTATATAGGTGGTTTTTGTAAATATATATAAAATTCGAGGCGCCTGAAATCGGGCAATCATTGGTTGCCATATTATATTTTTACGGCAAAATTTAGCGACATAAGAAGCTGGTAGACTTCGAGAAAGTGAGATAAATTTCGTATTTTGCGAGTGGGAGCTGTTTTATCCACTTGCTACGAAACAGTACA
>FR889138.1 GCA_000436835.1 Eubacterium sp. CAG:251
TTTATGGCAAGATATAGACGATATTAAAATCACATATAAATAAGATATACGCCTGATGAATTTTCACAAGGCGTATTTTTTTATTCATTTTTAGTTGTATGTGGTTATGTTACATAGCTAAATATCCATAATTCTTGATTTTTGAAAATTCACAAATCAAAAATCAAGGATAATATAGATGAAAAGGATAAGTGAAATATATGATGTTTCCAAAGATTATGAAATGCCAACAGGTACTGTTTTAATAATTGTCAGCGATATTGAAAAAGAAAAATTAAAAAACGGCGCAAAAGCGTGGGAAGAAATTGAACAAGCTTACTATGAAATGATTGCAAAAGATTATAATATAGTAGTTTATTAATTAAGAAAGAGTGAGCGTTTATATTGCTCACTCTTTTTAAATACAGTTTTTTAAAATATTAATAAAAAGCAAACGCAAAAATAAAAAATACAGTGAAATAAAAAGAGGTTTTAGGATTCAAACTCTCAAATTTTTTGCTCATTTCAATTCGTGTTACGATTTTGATTTAAGCGAGGTCTCTCAAAAGTCTCAGTCATAAATGCCCTAAATCGCACTAAAATGACTTTGGAATTTTGAAATTTGATGTCTCTTAGAATCTCTCAAAAGCTCTCACAATATTTTGAAGCAAAGAAAAAATGCCCGGATACCGCCGTAAAAAGCAGTATTCGGGCATAAAAATAGGCTGAAAGTAAAACTTCCAGCCTTGTGGCAGATTATATCAACCTGTCAAGTCACGGTAGTATTTGCTTTGCAAATCTCCACCTTAAAGACTTGACAGAACGATGTTACGGGTTTAATTGCATTATAAACCCGTAATAAGAACATCACCCATTTACAAAATCACTGATTTTGAATGGGTCCCGATAACCTTGTTACTCGCTCTGCTCGTAATAAGTATTCTTCGAATCCTTAATTTCTTTTTACAAAAGAAAAACGAGATACTCGCTTGAGTATCTCGTTCCTCTTTGGCAGAGGTATAAGGATTCGAACCTTAAATGACGGAGTCAGAGCCTCGCAATCCTTTTTCAAAACCGCCTATTTAAGCCGTTTTTCAGACTTTGCGTCTCTCAAAAATCTCTCAGAATTTTATTTTTGCTCAGCACGGCAAATTCGTATGAGGAATTGCGAACCTTACACCGAGGTGTCGAAAAAACTCTAAATCCGCATTACCATTTACAGCAGGGTACTGCACCATTTGATGACAAAGAATATAAAAGGTCATTATTTAATCGGATTCAATCCAAATTCAGGTCTCATATATTCTATTAAAAGAAAGCACCCATAAATCTCGACTCGGAAGAACTGAAACA
>FR889139.1:0-1377 GCA_000436835.1 Eubacterium sp. CAG:251
AGAAGCTACGGGATAAAAGAAGACGACAAAGATTAGTATTTGGTATAAATATTTGAAAAGCTTGGGAATTGATGAAATTTAACGGTTGTTCAAAATCCCGAATATGCAGAGGTACAATATGAAAATAACATACATTAACCACAGTGGATTTTTGGTTGAAACCGAGAACTGCTACTATGTTTTTGATTATTACAAAGGCGAGATGCCGAGCCTTGACAAAAGCAAGGAAGTTGTCGTCTTTTGCAGTCACTTTCATCAAGACCATTTCAATCCGAAAATCTTTGAAATTCTTGATGATATAGGTATGAATTATCAGGCTGTTTTGGCAAAAGACATCAGCAAAAAGAAGTATCCTGCCGGTGTGAAAGTCACGACTGCTTATCACGATCAAACCTATATTCTTGACAACGGCACACAGGTTAGTACGCTTCTTTCAACTGACAGCGGTGTTGCTTTTATCGTCAAAACAAGTGAGGGCATGATTTACCACGCAGGTGATTTGAACGATTGGCATTGGGAGGGTGAGACGGAAGCCGATAACCGCCACATGACCTCCATGTACCGTGCAGAGATTGACAAAATCAAGGGCGCTCATTTTGATGCTGCATTCGTTCCCCTTGACCCAAGGCAGGAGGAGCATTATGCCGACGGTATGCTTTATTTTTTGAAACATGTCGATTGCAACGCCGTTTTTCCTATGCATTATTGGAACGAGCCGAGCGTGATTGATAGGTTTATCACCGAATATCCGCAGTATAAATCACGAATAAAAAATACAGAATCAGCAAAAGGAGAAGAAATATGAGCTTTAAAATGATTCATGAAAACTATAATGTTTCCGATTTGGATAGGTCGATTAAGTTTTATGGCGATGCGCTTGATTTGCACGAGGTTAGACGAAAAACCACCGACGATTTTATTATCGTTTATTTGAGCAATGATTCAAGCGATTTTGAACTTGAACTTACTTGGCTTAAAGAACATCCGCAGCCGTACGATTTGGGCGAATGTGAATTCCATATGGCATTTAAGGCAGATGATTTTGATTTGGCGCATAAAAAGCACGAAGAAATGGGCTGTATCTGCTTTGAAAACCCTGAAATGGGTATCTATTTCATCGAGGACCCGGACGGCTATTGGCTCGAAATTTTGCCGTGATTAAGTTACGCTATAATAAAAAGAGTTGAGAAACACAATTTCTCAACTCTTTTATGTTTATGCAAGCAGCTCATTTAATTTTGAAACTATTTTTTCTTTTTCGCCGCTTCCTGTTGTGTTCAACCTTATTAGTGGTAAGTCATACTTTGCGAAAATGCTGTCTTTTATAATATCCCTTTGATAAAATTACACACAAGGTTTTAGGAATCGTAATAAGAA
>FR889139.1:1447-3371 GCA_000436835.1 Eubacterium sp. CAG:251
AGAGTAGCTTTCCGAATAGAATCAAGAAAAACAAATAACTATAATTAACCTTACGGAGCCGTTCGAGTAACAGCTCCGTTTTGTTTTGATTTTTTCTTGCTTTTCCCTTATAAATCCGCAATAATCATTGATTTTAAGCGTTCTGTGTGATATACTAAACTTGTATAATTGTAACTATCTGAAAGCGAGGAAAATCTAATGGATTCTAACATCGAGCGCTGGTACTCAATGAAGGAAATATGCGAATATCTTGGCGTCAGCCGTGATACCGTACTTGATTGGATAGAAAGAAGAAATATGCCCGCAGCAAAAATCGGACGCCTTTGGAAATTCAAAGTCAGCGAAATTGACGCTTGGATGAAATCCGGTATTGCAGCGGATAAATAATAAAATTTCGGAGGCATATATGAGTTTTATTGAATCTTACAAGCATCTTGATAAAATATGCGGAGAAATGTTTGAAACTCAATATGGAGTATCCGCCTATATAGAGGAAATGCTAAATAATCCTCATGGTTCTTATCTTGTAAGAGGTTGGGAAAATGATTTAAAACAACTAAAGCACTATCGTTGGATTAGGAATCAAATCGTACACGAACCCGATTGCTACGAAGAAACTATGTGCGAAGCCGGAGACGATGAATGGCTTGATGATTTTTATGAAAGAATAATAAATCAAACTGATCCGCTTGCAATGTATTTTCAAGCAACAAAACCACATCCTGTTGCAAAATCCGCACAAAATCACGAACCGGCTCGACTGCAATATACTTATTCTAAACAGCCTAGCCAACCAAAACATAAATCAAAAAAGGTCGTAAGATGGATTGTGTTTTCAATTATCGTGGCTATTGTTCTACTGTACTTAGTACTTAAATACTTTATTAATTGATTTTGGAGGTGCAAATATGCCTGACAAGAATTGGCAATTTGAACTTGAAGAATATATTAAGCAAGGCGAACCCGACAAAGCCGAAAAAAGCGAAGCGTGGCAAACTGCCATCGGTTTGCAGGCTGTTGACGGGCTGAATACTTCTGACTATTTGTTAGATACCGCCAAAGAGCATATCGAGGGTAAAATCACAATCGACGAGGCTCAAAAGCGCATCCACAGTTACTATGAGCAGCGTTCTGTACGCACCGAAACGGAAAATGAAACCAAAGAAGCGGACATTGTTTCGGCAAGAATTGCAAAATTATTAGGCGAAAAAGCGTTTCAGTTCTCCCCTGCCGAGTGGTTTTCGATTCATCGCAGATTGTT
The DNA here is from genome assembly GCA_000436835.1 of Eubacterium sp. CAG:251. Classification (GTDB taxonomy): domain Bacteria; phylum Bacillota; class Clostridia; order Oscillospirales; family Acutalibacteraceae; genus Eubacterium_R. The sequence goes on from FR889139.1 coordinate 2,709, forward strand.
CGAGGGCGTGTTCGGTCACGCAGGACAAGTCAGGCAGTACAATATCACAAAGAAAGAGTGGATTCTGAACGGCGACACAGTCATCTATGCGGATTGGAACAGTATTAAGGAAACATTAGATTACGACTTTGCAACCGAAAAACAGTTTTCTTATGAGGACTTGTCGGTTGATGCGGCTGTAAAGCATTTGGCAAAATTTGCTTCGGATATTTGGCAAATTCACCCGTTCAGCGAGGGAAATACCCGTGCAACTGCCGTATTTATGATAAAATATATGAAAACATTCGGCTTTAGCGTAAACAACGACGCATTCGAAAAAAATTCTTGGTATTTTCGCAACGCTTTGGTTCGTGCTAATTACAATAACCTGCAAAAAGGCGTCCATTCCACAACGAAGTTTTTGGAAATGTTCTTTTCAAATCTTTTGTTAGATACGCATTATGAACTGAAAAACAGATATATGCACATTGATTATGCGGAGAGCAATTCCCAAAGTGCCAAAAGCGAATCGCCAAAGTGCCAAATTGGCACTTTGAAGTGCACTTTAGAGGAACTTGCCGTGTTAGATTTAATAAAAAAGAACCCATCTGTTAAGCAAACCGAACTTGCAGAACAAACAGGAAAGTCAGTCAGAAGTATAAAGCGCATTATAGACTCTTTAAA
>FR889140.1 GCA_000436835.1 Eubacterium sp. CAG:251
CACCTATTCTCTCCTTTGTCAACAGGTTTTTCGGATTTTTTTACGTATTTTATGATATTGACATAAATTTATAACAAAATTCAACATTTATGTGCACATTTTACTACAATTTGATACTATATGATGTAAACGGTATCATTTTGTAACATTTCAAGGTACATATTGTATTTTTAAATAGCACAAGATATACGATTAGCCTATTAATATATAGTATTGAATTAATAAATAATTGTTACAGATAATATTAATATACATTATTATAGATATTGAAATTTGCGTTAAGTTTTGTTATAATGTATAAACGCTTAAAGAAAGGGGCTGATATTATGCCAATTCGTATTGACGATGAATTGCCGGCTAAGCAAAACTTGGAAATAGAGAATATATTTGTTATGAGCAAGTCAAGGGCTAATATGCAGGATATCAGACCTTTGAAAATCATTATACTTAACCTAATGCCGACAAAACTTGAAACGGAAACACAGCTTTTGAGATTGCTAAGTAATTCTCCTTTGCAGCTTGATATTGATTTTCTTCAAGTTAAAAGCCATAAGGCAAAAAATGTTTCAAGAATACACATGGCAAAATTCTATAATACATTTGATGATATAAAAGACAACAAGTATGACGGAATGATTATTACGGGAGCACCCGTTGAGCATCTTGAATTTGAACAAGTTGACTATTGGGACGAGCTTTGTATGATTATGGAATGGAGCAAAAAAAATGTTTACTCCACCTTTCATATTTGCTGGGGTGCTCAAGCCGGACTTTACTATCATTACGGTATTAAGAAATATCCGCTAAAAAAGAAAATGTTTGGCGTATTCCCTCACAAGTCGCTTGACATTACCCATCCGCTTATGAGAGGACTTGATGATGTTTACTATGTTCCTCATTCAAGGCATACAGAGACGAGGCTTCAGGATATTGCGCTTGTTAAACAGCTTCAGGTTATTTCATACAGCGAAATATCGGGCGTTCATATTATATCCGATATGGATTGCAGGCAATTTTTTGTAACAGGTCACAGCGAATATGACAGAGACACACTTGCCAAAGAATATTTTAGGGATAAGGAAAAAGGTCTTGATATTGACGTGCCTTATAATTATTTTCCTAATGATGATGACAAGTCCGTTCCGATTATGAGTTGGAAAAGTTCGGCGAATATAATATTCAGCAATTGGCTTAATTATTTTGTTTATCAAAAAACGCCGTATGATTTGGCGCAGTTATAATATCATATACAGTAATACCCCCGACACAATCAAGCGTCGGGGGTATTTTTTACTTTGTTTTAACCGTCTTAACCTTTGACCAAGAGGAATAAACTTTCTTACCGTTCACTGTTTTATATGTGCGGATACGGACATAATATTTTTTCTTAGCCTTAAGTTTTTTAATAGTAACTTTCGTCGTTTTCTGTTTTTTAACGGTTGCGGTTTTCTTATTCTTCTTGAATTTTTTATCTGTCGCAACCTGAACTTGATAACCCTTTACACCGCTTACCTTTTTCCATTCAACAGATACTGCCTTTTTAGCCGCTTTTACCTTTTTAATTTTAGTTGATTTTGGCTTTAAAACAGGTTTAGGCGCAGTTGTAGGGGTGGTTGTAGTAGGCTGAGGCTGAGTTGGGGTTGGTGTTGGACTTGGCTGAGGTCTTGGTTGTGGCTGAGGGGTAGTTACTTTTTCATTTATTGTACCATCAATACAATGAATAGTTGCTTTTTTTAAGACATCGTTTGTATTTGTTATTTCAATTTTATTCCAATCACTTATAGTAGAAAGATAATATACATCTTTCAAGTATGTGCAACAATAGAATGCATATTGCCCAATCTTTGTCACGCCACTTGGCATTGTTAAACTTTTTAAGTTTGTACATTCGAGAAATGCATAATCACCAATGCTGTTTATTTTAAATGAATATCCTTCATAAGAAACGCTTTCAGGAATTGTTAATATTTCAGGATTTCCGGGATATTTATTTATTTGAGCTGTATAATCATTATAAATATTATATACAACATTATCTATTATAACTTCGTTCCCGTTTCCTAAAATTCCATCTGTACATTTTATAATAGCTTTCGTCAAGTTTGAATTATTAGAATCTACACTAATTGCTTTCCATTGAGCAACCGTTCCGTTGTAATTAACTTCATATAATTGCTCACAATTAAGAAATGCACAGCTGTCTATGTAATTAACACCATTGCCCATTGTTAAAGTTACAAGTTTACATTCAAAAAATGCGTGATCACCGATACTTGTTACACTATCAGGTATTGTTATGTTTTTTAAACTTGAACACCTGTAAAATACTTCATCGCCAATACTTGTTACGCTGTTTGGTATTGTTACACTTGTTAAGTTTTCACAATAACTAAATGTTCCATATTCAATACTTGTTACACTATTAGGTATTGTTACGCTTGTTAAGCTTGAACAATCACTAAACGCCGCAGCACCGATACTCGTTACATTATTTCCTATTGTTACACTTGATAAACTTGTGCATTCAGAAAATGCAGAATTTCCAATTTCAGTTGACCTTTTTTCTGCCGAATCATTATTTCCAATTGTCACATTTGCCAAGCTTTTGCAACCATTAAATGCACCCTCGCCAATACTTGCAACACTAGCAGGTATTGAAAGATTTATTAAGCTTGTGCCATAAAAAGCATAATTATCAATACTTGTTACACTATGAGGTATTGAAATACTTGTTAAGCTTGTGCAATCATAAAATGCTTCACGTCCAATACTTGTTATGCTGTTTGGTATTGTTACACTTGTTAGGCTTTTGCAGCCATAAAATGCACAATTGCGAATACTCGTAACTGTTTTACCAACAATAGTGGACGGTATATTAATTGAAGTTGCAGAACTGGTACAACCTGTTATTTCAATAGTTCCGTCTTCCTTTTCTTCATAATAAATATTTCCGTATTGTGAAGAATCTGCATACGCTGTTAAATTCAATCCTGAGGTAATGGTTAATAACATTGCTAAGGATAGAATTAAGCTAAAAATCTTTTTCATTTCTCTGTACCTCTTTAATAAAATTTTTACAATATAAAATTTTATCATACGCATATTAAAAGTTCAATATGTTACCGAAGTGTAGAGTGATTTTTACACAAGTCGTTCACGCCGTTAAATTCACATAAAAAATAAAGGCACTATGTTAAAAAAGCATAGTGTCTTATTTTACTCTACATATTTACGAAGCTTTTGGAGGAGGGATTTTTCTTTGCGAGAAACCTGCACCTGAGAAATGCCGAGTGCGGCAGCAGTTTTGGCTTGAGTAAAGCCCTTATAATAGCGCATATCAACTATTGCCTTTTCCGTATCGTCAAGAAATTTAAAAAGTCGGTGAACGGTTAAACGATTAAAAATCTCATCACTCTCATCAACGGGTACATCTATAGTATATTCACCGTCATCGCTTGAAGTGCTGAGTGATACCATAGGAGCAATCACGCCCAAAATTTCAGGTATTTCCTCAGGCGGACAATCAAGAAGACTAGACAATTCTGAGACAGTCGGCTCTCGCATTTTATCATTAATAAATTTTTCACGAAGCGACTGAGCCTTAATAGCCTTTTCCTTTAAGCTTCGGCTGACTTTCACTGCGCCGCCGTCACGAAAAATACGTTTGATTTCGCCCATTATTACGGGAACGGCATAAGTTGAAAAAGCAAAGCCACGGCTTTCGTCAAAATTATCAACCGCTTTAATCAAGCCTACGCAACCGCTTTGGAATAAATCGTCATAGTCCACCCCTCTGCCCTTAAAGCGATTGGCAATAGAATGAACCAAGCCGATATTATTCTCAATCATTTTATCACGGTCTGTTACCATTTTGATTTGCCCTCAATTTTTTTAGAAAGGGTTACGGTTGTACCAAAGGTCAGCTTAGACTTAACGTTTATTTTATCGCAAAAGCTTTCCATAACAGTAAAGCCGAGACCTGCACGGTCACCCTCACCTGTTGTAAAAAGCGGAGTCATTGCCTGAGAAACATCTACGATTCCGCAACCCTTGTCCCTTATTACAATTTTTACTGTATTGTCGTCAAAAAGTTTTCCCGATATAAATATTTTGCCGTATGTATCCTTATAAGCATGGACTATGCAGTTTGTCACTGCCTCACTGACTGCCGTTTTTAAATCTGCGATTTCCTCAAGTGTTGGGTCAAGAGGGGTTACAAATGCGGAAACGGCAACACGTGCGAAGGCTTCATTTACACTTTTACTGTCGATTGTAAGTTTAAATTCATTAATTAGCTTTTTTGTATTCATTTTCATTCTCCTTAATTTTTGCAATTGATGAAAGACCTGCAAGTTCCATAATTTTTTTAGTTTGCAGGGTTACGTTTTTAATTTCGATTTGGCAAGCGGGATTAATGCTTTGAAGCAATCTGTATCTGCCCATAACAAGACCTATTCCGGAGGAATCCATAAAGCTGACATTTTTAAAATCGAGAATTAAAGTCTTCGGCTTTACAAACATAAGGGTATCATCTATTTTTTCCCTAACCTCGCCTGCTGTATGGTGGTCTATTTCGCCGATAAGATAAGCAATAACAACACTACCGCTGCTTTCAATCGTAACGTTCATATTTGTCACTCCAATAAAAAAATACCAATCTGCGATAATACTAACAGATTGGTATTGAATAATTTATCAAAATTTGTATTTAATTTAATTCTTTTCTAATTTGCCGATAAAGATAAAACGAGCCGCATACAAGCGAGAGATTATTTTGCTTAGCAAGCGTGATTGCTTTTTCGGCATTATCGACCGTAAAAACATTATCACAATATTTTTTTGCAACCAAAGCAAGTTCACTTGCACTCATTGAGCGAGCGTTATCAACCTGCGTTGCATAAATCGCTTTACACTTAGGTGCAATTAATGATAAATAAGCATCAACATTTTTATCTTTCATCATTGCAACAACGGCAACTTCATTATTAATTTTAGGTGCAAGAGCACGAGCCGCATCCTCATTATGACCGCCGTCAACAAGGATATTGCCGACTTTGCTTTGCCTTGCCGGAAGGTTTGGATTTTTAGCCTTGATATCTAAGCCAATTTCATTTAAAGCCACCTGAGCACAAGCAATATCATTTTTCAAAACATCGCCAAAATCATTGATTTTAATAAGTTTTGTATTATTATCACTGCACACTTTTTCAAAAATGCGCTCACATTTAGGGTTGGGATAAAGAATACAAACTGAATCAGGCTTAATAATTCCGGATTTTTCAGCCGCAATTTCATCAAGAGTGTTGCCGAGAAAGGCTGTATGGTCAATTGCAACCGATGTTATAATCGAAATATTCTTTTTTTCAACGTTTGTAGCGTCGCCCTTACCGCCCATTCCACATTCTACAACGGCAAAATCCACATTTTCGTCTGCAAAATATTTATACATAATAGCAGTTACAAGTTCAAATTCGGTAGCATCGCAATCGATATATTTTTCTACATAGAATGCAAATTCTTCCTCGGTAATCATATTGCCGTTAATTTTTATTTGCTCACGGTAATCTTCAGTCCAAGGAGAAGTAAAAAGACCGACCTTTTTGCCTGATTTGATAAGTGCATTTGAAAGTGCGGCGGCAGTAGTGCCCTTTCCGTTAGTACCTGCAATATGAATAATATTTATCTTATCCTGAGGATTATCCATTTTATTCAAAAGCTCATAAATACGAGTAAGCCCCGGTTTAATACCGAGGCTTTGCTTTTGAAGTATTAAATTCAAAGCGTTATCGTAATTCATTTATTTCCCCAAAGAATCAATAGAATTTTTAATATTTGCAATCTTATCCTCAAGCTTTGCGGCGTCCTCTTTGTTTTGATTAACTACCTTTTCAGGCGCTTTATTAACAAATCCCGGATTAGAAAGCTTTTTATTGATAAAGTCAAGCTTATCCTGTGCCTGAGCAAGTTCTTTTTCAAGACGCTTACGCTCTGCCTCAAAATCGACAAGATCGCCCATTGGAATATAAATCTTGGCGTTATCGGTAACGATTGTTACGGTATTGCCGAGATTATCAAAGCTTGATTCAACCTCAACATCATTTGAAGAAGCAAGACGTTTAATAAAGTCAGCACCGGCAGAGAAAAGTTCTGTTTTCTCAGTTTCAACATAAACCTTAGCTTTTTTGCTTGGATGAATATTCATCTCTGCTCTACGGTTACGAATAGCACGGATAGCACTCATAAGAATTTCCATCTTAGCCTCATTTTCGGCAAAGCAAAGGCTTTCGTCATATTCTACCCACTTTGAAATCATAATCGATTCGCAGTCGTGAGGGATAGCCTGATATATTTCTTCGGTAATAAACGGCATAAACGGATGAAGAAGCTTAAGAATATCGGTAAGTACATAAACAAGAACACTTTTAGCAGTATCCTTTGCCTTTTCGTCATCACCCTGAAGTCTGATTTTTGCAATTTCAATATACCAATCGCAGAAAACGTCCCAAATGAAATCATAAAGCTTTTGAATAGCAATTCCAAGTTCATATTTTTCAAGGTTATCGGTAACATCTTTAGCAAGGGTATTAACTTTAGATACAATCCATTCGTCCTCAACTGCAAGGTCACTTGGAAGTCCGCTATATTTGAAATCATCTGTAAGATACATCAATACAAAACGAGCAGCGTTCCAAAGTTTATTTGCAAAGTTACGTGACGCCTTAACCTTTTCGTCTGAAAAACGCATATCATTACCAGGTGAATTACCTGTTGCAAGAGTAAATCTCAATGCATCTGCGCCGTATTCATCAATAACCTCAAGCGGGTCAATACCGTTGCCGAGAGATTTAGACATCTTTCTGCCCTGAGCATCACGTACAAGACCGTGAATAAGAACGGTATCAAACGGTGCTTTATCGGTATAAGCAAGGCCTGAAAAAATCATACGGGAAACCCAAAAGCCGATAATATCATAGCCTGTAACAAGGGTATTGGTAGGATAATAATGTTCTAAATCTTCTGTCTTATCAGGCCAACCGAGAGTTGAGAACGGCCAAAGAGCAGATGAAAACCAAGTATCCAATGTGTCGGAGTCTTGATGAATATTTTCACTGCCGCAATGCGAGCACTTGCAAGGGTCCTCTTTGGAAACGGTTGTAGCGCCGCAATCATCACAGTACCAAGCAGGAATTCTGTGACCCCACCAAAGTTGACGTGAAATGCACCAATCACGAGAGCCACGCATCCAGCTCATATAATTTTTCTTAAATCTTTCAGGAACGAATTTAATATCTCCGTTTTCAACAGCGTCAATAGCCGGACCTGCAAGAGGGTCCATTTTAACAAACCACTGCTTTGAAACCATAGGTTCAATATTAGTGTGGCATCTGTAGCAAGTACCTACATCGTGTTTAAGCGGCTCAATTTCTTTAATGTATCCGCCTGCTTCAAGGTCTGCAAGAATAGCCTTTCTTGCTTCAAGAGTAGTCATACCTGCATATTTGCCGCAATCGAGTACCTCAGGCTCGTTTTGAGTAGCCTTACCGCTTTTAATAATTTCATCGGCAGCCTCTTTATCAGCCTTGCCTGTCATATGACCGTCATAAGTGAATGTACGGATAATAGGAAGGTTATGACGAAGACCTACCTCAAAGTCGTTAGGGTCATGAGCAGGAGTAATTTTAACAACACCTGTACCCTTAGTCATATCTGCATGCTCGTCACATACAATAGGAATTTCCCTATTTAAAAGCGGAAGAATAACGTGACAGCCGTGGAGATGCTTATATCTTGGGTCGTCCCCGTTAATTGCAACTGCGGTATCGCCGAGCATAGTTTCAGGACGTGTAGTTGCGAGTTCAAGCTTTTCGCCTGTTTCCTTAACTTCATAAAGAAGATGCCAGAAATTAGAGTCCTTTTCCTCATATTCAACCTCGGCATCTGAAATAGATGTATTACAATGAGGGCACCAATTTACCATACGGTTACCACGATAAATAAGGTTCTTTTCATAAAGGCCTACAAATACTTCTCTTACAGCCTTACTGCAACCCTCGTCAAGAGTGAAGCGTTCTCTGTCCCAATCGCAGGACGAGCCCATTTTTTTCAATTGTTCAATAATTCTGCCGCCGTATTGTTTTTTCCAATCCCATGCACGTTCAAGAAATTTTTCACGTCCGAGGTCATCCTTAGTAATACCCTCTTTACGCATAGCCTCAACAATCTTAGCCTCTGTTGCGATAGAAGCATGGTCGGTGCCGGGAAGCCACAATGTATCGTAGCCTGCCATTCTGTGATAACGGATAAGAATATCCTGAAGTGTATTATCAAGTGCATGGCCCATATGAAGCTGGCCTGTAATATTAGGAGGCGGAATAACTATTGTATAAGTCTTTTTGCCTTTTTCTCTTTTAGCGTGAAAATACTTTTTATCACACCAAAACTTATAGGTACGGTCCTCAACTTCGCTTGGGTCGTACTGCTTTGCAAGTTCTTTTGCCATAACGTTCTCCTTTATAATATGGTATAATTTTATAAAAAAATAGCTTCCGCCTCAAATTGAGACGAAAGCGAAAAATTCCGTGGTACCACTCAAATTGCATTAATTAAACATAATGCCACTCAAATCCTTAACGCAGATATACGGACAAGACTACTTAGTTTCACCTTGCCGGCTCAAAAGCTACCTTCACCTACCGCATCTGCACTCTTCCACCAAACGAGCACTCTCTGAAAGAATAAGCAAGCTACTCCTCTTTTTCACAGCCGTTACAATATGCAAATATATTAGCAAAAAAAGCATTAAATGTCAAGCAGTGCATATAAAAAACGGATAAGGAAAATCCCTATCCGTTTTATTCTATCCTAAAAAATATTATCTATCCTCACGGAAGTATGAAAGACCAAGCGATGCAGGTGGCTGGTCCTCCCTCTTCTTTCTTACGCTTACGATTACAAGAACAATTATAGTTACAATGTAAGGAAGCATTTTGAAAAGTTCCTGAGTGCTCATTTTAAGACCGGGAATAAAGAGGTAAACAATATAAAGTCCGCCAAAAAGAATTGAGCCTAAAATACCGAAATCAGGCTTCCAAATTGCAAAGATAACAAGTGCGATTGCAAGCCATCCTCTGTCGCCGAAGCCCTCGTTTGACCAAACACCGTTAGCATAATCCATTACATAAAACAGACCGCCGATACCTGCGATAACGCTGCCGATTGAGGTGGCAAGATATTTAGACTTAGAAACGTCAATACCTGCTGCATCTGCTGTTGCAGGATTTTCACCTACAGCACGAAGATGAAGTCCGCCACGTGTTTTCTTAAGGAAGAACGCAACCAAAAGAGCAATTACAATAGCGGCGTAGGTTAAAAAACCATAGTCGAGGAATATTTTTCCAAACCAACCGGTAGTTGAAGCGATAGGAAGTTTTTTAGTGAAAAATGCACTTGTCCTTGTAAGGGCAACAGACGGAATATCACTTCCTGTAATTTTAACAAGTGATGAGCCGAAAAAGTTACCGAAACCGACACCGAAAGTCGTAATTGCAAGACCGGTTACATTTTGATTTGCACGAAGAGTTACCGTTAAGAAGCAGTAAATAAGGCCTGTTAAAAGAGAGCCGATGATTGTGCAAAGAAGCGGAATTAAAACTGCAAGGAACGGGTTAAGGTCATTTGCGCCCATCGACTCCTCATAAAGAAAAGCACCGATAACACCGCTGATACCGCCGACATACATAATACCCGGAATACCGAGGTTAAGATTACCTGACTTTTCAGTAAGGATTTCACCTGTCGAACCGTAAAGAAGCGGAATACCCTGCATAATCGCACGTTGGATAAAAGTAATTAATGTAGTCATATTATTTACCCTCCTTATGCGCTTTGCGGAAATTAATCTTATAGTTAATAAAGAACTCACTGCCGATAATAAAGAAAAGGATTATGCCGGTAATGATTTCACTGAATGATTCATTAAGTCTGTATACGGTTGCAATCTCTGTTGCACCCTTATCAAAAAACACAAGCAAAAGAGAAGTAAGCACCATATAAATAGGGTTAAACTTAGCAAGCCAAGATACCATAATAGCAGTAAATCCCCTGTTATCTGCAGTAGTGGTTGTGATAGTATGGTCAGTACCGCCTACAAGAAGAAGACCTGCGATACCGCACATTGCGCCTGAAAGAAGCATTGTTCTAATAATTACCTTCTTAACATTAATGCCGATATATTTAGCGGTATTTTCACTTTCACCTACAACAGAAAGTTCATAGCCGTGCTTGCTGTATTTAAGATAAATATACATAAAGATTGTGAGTGCAAGAACAATAAGAATATTAAGTAAATATTCTTGATTTCCAAGCTGAGGCAACCATCCGGCGTGACTCATTTGGTTAATAATACCTATCTTACCCGAACCTTTAGGAACTTCCCACACCATAACAAAGTATGATACAAGCTGAATACCTACATAGTTCATCATAAGGGTAAAGAGCGTTTCATTAGTATTAAACTGAGCCTTAAAGATAGCAGGTATAACAGCCCAAATTGCACCTGCAAGCATACTTGATATAATCATTACGATAATAAGAAGCGCATTAGGAATTTTACCGCCGAGGCAAATCATACAAGCCGCAGTAGCAAGACCGCCGACAAGCACCTGACCCTCACCGCCGATGTTCCAAAATCGCATCTTAAATGCCGGTGTCAACGCAAGCGCAACGCAAAGAAGAATTGCAAGGCTTTGGAGAAGATTCCAAACACGTCTTGAAGTACCAAACGCACCGTCAACCATAGTGGCATAAACGCTGATAGGGTTTTGATGGGTTAAAAGCATTGTTACAGCACCGCTTACGATAAGAGCGGCAAGAATTGAGACAAGGCGAATAAGCCATGAATAATACCAAGGCATAGACGCTCTCTTGCTTATATGAAAGAGGGGCTCGTGAACCTTTTGTTTATTGCTCATATTATGAATCCTCCCTTTCTGTCTTAGTCATTAATAATCCAATTTCCTCTTTAGTAGCATTTCTGCCGTCGAGCATACCGGTAATTTTACCTGAATTTATAACCATAATTCTGTCACAAAGCTCAACAAGAACGTCGAGGTCCTCGCCTACAAATACAACGGCAACGCCGTTTTCCTTTTGCTTTGTGAGAAGATTATAAATTGTGTAAGAAGAGTTAATATCAAGACCTCTTACAGGGTAAGCCGCCATAAGCACCTTTGGATTAGCGGCAATCTCACGGCCTACAAGTACCTTTTGAACGTTACCGCCCGAAAGACGTCTTACAGGAGTGGTAGCGCCCGGTGTAACTACCTCAAGGCTTTCAATAATTTTTTCGGCAAGTTTCTTAGGATTTTTTCTGTCAAGAAAAGCGGAATTGCCCTTCTTATATGAACGAAGCATCATATTATCGATAATGTCCATATTTCCTACAAGGCCCATACCGAGTCTATCCTCAGGAACAAACGAAAGCCTTACGCCGAGTTCTTTAATTTGAGTAGGGGTTTTAGCCTTAAGGTCCACCGTTTCGCCCTCAGGGGAATGATAAAAAATCTCACCGCTTTCAGGTTTTTGAAGACCTGCTATGGTTTCAAGCAGTTCTCTTTGACCGCTTCCGGCTATACCGGCGATGCCGAGAATTTCACCGCTTCTGATATCAAATGAAATATCATCAACAGCCTTAACTCCCTCTGCATTAAGAGTAGTTACATTCTTAAGTTCAATTCTGTTTTGCGGATTAACAGGAGCCGTTCTTTCTATATTAAGTGATACCTTTTTACCAACCATCATTTCGGTAAGCGATTGCTCGGTAGCAGATTTAGTATCCACAGTTCCGATATATTCGCCTTTACGCAAAACCGCAACTCTGTCGGTAAGCGACATAACCTCGTGGAGCTTATGTGTAATTATAATAATTGATTTTCCGTCTTTTTTCATACGACGTAAAACATCAAACAATTTTTCAGTTTCTTGAGGTGTAAGAACAGCGGTAGGCTCGTCAAGAATAAGAGTCTGCGCACCCCTGTAAAGCACCTTAACAATTTCAACAGTCTGCTTTTCAGAAACAGACATTTCATAAACCTTGCTGTCAAGATTAATATCAAAACCGTATTTGTCGGTAATTTCTTTTACACGTTGTTCAGCTTTCTTTAAGCTGTATTTTTCTTTATCTTTAATACCGAGAACTATATTCTCGGTAGCAGTAAATACATCAACAAGCTTAAAATGCTGATGTACCATACCAATGCCGTATTTAAACGCATCTTTCGGTGATTTAATAACTACTTCCTCACCGTTTACAAAAATTTGACCCTCATCAGGGAAATAAATGCCGGAAAGCATATTCATAAGAGTGGTTTTACCACTGCCATTTTCGCCCAAAATGGCTAAAATTTCACCTTTTTTAACCTGCAGATTAACGTCCTTATTAGCAACAATCTGCCCGAAAACCTTGGTGACGCCTTTTAATTCAATTGCAAAAGTATCACTCATATTTTCCTCCGCAAAAATTTAATATCACTTAAAACAATACTACCGTGACCGTACTTTTTAGGGTACGGCCACGGGTTTAATTATAAAATATAACTAAGATTTATTTAATTACATTTTTTCGTTAAGAAGCTTAATACCGTCAATCTTAACGTCAAAATATGGAGCTGAACGGAACTTTGATTCCTTGAATGCGCCATCTTTAATAACTTCTGTATCAGGTGTGTACTTATCATCTGTATCAACATCAGCCTTATAAGAATCAAGCTTTTTGCCGTCAACAGTAAATGTTGAAGTATCAAATACCTGAAGAGAACCGTCCTCAAGCTTAGCTTTAGCTTCATCAATAGCCTTCTGAGTGCCAGGAGCAGCAGCCTTTTCGTTTACATCTGTAAGAAGAACCGAATTAGTAGCAAGAGTACCTGTCCAGTCAGCATCAATCTTGTCGCCGTTCATAACAGCTTTGATTGCATATTCATAGTAAGGAGCCCAGTTAACTCTTGAAGAAACAATAAATGTGTTAGGGCAAGCGCTTACTGTTGAGCCGTTGTAAGAAACGTTAGGAACACCTGCTGTTTCACAAGCTGTAGGAGCACCCATTGAGTCAGCATGCTGGCTGATAAGCTTACAGCCGTTAGCAATAAGGGTATTTGCAGCTTCCTTTTCAGCAGCTTCATCATACCATGAACCTGTGAACTGAACTTCCATAGTAGCGCTTGGGCATACTGAACGAGCACCAAGGAAGAATGAAGTATAACCTGAAATAACCTCAGCATAGGTGTATGCACCTACATAACCGATTTTAGCATCTTTAGCTTCAAATTTGCCGTCTTTAATCATTTGATTAAGTTTCATACCTGCAGCAATACCTGCAAGATATCTGCCTTCGTAAATTGAAGCGAATGCATTGTGATAGTTGTCAAGACCTTCTGTATGAGCTCTTGTACCTGTTGAATGGCAGAACTGAACTTCAGGATGCTTCTTAGCAACTTCAATAATGTAAGGCTCGTGACCGAAGCTGTCGGCAAAGATGATTGAGCATCCCTTGTCAACAAGGTCTAAAGCAGCCTCTGTGCATTCCTGACCTTCAGGAACATTAGTCTTGTAAATCTTGTTTTCATCAGCAATTCCGAGAGTCTTACAAGCTTCGTCAGCAGCTGTGATGAAGTTCTTATCGTAAGTTGAGTTCTCATCGTGAAGGAAAATAAATCCTACCTTGATGTCTGATGATGCAGATGCCTTAGTTGTTGTATCCTTTGTATTTGCGTCTTTTGAAGAACAACCGGCAAATACGCCTACAACAAAGAGAACTGAAAGAACAACTGCAAGAATTTTCTTTGTGAGTTTCATTTGTCTTACCTCCGTACAAATAAATCAATTTATTATAAGGTGATGACACCGAATAACCAAAACAAAAAAACGATTAATCTCTGAAATAAACCTTGCCTGTTTCATGGTCCATACTTTCAACAATAGCAAGAGATTCAACCTTAATACCGTTGCTCCTGAGTTTATCGCCGCCGTGCTGGAAACCTTTTTCAATAACAACGCCGCAGCCAGCAAGTGATGCACCGCTGTCATTAACAAGTGCGATAAGACCATTGAGCGCATTGCCGATTGCAAGAAAATCATCAACAATGAGGACCTTATCGTTTTCATCGAGAAATCGTTTTGACACAATAATATCGTATGTAGTGCCGTGAGTGAAGCTCTCAACCTTAGAGGTATACACATCGCCGGCAATATTTTTAGTTTTTGTTTTCTTTGCGAAAACAAGCGGACAGCCAAATTCCTCGGCAACAAGCGCACCGATAGCTATGCCCGACGCTTCGATAGTAAGGATTTTGTTAACGCCGTCATCCTTAAACAAGCGGTGAAATTCCTTTGCGATTTCCCTCATAAACGGAATATCAATTCTGTGATTTAAAAAACCGTCTACCTTAAGAATATTGCCCTCGTAAACTTCGCCTTCATTTAATATCTTCTGCTTTAAAGAATCCATACTTTGTACCACCGAAAATAATGTTTAATAATAATGTGTGTATATATTATTACTAAATTACAAATTTTGCAACTATTCTTTTAAATTTGACACCAAATTTTAATATTTTCTTTGTTTATATTAAAAACAAGGCATATATTAGGTATGATATTTGTATATATTGCATATATGTAAAGCAAAGCACTTTACACAAAGGTATAGACTAATCGGGAAATATATGATAATATAAGCAAGGTGATATTATGGAAAATAAAAAAATCGCAATAATTGTAAGCATATTTATAGTTATATTTTTACTTTTGGCGGGGTTAATCGGCTTAGCGGGTAAAATTCCATTTCTTTCAAAGCCGTTAGTATTCATCTTTGCAATAATATTAGTGTTATTTGTTTTAGGATTTTTTATAATTATAAGCAAAAGGAGAAAAAAATGAAAATTCTTGTAAGTGCCTGTCTGCTTGGAGAAAACTGTAAATACAACGGTGGCAACAATAAAAATGAAAATGTTATAAAACTTGGGAAAAAGCACACATTAATTCCTATTTGTCCTGAAACTTTTGCTTGCCTGCCCACTCCGAGAGTACCAAGCGAAATCAGGGACGGCAGGGTTTATTCAAAAAACGGTGAGGATTTAACCGAAGCGTTTTATGACGGAGCGGAAAAAGCCCTTTACGTTGCAGAGGAAACCGGATGCCAAACAGCAATTTTGAAAGAAAGAAGTCCGTCGTGCGGTTTCGGTAAAATATATGACGGAACGTTTTCAGGCACGCTTACATACGGCAACGGCATAGCTGCGCAAATGCTTTTTGAACACGGCATTAAGATTTATGGTGAAAGCGATATAAAAAGAATTGCTTTTTTAGATGAAGAAACGTGAAATCCAAATTAATTTTTAAATTTAAATGAAATCATTTAATAACATAAGGCGCTTAACCTATTAGTAGGTTAAGCGCCTCAAATCATTTTATATTAACTTTTAAATCTTATAATTGATTAGTACATTGGTCTATACCTCGTATATTTAATGACCTATTCTAAAATACCTATATTAACTTTAAGCATTTAGATTAACTTACTAACCCATTGGACTGTACCTCGTTAAATTATTTTATAATGTAGCTTTCGCTACAGATTATCGGCAGGATAATCAAATATATACCTTTACTATTTAGTTTTTCGCACCCGATAGTAATTAACCAATTCTGCCGAATAACTATTTTAATAATCCTTCATAAAGTTTGTACCCGTAAGCAATTCCGTTTTGCTTCTGTCGATACATTAGTTTCCGTTATTTTATTGGGTTACTTCTCGGGTGCTTGTCTGACCTGGTTCTAAATCCATTGGACAAGCCTCCTTTCGTATTCTAAACAAGTTAAGCGATAGAGATTTTGGCTTTTCCTTACCTCAAGTCCTTTCACTCTCAAGCCTTTGTGTCTATCTCTTTTGTTCATCTACATAATAGCACGCTTATTGTTAATTGTCAATAGTTTTTTTATATTTTTTTGTATTTTTTTAGTAATATTAAACAATTGTTAAATCTTTGCCTATACTATTGACTAAACGATAAAAAGTATATATAATATTATAGGTAATTTGATTTAGGAGGTTAATTTATGGCTGAAAACGAAGAATATTACGAGCCTGACATTATCAGCGTAACTGATGATGACGGCAATGAGCTTCTTTTTGAACTATTGGAAAGATATGAAACTGACAACGATGTTTATGTTGCCATTACAAAATATAATGAAACTGACGAGGACATTGTTGACGGTGACTATGAGGTAATCACCCTCAAGGTTGAAACTGACGACAACGGCGACGAATATCTTGTTGAAATTGAAGATGAAATGGAATACGAGCAAATTTCCGATATACTTATGCAAAAGATTGAGGAAAAATTTGACGTTGAATATTTTGAGCCGGAGCAGTAATAATAATTTATAGAATCTACCCTTCTCGACAACCGTCAGCTTTAGTAACCCGAACACGTTTTTTTAGGGATTTGACTTCTTTGAAACGGGAATGCAGACCTCCCTTATTTATAAGGACGTTGGTAGCACAAAGTGATGAGAGCATAACCCACCTGCTAAGAGAGCAGGTTATTGTCAGCAGGCGGCGGCTGGGTGGATTTTTATATAGAAAAAGAAGTGAAAGTTTTTATGCTTTCGCTTCTTTTTTTATATTTATTATTCTTTAGGTTTCATTGCATTGTATGAGGTCAAAACCGCTTCGTCAGAAATATTACATCCAAGGTCATAAATAGGAATTTTTGAAAAAATCTGTTCAAGCACATCAAAAAGCTTTTCCATATTTACTGCATCAAGCTTACGAACGGTTTGAGAAAAAATATTAAAAACAGCTTTACTTGTTTCAGCCTTCTTTATCCAATTGTTTTCGCTTCTTTGAAGAAAGCAAATTCCGGCAAGTTCAACCACTTGAGGTGTTGAATAGTCATACTTACCGCTCCAAGGAGTGCCGCAGGCATAAACCTTGCCGTCGATAAGCCTGATAGCCGGTTTATCATCGTTGAGCATATATGCCCTGTTGCCGAAATGCTTAAGCCAAAGCTCGGTATGGGTTGACTTGCCTGTACCGCTGTCGGCAGAAAAAGCATAAGCCACATTATCAACAACTATGCAAGAAGAATGAAGCAAAAAGCCGTTATACTTAATAAGTTGCGTATAAAAGTCAGAACCCGTAAGCATATATTCCCAATCATCCTGAATAAGTTCGGGATGCGCTTTCATAGCGTTTTGCACTCTTTTTTCATCAACATTAATTGTTATATCAATATTTTTTTCTTCCTGATTTTTCGCAAGATAAGGAATTGCCTGTTTTTTTGTTCTGCCTTTTTCGTTCTTTATTTCTACTTTAAGATTTGCGATATCATAAATCATATTTTCACCTTAATAATTTATTCCTACAACAATAAAAAGTATAACTTAATAATCAATTTACGTCAAGTGACAAAATGCGGACTTTAGAAAAAGTGTTCTTGACATTATAGAACATTTGTTTTATTATATAGTTATTAGAACAAGTGTTCTAATATTTTAAATATCAAGGACAATTATATTATGGAAAAACAAATACTTCATATTGACTGCAACAAATTTTATGCAAGTGTGGAATGCCTTTTACATCCCGAATTAAAAGGAAAGCCGGTTGCAGTAGGAGGAAACGAGGAAAGCAGGCACGGAATTATACTTACAAAAAACGAAATCGCTTCAAAATACGGCCTTGTTGTTGGTGAGCCGTTATGGAAAGCGAAGCAAAAGTGCAGAAATTTAATAATCGTACCGCCAAACTTCCCTGTTTACATTGAATTTTCAAAAAAAGTAAGAAAAATTTTAGAAGATTATACAGATTTGATAGAACCGTTCGGTCTTGACGAAAGCTGGATTGACGTCACGGGTGATTGGTTTAAAAACGGACGGGAAATCGGCTTTGAAATAAAAGAGAGAATAAGAAAAGAAATAGGAATTACCGTAAGTGTGGGCGTAAGCTATAACAAGGTGTTTGCAAAGCTTGGCTCAGACTACAAAAAGCCGAATGCCATGACCGTCATAACAAAAAAGAATTACCAAAAAATCGTTTGGCCGCTTAAATGCAGCGATATGATTATGGTCGGTCCTGCAACGACGAAAAAGCTTAATAATTACGGAATATATACAATAGGTGACATTGCAAAAAGCGATGAGAAATTTATAAAAAGCATACTCGGCAAAAACGGAATTTTGCTAAGGCAATATGCACGTGGAGAGGATAAAACTCCTGTCCGGCACAAGGACATTGAGCGTGATATAAAAAGCATAGGAAACGCAACAACCACACCGAGAGATTTGGTGAACAACAATGATGTGAAAATAATATTTACCGTTTTGGCGGAAAGTGTTTCAAGACGAATGAGAAATCTCGGTTTAAAAGGAACCACCCTTTCAATCTACGTCAGGGACAAAAAACTCGGAAGCTTTGTAAGGCAATGCAAATTAGAAAGCGCAACAAACGTAAGCGGTGAAATTATCAAAAGCGCAATGGCTTTATTTGTTATAAACTATGATTGGAAAATGCCGATAAGAAGTTTAGGCTTAAGCGTTACGGATTTTGATTTTGATTATTGTTCGCAATTTGATTTTTCAAAAACGGTTGAAAAAAGAGAAAAGCTTGAAAAAATCGACACCGCCGTTGACGCTTTAAAAGACAGATACGGAAACTACTGCATCGGACGTGGAACGGTATTATTTGATACAAAGCTTTCGCATTTCAGCCCATATGACGACCACAACATTCACCCTGTATCGCCGCTTTAATGGTAAAACTTGCTTTGGAATAATTTATGATTTTTGTTTGCAATTTTCTTTTTTGTTTGATATAATCACCTCGCACATTAGGTGTTAAATTAATTTTAGGAGTTGTTATAAATGATTAGAAGAATCATTCATATAGACGAAAGCAAATGCAACGGCTGCGGCGCTTGCGCAAATGCGTGCCATGAGGGTGCAATAGGAATGGTAAACGGCAAAGCTAAACTTTTGAGAGATGACTATTGCGACGGACTCGGTGATTGCTTGCCCACATGCCCTACCGGTGCTATCACCTTTGTTGAAAGAGAAGCGCTTGAATATGACAGAGAAGCAGTTGAAAAGAATATGAAAGCAAAGGCAGAAAAGAAGGAAGTATTCCACGGCTGTCCGTCAAGCAGAATGCATACCTTTAACAGAACGTCCGAAAGCATTGAGCAAATGCCTGCTGTCAACAAATCACAGCTCGGTCAATGGCCGTGTCAAATTAAGCTTGTGCCGATTAATGCGCCGTATTTTAACAATGCAGAGCTGCTTATTGCGGCAGACTGCACGGCTTACGCTTACGCAAATATGCATAATGAATTTATGCGTGGTAAAATTACAGTTATCGGCTGTCCTAAGCTTGACGATATAGATTACAGCGAAAAGCTGACAGAAATTATCAGGCAAAACGATATTAAAAGCGTTACGATTGTCCGTATGGAAGTTCCTTGTTGCGGCGGTCTTGAACATGCGGCAAAAGAAGCAATCAAAAAAAGCGGAAAATTCTTACCATGGCAAGTTGTAACAATCAGCATCGACGGCAAAAAGCTTTAAATCAAGAAAAGTTAATATATATAAAAAAATCACCGTGAAAGAAACGGTGATTTTTTTCTTTAGGTAAAAACGCATCAACATATCAATATGAAATTTCGATTTTATTTATACCGTAATTTGATTTAAACTTTTGCACGCCCTTATTCGGAACATATATTTGAGTTTCGGCAAGAACATAGTCATCAGAAACCTTATATTCCATAAAGAATTTTCTTTCGTTAGAATCGGTACGATAGCTTATTATATCGCCGCAAACGGCAATGGGATACGGTCTGTTCATTAAACGGACAAATTCGTCATTTTCAAAATAATAATTCCAATAAATGCTTGACCATTGATTTTGCTCTATCAATGAATAAACAAAATCAATATGAGAAAACCAATCCGTTTTCTTCGGGCACAATCCTCCCCACTCACCCATTACTACAGGCACGTTCATATTAAGTTGATTTTTTCTTACATTATCAAAAATATACCGAACTCGCTCGTTACTTGAATACTTGTTATAAAGCGGCGAATCTATAAACAAATCATAGACGTGGGGAGAATAAATCGAATTATCGGGTGATTCAATACTAAAAGGAATACCAAGGTTTGAATAATAGCTATGTTCAAAAAAGTCAAAGCCGTTTTTGCACGAACATTGAGAAGTAATTTTATTAATAAAGGGCTGATAATATTTTTCGTCAAATTCTTTAACATATTTCTGTGCGCCGTCAATCACCTTATCAAATACGTTATAATCATCTAAATTTTTCAAAAGCAATTTCAATCGTCCAACGGTTTTAATTTTAAAAAGCACAGCCAAAGCCATTCTAAAAAAGCCTAATCTTTCAAATTTTGCGCCAAAGTACTTTTGTGCATCAAAATCAACATTTAAGCCCTGCTTTAAAGCGTTATTTATCAAAAGGCAAAAAATCTTATTTGAATTATCGTTTATCATAGGCTCGTTGAAATAATCGTATGCAAGAACATTATCAAAGCCTTTAAATTCATCATCAAGCCTTTTCCACATTGTGATAAATTCATCCTGCATACCGTTTTTATTTCGCCAAAAATCATTAAAAGCTCTTTGAACGTCTTGCATATAAAAATAACCTTCAGCCCAAATTGCAAGCGGTTGCTTTTCTTTATAATCACGAGTTATCCATTTCGGTGCGCCGTCGCCGTACTTGCCGTTGCTGTAAAACAAGTCCTGATGAAGGTCTAAAACAATATAAATATTTCTTTTTTGACATTCATCGACAAAAAGTTTTAAATATGAAATTATTTTTTCATCAAATTGATTTTTCTTTGGCTCAAGCATTGCCCAAGTAAAGCCGAGTCTAATCAAATTCACTCCGTTTGAAGTAAGCATATCGTACTGCTCATCACGAAAGCTTTTATCATTTTCAAACTTATCAAAAAACTCATAAATCTCGTGTTGATTTTCCCTGCCCTTAAAGCAAATATTTACGCCTTTGAAAATTCGTTGACGGTTATATTCATCACGAATTGTCATATCTTTAATCGTAAAGCTCATAAAAACCCCATTAAAAATAATATAAATTTCAGTTACATTAACAGTAGCATAAAGCCGACTTAAAATTAATTTTCAACAAATATAAACAACATTACAAAAAACAAGGGATACCGATAATAATTATCAGTATCCCTTTCAGCATATAAGTAAATATTAAACTTCCTTGCCGTTATCGAACTTTTCAAGAGCCTTAACGCTGATTGCAAAACAATCCGCAAGACCTTTAAGGTTCATATTATCATAAGTATCACGTCTTGTATGATAATAATCTTCAAGCTTATGGTTAAGGCCCGTAACACCTGTTGCACGGAAGCCTGCCTGAGCAAAAGCGGCGGAGTCAGTAGCACCTCCGAGAGGTGGAACCCAACCCTTTTTACAAGGAATATTAAGGTCAGCGGCAGATTCCATAAATAAATCCGAAACTGCCTTATCTGCTTTAACAGTACCATTGAGATCACGATAATTAGTCATAAGATATTTAGGGTCATGAATTGTGTCGTAAGAAAGAATGATTGTAGGAACATCGTCAAACTCGCCCTTATGAGCTTCGCACCAAGCCTTAGCACCTCTGAGGCCTGCTTCCTCACTGCCTGAAAGAATAACGCCGACCTCTGTATTTTCAAGAGTGATACCCTGGTCGTGAAGAGCCTTAAGAACAGCGATACCCATATAACATCCTGAAAGATTATCATTAGCGCCGTCAACAATTCTGTTCTTATTCCACATCCAATAAAGACCGATAAGGAAAGGAACAAAGATAAGACCCCAAAGAGCCATTTTGAAAAGTGTTACATCATGGCTAATCATACCGAATGCGCCGTATTTAACAGTTGAAATAATAGAAATAACAAGATAATAAACTGCGCCGATACCACAGATAACAGCGTGACCTTCAAATCCAACGCCGCCCAAAGCATAGTTTACCGGCCATTCCCAAGCAGCGTCAGGGTGACCGTTAAAGAATATACGGCGCTTAACTTCGCCTGAACACTTCTTTACAGCGGTTACGTTATGACCTGTTTTTTCAGGGAAAAATCTGTCAACGCATTTTTTATAAAAACCAAACTGAAGCAAAACAATTGTAAGACCTGCTACAATAAGTATTGCCGAAACAATCGGACAGAAAAAGAAGAGAACGATCGCTGCTAAAACGAATGTGATTGTGAAATAAATCCAGCCGAAGAATGAGCCGGGATTTTCCTTAAAGCTTTCAACGTCTGCTCTTTCACAGCCGCAATCTTTTTTTAATACGTCAGCCATATACTCGCAAGCCTGCTTTTCGCCCGGTGAGCCGGGGTCACGCTTATCCATATCTTTACAAATATGGGTAATCTCGTCAAGCATATAATCGGCATAGTCGCTTTTTTTGTCAATAATATTTTTTAAATCCATCCTTATACCTCCTGTGTATGTTTTAATTACGCTTAGTAAAACATATTTATATTAAAACATAAATATAATCATTCGTCAACAATTAACATAAATTTGCATAATTTTGTATTTATTTTGTAATATTCATACATCAAGTGCATTATTTAAAAATGCTTTAAGCTTATCGCTTTTTGGATTTTCAAAAAGCTGTTTAGGCTCGCCGTATTCCTCAATAACGCCGTCAGCCATAAAGATTACCTTATCGGAAACATTCTTTGCAAAATCCATTTCGTGAGTAACAACAATCATAGTGCTGTTGCCGGTTTTAAGGCTCTTGATAACTTTAAGAACCTCCCCTGTAAGTTCGGGGTCAAGTGCAGATGTAGGCTCATCAAAACAAAGAATATCAGGCTTAAGCATAAGCGCTCTTGCAATTGCAACACGTTGCTTTTGACCACCCGAAAGCTGACAGGGATAATGATTAATTCTATCCTCAAGGCCTACTTTTTTAATAATTTCTTTCGCCCCAACTTCAAGTTCCTCTTTAGTTCCCATTTTAAGCAAGGACGGTGCAAGAGTAAGATTTTGAAGAACATCGTATTGAGGAAACAGATTAAAATCCTGAAAAACAAGACCAAAGTGAAGTCTTTTCTTTCTCAAATCCTTTTCCTTGATTTTTTTATCAACAACTCCGTCATAAATCATTTCGCCGTTTACGGTAATCGTACCCGATTCGGCAAATTCAAGAAAGTTTATGCAACGAAGAAGCGTTGTTTTGCCTGAGCCGGATGAGCCGATAATAGAAAGCACCTCACCCTTTTGAAGGTCAAAGCTTATGCCCTTTAGTATTTCGTTTTTGCCAAAACTTTTTTTAATATCATTAACCTCTAAAAATGCCATAAAGCCCAACCTCCTTAAGAATTAAAATAACTGAGTTTCTTTTCAATTTGACCGAAAAGAAGAGTAAGAATTCCACAGAATACAAGGTAAAATGCGCCTGTGTAGAAGAGCGGCCAGAAAAGGCCCGCACCTGTAATATAATCCTCACCTACACGAATAACCTCAATAATTGCAATAGTTCTTGCAAGAGAGGTATCCTTAACAAGAGTAATAATTTCATTACTCATAGGCGGAACAATATTTTTAACCACCTGCAAAAGCGTAACCTTAAAGAAAATTTGCGATTTAGTCATACCGAGTACAAGACCTGCCTCCTGCTGACCCTTCGGTATACTTTCAATACCGCCACGATAAATTTCCGAAAAATAGCAAGAATAGTTAATAATAAACGCAATTAATGCCGCTTTAAAACGATAATCATTTCCGACCTGCATTCCGAAAAGAAGCCCCGGACCGTAAAAAACGACAATAATTTGAAGCATAAGCGGAGTACCTCGAATAATCCAAACGAGCACCTTAACAAGATATTTAAGAGGCTTAAATTTCGACATAGAGCCAAAGCTCAAAATAAGCCCCAAAGGCAAAGCGCAAAGAAGAGTGATACCGAAAAGCTTAAAGTTTATCCAAAAGCCCTTAAAAAGCTCAAGCGTTATCGCCCAAAACGATGTGTCCATACATATTTCCTCCAATAATCATAAAAACCAAAGCTGTCTATTCAGCAAATTAGGCAGAGAGCACTTTAGATGCTCTCTGCCTGATAAATATTATAATGTTTAAAATATAAGTGCCTTATTTAGCAAGGTTAACACCGTACTTTTCAGAAAGCTTGTCCATTGTTCCGTCTGTTTTAAGTTCTGCAAGAATTCTGTTTACCTCAGCAGTAAGGTCTGAACCCTTTCTGAAGCCTGCGGCATATTCCTCAGTTGTAAGAGAAATTGAATAACCGAGATTTGAAAAGTCCGTACCCTCTTTAGTCATTGAATTAGCCATTGTTGAATCAATAATACAAGCGTCTGCCGTGCCTGACTTAACTTCTTTAAGTGCATCTGACTGGGCTGAAAGAGAAACAACATTATTTGAAAGTTTCTTTGCCTCTGCTTCACCTGCAGAGCCTTTTTCAACAGCAATTGTTAAATTAGCAGCTTTGACAGCATCTTTATCTTTATACTTTGAAAGAACATCCTTTTTCATAACAACAACTTGGCTGTTACCTGCATAAGCATCTGAAATATCACAATTTTTCTTAACCGAATCAGAAACAGTCATACCGTTCCAAATGCAGTCAATTGTGCCTGAATTAAGTTCAATAAACTTATTATCCCAATTGATAACAACAAATTCAACTTTAATGCCCATCTTATCTGCAACTGCTCTTACAAGATCTGCATCAAAGCCGACCCACTCGTCGCTTCCTTTAACCTTATAATCGATAGGCTCATAATCTGTAATGCCAACAACGATTTTATTAGCATCCTTAACTTTATCAAGGTCTGCAACTGTTTTAACAGTCGTATCACCCTTACTTGATGAATAAGGCACAACCTCATCATCTTTTCCCGATTTTGAGCAACCTGCAAATCCTGCTACTACACAAGCAATCATAGCAAGTGCCAAAAATACCGATAAAAATCTTTTCATTTTTAATTCCTACTTTCACGATTTTTCACATTAGCGCTTTGCCACGCTAAATCGATGATTTAATTATATCAAACGATTATCAAAAATGCAAGAACTTTTTTCGAAATTAAAGATTATATATTATTTTGCACAAATATTTGCTCATATCAGTTTTAAAAATCTTACGATATGCTGTGCATATTCGGCATAATCTACATCTCTTTAGTATTTTTCTTCTGACAGGTTATCATTATTATCATTTTTAATATTTCTTCTTCCGTCACTGTCCCCTTCTCGTTGAATCTTCTCTTTATCGAGTTCAACATTATTTGCTGTTGTTCTTCCGTCTCCAGCGAATCTAATGTCGCCATTATTATATCCGTCGAAATTTTCAGATATTTCATGTCCGCCACTAATGTCTCTTCTATCGGTGTTAACATTATTTACATCCTTTCTTTCATGTATATTTTCTGATTTTTTCATTTTTATAACAGTTAAATTATAATCATTATCAAGAGTATAATAATAATAAACATTATTAAGATACTTGTGACATACTTTACCAACCTTGTCCGAATCCCATGTTAATGCCTCGAAATAAAGCTTATTATACTCTGCTTTTGATAATTTAACATTAGTATATTCTGTTTCGTCAAACTCGTCAATATCAACATCACGAGAAATTTTTGTATCGGTATTATTGACATTTGAAGCATTATTTGCTATATTATCTGTGCGAGACAAGTCGTAACTATTATAACCTCTGGATTCTTTATCCTTTGCGTTCAGTGAGACTGTCTCGCTTTTATTTTACGTGCAAAGAAAAATATCGCTTTTCTGTTTACAAAGTTCCTTTGCTTTGGAAAAATGTTCATAACCGTCGTATTGACATAATTGAGCGTTTTTTTAATCGTTTGAGAATCTGCCAACGTCAAGTGAAAACTTTGTATCGGTATTATTGACATTTTGCAACTTATTGAGTAAACTATATATAGAAGATGAAGCATTGCTGGGTGTCGTCTTTTGACCATTCCCAGTCTTGAACAATGTTTCATCTTCTTTTTTATTTATATAGGCACTTTTTATTAAAAAAAGTAAAACGCCCTCGGCATAGTCTACATTTCTTGAGTATTTTTCTTCTGACAGGTTATCATTATCGCCATTTTCAGCAATTCCTCTTCCGTTACTTTCCCTTTTTGCTCGTATCTTTTGATTATCGAATTTATCATTGTTATTAAATTTTTCTTGTTCATACCTAAATATGTTGCTATTGTCATTGCTGCTGTTTCTGTTACTTTTAATGAGTTCAGAAATTGAAACAGTATTTCCATTAAATCTTCTTCCGTACGCTTTTCTAATTGCATTATATTCACTCCTTGTTCTTTTCTTGGCTTTATAAATAATTATATCCCTTGTTTCATTGTCAAGCATTTTATAAAGATAAAACCTATCTTCAATGCTTATACAACGCACTTGATTAAGATATTTTATATCATCCCATGTCATAACTTCATGTTTAAGACTTGCATAGCCTCTTAAACCGGTTGTATTGATTACATTGTAATCCCTTTCGTCAAACTCGTCAATATTAACGTCACGAGAAAATTTTGTGTCAGTATTATTGACATTTGAAACATTATTTGCTATATTATCTTTCGCAAGGCTGATAATTCTTTCACGCTGGGATGTATTGAATCCAAGTGCGTGTAAAGTTTTGTCAGCCTTGTTTTTATTTTGCAAATTCATATTGTGAATATAAAATTTATTTTCTGCGACACTTTTTATTACCAAAAGTAAAACACCCTCGGAACAGTCTACATCACGAGAAAACAATTATTGACACAATCGAGCAAATTGAATATACTAATTGTAGGACCAGTAGGAGGTGTCGAAACCTCCGGGGATAAGCTCCCGGCTGGTTCTTTTTTTGCATTTACAGCATATAATACGTCTATGGACTGTATTTCATTAGTATGTTTATTCACTATAAACGAAACAACAAATGGCATTATTGACATTTGAAGCATTATTTGCTATATTATCTGTACGAGGCAGTTCGTCGTTAATATAACCTCTGGATATTTTATCCTTTGCGTTCAATGCGACTGTCTCGTTTTTATTTTGCGTGGCAAAGAAAAATATCGCTTTTCTGTTGATAAAGTTCCTTTGCTTTGGAAAAATGTTCATAACCGTCGTATTGCCATAATTAAGCGTTTCTTAAATCGTTTGAGAATCTGTCAACGTCAAGTGAAAATTTTGTATCGATATTGTTGACATTTTGCAACTTATTGAGTAAAGTATATATGGATACATTGTCGCTGAGCAAACCACTTTCGTGGCGAGGCTCAGTCTTGAACGGCAATGTATCTTTTTTATTTAAGCAATAAAAAAGTCGTCACGAACGATATGCAGTCCGTGAGTGAAAAGAATCGGGGTCCCCGGAAAGCGTAAGCTTTTTGGGGAGAGGAGGAACGACGGAATGAGTGAGCTGATGACTTTTATATAAGCAATAAAAAAGTCATCACGAACGATATAAAGTCCGTGACGACGATGGCGCAGATGTGGGGATTCGCCCATTGAAAGCTAAAGCTTTCTTCGGCACGCCCGCGGGCACCGAAACAGTCCACCGGACTGTTTCTATCCTTTGGATTGCCCTGTTCGAATCCCGTTCTTTACAGCAAAAATAAAAAGCCGCAAAAGCGGCTCTTTATTTTTGGCGCAGATGTGGGGATTCGAACCCCAGAAGCCTCGTTAAAGACTTACACGATTTCCAATCGTGCTCCTTCGGCCAGCTCGGACACATCTGCATATTTAATGCTTTGATATTATAACTTATCAAAGCAAAAAAATCAATGTTTATTTTTCATTATTTTTAATTTTAAGTTCATTTGCAAAATAAAGCGAGCGTGAATCAAATGCAAAATCAATATTCATACTCTCGGCAAGAGCCTTAACGTCGCAATTGAATTTCGTTTTAAAATCGAAAAATTCAGCAAGAGGTACAATATCGGCATAAAAGAACACCTCTATATCAAGCGATGAATCGGAATAATTTACAAAATTAACACGGACATCCGTTTTATCGACCTCTTTATAAGAATTGATAAGACTTCTTAATTTGTTACAAAAAGCGTCAATTTCCTTAGCGGAATGTTTATATTCAATGCCCAAGGTTTCGTTTACAAGGCGGTGCGACATACGGGAAAGATTGATAATAGCACTGTTGGCAACCGTAGTATTAGGATAAATCTTTTGGCTGCCGTCAGTCATTCTAAGCCTGGTAGTACGGATTTTAATTTCCTCAACCTGACCGACCTCATTGTCAATCTTAATAAAATCATCTACCTCAAACGGCTTATCGTAAATAATAATGAAGCCCGAAAGGAGATTTTCAACAGCATCCTTGCAAGCAAAAGCAACGGCAACGCCGCCGATACCCAAAGCCGCAAAAACTCTTGTAGCGCTGATACCGAACTGTTCAAGCATAAGAAGCGCCGAAATAATAACAACAATAATTTTAATTATATTCGAAATAAAATTAACTGCGGTCTTTTTTGTTTTGGAGTCATCATCCTTTAAAACGAACGAAAAATCGCTATTGATAAAATTAATCAAAAACCAAGCGATTGAGAAAATAATTCCAAGTTTAAAAATCAGCAAAACAGGATTGCGAATTTCTCCGCTTGGGGCAATAATTTCTGTACCGATATAAATTCCTAATACTAAAACAAAGAATGAAAGCGGAGTTGAAAGAGCGTCAACAAGCGCTTTTTGTGCAAGTTCGCTTTTTCTTGCCAAAGTTTTTGTGCAAAGCCAAACAACAGCCTTTGAAATTTGCTTTTTGAACACAGCAAGCAACAAAAATACTGCCAAGCCTATAATGAGTCTCAGCAGCATTTCCCTTTCGTTCTTAACACCTTCAATGGACGTTACAAGCTTTGACAGAACTTTATTTAAACTGTCACTCATAATTAACCTCTCTAAAATTAATCAAGAACCTGATAATATGCTGAAAATTTATTCAGCTTTTCTTCAAATTTATCCTTAGGCTGTTCCTTAGGAACTTCGATAGGATATTTACCTGTAAAACAACCGTCGCAATAATCAAAATCTGTATTTTCGGCAAGCTTATGGGTAGCCTCAACAGAAAGATAGCCGAGTGAATCAACGCCGATTTCCTCAGCGATTTCCTCAACAGTATCAAACTTACATGCAATAAGATTTTCCTGACTGTCAACATCGGTACCGAAAAAGCAAGGATATTTAAAAGGAGGCGACGATATTCTCATATGTACCTCTTTAGCGCCGGCTTCTCTCAAAAGGCCTACAATTCTTGCACAGGTTGTGCCACGAACAATTGAGTCGTCAATCATAATTACTCGCTTGCCCTTAATATTTTCCTTAACAACATTAAGCTTGATTCTTACTGCGTCACGGCGCTGCCCTTGAGTAGGTTGAATAAAGCTTCTGCCGATATATCTGTTTTTAATAAAACCAATGCCGTAAGGAATACCACTTGCATTTGCATAGCCGAGTGCCGCATCAAGACCTGAATCAGGAACACCGATAACAATATCCGCATCAACGGGATGTTCCTCAGCAAGGAACTTACCTGCCCTCATTCTTGCGTGCTGAACAGACGAGCCTTCAATAACCGAATCAGGACGTGCAAAGTAAATGTATTCAAATACGCAAATATGGCCTTTTTTGGTGCAATGAGTATCAATTGACTTAACACCGTCGGTACTGATTACAACAATTTCACCGGGTCTTATATCACGAACAAACTCAGCGCCCAAGGTATCAAGCGCACAGCTTTCCGACGATACAATCCAGGCGCCACCCTCTGTTTTACCGAGGCAAAGAGGACGAAAACCGTTAGGGTCACGAAAAGCAATAAGCTTTGTAGCAGTCATTACAACGCAAGAATAAGCGCCTTTAAGGGTAGGCATTATCTTTTCAATAGCCTCCTCAGTGCTCTTACTTGTAAGACGGGCTGAAACAATAGAATAAGCAATAGACTCGGTATCTGACGTGCCGTGAAAAATTCCGCCATTAAGTTCAAAGGTCTTTCTCAAATCAGGTGCATTAACAAGATTGCCGTTATGCGCAACAGCGAGATTACCCTTAATATGGCGAATAACAAGAGGCTGAATGTTATTAACATTTTTTCCGCCTGTGGTTGAATATCTTACGTGACCGATTGCCATATTGCCCGTACCGAGCGCATCAAGCTTATCACTTGTAAATACATCCGGAACAAGACCGTCGCCTCTGTGATGCCTAAACACACCGTCATCATTTACAGCAATACCGCAACTTTCCTGCCCCCTGTGCTGAAGTGCATAAAGCGCAAGATAAGCTGAATGAGCCACATAAGTTGTTTTGTTTTCAAAAATGCCGAATACACCGCATTCCTCGTGAAGACTGTTAAACATTAACCCTACTCCCAAAAGTATAATTTTTTCCGTTTTGCGTATTATATCACAATAAAAAACTACTTGCAATATCATAAACAAAAAAGTTGCACCAATAGATAAAACTCTGAAAGTTTAAACCCATATATTTTTTATATAGTGCGTCACAATCTGATTTATTTCTTTTTATTCATTCGAGCATTGTGATTATTTTCGGTAAAGCTTGAACAACGGAATACAAAACCGTAAACAAAATGACTTTTTGGCATAAACTTTTCGTCAATCCGTTTTCCTTAAGATATTTTGCAGATTTCACTATATAAGTGATATATACAATCAAAAATGCTATCGTGGAAATAATAAAATACCAACCCCAAACTTCCAAATCAGGGAAAAGATATGTAGCGCTGTCAAGCATACCAAAAAACGAATCGTTATAGAAATATCTAAAAATCTCTCCTAATGAAACGTCAATGAATATAAAAAACGAATAAATTGTATTCCACAAAAAAGATACAATTAAAACCACCCAACCGAGTACCTTTTTCTGCTTATCGTTCAAATTTTTCAATGTAAGCACTCCAAAAACAGTTATTATATATTATATCATTTTGAAATTTATGTTTCAACGCCTTATTGCTTAAAGCATTTATTCATGTTATTATAATATTAAGTATAACTACATTTTTAGGATGATACATTATGGATGATTATTATAATCACATAAGCGATAAGCAGGCAAAACTTTATATTATTTCAATTGCAGGCGTTATAGTATCAATTGTTTTGGGAATCATTTTGTATCCCCTTTTTGCCGTAACATCGCTTGACGGAGCTTTGGGTTTCAGCGACTTTTTGTTTTACATACTTTTAAGAATTATTACGAGTTTGATTTATATAATTGCTCAAATTTTAATGATTAATAACTGCCGTGACATAAAAAAGCACGATAAAAACAATGCTGAAAAATTCATAAAAGAAACAAAGCAAATGTCTTTAAAAGTGTTTTTGATATGGTTATTATTTTTTATAATCGGTTGTATAAGAATTTACAACATTATTTGGTGACAAAACTTTTTGGTGAGCTTATGAACGACAAGTTTAAAAAGATAAGCATATTTTTATTTATATTAACTGTAATTTGCTTTATATGCGGCTTTGGATTTTTGCTCAGCGCAGCAA
Organism: Eubacterium sp. CAG:251; assembly: GCA_000436835.1. Taxonomy (GTDB): domain Bacteria; phylum Bacillota; class Clostridia; order Oscillospirales; family Acutalibacteraceae; genus Eubacterium_R. The sequence goes on from FR889140.1 coordinate 31,630, forward strand.
TAACAGCACCTTTATTTACTTTAGATTCAGGAGCAATAAACTTATTTGAATTTCTCAGCGACTACGGTTTAAAATTTGTTTTAATATCCGTTCCCTATTATGCATTTGCACTTTTGTTTATACACAGTCAAAAAAGACTTTCCGAAAGCGAAAAAGCAAGCAGTCGATTTTATATAATCAGCAAAAAGGCAAATAAATTGCTTTTAGTAATTTACACTTTAATAATGATTTTAATCTTGATTTATATTTACAGCATTTCATAAAAACAGCGAGCCGAATTTTTGGATTTGGCTCGTTCAGCGTGTAGAAAAAGTCCAATTACAAATTT
>FR889141.1 GCA_000436835.1 Eubacterium sp. CAG:251
GTAAATTCGAATTAAATGCTTCCTCAAATAAAGGATACAATTCCTTATATGTTTTTCTGTTAGAAACTATTTTCTTCAATTCAGATGTCTGTAAAGGAATTATTTTCATTCCCGCTACAGACTTTGAATAGTCTTGTGGATCATAAAACGGCGTTGTTTTTCTGCTACGAAAATCAGAAATAACATTTATATTAAGATAGTTTGTAGCAAATACGCAGTAAGAATTCATATTACCGGTGCGTATTAAATGCATGCCCAAATGTCTTGATACTGGTTCCATTTCCATTCTGCGCTGATTAGTACTGTCGGCAAGTGTTGCTTCGAGCAAAAGTGTATGTTCAGGATAGTACTCGGTTGCCTCATATTCATAAACTATATCTGCCTCGCCACCGGCTGCGTGAGTTTTAGGCAGTAAATCAGCGTCCAGCGAGAGCTTCATATAATCAAGAATCTTACCGTGCCTTTCACTTGCTTTGTACCACAAAATACCAAGCACATATTCGAAAATCGTGGGTACATCGGCATTATCGGTAACCATACTTCTGATTTCATCATCATTTCTGGTTTCAAAACAATCCAAAAGTGACAACATCTTGTCATCAGTAAATTTAGTATCTATAAGGTGCTGTAATCTCTGGTAGCGTGTATCCTCCAAAGCAGCACGGGCCGATTGCATATCTGAAACATTTATGCCGAGTTCTTCATTAATTCCTGCAACAATAGTGTCATCATTAACTATGAGACATTCTGATATTTCTGGCATATCACAATCTTCATACAGCAATTCAGAAGAAGTAAATGCATCTTGATATAATTTCGCTGCTACTGATTTGAAAAAGTGCTTCGGCACTATATCAAATTTTATAGTATCATCCTCAAATAACACTACATC
>FR889142.1:0-13074 GCA_000436835.1 Eubacterium sp. CAG:251
AATTTAAGCACGGCACGGTTTAGCCACTTTATCGACAGTCTGAGGCGACCAATGGTCGCCCCTACGGTGTTTTTGAATAACTTATTATCCGTTGCCGCCTGATTGTGGCATATAACGGTAAAGCTCAAGCGCAAGCTTATTGACAGGGAGCGTTTGAATAACAACCTTGCCTGGTCCCGTTACAACTGTGTTGAAAAGTCCTTCGCCGCCGAAGAAAATGTTTTTAGCACCCTTAACGGTTTGAATATCCATACTGCAAGTGCCGTCCATAATTGCGAGATGGCCTGTGTCAAGAACAAGTTGTTCGCCGGCTTGAAGATCATATTCAACGGTAGAGCCGTCAAGCTCAACAAAGAGGACTCCCTCGCCTTCAAATTTCTGCATAATAAAGCCTTCACCACCGAAAAGGCCTGCACCAAGGGCTTTTTTGAAATAAATTGACATATTAACGCCAGGTGTAGATGCTAAAAATGCACTTTTTTGGCAAATGACAGACTGACCCGGATGAATTTCAACGGCACGAATGTTGCCGGGGCAACAGCTTGTAAATGAAATCATACCTTCTCCGCCACGGCAGGTGTACCTGTTTTGGAACATTTTGTCGCCTGAAAAGAGCCTGCCAAAAGCTTTTCCGAGGCCGCCGTTTGTTGTGGTTTCCATAACCATATTAGGCGTCATCCAACTCATTCCGCCGCCCTCTGTAATCATCTGCTCACCGTCTTGCAAATGGCAAATAACAGCAGGGAATGGAGTTCCTTTAATTTCGTATTGCATAAATCTTCTCCTTACTTTTCTGAATTAAATTACAGATAATAAACCCATTAGCATAATTTTATCTATAAAACTCCAAAAATATAATATCATATATATACTATTTATTCAATATGTTTAAAAAATATTTATTAAAATTGCTATTGAATATATCTTTTTATGGGTATATAATTACATTGGAATTTATATATACTTTCGGGAGAAAATTATGAAAGATTTTTTAGATAAAGATTTCCTGCTTGAAAGCGATGTGGCAAAGAAGCTTTTCCACGAATACGCTGAGAAAATGCCGATTTGCGATTATCATTGCCATTTAAGTCCGAAGGAAATCTATGAAAATAATCAGCCAAACAATATTTCCGATTTATGGCTTTCGGGCGACCACTACAAATGGAGAGCAATGCGTTCTTGCGGTGTTGAGGAAAAATATTGCACAGGCGACGCAAGCCCTAAAGAAAAATTTGAGAAATTTGCATATACTTTGCAATATTGCATAGGCAATCCTCTTTATCATTGGGCGCATATAGAACTTCAAAGATATTTTGGAATTGACACTCCGCTTAACGCAAAAACTGCGGATGATATTTATGAGCGTGCAAATAAGGCAATTGCCAATGGTGATTTTGCTCCTCAAAGCCTTATTACAAAAAGCAATGTCAAGGTTGTTTGCACAACGGACGACCCTGTTGACGATTTAAAATATCACAAGCTTTTAAAGAATGTTGACGGTTTTGATTGCAAGGTTTTGCCGACTTTCAGACCTGACAAGGCACTTAATATTCACCTTGACGGCTTTGCAGATTATATTAAAGAACTCGGCGAGGTATCGGGTGTTGAAATTAAAACGGTTGACGACGTGATTTGTGCGCTTTTAAAGAGAGTTGAATATTTCCATTCGGTAGGATGCCGTGTGTCTGACCAAGCGTTTGATTGCCCGCCTTATGCACCGGCAAGCAAGGACGAGGTTAATGCTGTATTTAATAAGGCTATGAACGGCGAAAAGCTTACAGATTATGAATGTAACGTATATAAAACCCCGATTGTTATTGCTCTTGGTGAAAAATATCATGAGCTTGGCTGGACTATGGAAGTTCATATCGGCGCAATGCGTAATAACAATACGCTTATGTTTAATAAAATTGGCGCAGATACCGGCTTTGACTCGGTAGGCGATGATAATATTGCTAAGCCGCTTTCAAGGTTTCTTGACGCTCTTAATATCAACAATAAACTGCCAAAGACTATTTTGTTTAATCTTAATGATAAGGACAATATTGTTCTTGCAGCTATGCTCGGCAATTTCCAATCAAGCGATGCTGAATCTAAAATTCAATTCGGCCCTGCTTGGTGGTTTTTGGATACAATGGACGGTATGACTGCTCAAATGAAATCTCTCGCTAACCTCGGAGTTTTGGGCAAGTTTGTCGGAATGGAAACGGACAGCCGTTCGTTTACCTCTTACGGCAGGCACGAATATTTCAGAAGAATTATGTGTAACCTTATCGGCTCTTGGGTTGAAAAGGGTATGTATGCATATGATGAGGATATCCTTAAGGAAATTGTTGAGGGTATTTCATATAACAACGCTATTAAATATTTCAATTTTGAATAATATGGAGGAACATTATGAATCTTAATTTAAGACCTAAAGAGGAATGTACTTTTGATGAAATTTCACTTGGCGAAATTATGCTTAGGCTTGATCCGGGTGAGGGCAGGATTAAAACCGCTCGTTCTTTCCGTGCTTGGGAAGGCGGCGGAGAATATAACGTGGCAAGAGGACTTCGCCGTTGCTTCGGTTTAAGGACAAGTGTTGTTACCGCTTTTGCAGAAAATGAAATCGGCTATCTTATGGAGGACCTTATTCTTCAGGGCGGTGTTGATACTTCCCTTATTAAGTGGGTACCGTATGACGGTATTGGCAGAAACGTAAGAAACGGTATTAACTTTACAGAGCGTGGCTTTGGTATTCGTGGTGCTGTCGGCGCTTCCGACAGAGGAAATACCGCTGCTTCTCAAATTAAGCCGGGAGATATTGATTGGGATTATATTTTCGGTACACTCGGTGTTCGTTGGCTTCATACAGGCGGTATCTATGCAGCTCTTTCTGAGGACAGCGCAAATACTGTTATTGAAGCAGTTAAAAAAGCTAAGCAGTACGGTACAATTGTATCTTATGACCTTAACTACCGTCCGTCACTTTGGAAGGGTATCGGCGGTCAGGCTAAGGCACAAGAGGTCAATAAGGAAATCGCAAAGTATGTTGACGTTATGATTGGTAACGAGGAGGACTTTACTGCTTCTCTTGGCTTTGAGGTTGAGGGCAACGATAAAGACCTTAAGTCGCTTAATATGGACGGTTACTACAAGATGATTGAAACCGTTACAAAGGCTTATCCTAATTTTAAGGTTATTGCTACAACCCTTCGTACAGTTAAGACTGCAACAGTAAACGATTGGAAAGCAATCTGCTGGGCTGACGGAAAGATATATAATTCAATTGAATTTCCGGGTCTTGAAATTATGGACCGTGTAGGCGGCGGTGACTCTTTCGCTTCAGGTCTTGTTTACGGTCTTATGACTTATGAGGATGCGCAAAAGGCAGTTAATTACGGCGTTGTTCACGGCGCACTTGCAATGACTACACCGGGCGATACCTCAATGGCTTCTCTTAAAGAGGTTGAGGCTAAGGTAAACGGCGGCTCTGCAAGGGTACAACGATAGTATACTGTTACTGAATGCGTAATTGAAAAAAACGTAGGGGCGAACATTGTTCGCCTTGTCGTTGCTTCGTTGTCGCTTCGTCGTCGCAAACTACGTATCACTCAAAATCTGCCGTACAGCAGTGCGTCAGATTTTGTTTAACAGAGGCAATTAATAATAAAAATCATAGGAGATATAATTATGTCAAATAAAATTGAAACACTTGCAAAAATTCAAGAGGTCGGCATTGTTGCAGTAGTTCGTGCTACTTCAATTGAGCAGGCTGAAAAAATTACAGACGCTTGTATTGCCGGCGGTGTTGCAGCTATTGAGCTTACTTTTACCGTTCCTCACGCAGACAAGCTTATCGAAGCTATGAGGGCTAAATATTCAAGCGGCGAAATCATTATCGGCGCAGGCACCGTTATGGATGCGGCTACTGCACGTATTGCTATTTTGGCAGGCGCAGAATATATCGTTTCTCCATACTTTGACCCTGAAACAGTTAAGACCTGTAACCGTTACGGTATTCCGTCAATGCCGGGTATTTACACTCCTACAGAGGCTGTTCACGCTATGGAATGCGGCGCAGACGTGCTTAAGGTATTTCCGGGCGATATCGCAACTCCTTCATTTATTAAGGATATTCACGGTCCTATTCCTAATGCGGTTATGATGCCGTCGGGCGGCGTTGACGTTGATAACGTTAAGGATTGGATTAAGGCAGGCGCAGTTGCAGTCGGTGCAGGTTCATCTCTTATCAAAGGCGCTAAAACAGGCGATTATGATTTGATTACCGAAACAGGTAAGCTCTTTGTTGAAAGAATTAAAGAAGCAAGAGCAGAGATGAAGAAATAAAATTGCTGATAAATATGAGGCGACCAATGGTCGCCCCTACGATACGTCGAAAGAAATTACGTGTTTGAATGAATTTCTTTGAAATTCATAATAAACACTTCATTCCTTTCTCCTCTTCCCCAAAAAGCTTGCGCTTTTCGGGGACCCCTAATGGAATTTTATCAAAATAAACGCAAAGAAAAAGCGGATTGAACATTGAGTTCAATCCGCTTTTTTAATGATATTAAAATTTTATTTATCCTCTGTTTCGATTTTGCCGTTTTCTTTTTCAAATTCTGCAACTCTCTTTTTAAGATATTGCTCAATTTCCTTGTTGGCAGAGCGACCCTCGCTCTCAGCAATATATCTGAATTTTTTAAATAAAAGCCTGTCAACTCTTAATGTGTATCTAACAAGTTTTTCGTCCATAGCAGCAACCTCTTATATATTATGATGTCATTATGACTTAATTATAGTGAAATTATTGCACTAAAACGAAAGTGGTGGTATAATGACGTAAAAATAGTGTAATGAATTTGAGGTGTTATTATGATTTTAGGACTGATGAGCAGTAATGAAATACTGATAAAGAATATTAATTATTATGTTTCAAAAGATATAACACAAATTGTATGTGGGTGTGAAACGCTTATTGACAATGAAGTGATAAGATATGCAAATTCTAATAATATTGAATTGAAAGTGTTTCCTCTTGATAAAACAATGAGCGAAATTCAAGCACATAATTTGCGTAATGAATCGATATCTGATTATGCAAATGAATTTACAATCTTTTGGGATGGGAAAGATAATTATACAAAAGATTTGATTGATATGTGCAAATTAAAAGGTAAAAAAGTCTTTGTTGTTCAAGTTATTTTACCAAAAAATATCCCTCGAAGCTTTTAGCGCTTCGAGGGATTGTTCGTTTTTACTTTAATTAAAATTTATCTACATATCACCAAACCGGTCCTGTCGGCGGGTAGCTGATTGGTACGTCTGTACGATATGGGGTGTATTCTCTCTTAACAAGCTTTTGAGAAACCTTTTTGTTGCTTGATTTGTTTTTTTATTTTTCTTTAACTGCCGTGTTTTCGCTTCCTCTGAAAACAACGAATTTATCATAAAGAAATTCTGTTGTCATATTGCAAGCCATTGTGCAGCCTAAAACGATATAGTTAATAGCTGATACATCGGCAAATTTTGACGTGAAATAGTTGCCTAAAATTGTTGAAATAGGGGTGAATACACAATAAAATGCAAGCACCTTGAGCATTGCAACAGGCACGTTATTAGCCGATTTAAATGTGAATTTGCGGTTGAATGTAAAGTTCCAAATTACTGAAAGAAGAAGCGCAATAAGGTACATAGGGCCGTATTCGTTTTGCATAATTTTTGCAAATGTTGCATTTGTGTCCATAAGATTTTGAAGCGCAGGAAGCTTGATGATTACTTCGCTCATAAGAGTAAAACTCAATATCTGAATAATACCTGCGGACGCCGAGAAAAGCGCAAATTTAATAAATTGCCATACTCCGCCTTTTGATTTCTTTTCTTCGCTCATTTGAAAAACTCCTTATATTCAAGATGTTTTTATTTTATCACAGTAATTTTTTTGTTGCAAGATTACCAATCATATTTTGTAAGCTTTCCCTTTTGGCTCAATGCCGGATATCCCCACTGCCTTAAAACTTCATAAGTGCCGATTGCAACGGCGTTTGAAAGGTTAAGACTTCTGATAATTCCCCTCATAGGAAGCCTTACGCAACTGTCGTGATTTGCCTTTAAAAGTTCTTCCGGAAGGCCTTTGGTTTCCTTGCCGAAAACAAGAAAAGCATTATTTTTATATTCCATATCCGAATGTGCAATTTCAGCCTTAGTTGAAAAATAATAAAAATCTGCGCCCTTGTTTTTTTCAAAAAATTCCTCTTGGCTGTCATAAAAAGTTATATCAAGCTTGTCCCAATAGTCAAGACCTGCTCTTTTAACCTGTTTGTCGGTAATGGTAAAGCCCATAGGACCTACAAGATGAAGCCTTGCGCCTGTTGCCGCACACGTTCTTGCAATGTTGCCTGTGTTTTGCGGAATTTCAGGCTCAATAAGCGCAATGTTAAGCGAGTATTCCATTAATATATACCTCTTCTATATCTAAATTCTCATTAAGCGCAACCAAATCGGCGCACTTGCCGACTGCGATTGAACCGATGTTTTTATCTTCATTTATTGATTTTGCAGGATTTATTGTGCACGATTTAAGCGCTGTTTTAAAATCAATTCCAAAGCTAATAAGATTTTTAAATTCGGTGTGAATGTTTGAAATTGAAGCGGCAATCGTTCCGTCCTCCAAAACGGCATATTTACCGCCGGGCTTTACGAAAACCGCCTGACCGCCAAGTTCAAATTCTCCCTCGCCAAGCCCTGCGCCTCGCATTGAATCGCTGATAACTACCGCTCTGTTTTCGCCTAAAATTTTAAATGCGTTTCTCAAAACAGTGGGGCAAATATGGCCGCCGTCGCAAATAAGTTCACACATAACTCTTTCATCATCAAGCACCGTGCCTGCTATACCTGCCTCTCTGTGAGCCATAGGTGTCATGGCATTGAAAAGGTGAGTTGCGTGGCTTATACCGCAGTCAATAGCTTTTTTACATTCGTCTGCATTTGCTGATGAATGACCGATTGAAACGTTTACGTAATCTTTTGCGTGATTTATAAATTTTTCACTGTCAAATGCTTCGGGTGCAATGGTAATAAGCTTAACAAGCTTGCCGCTTTTTGCGTATAAATCGTCAAATTCCTCAATCGTGCCGCCTCTTACGTAATCGGCATTTTGAGCGCCTTTTTTGCTCATCGCAATAAACGGACCTTCAAGGTTAATTCCCATAACCTTTGCGCCGCCGTGGTTTTCTTCTTTAAATTCCTTTATTGTTTCAACAATGCTTTCAAGCCTTTCTTTCGGCAGTGTCATTGATGTTGGGCAAAATGACGTTACACCGTGCTTTGCAAGCTCCTTTGCCATTTTTTCAAGACCGCTCTTGTCAGCGTCGGATGCGTCGCCGCCTGCACAGCCGTGAATATGCACGTCAATAAAACCGGGTATAATAATCTTGCCTGTCATATCTTTGCCGTCGCCGTCAAGGATTCCGATTTGCTTTATTTTTCCGTTTTCTATTTCAATATCGCCGTATTCTTTTTCAAAATTTTCGTTAAAAAAGGTGCAATTTTTTAAAATCATTACTCATTTTCCTTTGCAATTTTATATGCAAGCTCCTCAAGCTGCTCAAAATGCTCAAAGGTGCTTATTTCTTTTCTAAGTGCCGCACCGCCACGTATGCCTTTCGTGTAATATGCCGCATGGTGCCTTGCCTCTCTCATTGCGGTGTATTCGCCCTTGTATTCAATAATTTTTTGAATATGCTTTAGCATAACTGCCATTTTTTCGTTAATGCTTACATCAGGCAAAACTCTGCATTCGCTGAGATATGCGTTAATTCTTCTGAATATCCACGGATTTCCGAGTGCGCCCCTGCCAATCATAATAGCATCGGCATTTGTCTTTTCAAGCATAATTGCCGCCGATTGCTCGTCTGTTATGTCGCCGTTTGCAATAACCGGGATATCAACCGCTTTTTTTACTTTTGCAATTATGTCACAGTCAACCTTGCCCGAATACATTTGCATTCTTGTTCTTCCGTGAACGGTAATTGCCGATGCACCGTTTTTTTCTGCAATTTGCGCAAGCTCAACCGCCGTAATGCTTTCATCATCCCAGCCTTTTCTTATTTTGACTGTTACGGGAATGTCGACTGCCTCGCTTACAGCCTTTACTATCTCCCCCGCAAGCTTGGGATTTTTCATAAGGCTTGCACCGCCGCCGTTCATTGCGATTTTAGGAGCGGGGCAACCCATATTTATGTCAATAATATCAGGGTGAAATTCAAGGCATTTTTGCGCCGCCTGCGCCATAATCTCAGGGTTGTCGCCGAAAATCTGAGCGCCTGCCGGATTTTCAATTTCGCCGAGTGTTAAAAGTTCTTTGCTTTTTTTGTCGCCCATTGTAAGCCCTTTGCTCGATACCATTTCAGTCACGGTGTATCCTGCGCCGTAGTTAATGCAAAGTTCACGAAACGCTCTGTCCGCAATTCCTGCCATTGGCGCTAAAAATATATTGTTTTCAAATTCAATATCTTTAATTTTCATTTTGTTTACCTTTTTATTATTACTTGCAATTAATATATCACATTATTAATTGTAAATCAATCAATTATATGATATAATAATATGATTTTAAATGTAAGGAACTGAGTTTATGAAGCTTCTTGTTTTAGACGGTAACAGTATTGTAAACCGTGCTTTTTACGGCATAAAATTATTAACTAATAAAAACGGAGAATATACCAACGCAATCTACGGCTTTTTAAATATTCTTTTAAAGCTTGAGGATATTTGCTCGCCTGATGCAGTTGCCGTAGCATTTGACGTTCATGCGCCTACTTTTAGGCATAAAATGTATGATGAATATAAGGCAGGACGTAAGGGTATGCCTGACGAGCTTCGTGCTCAAATGCCTGTCCTTAAAGAAATGCTTAAAAATCTCGGAATTAAAACGATTGAAAAAGAAGGCTGGGAGGCTGACGATATTCTCGGCACTCTTGCCGCTGTATGCAGAAAAAACGGTGACGAATGTTTTATTGCAACGGGTGACAGGGATTCGTTGCAGCTTGCTCACGGCGGTGTTAAGGTGCTTCTTGCACGCACAAAAATGGGGCAGGCAGTTACCGATATTTATGACGAAAAGGCGATTGATGAGGAGTACGGTGTAACGCCTGAGGAACTTATTCAGGTTAAGGCGCTTCAGGGTGATGCATCGGATAATATTCCCGGTGTTGCCGGAGTGGGCGCTAAAACTGCGCTTGACCTTATCGCACGTTTTCATAATCTTGATAATATTTATAATAATCTTGACGAGCTTGACATTAAGCCGGGTGTTAAGGCAAAGCTTAAAAACGATAAAGAAAAGGCTTATCTTTCTTTAAAACTCGGCACAATCAGTGTTGATGCACCGATTGATACGGATATCAATTCTTATGTCATTTCAGGCAGGGACGAGCAAAAGGCGGTCTCTCAATTTGTAAGGCTTGAACTTTTTTCGCTTATCCCTAAATTTGATCTTGACCCTAATAAAGCAGCCGAGGCTGAAGAAGAGGAAACGATTGAGAGAAATATCAGCTTGGTAAGTTGTGACAATGCCGGCACTTTGCTTGAAAGAGTTAAGGGAGCTGATGTCTATTTTTATCCATTAATCATTGACGGCAGTGTGACGGATTTGTATTTTGCGTTTGATAATGAAATTGTTGTTATTTCACCTGAGACGCAGGGATACAAGGATTTTATTTGTGAATTTTTTGAGGACGAGAGCGCAAAAAAATACAGCTTTAACACGAAAGAGCTTCACCGTTTGGCATGCAAATTAGGTGTTGAATTAAAGGGCGTTAAGGGCGATTTAATGCTCAGCGCCTATCTTTTAAGACCGAGCGACAGCAATTACGATATTTCTCACCTTTGCCTTGAATACGGTGTTAAAATTCCCGAATTTCTTAATTCTCTCGGCACAAAGGATGAAAATGTAGAGCTTGCTTCTGTAATTAAGCCGCTGTTTGAAAAGACGGATATACTTATTGACGATGCGCAGGAAAGGCAGCTTCTTGAAAATATTGAACTTCCGCTTTCACGTGTTCTTGCTAAGATGGAATACGTCGGCTTTGAGGTTGATAAAAGCGGAATTGAGTCCTTCGGCAAAATGCTCGGTGAAAGAATTAAGGCTTTAACCGATTCTATTTACGAAAGCGTTGGGTATGAATTTAATATCAATTCTCCAAAACAGCTTGGCGTTGCACTTTTTGAAGAGCTTAAATTACCGTGCAAGAAAAAGACAAAAACAGGATATTCAACCAATGCCGAGGTACTTGAAGGCTTAGTCGGCGAGCACCCCGCAATCAGCCAAATTCTTGAATATCGCTCGCTTTCTAAGCTTAAATCCACCTATTGCGACGGACTTTTAAAGGTTATTGCAGATGACGGCAGGATTCATACCCGCTTTAATCAGGTTGAAACAAGGACGGGCAGAATTTCATCTCTTGAGCCTAATTTGCAAAATATTCCGATTAGGACGGAGCTTGGCAGCCAAATGCGTAAATTCTTTATCGCAGGCGAGGGCAAAAAGCTTGTTGACGCCGACTACAGCCAGATTGAACTTCGTGTTCTTTCTGACCTTTCAAATGATAAAAATATGATTGACGCATTCAATTCAGGCGAGGATATTCATACGATTACCGCTTCTCAGGTGTTTAATCTTCCTGTTCAAATGGTTACCCCTCAAATGAGAAGCAGGGCAAAGGCTGTTAATTTCGGCATTGTTTACGGCATCGGCGCATTTTCTCTTGCAAAGGATATCGGCGTTTCAAATAAAGAGGCTAAGCAGTATATTGAAAATTATCTTGCCCATTACAGCGGTGTAGACGATTATATGAAAAAGATGATTGACCTTGCAAAGGATAAGGGCTTTAGCGAAACATTATTCCACAGAAAAAGATATTTGCCCGAACTTGCTTCGTCTAACCATATGATGCGTGCATTCGGCGAACGTGTTGCAAGAAATATGCCTATTCAGGGCACCGCCGCCGATATTATCAAAATCGCAATGGTTAAGGTTGATGATAGGCTTACAAAGGAAAATATGAAATCACGTCTTATTCTTCAGGTGCACGACGAACTTATCGTTGAATCGCCGGAAAACGAGGCGCAAAGGGCGCTTGAAATCGTGTGTGAGGAAATGGAAAATGCCTGCAAAATGAAGGTTCTTCTTCGTGCAGACGGCAAAATCGGCAATACGTGGTTTGACGCTCATTAATGTAATATGATTAGTATAGAAAAATTCAATATAAAATATCTTGATGATGTTTATAAAATAGAATGTGCCTGCTTTGCTCACCCGTGGAGCAAAAAAGACCTTGAAAATCAGCTTTCGCTTGATACCTCTCACTTCCTTGTTGCACTTGAAAATGAAAAAGCAGTCGGCTATATGGGACTTCAGATTTTCTCCGGTGAGGGTTATGTTACAAATGTTGCCGTCTTGCCTGAATATCGCAGACGTGGCATAGCTCAAAGGCTTATATTTGCCGAGCTTGAAAATGAGATGGATTTTATAACTTTAGAGGTGCGCAAAAGCAATACCCCTGCAATAAGGCTTTATGAAAAAGCAGGCTTTGAAAATGTCGGTATCCGCCCTCATTTTTACACTTCCCCCGACGAGGACGCAGTAATTATGACTAAGAATTTTAATATATAAATTCAATTAGAAATGCAGCTTATATATCGTAAGGGCGATATCGTCAACGTTGGCTTTAGTGAATAATACATATAAGTAAAAAGGAAACAGAAAATGAAAATTTTGGGAATTGAGTCCTCTTGTGACGAAACGGCATGCGCTGTTGTTGAGGACGGACGAAAAGTATTATCAAATATTGTTGCAACCTCGCTTGAGGAGCATAAGCTCTACGGCGGAGTTGTGCCTGAAATAGCATCAAGGCGGCACGCTGAATCAATCAGCGGCGTCGTTAAAGAAGCGCTTGAAAAGGCTGACTGCACTATTGATGACATTGAAGCGATTGCGGTTACTTATGCACCTGGTCTTATAGGTGCGCTTTTGGTGGGCGTTAATTTTGCAAAGGGTTTATCGTTTGCAACAGGTACTCCGCTTGTTCCTGTTCATCATTTGAGAGGTCATATTGCATCGAATTACATTTCAAGCGATGTTAAGCCGCCGTTTTTGTGCCTTGTTGTCAGCGGAGGCCATTCGCATATTGTTGCGGTTAATGATTATACGGATTTTGAAATTATCGGCAAAACACGTGATGATGCGGCAGGCGAGGCGCTTGATAAGGCGGGCAGGACTATGGGCCTTGCGTATCCCGGCGGAATAAGCATTGACAAAATCAGCAAGCAGGGAAATGAAAATGCTTTTAAATTTCCTCATCCGAGAGTTACGGGCAGTGAATACGATTTTTCGTTTTCAGGTCTTAAAACAAGCGTTATCAACACCGTTCATAATGCAAAGCAAAAGGGTGAAGAAATAAATATACCCGACCTTGCGGCTTCATTTCAAAAAAGCGTTGTTGATTGCCTTATTCAAAATCTTGAAAAAGCGGCAATTGACAAAAACTTCAAAAAAATTGTAATAGCAGGCGGTGTTTCTGCCAATTCTAAATTAAGAAGAGAAGCAGAGAGGCTTTGCCAAAAGCATAAATGGCAGCTTTATTTGCCCGAACTTAAATATTGCGGCGACAATGCGGCAATGATTGGCTCGCAGGGCTATTATGAGTTTATAAGCGGTGTTGAGGCTGACGAAAGTCTTAACGCTTATGCCACAATGCCTATCGACGAAGCGTACAAAAGCAGTAATTGACAAAAAATTCACATAAAGTGATTAATTTGATTTTATGTTATTGTTACATTTTAATGAATTTTTGGCAGTTCTATTGAATTTTAAGGATTTTTTGGTATAATTAATGAGAATGAAATTGGGGAACTTTGATTGTTTTTCAATGAGTTCAATTTGTTTGTAAATAATTTCAAAGGAGAATAAAGATTATGGAAACAAATCTTACTTCTAACAAGTCACTTCTTGATTGGCTTGACGAAAAAGTAGAACTCCTTAAGCCATCAAACATTGTATGGATTGACGGTTCAAAGGAACAAATCGAC
>FR889142.1:13107-14845 GCA_000436835.1 Eubacterium sp. CAG:251
ATCGACGCTCTTAAAAAAGAGGCTGTTGAAACAGGCGAAATGATTAAGCTTAACGATGAGCTTCTTCCTGATTGCTATCTTCACAGAACAGCAGAAAACGACGTTGCACGTGTTGAGGACAGAACTCTTATCTGCACAACTAAGGAAGAGGATGCAGGTCCTACTAACCACTGGATGGCTCCTGATAAGTGCTACAAGATGCTTTATGACATCGCAGCAGGCTCTTATGAAGGCAGAACAATGTATATCATTCCTTATTCAATGGGCCCTGTAGGTTCACCTATGTCTAAGATTGGTATTGAGATTACAGACTCAATCTACGTTGTTCTTAATATGAATATTATGACAAGAATCGGCAAGAAAGTTCTTGATACTCTCGGCGATTCAAACGACTGGGTACGTGGTATGCACTGTAAATGTGACGTTGACCCTGAAAAGAGATGGATTTGTCAGTTCCCTGAGGACAACACAATCATTTCTGTAAATTCAGCTTACGGCGGAAACGTACTTCTCGGTAAAAAGTGCTTTGCTCTTCGTATTGCTTCTTACCTTGGTAAGAACGAGGGCTGGCAGGCAGAACATATGCTTATCCTTGGTCTTCAAAAGCCAAACGGAGAAATCAAGTATATCTGCGCTGCATTCCCATCAGCTTGCGGTAAGACAAACCTTGCTATGCTTATCCCACCTGAAGGATATCAGAGAAAAGGCTACAAGGTATGGTGCGTAGGCGACGATATTTCTTGGATTAAGAAGGGTGAGGACGGACGTCTTTATGCTATCAACCCTGAAAATGGATTCTTCGGCGTTGCTCCGGGTACTAACGAGAAGTCTAATCCTAATGCTCTTGCATCAACAAAGAAGGGCACAATCTTTACAAACGTTGCTCTCAACCTTGATAACAACACAGTTTGGTGGGAAGGTCTTGACAAGAATCCACCTGCAAATGCAATTGACTGGAAGGGTAATCCTTGGAACGGTCAAACAAGCACTGAAAAGGGTGCTCATCCAAACTCAAGATTCACAGCTCCTGCTGTAAACTGCCCTTGCATTTCATCAGAATTTGAAAATCCAAACGGTGTTCCTATTTCAGCATTCGTATTCGGCGGCCGTCGTGCTAAGCTCACTCCGCTTGTATATCAGTCAAAGAGCTGGAATCACGGTGTATTCGTAGGCTCAATCATGGGTTCTGAAACAACTGCTGCAGCTACAGGTCAGGTTGGCGTTGTTCGTCGTGACCCTATGGCTATGCTCCCATTCTGTGGCTACAATATGGGCGATTATTGGAAGCATTGGATTGAAATTGGTGAAACTCTTGACGAGGATAAGGCTCCTAAGATTTTCAATGTTAACTGGTTCCGTAAGGACGACGAAGGCAACTTCTTGTGGCCGGGCTTCGGCGATAACCTCAGAGTTCTTGATTGGATTATCGACCGTTGCGAGGGTAAGGTTGACGCTCAGGAAACAGCTATCGGTTATCTTCCTTATGCTAAGGATATCAACCTTGACGGTCTTGATATGACTGAGGCTGACCTTGAGAAGATTCTTGACGTTGATAAGGAAGCTTGGAAGGAAGAACTCAAGGGTGTTGACGAGCTTTATGCTAAGTTCGGCGATAAGCTTCCTAAGGAGCTTGAGGACGTACTTGAAGAAGTTAAGTCAAACCTTGACAAATAATTATCTCTTTTGAAATAATATAGTCAAGACCTCCGGCTAAGCCGGAGGCTTGAGTAAGCCCTAG
>FR889143.1:0-899 GCA_000436835.1 Eubacterium sp. CAG:251
TTACCTACACAGTTACTTATAGACTGTTCTTCTAAAATAATTTGTAAATTTTCTTTCAAAACACATCAACAAAACCTGAATTTTTCTCCGTATTATAGAGGGGTATTTTTTGCTTTGGTGAAATCAAATGTAAACAAGGTGTAAAGAATTTTGCAAAACCCCCGAACAAAATGGAAATTTTTCTCCGTATAGTAGAGGGACTTTTTTATGAGTGAGTTTTAGTTTTCAAATTTGGTTTTACTTTCTTTTCTTTTAGAAAATGTTTCTCGAATAATACGAAAGGAGGCAGCGCAATGAAAGAAAGCTACAAAAGTTTTGATGAGCTACCAATGATGATATCGGTGTCGCAGGTTTCAAAAGTACTTGGAATATCTCGCACAAGGTCATACGAACTTGTCAATGAAAAAGGTTTTCCAAAAATAAAAATAGGCACAAGAATTGTTGTACCGAAAGACGAATTCAAGTTGTGGATTCAAAAACAAATTAAGAAAGGATAAAAATTATGTACGCAAATAAAAATTACAAAACCGACGGCAAGGTTTACTATATGCCGAACAAAATCTTTGATGAAAACTTTTCGCCGCACGAATTTATGATTTATTGTTTTCTTGTTTCGGTTGGCGACAGCAAAGGTGTAAGTTTTTGGTCTGTTCCTAAGATGGCAAAGAAGTGCAATATGTGTCCGACCACTTGCAGAAACACGCTCAAGTCACTCGAAGAAAAAGGCTACATAGATATTACTCATAGATTTTTTGAAAACGCACAGCAAAGTAATATCTACACAGTTCATCAAATATAGTGTACCCCACTGTACGAACTGATGACAAATAATCTAAAAACCTAAAATTGAAAAAAACAGCGGTTTTTCTTTTGAATTTTTTGAATTGATTTTTGATGCG
>FR889143.1:958-2890 GCA_000436835.1 Eubacterium sp. CAG:251
ATGAAATTTCGGCTCTTTTGAGTGGATTTTGAAGCGAATTTCAAGCCGTCGATTTTAAAGCAGGATAAAGGGGTATGATTTTCGGGCATTGAAAAGCCCGAAAACGCCGTCCGGCAAAGCCTGTCGGCTTTTCGATTCGTAATACTTTTGCGTATGATTCCAAATTCGTATGCAGTAAGGGGTGTTTTTCGCAGAAAATCAAGGCTTTTGCGTATTCACTTGGGTGTTGCGGTATGATAAACCTATTTTTGAAAAATCAGGCGACGCTGTAACCAAAAATTGACGAGTTTGTTCTAAAATAGAGTAACTCGTCGGACTAAAACTAAAAACGGCTTGTGGGCGATTTGTGACGGCTTTTTGAAGCTAAAACAACAAAAACAAACACACAATCTTTGGTCTGGATATTGAAAAAGGTTTGTGATATTGTGTGTGCGAAAGGAGTGATAAAATGCAAAAACAACTGCTGACAAACGGCAACGCATTCAAACGAACGGACGGTAGATGGGGTGGCGTGGTTTGGTACAAAGATGAGAAAGGCGAGCGAAAACGCAAGAGCTTTTCCGGCACGACCAAAGCCGAAGTCAACAAGAAAATGACGGACTACATAACCAAGTTTGAAGAAGAAATCATCGACGCCATTGAGGGTAACAAAACTGTAAAAAACAGCCTGCTTAATTACCTGCAAGTGTTTAAATACCCGAATGTTGAGCGAGTAACCTATGACCGCAACGAGCAGATTTACAAAAATCAAATCGTCCCTTACATGGGTAAACTCATTGTATCTAACATAACAGGTGCTGACATTAAGAGGCTGATTAGTACGCTGACCGACAAGGGATATTCATTCTCAACAGTCAAGCAAACATACAATCTGCTCAATGAATACTTCGATTATCTTATGCGTGAAGAGTTCATAAAAAAGAATCCAATGAACGCTGTGCCGACAATAAAAAAGTCAAATTATCTTGCAAAGCAAAACAAAGAAGTGCTACCCGTATGTGAAACGATAACCGTATTCACCGATGAGGAAATTGAAAAATTCAAAGAGGAAGCATACAAGAAGTACCCTTCAGGCAAGCCGAAACACAATCAAGCATCAGCATATATTCTTATGCTGAACACGGGACTCAGAACCGCTGAAGCATTAGGTTTAATCAACAGCGACATAGACCTTGAAAAGAAAGTGATGCACATTCAAAGAGGTGTTAAAGAAGCGCAAAAGCGTGACGGAACAGAGCGAAAAAGCGGACGGGAAATCGTCGTTGGCAAGCTGAAAACCGCTTCAAGCAAGCGTATCGTACCCTTAAACGAAACAGCAATACAAGCGATTATCGAATTACGCAACGAGAGATATTTCGGTGAGGACGCACCATTGATACCCGATGCAGACGGCAACTTTACAAGACCGTTGAATTTAAGAAAACGGTTTTATTCCATACTCGATGCGGCAGGAATCGAGAAAAAAGGCTTACACAGCCTGCGCCACACCTTCGCAACAAAGCTTGTAACTGGAGTACGAGCTGAGGACGGAACTGTAAAAGCATTAACACCGAGGCAGGTGGCAGACTTACTCGGACACACAACTTCGGAGATAACCGAAATGTATTATGTCAAGCGAAACACGGATATGCTGATGGGCGTTACAAACGGATTTGAATTGTGATTGATGCTTTTTTGATGATGTACCAAACGGATTTGGTGGATTGTGTGGCACAAAGTGAACAATAAACGGTGTGAAAATGAAAAAGCGGCGTGCGGAAAAGACCGTGCGCCGTAGTTTTATTTATATGGAAAAAGCAAGTAAAATCGCCGTAAAACAAAAGCAATAGTTATCCCCACAAGACTGACTATGGTATACAAACGGACTTGAAGTTGCTTCGCAACCCCTCTTGCGGTGCCCAAAATATGGCGTTGTCACGCCATATTTTGACC
>FR889144.1 GCA_000436835.1 Eubacterium sp. CAG:251
GCAAAATACGAAATTTATCTCACTTTCTCGAAGTCGCCTCATTTTTTATGCGAATTTTTCACCCACCACCAAAATAAAAACAGCTTGAACACTACGTTCAAGCCGCTTTCATTTTCTTATCATTATGCTTTTTATAAATAATTGCACATATTCCCGACAAAACTGCCGTGAGCACAAACACTGTTGCTGCCGTTTTCATATTGTTATGCATAAGCTCATTGCCGCAGATTGTGGATGTAATTATTGACGGAATACGGGCTATCGTTGTTATCGCAAAAAATCTGACTAAATTAATATCCGTTGACGAAACAATATATGTAAAAATATCCTTCGGCGTTCCGGGAACAAGATAAAATATCCATAAAAACAGATTTTGATTGTCGCTATTGCTGATTATTTTAAGCTGTTTAAACTGTTTTTCATTTACAAAAGCGCCGATAAACGCCTGACCGAAAGTCTTTGAAAGAAAAACAATCACGAGTGAGCCTAAAAAAGTTCCTAACGAACAGTAAAAAAGTCCGCCCCAAGTGCCGAATGCATAGCCTGAGGCAATTTCAAGCGGTTCGGCAGGGATAATTTTAATAACGGTTTGAAACGCACGGATAAGAATAAATATTACCGCACTGAGACTTTTATACTGTGCAAGCCACGCATTAAAATTTTGAGTATCCGAAACAAAAGCAGTAAGCTGCTTGCCGAATGTAAAATAAACCGACAAAAATGCAATAAGAATAACAGCGATTGCAACACCGTAAATTATGCAAACATTTTTAGGCGGAAGCTTGAAATATTTTTTAAGCCGTTTCACTGTAATACCTCCTTGCCTTGTAGCTCGGCATACGGTCAAAGTGATGCCAATATCCGTCAAGTTCACCCTTATAGTCACTTTTCCACGGCTTGAATTTACCGTTAAAATGAATAATATCGGTGTGCTCGTCCACATATTTCTTTGCCTTTTCAAAAGACTCTTTATTCAAAAGCCTTGCAAAGCAACGCTCGTCAAGATTAATAACATATTCATCATAAAGACCGATATAGCCGTCATACATAATATTAATTACGTCCTGGTCGGCAAGAAACAGTATCGGCTTTTTCTTTTTTATAATATCAAATACCCTCTCGCTTGAAAAAAGCTCTCGCATAAGTTTCAAATTAAAGAGCATAACTCCTGCGTTAATATATCTTTTGGAATGCTTAATACCGAGCCTTTTTCTGTTCCAAATATCTATTGCGCCGTCAAAATGCTTTGCGCCGATTAAAACATTGCTACCAAAGTCTGCATTATAAAAATCGTCAAGGCGGTTAATCACAACAGTATCGGGGTCGATATACAAAATTCTGTCAAGCTCCTCCGGCAAAAGCTCGCTTGCGAAAATCCTGTAATAAGTTTCCTTAGAAATTCTTTTGCACGTCGGCGCACCGTCAAAAAGCGAATTATCAACCTTTATCGGGTGAAGCGAAATATCCGTATTTATTGTTACTGCATTGATTTTCTGAAAATCGGCAAGAGTAAGCGACGAATGAACGATATATAAATCAATATCCGTTCCCTCGTTTGAATAAGAAAGCGATTTAAGCATTGTGCAAAGCGGCAAAACATATCCGCTGTTAAGAGTTACCAATATATTCATATTCCCATCTCCTTATATTCTAAGTTAAAAAATCAAGTTAAACTTTTCGTTTACGCCCCTGATTTTACCAAAGCATTTCTTACTTTCTGTTAAAGAAAAGCAAAGAAGTGATAAAGAAGTTCTTACAAAATTGTTAAGATAATCCATCTCTCTTTCGTCAATAAAGAATACACCCCAATCCTTACTTTCACGTGACTTCATTATTACAAAAACGTAAGAAAAAAGCACATTGAGTTTTAAATGTGCTTTTTTGAATATGAATATTAAATTTTAATCAACAAAACCTACAAAAATATCGTCAATAATTTCTCTGAGCGCCTTGCCGTAAAAAAGCTGTTCTCTCTCCATTGAAAGAATACTGTCGTAGCTTTTTCTCACACCGTTATGCTCGACGGTTATTTTGCCGTCCGTATTTTTAATGAAATATTGCTTATTTTCAAGAGAAATCACAACGGTTTTAAATTGTGAAAGAGCCGATTCTATATCTTTAACGGTATTTTTAACAACAGGCAAATTATATTTTTGCGTGAAAACCTCAAAGCATTCGGGGCACGACCACCAAAATTTTGTTGTGGACGCATATCCCTGCTTCTCGGTATGATAGTTATATTCCTCATCGGTTATTTCATCTCCGCAAAAAAGGCAATGGGTATGATTGTTCTTTTTCGTCCAAGCCGTCTTTTTGAATTTCAAGCCCTTTAGCGGAAAATCCATAAAGCTTTCGCCGTATTTTTCAACCCATCTGTCGCTGTTATCCATTTATATTGCCTCCCATGTCATCATATATTTTTCGTTTTCAAGAGTTATCAGGAAATATTCTATATCCTCGATTATCGCCCTTCATTTCGTCAAAGGGCTTGCCATAGCAAATAATTTTACTTATCTTAATTCTGCTTAACTTTATCATAACCGATTAGGCTTACTTCTTCAAGACTGATTTCTTGTTCATATATAAAAAATGAATAATAAAAAACCCGCTGTAATCTTTTGAATTACAACGGGTTTGATTTTTATAAGCTATCAGCTTAATTTTGCCTTGCCTGTGCAAAGCTCATAATAGCGACCCTTTTGAGCCATAAGTGCGTCATGGTCGCCACGCTCGATAATTTCACCGTGCTCCAAAACCATAATTGCATTTGAATTACGGACAGTTGAAAGCCTGTGAGCGATAACGAATACAGTTCTGCCAATCATAAGCCTATCCATACCGTGCTCGATATGAAGCTCTGTACGAGTATCGATTGACGAGGTCGCTTCGTCGAGAATCATAACAGGCGGGTCTGCAACAGCGGCACGTGCGATTGCAAGAAGCTGCCTTTGACCCTGACTGAGGTTTCCGCCGTCACCTGTGATTACCGTGTTATATCCCTCAGGAAGCCTGCGGATAAAGGAATGAGCCGAAGCAAGCTTAGCCGCCGCAATACATTCCTCGTCTGTTGCGTTGAGCCTGCCGTATCGAATATTATCCATAATAGTTCCCGTGAACATATGCGTATCCTGCAAAACGATTGCAAGGCTCTTTCTCAAATCGTCCTTTTTGATACGCTTAATATCAATTGAATCGTATGTGATTGAGCCACGCTCGATATCATAAAATCTGTTGATAAGATTTGTAATAGTAGTTTTGCCTGCACCGGTTGAGCCTACAAAAGCAATCTTTTGACCCGGCTTTGCATAAAGGTTAATATCCTTAAGCACCTGCTTTTCGGGAACGTAACTAAAGTCAACGTCCTCAAATACAACCTTGCCCTCAACAGGAATTTTCTTATCCCCGTCAAGCCAAAACCACTTTTTGCCGTCAGCCGTTTTTTCCTCGCTGAGAGTTACGGTACCGTCGTCAATTTCCGGACTCATATCCATAATTTCAAATACACGTTCTGCGCCTGCAAGGGCAGAAAATACGGTATTCATTTGGTTTGCGATTTGGTTAATCGGCTGTGTAAACTGCTTTGAATAGCTGAGGAAAGTAAAGAAAGTACCGATATCAAGGCTTCCCGTCAATGCCAAAAGTCCGCCGACAAGTGCAATGGTTGCATAGCTTGCATTATTGATACCTGTTGAGCAAGGGCCCATTATACCTGAGAAAAAGTTTGCGTTTGTTGCAGCTTTTCTGAAGCTTTCATTAGTTTCTTCAAATTCGTCGAACGCCTGCTGCTCGTGGTTGAAAACCTTAATAACTTTCATACCCTCAACAGATTCCTCGATATTACCGTTCATAACGCCGAGGTTTTTTTGCTGTAGCCTAAAGTATTTTCTCGATTTTTTGCCTATCTGCGATACGGTAATAAGCATAATTATAAGAAAAATAAGCGCAAATGCAAAAAGCGTAGGACTTAATACTATCATCATTGCGACTATGCCGACAAAGGTAAATGCCGATGAAACAAGCTGTACCATCGACTGCTCAAGCATCATTTGAACGTTATCAACGTCGTTGGTAAAGCGGCTCATAATTTCGCCGTGAGTTTTTGAATCAAAAAATCTGAGCGGTAAGGTTTGCATATGGTCAAACAAATCCTTACGAATAAGGTTAGTAGTCTTATATGCAAGAGTTACCATAATTTTGCTTTGTGCAAATGAGAAAAGCGATGCGCCTACATATAAAATCGAAAGCTTAATAAGATTTTTGACAAGGGTTTTAATTCCCTCATCCATAAACGTGCCTGCCTTAATAGCGGCGGCAACATCGTTAAGTATCGGTTTCAGGCAATAAGATGCGGCAATATTGCAAACCGTACTTAAAATAAGCATTATAAATACAACAATCAAAAAGAGCTTGTTTTTGCCCATATATTTAAGGATTCTTGTAAATGTCTGCTTAGCATTCTTGGGCTTTTTGAAATCATTTTTTCTGCCCGGAGGTCCCATTGGTGGCATTATTCAAGCACTCCTTTCTGTTGTGTATTATAAATTTCCTGATAAATCTCGTTTGTTTTTATAAGTTCATCGTGATTGCCGACACCCTTAATCTTACCGTCGTCAACAACAAGAATTTCATCGGCATCCTTAACAGATGAAATACGCTGAGCAATGATAAATACGGTTGTATCTTTAAGGTCACTGTAAAAACTTTCACGGATTTTTGCCTCTGTTGCGGTATCGACAGCACTTGTTGAGTCGTCAAGAATAAGGATTTTAGGCTTTTTAATCATGGCACGGGCAATGCAAAGACGTTGCTTTTGACCGCCGGAAAGATTAAGACCGCCCTGCGCAAGATAAGTATTATATCCGTCAGGCTGTTCATTAATAAAGCTGTCTGCCTGAGCCGCCTTGCACGCCGCAACAATTTCCTCGTGAGTAGCGTCCTTTTTACCCCAACGAATATTCTCCTCAATAGTTCCGCTGAAAAGAACATTTTTTTGAAGCACAACGCCTATCATTTCACGAAGCGCTTTAAGGTCATATTTCTTAACGTTAACGCCGTCAACGAGCACTTCACCCTGCGTTGCGTCATAAAGACGTGGAATAAGATTAACAAGGCTTGATTTACCGCAGCCCGTACCGCCGACGATACCTACAATCTGACCCGGCTTTGCCTTAAAACTGATATTTTCAAGAATATTATCGCCATGGGATTCGGGGTCATATTTAAAGTTTACATTTTTAAATTCAACCTCACCCTTCGGCTCTGTAGGAACAAACGCATTTTCAGGATTAACAATATCAATCTCCGTATCAAGAACCTCAACAACACGCTCTGCACAAGCTTTACCTCTTGCAAGCTGCAAAAGCATCATTGAAATCATAACAAGGTTCGAAAGAATTTGAACAACATAAGAAGCAAATACGGAAATTTGACCTACCTGCATAACACCCTCATTAGCCGAAAGCGCACCCTTATAATATGTGAACACGATTACGGCATTAAAAAGAAGCATCATAACAGGCATAACGGTAACGATAAGTCCCGAAGCCATAGCGCCCTGCTTTGCAAGGTCATCAGATGTCTTATGGAATTTATCCTTTTCGTGGTCCTCACGCACGAAAGCCTTAACAACACGCATACCTATAAGGTTTTCCTGAACTACACGGTTTACGTTATCAACCTTTTTCTGCATCTTTTGAAACATTGGGAAGCCGAACTTCATAATAAGCGCTACTATAACGATAATTATAGGAAGCATAATAAGAAGCGTTGCCGACATTTTAGGATTAATTCTTACTGCCATAACTGCCGCAACAATCAAAAGCGCAGGACCTCTTACCAAAATACGAAGTGACATCATAACCACCTGCTGAAGCATTGTGATATCGTTTGTAAGCCTCGTAGTAAGAGAAGCAGTTGAAAACTTATCAATATTTCTGAATGAAAAATTGCTTATTTTTCTATACACATCATTTCTAAGCCTGAACGCAAAGCGCTGGCTGACTACTGCCGAAGCCTTCATGGTTGTAAGACCGCCGCAAAGACCGATAACAGCCAAGCCGAGCATACAAAAGCCCATTTTCAAAACATATGCTTTAGTTTGGTCAGGCGAGGTGGCAACATTAACCGTTTCGTAAATGTTATTTGCAAGCGACGGCAACGCAAGCTCACAAACAGCCTCGATAATCATACCCAGTGCACTTATAAGCGAAAGAAAGCCAAGCCCTTTCATATATTTTCCTAATTTTTTTAACATTTTCACTCATCTCCTTTTTCACAGCAATTGCCGAATTCTTCTAACAAATTATCAATAGCACGCTGTAAATAATGCGCAAACTCAAGCGCTTTATCCTCATCCATTCCTTTTTTCAATATAAGCTCAAGCTCATTTATCTTTTCTCTTGTATTACCCGGAACGGCTTTTGCCTTTTCAGTCGGATAAATATGCATTATTCTTGCATCATTTTCGTCAGGCTTTTTAACAATAAAGCCCGCTTTTTCCATTCTTTTGACAGACACACTCATTGTTGCCGCCGACACACCTGTTATCTCGGCAAGTTTGCTTGAGGTTATGCCCTCATTTTCAAGAACGGCAAAAAGGATATCCTGCTGACCGGAGTAAAGCCCCTCCTCGCTTATAATGTCGTTAAATTTGCAACGAACAAGGCGTGATAAAAAATTGACTCTCGGCCCTATAAGCTCCTCCTTAGGCGGCTGCCTGCGTTTATAATTCATTATTTCACCAACCTTATATAATGATAATTACGATTTCTTTAATAAATTTAGTCAACTAACATTAGCCGACTAAACGATATTTTAGCACAATTTAACAAAATGTCAACAATAATATTGTAAACTATTTTTGAATGTGATAGAATACTCGCAAATTAAGATAAATCATTGATTTTAACTCGTAAGAGCGAACATTGTTTGCCGAATTTCCCGTCCTTTTTTGCAAAATGACGGCATAAAATCAGGTCAGGTGTAATATGGACTGTAATTTATATGATATCAATACAATAAAAAAAATACTTTCAAAATACGGCTTCACCTTTTCAAAGGCACTCGGTCAGAACTTTTTAATTGACCCAAATGTTTGCCCTAAAATGGCGCAGTCGTTAAATGCAGACAGTAAAACAGGTGTGCTTGAAATAGGCCCCGGCATAGGAGTTCTTACAAAGGAGCTTTGCAAGGTGGCAAAAAAGGTCGTTTCAATCGAGCTTGATAAAAGGCTGTTGCCCGTTCTTGACGAAACGCTTGCTGATTTTGACAATCTTGAAATTGTAAACGGCGACGTTATGGAGCTTGACCTAAAAAAACTTATTAAGGAAAAATTTGAGGGTTGCGACAATATTAAAGTATGCGCAAATTTGCCTTATTATATTACATCACCTATAATAATGATGCTTCTTGAAAACGAATTGCCTATTGACGAAATAGTTGTAATGGTGCAAAAAGAGGCAGGCGAGCGCCTTTGCGCCGAGGTTGGCACAAGGCAGGCAGGCGCAGTATCGGTTGCAGTTAATTTTTATGCAAGCGGTGAAATCCTTTTTGATGTGCCGAGAGAGAGTTTTATGCCAAGCCCAAAGGTTGACAGCGTTGTAATCAAATTGGTATTAAACGATGAGGACAAATATCAAATTGAAAACAAGAAAAAATTTTTCTCATTGGTAAAATGTGCATTTGCGCAAAGGAGAAAAACGGCGCTCAACAGCATTTCAAACACAATGGGAGTTTCTAAGCAAAAAATCACCGAAATATTCACCGAACTTGGGCTTGAAATCAATATCAGGCCTGAAAAGCTGACAATGCAAAATCTTATTGATATTACGGACAGATTATAATTTACTAAATTCTTACAGCAAATATTATGAAAGGATATGATAAATATGAAAGACAATACAAAAGTTTTTGAAGAATATACAATACCGAAAGCGGTAATGACTATGGCTTTGCCGAGTATGCTGAGTATGCTTATCAATATTGTATATAACCTTGCGGACACATTTTTTGTAGGTCAAACGGGCGACAGCAATCAGGTAGCCGCAGTTTCGGTTTCAATGCCGCTTTTTTTGCTTTTCATTGCAACGGGTAACCTTTTTGGAGTAGGCGGTTGTGCATTTGTCAGCCGTTCACTCGGCGAGGGCAGAAAAGACAGGGTTAAAACAATCAGCGCATTTTGCATATATGCCTCAATCGCAGTAGGTTTGGTACTCGGAATAATATTTTTTACATTAAAAAATCAAATTCTTATGCTTGTAGGTGCAAGCGAAAACACGCTCGGCTTAGCCGCAGATTATCTTAAATGGGTAGCGCTTGGTGCTCCGTCAATCGTGCTTTCAATCACGGCATCAAATCTCGTTCGTGGCGAGGGTGCGGCAAAAGAGTCAATGATAGGCTCTGTTATCGGTCAAATTACAAATATAATTCTTGACCCGATTTTCATTTTGCATACGGGTGATAAGCTTTTCGGCATCAATATGCCTTTTGGATTTGATATGGGCGTTGCAGGTGCGGCAATCGCAACTGTTATCGGCAACATAGTATCGGTTATTTATTTTCTTATTTATTTTCTCAGAGGAAAGAGCATTTTAAGTATTTCTCCAAAACGTTTTGCTATGGGGCACGGAATTACTAAAGGCGTTATCGGGGTAGGACTTCCTGCTGCTATTAACAGTCTTCTTATGAGCATAAGCAATATTATTGTAAACGTTGTTCTTATCAAATACGGCGACAGCGCAGTTGCCGCAATGGGAATTGCAATGAAAGCAAATATGCTTGTCGTTATGCTTCAAATCGGTCTCGGTCAGGGTGTTCAACCACTTGTCGGCTACTGCTACGGCGCTCAAAACTATAAGAGAATGAGAAAATGCCTGCGTTTCAGCATAATCTGCAACATTATCATCGGCACTGCCATGACAGGCTTTTATCTGCTGTTTAGAAGAAATGTTATCGAGCTGTTTATCAATGACGCCCAAGTTATCGACCTCGGTGTTAAAATGCTTCTTGCACTTATGGCGTCAGGTCCTGTTATCGGCATTATGTTTGTGCTCAATTTCTCATTCCAAGGAATGGGCAAGGGTATTCAAAGTATGATTCTTTCCCTTGGCAGGCAAGGAGTTATCTATGTTCCTATGCTCTTTATTATGAATAAGCTTATCGGACTTGATGGCATAATTTGGTCGCAGACAGCAGCAGATATATGCTGTGTAATAATGAGTATAATTATGTTTATATTCATCAATAAGGGCATTAAAAATAAAGAAAGTTCGCTTGCATAAAATAAATATGCGCAAAAAAATTAAGCGTTGGAGATAATTAAAATCTCCAACGCTTTTTGTTATTTATTTGATTTTTCAAACACGGAATTTCAATCGGGGTCCCCGAAAAGCGTAAGCTTTTTGGGGAGAGGAGAAAGGAATGGAGTGTTTATTATAAATTTTGAAAAAATTTATTCAAACACGGAATTTCTTTCGACGATATCCACTTTATCAAAGTCTTGCTACGCCGTCCTTAACTGCGGCATCTGCTACAGCCTTTGCAACGGTATCCTTAATTCTTTCATCAAATGCATAAGGAAGAATATAATCAACGCTGAGCTTATCATCATCAACAAGAGAAGCAATGGCATAAGCTGCGGCAATCTTCATATTTTCTGTAATCTGACTTGCCCTTACGTCAAGCGCACCACGGAAAATACCGGGGAATGCAACAACGTTATTAATCTGGTTAGGGAAGTCGGAACGGCCTGTACCTACAATTTTAGCGCCTGCTGCCTTAGCCTCGTCAGGCATAATCTCAGGAGTAGGATTAGCCATTGCAAGAACAACCGGGTCAGAATTCATAGTCTTAATCATTTGAGTAGTAAGAACACCCGGAGCCGAAACGCCGATAAAGATATCCGTACCCTTAACTGCATCTGCAAGTGTGCCCTTAGTCATCTCTCTGTTAGTAACCTTAGCGATTGCCTCTTTAGAAGGGTTAAGCTTTTCTCTGCCCTCATAAATAGCACCTGTTCTGTCGCAAAGAATAACATCACGAAGGCCTAAGGTCATAAGAAGTTTTGCAATTGCAATACCTGCTGCACCTGAGCCGTTAATAACTGCTTTACAGTCCGAAAGTTTTTTGCCCGTAAGCTTTGTTGCGTTAATCAATGCAGCTGAAACAACAACTGCCGTGCCGTGCTGGTCGTCGTGAAAAATAGGGATATCGCATTTAGCTTTAAGCTTTTCCTCTATTTCAAAGCAACGAGGCGCTGAAATATCCTCAAGATTAATGCCGCCGAACGAGCCGCTGATATTATAAACAGTTTCAACAAATTCGTCTACATCCTTGGTACGAACGCAAAGCGGAAATGCATCAACATCGCCGAATTCTTTAAAGAGAACGCATTTACCCTCCATAACAGGCATACCTGCCTCAGGACCGATATCGCCAAGACCCAAAACAGCAGTTCCGTCTGTAATAACGGCTACCATATTCCAACGTCTTGTAAGCTCCCAGCTCTTTTTATAATCATCCTTAATTGCAAGGCAAGGCTCCGCTACGCCCGGTGTATAAGCAAGCGAAAGAGAGTCCTTATCGTTTACCTTTGCCCTTGCGTTCACTTCGATTTTGCCCTTCCATTCTCCGTGAAGCCTTAATGATTCTTTACGATAATCCATAGTTTGTGTCACCTCATAATTTAAACTTTATATATTATTCCCAAGGGAACTTATATTGTGTAAGACCGAGTTCGTCACGAACCTCATTCATTTCTTTTTGAACAGATTCATTGATAGGAACACCGCTGTCCTTTCTCTGCTGCCAAATGTCATATTCCTTCTCACCTGCCGTGTAAATTCTGTCACAGCCCGGCGCCTTTGTTGAATTACGAACAGAGCGAATAATTTCGCCTGCCTTCTTCCTTGTTTCTTCTTCGCCTACAAAATGGCCGGTATCAATAGCGATAAAGAAATGACCGAGATGATAAGGAGCAAGCTTTCCGTTTTCATCCTTGCCGTTGAGAGCCTTACCGTAATTACCGTCCTGCAAAGCAGCAGAAAGAAGCTCAATAACCATAGCGTAGCCATAGCCCTTATATCCGCCGAGTGCCTCGCCGATACCGCCGAGTGTTGTAAGTGCCGCATCGCCCGAACGAATTTTCTTCAAAGCTTCGCCTGCATCACCGCTGATTTCCTTGCCGTCTCTGCCGATAATAGTTCCCGGATGAACATCCTCGCCTATTCTTTCATAATACTCAATTTTACCGTTTTGAGTAATAGAAGTTGCACAATCAATAACAAAATCAAATTCTTCATCGGTTGGAATACCGATAGTAAGCGGGTTAGTACCGAACATACCGTCAACTCCAAAGGTAGGCGCAACAGACGGACGTGCATTTGTACCTGTAATACCGATACAGCCCTGCTTTGTTGCCATAGTTGCATAATAGCCGGCAATACCATAGTGGCAGGAATTACGAACGGCAACCATACCCATACCGTATTTTTTTGCCTTATCAATAGCCATTTGCATTGACTTGTAGCCGATAACCTGGCCCATTCCGTCGTGACCGTCAACTACTGCGGTGCAAGGGGTTTCCTTAACCACCTCAAAGTCAGTAATCGGATTTTGAATACCTGCTTTAATTCTGTCAAGATAAATCGGCTTAAAGCGGTTACAGCCGTGGCTTTCAATACCTCGTCTGTCCGACTCAAGAAGAATGTCGGTGCATATTTCGGCATCCTCTCTCGGAATACCGTAACCTACAAATGTATCTGTTACAAAATTAATTAATGTGTCCCAAGGACAAACAACTTTACCCATAATTTTATCTCCTTTTATAATAAATATCAATATATTTTATAATTTTATCTTTCCCAATTGCGTGAGCGTTCAACAGCACGCTTCCAATCGGAATATTTTTGATTTCGCTTTGAAATTTCCATTGACGGAACAAAAATCCTGTCAACCGCTCTGTTCGCCTCGATTTCCTCAAGACTGTCCCAAACGCCTGTTGCAAGACCTGCGCAATAAGCCGCACCGAGCGCCGTGGTTTCAACATTTTTAGGCCTGTTTACATTAACGCCGGTCATATCCGCCTGTATTTGCATCATAATGTTTGAAACGGAAGCGCCGCCGTCAACCCTCAAATCCTTTAATACTATGCCTGAATCGTTCATCATAGCCTCAAGCAAGTCTGTCATTTGATATGTTATGCTTTCAAGCACGGCACGGCAAATATGCTTTTTATTAACTCCACGTGTTAAGCCTACCATAACTCCCCTTGCATACATATCCCAATAAGGAGCGCCCAAACCGGTAAATGCAGGAACGAAGTAAAGACCGTTGGAATCCTCCACCTGCTCGGCATATTCGTCACATTCACGTGCGGTTTTTATAAGCTCAACCTCG
This sequence comes from Eubacterium sp. CAG:251, assembly GCA_000436835.1. Lineage (GTDB taxonomy): Bacteria > Bacillota > Clostridia > Oscillospirales > Acutalibacteraceae > Eubacterium_R. Next base: position 12,394 of record FR889144.1, read on the forward strand.
TCACGAAGCCATTTAATAATCGAGCCGGCATTGAAAGCAGAGCCTTCAAGCGAATAAGTAATCTCATCTCCGATACCCCAAGCGATACCCGAAAGAAGATTTGACATTGAATTAACACGCTTATCCCCCGTGTTCATAAGCAAAAAGCAACCTGTGCCGTAAGTATTTTTAGCCTGACCCGCCTTAAAACAGCCTTGACCGAAAAGAGCACCCGGTTGGTCGCCTATTGCACCTGCGATTGGCACTTCGGCAATATCCTCAATACCTGTTATATGCGCAAGCTTGCCATATATACAGCTTGACGGCTTAACTTCGGGCAGCATACTCATAGGAATACCGAGTTTTTCACAAAGATATGGATCCCAGCAAAGCTTATTAATGTCAAAAAGCATGGTCCTGCACGCATTTGAATAATCCGTCACGTGCACCTTGCCGTTGGTCAAATTCCAAATAAGCCATGTATCGACAGTGCCGAAAAGAAGCTCGCCTCTTTCCGCCTTTTCCCTTGCACCCTCAACATTGTCAAGAATCCACTTTATTTTAGTGCCGCTGAAATAAGCGTCAATCAAAAGGCCTGTTGTTTCTTTTACATAATCCGACAAGCCCTCCGCCTTAAGTTCCTCACAAATAGGAGCGGTGCGCCTGCATTGCCAAACAATTGCATTATAAACAGGCTTGCCCGTTTCCTTTTCCCAAACAATTGTGGTTTCACGCTGATTTGTAATACCTATGCCGACTATGTCCTTAGGGTCTACTTTTTCAAGCCTTAAACACGTCAGCATTGCGCTTGTTTGCGAAAAAAGAATTTCCATAGGGTCGTGCTCAACCCATCCGTTTTCAGGATAATGCTGAGCAAATTCGTTTTGCGCCTTGGCAACAATTTCACCTTTCTTGTTAAAAATAATTGCCCTTGAGGAAGTAGTTCCTTGATCAAGCGCCATAATGTATTTTTCTTTTTCTGCCATAAGTGTTACACCTCTCAAAATGGTCATAAAACGCTTACAGTTATTTTACCGCTTTTAAAAGTTATTGTCAATATATATAAAAATTATAGACATAGTTTTTATACTTTTGTTGATTTTTGTTTAGTTTGTTAATTTTCGCCACCGAATATAGAAAAAAAGCCATAGTTTGTCTATTACAACAAACTATGACCGTAATATAAAATCAAACGTTAAATATTGTTTTCAATATAATTAAGCATATCGCCGACGGTTTCAATTTTTTCAATAATTTCATCAGGCACTTCAATCTTAAATTCATCTTCAACAGACATCACAATATCAATAGCGTCAAGGCTGTCAGCACCGAGATCTTCAATAAGCATACTGTCTTTCGTGATTGAATCGGCGTCAACGTCAAGCTGTTCTGCCAAGATTTCCTTTAATTTTTCGAATACCATAATATGTTCACCTCAAAAAAATGTTGTTTAAATTAAATCATTATGTTATTATCATATTATAAAATTATTTTTGACTTGTCAATAATTATTTTAAACTATTTTTTAAGAGGCAAATATTAATGAATAATTTTTGTTTAATCGGCTACCCTTTAGGTCATTCCATGTCACCGATAATTCACAAGGAGCTTTTTAAAATCAAGAATATTGACGCAAGTTATAATCTGAATGAAATTGCACCTGAAAATTTGAAAATCGAATATAAAAAGCTTAAAAAGCTCGACGGCTTCAACGTTACAATTCCTCACAAGACGGGAATTATCCCAATGCTTGACGGCTTATCGCAAAGAGCACAGCTTTTCGGCGCAGTAAACACCGTAAAAATCGAAAACGGCAAGGCAACGGGCCACAACACCGACTGCTTCGGATTTCTTCGTGCGCTTGAAATGGCAGAAATCGACCTTGGCGGCAAGGTGCTTTTATGCGGCAGCGGCGGCGTTTCAAGAATGTTTGCATTTGAAAGCATACTTGCAGGCGCTGATTTAACAATTGCGGTAAGAGATAGCAGTATGCCGGCTGCAAATCTCATCAAAAGTGAAATAAAGGACAAGCTTGATAAACAGGCAAAGGTTGTTAAGCTTGGCGATGTTGAGGGCGAATTTGATTTACTTATAAACGGTACGCCTGTCGGAATGTTTCCTAAGGTTGACGCAAGCGTTTTGCCTAAGGAAAAGGTACAAAAATGCAAGGCTGTTTTTGACGCTGTTTATAATCCGCAGGAAACATTGATTTTAAAATATGCAAAAGAAGCCGGAATTAAATATTCAAACGGTCTTTCAATGCTTGTTTGGCAAGCCGCAGTTGCCCAGGAAATTTGGTTTGACACCGAATTTACTATGGACGACATTAAAAAAGTTTTAAAAATAACGCAAGAGGAAATGGAAAAAATATGAATATAATTTTATGCGGCTTTATGGGTTCGGGCAAAACAACAATAGGCCACGAGCTTGCAAGAATGACGGGCAGAAAATTTGTTGATACAGACAATATGGTCGAAAACGAGCAAGGCACTCAAATCAAAAATATTTTTTCCGAATACGGCGAGGATTTTTTCAGAGAGCTTGAATATCAGGCTTGCAAAAAGGTAGCTTCTATGCAAAACTGCGTAGTGTCAACCGGAGGCGGAGCAATGACATATCAAAGAAATGTTGACGCAGTTAAAAATTCGGGCAAAATAATATTTCTTGACGTTGATTTCAATATTATTTGCGAAAGAATAGGCGACACGTCAACACGCCCGCTTTTTCAGGATAAGGAAAAGGCAAAATCGCTTTATGACGAGAGAAAATCCAAATATCTTGCGTGTGCAGACATCGTAATTGACGGCAACAAAAGTGCTAAAATTGTGGCAAGCGAAATAGCAAAAATGTTTAAATAAATCATATTAACATTATTTTTTGTTGAAAAATGAAACATATTGTGATATAATTCTAAAACGTTAGATATCATAATATATATGAGGTGCTTATATGAGTACAGGTAATAAAGAGCTTGACCGTAATGTTAAGACCTTTAAAAAATACAGAAATCTTTTAAAGGAGCTTACAGCTAAAAACGTTAAGCTTAAATACAGAAATTCATGGCTCGGTATTCTTTGGAGCTTTATCCAGCCGCTTTTGCAGATGATTGTTCTTTCAGTTGTATTCGGCGGTATCTTCGGAAAGTCAAACAAGCACGTAATTTGCTTCCCTGTTTATCTTTTTACAGGTCGACTTTTATTCAGCTTCTTTACTTCGTCAACAAAGCAGGCTATGACCTCGTTTAGGCGAAACGCAAGCATTATCAAAAAGGTATATGTTCCTAAATATATGTATCCGCTTTCGTCGATTTTTTCAAATTTCGTTACGTTTGCGATATCGCTTCTCTGCCTTATCTGCGTATGGATATTCTTTAAGCTTACAGGCATTAGCGGCGGTTCAAATCTTCATATCACGCCGTATGTGTTTATGAGTGTTGTGCCTATGTTCCTTTTGCTTATTTTCTGCACGGGAGTAGGACTTATTCTTTCGGTTATCGGCGTATATTTCAGAGATGTTGAATACATTTGGGACGTTCTTACTCAGCTTCTTTTCTATATGGTTCCTATCGTATATCCTTTCCAAAGAATTACAGGCCATTGGACAAGAATCCTTATTAAAATCAATCCGCTTTATTCAATGATTGAAATGTTTAGGCAAAGCGTTCTTTACGGCTATATGCTCAGCCCTAAGCTGTTTGCTTACGCAGCGGTTGTATCGTTTGCAACGCTTGCAGTCGGAATATGGATATTCAACAAGAAGAGCGATGATATTGTCTTTCATCTTTAATATTAATAGAATATTTAAAAGGCACGAGAAATTCTCGTGCCTTTGTTTTTTTATGTTTTTTATATTATTCCTCTGCGTCCTGCTTAACGGTCAACAGACATGAGATTTCGATAATTGAGATTAAAATATAGATTATCATACAAGCAATAAGCCAGATTTTATCTGCAGCAATATCGGCTTTTATTGCGTTAACTATTCCTAAAATTGCAGCCACACCGCTCGGTATTAAAAACAGCGGAGAAAAGTTTTCCAATATTTCAAGTGGAGAATACGGGATATCGGTTACAAGATAAGTAAGTATTACCGCAATAAGCACAGTCGTTACCGCAAGTGCCATAAAATTGACAAGTACAATTTGATTAACCGAAAGCGGTGCGTTAATCGGAATAATCGATGTTATATCTTTTCCGAGCAAAATTTCAAACTGCGAAATAAAGCCTGCCAGAACATTTAAAATATTTAATATCCAAAGAAAAATTATTGCACCCTTTTTACTTGTTGTCATTTAAAATAAACTCCTTAGTTTTTTCAAGAAAAATATCCATTTCCTCATTTGTGCCGATTGTAATTCTCACATAATTTTCAATCCTCGGCAAAGAAAAATAGCGTATAAACACCTTTTGCGTTTTAAGATATTCAAAAAGCGATTTCATATTATGCTTATTGTGAGTTACAAAAATAAAATTGGTTTGAGAGTCGAGAACGTCAAAGCCGAGCTTTTCAAGCTCAAGCGTAACTCTCTCCCTCGTTTTGATAACCTTTTTGCAGGTTGATTTGAAGTATTCGTCATCCTCAATGCTTGCCGCACCCATTTCTATTGAAAGAGAATCAACCGTGTAGGAATTATACGAATTTTTAACAGCCTCCATAACATCAATAAGCGCTTTACTTCCTATTGCAAAGCCGATACGAAGCCCTGCAAGCGAACGTGACTTTGAGAATGTGCCCGTTACAAGCAGATTTTCATACTTATCAATAAGAGGAATGCTTGACGTGCCGCCGAAATCAACATAAGCCTCGTCAATAATCACAACGCTGTCCTGATTATAATCAAGTATTTTTTCCACGAAATCAAGACCTTCGCCGAGAGAGGTCGGTGCATTGGGATTAGGAATTACAACACCGCCGTTTTTTTCTTTATAATCTTCGGGATTAATTCTGAAATCATCACCTACGGGATAATTTTTATATTTGATGCCGAATAGCGAACACCAAACGGGATAAAAACTGTATGTCAAATCAGGATAGACAATCGGCTTTTCGCTGTTGAAAAAGGACTGAAACGCTACCGCAAGCACATCGTCCGAACCGTTGCCGACAAAGACGTTTGACACGTCAACTTTATAATATTTTGCAATTGCCTCTTTAAGCTTTGTTGAATTTGCACTCGGATAAAAGCGCAGCTTATTTGTATCAAAACTTTTAAGTACCTCGGCCGCCTTTGGCGATGGAGGATACGGATTTTCGTTTGCATTGATTTTAACTATATCTTTATCCTTACTCTGTTCGCCGGGAACATAAGGCTCGATATTTCTTAAATTTTTCGTCCACTCTCTGCTCATATATTTACCTCACAAAGATTTAGTTTGTAACACGTCTATTTTAGCGCAATTTCAATCAAAAGGCAATAAAAAATAAGCGGCACGTAAAAAATCACATACCGCTTAACATTATTTTACCCTGACACTTTTAACATTTGACCATTTGCCGTAGATTTTCTTTCCGCCCCGCTCCGTTTTATAAGCACGAACACGAACATAATATCTGCGCCTGCTTTGAGCGGTTTTAATGGTAACTTTTGTTGATTTTGTGTTTTTGGTTAAGAAATTCGATTTGAAATTTCTATGAGTAGACCACTGGTATTGATAACCCGTGGCATTAACCTTTTTAAACGAATAGGTTATTCTTCTGCTTTTCTTACTCTTTGCCGATTTGTTTGAAACCTTTTTCGGCACGGTAACGGCGGAAAAAGCATCGCTCGGCTCGCACTGCCTGTTTTGCTTATTTGCACAAACTGTAAATTTATATGATAAGCCTTGCTTAAGATGAGAAATTTTTAACGAATCGGTATTTCCGTCTGTTTTGCCGACGGGTTTATATTCCTTTAAAGCGCTGTCATATTGATAAACGGTATAACTTTCGCAATCGGCAATCCTGTACCACGAGAGAGTTATTGACTTTCCCGCCCTTGTGCTAACTTTAATGCCGCTGACTTTATTGCCTGTTGTTTTGGAAGAAATATAATCAGACGGCTCACCCGACAAGGCATTGCCCTTAGAATCATAGCCGAGCGCACGAACAGTGACAATATATTCATTGCCGTCAATGAGGCCTTCAATCTCACCCTCTGTCCTGCCATACACGGTTTTGGTAAACGTTTTAAAATTATTTATACTTTCGGCAGTAATCACGTAAGCATCTGCGCCCAAAACGCTGTTCCACGAAAGCTTCAATGACATATTTTCACTTGAAATATACTTAACTCTCTTCACCTTATCTGGAATAATATTAAAGGTATAATTATGTTTCAAGCCCTTATGCTCGCCTATTCCGTTTAATGTGATATGGGCAGTACCCACATTAACATTATTTGAATAGGTCAGAGTATAATCAACATTTTCAACAAGCGCCTTGCCGTCAATTGCGGCATATACTCCACATTCAATCGGAGCACCGGTATAAACCTGCGTGCCCAAATATGTTGAGTTTTCACCCTTGTACCAAAAATTGATATCAACATTACCCCTCATACCGCTTACTCTGCCTTTGGCGGTATGCTGCCAAAATTCATAATCGCCCTTATAATTTGTCTTTGAGCTGTAATTTGCAAGCCAAACCTTAAAGCTTGATGAAATTTGATTGGCATAAAGATGCTCCTCAAGGAAATTTTCACTTGCGTAAATACAAGCGTCATATCCCGCATTTGAAACCGTATTTAAAAAAGCAAGAGCATTAGCAGTCATATTCGTTTTTGAAAGTTTTGCGCTGTCAAGTCTGCCTTTTTTCGTGTCAGCAAATTCATAATCAAACACTACCGGCATAGTTATGCTGTAGCCCTTAATCGCTTTTAAAAGAGCTTTTGCCTCCTTTTTTGCCTCGCTTACCTTGGTGGACTGAGAATACCAATAAACTCCGACCTTAAGACCTGCCTTTGTTGCGTCCTTAATATATGTTTTATACTTCTTATCCAAATTAAGCGAAAAAGAGGATTTTGTATATCCCGTGTATCCCACACGAATAAATACAAACTCAATTCCGTCACGCTTTGCCTTTTTAAAATTGATTTTGCCGTTATGCTGAGAAACGTCCATACCGTAAACAAGTTCTTTATTTTTGAACTTAGAATTATGAGTATATGTTATACCGGTATATTTGCTTCTCGTCTTGGTGCTTGCATATACACTCGTTGACGTAAAAAGCATAATAAACGCAAGCAAAAAGGATATAACTTTATTTACTTTTTTCATTTATATTTCCTCATTTCTGCTTTTTGCTGTACCAATAATTTAAATCTATATATTTGCTCTCAACACTGTCGCTTTTTCCGGTTCGTGAATATTGCCAGATATGATAAGCCGATGAAGCAGTAACCGCATCATTGTAATCTGCCACCCAAATAACGGTATCCTTAGGAAGCTTTTTTGTATTTATATCATTGTTATAAAGATAAGAAGAAGCGTAAACACCTGCCATATATCCGTATTTTTGCACCTTTTCGCAAAAGGCGGCAACAGTATTTGTGCACTCCTGCTTAGAAAGAGTCGCCTCCCACATTCTGCCGGTATTATCGCCGTTTTCATCAACAGGATATTCATAGTCAATAATAATAGGCAACTTTGGCTTATAAAGTGCAAGCGTTTTGATTACAAATCTTGCTTCTTCCTCAGCCTCCTTTTCGTCAGTTGCCTGAGAATAGAAATAAACGCCGTAAGGAATACCCGCCTCTTGAGCACCTTTTAAATTATCCTTTGCACACTTATCCTCGCAAATGGTGCCTGTTCCGTATCCTCGATAGCCTACTCGGATAAACACAAAATCGACCTCGTTTTTGAGCGACTGCCAATCAATCTTGCCGTTGTGCTCCGACACGTCATATCCCCTTGCTGTTTCCTTTCCGAAATCATAATACACCTTTTCCCTGCCTCTGAAAACAAGGGCGCTGCCGCCGATTGCAAGCGCAAAAGCCAAAACAACGCTAAGCGCAATTATAAATTTATTCTTTTTATTTAATTTTTTATTTTTTCTTTTCGCTTTAGCTTTTACAGCCATATTTTAATATACCTCTTTTCAAAACAAGAAATATATTACCATATTAAAAAAACAAAATCCACAAAATCATACAATGATTAAAAAAAATTAACAAATCATAAAAAAGCAGCCTGAATATTACATTCAAACTGCTTTGGAAATATACAATTTTTTCAAATCGTGGGTCCCCGACAAATTGAAAATTTGGTGGGGAAAAGAAGAAAGGAACGTAGTGTTTATTATGAATTTTGTAAAAAATTCATTCAAACACGGAGTTTCTTTCGACGTGGCGCGCTTTAGCCGATTTATCAAAGTCTTAATTTCTTTCGGGAGGTGTGTATAGGTGTATTCTTCCTGCGTCGTTAAATGCCTTTACCGTCATAACGCAAATAGGAACAATAAACATACCCATAAATCCGAACAGTTTTAAGCCGAAATAAAGACCTGCAAGAGTAACGAGAGGATGAACTCCGAGAGAATTGCCGACAATCTTTGGCTCAATATACTGTCTTACAACAGTAATAATCGCATAGATTACAAGCAATCCTATGCACTGACCGACGTTGCCGGTAACAAGTGCAACAAGTGCCCACGGAATAAGAATACCGCCTGAACCTGCAACCGGAAGAATATCGAATATGGCAATGCATATTGCAATCACAAATACATAATTGTTGTCCATAACTCCGATTAAATTAAGAATACTTAAACCTATGAAATTCTCACAAAATGTGATAAACATAATAAGTCCATAAGCCCTGCACATTTTAAGAATCGTTGACGAAAATACTTTTTTTGTTTCGCTCAAAAGATTTTTATGCTTATCGGGAAGCTGGAGCTTAATAAACCTGACAACCCTTTTGTAATCCTTTGTAAACAGAATACAAGCAATAATACCGATAACTACGGCGATGATTATTGACGGAATATTTTTAACAACGCTGTATACTCCGCTGATACCGCTTGTAAGAGTCGAAGTTATCGAACTCATATTTATTCCGAGCTTTGAAACGTCAAAATCATTAATAAGATTACCGAAAAACTGAGTAATATTTTCCGACACACTTGTATAAATACTGTCAGGCAAGAATTTAAGAGCCTTAAGTATTTCATTTTGAAGCGTTAAAAGAAAAGTCGGCAAATCGTTAAGCTGATTACCTAAATATGAAGCAAAATTGCCGATTTCCTTAAACAAAGCGGCAATAATAGAGATAACAGGACCTAAAATAATTGCAACGCATAAAAGCACCAGCAGAATTGACCAAAATGTATGATATTTATTTTTAGTCTTTTTATCAAGCCATCTGATAGGCCTTTGCAAAATAACTGCGAAGAAAAACGAGAGCAAAAACGGGGCGGCAACGGCAAAACAGTATTTAAAAAACACATAAATAAGAGCCATTATTGCCACGGCATATAAAAGGTCAATTAAAAATGCCCTCTTTTTTTCAACCTTGGAGTTCATATAGTTATACTTCCTTTTGTTCAATATATACATTATTTTAATGTAAAACACAGTGTTAATCAAGTAATTTTAATAGAAATTAAGATTTTTTTAAATTTATACTTGATACTTGTTCATTTTTTTGCTAATATATAGAAAGTGTTTTTCACAGTAATACAATTGTCCGTGTACGGAGGACACTTTGGTTATGGAAAAAATAAATTTTTATTTGATAAATGCAAGCATAGTGCCGGATATTTACAAAAAGGTAATCACGGCAAAAAGTTTGCTTGCAAGCGGCAAGGCAAAAAGCGCATCGCAGGCAGCTAAAATGGCAGATATTTCAAGAAGCGCATACTATAAATATAAGGATGCAATTTTTGAATATCACGGCGACGACAGCAGCGACACTGCTACAATCAATGCAAAGCTTATGGACAATGCGGGTGTTCTTTCAAGCCTTATGAACGAGCTTTACAAGGCAGGGGCAAACGTTTTATCCGTAAATCAAAGCGTGCCTATTCATTCGGTAGCAGATGTTTCCGTAACCGTGCAAATTGCCGAGATGACCGCTACAAAACAAGAATTACTAAATTCAATTAAAGAAATTGACGGTGTAAATTCCGTCGTTTTATCATAGGAGGTAGAAAATATGAAAGTTGCTGTTATGGGCTACGGAACTGTAGGTTCAGGCGTAGTTGAGGTTATTGAGCATCACAGTGATATCATTCCAAAAAGAACAGGCGGCAAAGCGCTTGAAATTTCACACATTCTTGACCTGCGTGATTTTCCTAACGATGCGCACAAGGATTTGTTTACTAAAGATTTCAATGATATTTTAAATGACGAGGAAACAAAGATTGTTGCTGAAACTATGGGCGGTGTTAATCCTGCATTTGATTTCACAATGAAGCTTCTTAAGGCAGGCAAGAGCGTTGTTACTTCTAACAAAGAGCTTGTTGCGCAGAGAGGACTTGAGCTTTTACAGGCTGCCGAGGAAAGCGGAGCAAACTATCTTTTTGAAGCATCGGTAGGCGGCGGTATTCCGATTATTCGTCCGCTTTGCCAGTGCCTTGCAGCCAACTATATTGAGGGAATTGCAGGTATTTTAAACGGCACAACAAACTTCATCCTTACAATGATGATTGAAAAGGGTATGTCATTTGACGAGGCTCTTAAAATCGCACAGGAAAAAGGCTATGCCGAAAAGGACCCGACAGCAGACGTTGAGGGTCACGACGCATGCCGCAAGGTTTGTATTCTTGCATCTCTTGCTTTTGGCAAGCACGTTTATCCAAATCAAGTTGAAACCGAAGGAATCACAAACATTACACTTGAGGATGTATCTTACATTGAAAATGCAGGCGGAGTAATTAAACTTCTCGGTCAAATCAAATATATTAACGATAATGAAATTGCCGCTTTTGTAAGCCCTGCCGTAGTTTATAACGGTTCTCAGCTTGCAAGCGTAAAGGATGTTTTCAACGCTATCCTTGTAAGAGGCGACGCTGTCGGCGACGTATGCTTCTACGGTCCGGGTGCAGGCAAACTTCCGACCGCATCTGCAGTTGTTGCTGACATTATCGACTGCGCTAAGCACTCAGAGAGGAAAAAGATTTTCGGCTGGGGTGCAGGTAATGAGGACTATGTTGTTGATTATAAAGAAAGAATCGAAATGCCGTTTTACGTTCGTGCCAAGGCTACTCCTGCTGAGATTAATGCTAAATTCTCAGACGTTAAGTTCCTTTCAAGAAAAGGTCAGCCGAGCGACGAGGTTGCATTTATTACAGACATTATGACTGAAAACAAGCTTAACAAAAAGCTTGACGGCATTAACGTTATCAACACAATCAAGGTTACAAACTATTAATGTTTATCAATATAAATTAATTTGGAGGATTACAAACGTATGGGACTTATTGTTCAGAAGTTCGGCGGTTCTTCGGTAGCCAATGCCGAACGTGTAATGAATGTTGCCCGCATTGTTACAGACACATATAAGCAAGGCAACGACGTTGTGGTTGTTGTTTCGGCTCAGGGTGACACAACAGACGATCTTATTGAAAAGGCAAACGAAATCAATCCAAAGGCTGCTAAAAGAGAAATGGACCAGCTTTTAACAGCAGGTGAGCAGATTTCTATTTCACTTCTTGCAATGGCAATTGAGAAGCTTGGCTTCCCTGTAATCAGTCTTTTAGGCTGGCAGGCAGGTTTTAATACAAATTCAATTTACACATCTGCAAGAATTAAAAACATTAAGCCAAACAGGCTTCAGGCTGAAATTGCAAAGCGCAATATCGTTGTGGTTGCAGGCTTCCAGGGCATCAACAGATATGATGACCTCACCACTCTCGGCAGGGGCGGCTCAGACACATCGGCTGTTGCAATTGCCGCTGCTCTTAAGGCTGACAAGTGCCAGATTTTCACCGACGTTGAGGGTGTTTACACAGCAGACCCACGTAAGGTTGAAGGCGCAAAGAAGCTTAAGGAAATCACTTATGACGAAATGCTTGAACTTGCAACACTCGGTGCACAGGTTCTCAACAACCGTTCGGTTGAAATGGCAAAAAAATACGGCGTAGAGCTTGAAGTTTTATCATCATTAAACCCAGTTCCGGGTACAATTGTTAAGGAGGTAACAAAAATGGAAAAAATGCTCATCAGAGGCGTAACAAAGGATAAGGACGTAGCACTCGTATCAATTCTCGGCTTGCAGGATACACCGGGTATCGCTTTCAAAATTTTCTCAAAGCTTTCTACTAAGAATATCAACGTTGACATCATTCTTCAGTCATTCGGCAGAGACGGCACAAAGGATATCGTATTCACGGTAAGCAAGGATAACGGTCCTGTTGCTGTTGAAATTCTTGAAAGCTTCCTTGACAACTGCAAGATTGTTTGCAACACAGAGGTTGCTAAGGTTTCAATCGTAGGCGCAGGTATGGAAACTCATCCGGGCACAGCATCAAAAATGTTTGAGGCTCTTTATGAATCAAATATCAATATCCAAATGATTTCTACATCTGAAATTAAAATTTCTGTTATCATTGACGCAGAAAACGCAGACAGAGCCGTTTCGGCAGTACACAAGGCATTTATCCCAAATGATTAATTAAACTTTGATAAAGCGGCTAAACCACGCCTCGTCGAAAGAAATTCCGTGTTCGAATAAATTTTTTAAAAATTTATAATAAACGCTCCATTTCTTTCTCCTCTCCCCAAAAAGCTTACGCTTTTCGGGGACCCCGAATTAAATAAACCTATTTGCCTCCCTTGCAAATGGAGGTAGGTGCAACTTGTTGCACTCGGAAGGATTGGAAAAACGGCAAGGACATCGAGTCCTTGCCGTTTTTGGCGCTTTCCGTCTTTTGCTCGGGGGCAGTACCTACGTACAGCTCCCGCTCGCAAAATACGAAATTTATCTCACTTTCTCGAAGTTTGACAGAGTGTTTTTGCACTATTTTTAATCATTATTTTCCGGTGTATATTCTTTATTTAACTTTTGAATTTCGTCAACCGTATCATTGAGCGTTTGCTCAAATTCGCTTGAATTTTTACCTGAAAAATAAAACAAATCATATTTTGACGAATTAACGCTGTCCTCATCATTTAAGAAAAGTGGGATATTATATCCCTTTTGCTCCCATTCACGGCTGTAAACTCTCTCGTCATTAATATAAAACGACTTGTAGCCGTAATCGTTAACTTCTTTTGCACTGTAAACCGGAGTGAACGCTCCTTTTTTCAGCTTATATTCTCTCGAATTAGCCGTGAAACTGTATTTGTTTTCCATATCATAGTTGTTTGTGCAAAGATTTGTTGTTTTTTTACCCTTTTTAAGAAGCAAATAAAATACCGTGTCATCGTCAAAGTAAACGGAAACACATTCCTTGTTTAAAATTCGCTTTGCCGAACTGCCGTCCCATTTGTAAATATCAAGGCTGTACTGCGGTTTGTCATAATAAATATAATCGCCCGAAAATTCGTCATATTTGCTCAAACTCTTGTATGTTCGATATACCATACAAAGCTCTTCGTTGCCGTCGCCGTCAAAATCAATCTGCCTTACATAAGCAAGGCCGTCAATGTATTTTTCACCGTTTTCGCTTTTAATACTCGGGTCGCCGTATTTGTCAATCCTCTTTTTAACAACCTCGTAGTAAGCGTTGGCTTTGCGCTCTTTTTCGTTCAAGGTGTTGGTGATTGCCTGTGAACTTATGTTTCCGAAAGCGTCAATGTTGGAGCTTACAAGGTCAACCGTCACTTCCGCCTTTGACTTTCTTAAGCATGAAAGCTCAATCGTTTCAAATTTATCCTTAACGTCTTTGCCGCCGATTGAATAGGTGTTGCTTCCTATGTCATAAGTGGCATTGCCGCTTTTTTTGAATTTGCCGTGGTGAAGTGAATAAAGCGTGACCTCGCTCGGCTTGCTCTTGTCGCTCTTGCAAATCAAATATCTGTCGCCTTTTCTGTAAAAAGCAGTCCAATATCCCTCGCTGACTTTTTCACTTGAATTGGCTTCCTCTTTGTAAAGCTGAACGAATTTGCCGCCATGATAACCCCATACCTCAAGGTAGTAAACATTGTTGTCGTTGTAGCAAATCATCAATTCGTCAGATTTGTCGCCGTTAAAGTCCATTTGCCTTGCATAGCAAAGGCCTGTAAGCTTTGCCTTGTTTTCGCCGTATTTTGCCTCGTCAAGCGCTTCCCATTTAACGGCGCCGTATTTTTTTATGTAATTAATGCAAACGTTTCCTGCGTCCTTGTCAAAGCGCTCCGCCTTTTTGTTCTTGTTGCCGAGCGAAACGGAAAACGAAACCGCAATAATTATAATAAGAATAATTATCCCGAAAATCCATAAGCCTTTTATTACCTCGTGGCGCAAAAGAGGAAACTTGTCAATAACTTCAACGTCCTCCTCCGCCTCCTCAACAGCGGTGGCTTCTATTTTTTTGAGCTTGTTGATAACAGGGGATAAATCTATTTTAACTTTTGTTCTTTTTTTATTTGTCCTTTTTTCGTTTTCTTCCTCAATTTCATCGTCAAAATAATTGTATTTGCTCACCGTTTCACCTCTTTTTGCAAATTATAGGCTTATCAAGATTTTTTCTTTTTTGATTTAGTCGATTTTTTGTCTTTGTTTTTATCGCTCTTTTTCTTGGTTGTCTTTTTCTTGTCTTTATCCTTCTTTTTTGTGGTTGCACTTTTCGGCTTTGCATATTTGCTGTATGTCGTGTAGTTTACGTTGCCGTCAACCGTTCGGGTAAGCACATAGCTTTTGCCGTCTTTTTTGATTTTTATGTCAACCTTGTTGGGCTTTATGTCCTCTTTCGCTTCAACCGTGCAGGTGAGCTTTCCGTCGTTTGCCGTAACAATCAGCCTTATATCGCAATTTGAATTGTTCACAAACTGAAAATCCTGACTGTTCCACTGCACCGTAGCGTCACCGCCGAGCGGAACATAGCTTATTTCAAGCGAATGGCACGCCCTTATCTTTATTTGAAGATTTGCACGCAGTACGCTTTGAAAAACGGTTGAGCTTACCTGGCAAATTCCGCCGCCGAGCCCGTCAACAAATTCGTCCCCTTGAACTACCTTTGCCGCTTGATATCCCGCAAGAACAGTCCTTTTGCCGACCGTCTGGTTAAAGGAAAATGTTTTTCCTGCCGGAATAACAACGCCGTTTAAATGGTCAACTGCCTCGTGAATATTTTTCGTTCTCGTTTCGTTAGACGAAAGATAATATGACGAATAGCTTGCAATTTCATAAGGAAAGCTTGAATCAAAATCCTTTTTCAGCGCCGGATAGACCGTGTTTGTTTCAGCCTCTTTAAACGTGGTTGAAAGGTCCTCCGTCGTTCTCATTGTTGTTGATTCGGTTGTGCTTGAAGAGTCAGCCGAGCCTTGCACATTGTTACCCGAAGCCTGCTGAGAATTTGAACAGGCTGCAAGCATTGACGTAATTAATACTGCCGTGCAAAATACGGCAATTATCTTTTTCAATTATTTTTTCTCCTTGTATGGCTTTTTAATGTTAACCCAATTTTCTTTTATTACCTGCCTTGCTCTCGCAATTGCAAGTGCATCTTCGGGAATGTTGTCAGTAATTGTTGAGCCTGCCGCAATGTATGCCTTTTCGCCAACCTCAACAGGCGCAATAAGGTTTGTGTTGCAACCTATGAATGCGCCGTCGCCGACTTTGCATCTCATCTTGTTCTTTCCGTCGTAGTTACAGGTTACCGTTCCGCAGCCGAAGTTTACGCCGGCACCGACATCGCTGTCGCCGATATATGTTAAATGAGCGCTCTTTGTGCCTTCGCCTACAATTGAATTTTTAACCTCAACAAAGTTGCCGATATGAACACCTTTTTTAAGAATTGAGTTAGCCCTTACCTTAACGAACGGACCTGCGTCAACTCCGCTTTCAATCTCGCTGTCAAGGATTTTGCAATTGTCAAGTATAACGTCGTCGCCGACTGTAGCGTTGTCAATATATGTGTTAGGGCCTATTGTGCAGTTTTCGCCGATAACTGTATTGCCTAAAATGATTGTGTTAGGCAAAATAACTGTTGATGAGCCGATTTTAACGTTTTTGCCAATCATAACTCCGTCGGTGCACGGAATGTCAACCCCGTTAATCATGTGCTTATCATTTATATTTCTTCTCATAATGTTGTTGAGATTGTTAAGCTGTTTTCTGTCGTTAGCGCCTAAGGTAACTTCGTTATTTTCAACAACATACGCACCTACATTTTTGCCTGCCGAGATAAGAATTTCAAGGCTGTCTGTAATATAGTATTCGTTTTGAGCGTTGTTGTTGGTGATTTTGCTGAGTGCATATGATAGGTCACGGCCGTTGAACCAATAAAAACCGGCGTTTGACTCGTTGATTTTCTTTTCCTCGTCATTAGCGTCTTTATGCTCGATTATTCTTAAAAGTTTGCCGTTTTCGTCACGCTGAATATGGCCTATTCCGTTTGTATCGTCAACAATAGCGCTGATAAGAGTGATTGAATTATCGTTATTTTTGTGATAATCAAAAGCCTTGTTAATAGTTTCGGCGTCGATAAGCGGACCGTCGCCGTTTAATATAATGATATCATCGTCCAAGTGCCTGTCAATAAAACTTTGCGCCTGCATAACAGCGTGGCCCGTGCCAAGCTGCGGCTCTTGAAGTACGGTCTCGATTTCTTCGTCTTTTTCTGCAAGATATTTTTCAAGCAATTCATGCTTATATCCGGTAATAACGCAAATATCCTGCGCGCCTGCCTCTTTTACTGCGTCAACAACATAGCTTATCATAGGCTCAAAAAGCACATTACACATAACCTTCGGGCAGGTCGCTTTCATTCTTGTTCCTTTTCCGCCTGCCATAATTATTGCACATTTCATAATATTAAAATCCTCTCAATTATAAAAATCCATACTTTTAATTGTATCTAATTATGCAACAAAAAGCAAATATTTGCAAGTATTATTTAAAATATACGTAAATTCTTAATTTTTTTTTATAAAAATATTTGTAATTTGCATTATATTGTGTTATAATTCTATCGCATTATACTGTAGAGGCAAGAATTGTTTGGTCCTAAAGTGGATTTTTGGCCTTGATTGAGAGTATAAGAATAATAAAGCTATAATATTTTTTAGGAGGTAACTCAAATGGCAAACAAGTGGGTTTACATGTTTGAAGAAGGCGACATGACAATGCGTAACTTGCTTGGCGGTAAGGGTGCAAACCTTGCAGAGATGACTAAAATCGGTCTTCCTGTACCTCAGGGTTTCACTGTTACAACCGAAGCTTGTACTCAGTATTATGAAGACGGTCGCAAAATCAATGACGAAATCATGGCTCAGGTTATGGAAGGCGTTAAGAAGATGGAAGAAATCAACGGCAAGAAGTTCGGCGATTTAAAGAATCCTCTTCTCGTATCTGTTCGTTCAGGTGCAAGAGCATCTATGCCGGGTATGATGGATACTATCCTCAACCTCGGTCTTAATGACGAAGTTGTTGCAACTATGATTGCAGGTAACGATGACCCTGCTTTCGAGCGTTTCGTATATGACTCATACAGAAGATTCATCCAGATGTTCTCTGATGTAGTTATGGAAGTTGGTAAGAAGTATTTTGAACAGCTTATCGACAAGATGAAAGAAGCAAAGGGCGTTCAGTATGACGTTGAGCTTACTGCCGCTGACCTTAAGGAACTTGCTCATCAGTTCAAGGATGAATATAAGAAGCAGCTTGGCTCTGACTTCCCGTCAGACCCTGTTGACCAGCTCAAGCTTGCTATCGAGGCTGTATTCCGTTCATGGGACAACCCTCGTGCAAACGTATATCGTCGTGATAACGATATCCCCTATTCATGGGGTACTGCAGTTAACGTAATGCCTATGGTATTCGGTAACCTTAACAACCAGTCAGGTACAGGTGTTGCATTCACTCGTGACCCTGCTACAGGCGAAAACAAGTTGATGGGTGAATTCCTTATCAACGCACAGGGCGAGGACGTAGTTGCAGGTGTTCGTACACCAATGCCAATCGCTCAGATGGAAAAAGAATTCCCTGAAGCTTATGCTGAATTTATCAAGGTTTGTGACACTCTTGAAAATCACTACCACGATATGCAGGATATGGAGTTCACTGTTGAAAACAAGAAGCTCTATATGCTCCAGTGCCGTAACGGTAAGAGAACAGCTCAGGCTGCTCTTAAGATTGCTTGTGACCTCGTAGACGAAGGCCATAAGACAGAGGCTGAGGCTGTTGCTATGATTGACCCTCGTAACCTCGATACTCTTCTTCACCCTCAGTTTGATGCTGCTGCTATTAAGGCTGCTACTCCAATCGGTAAGGGTCTTGGCGCATCTCCCGGTGCTGCTTGCGGTAAGGTTGTATTCACAGCTGACGACGCAGAGGCTTGGAACGAGAGAGGCGAGAAGGTTGTTCTTGTTCGTCTTGAAACTTCACCTGAGGATATCACAGGTATGAAGGCTTCACAGGGTATCCTCACAGTTCGTGGCGGTATGACATCTCACGCAGCAGTAGTTGCTCGTGGTATGGGTACTTGCTGCGTATCAGGTTGCGGCGATATCGTTATGGATGAAGAAAATAAGAAGTTTACTCTTGCTGGTAAGGAATACCACGAGGGCGACTATATTTCAATCGATGGCTCAACAGGTAACATTTATGACGGTATCATTCCTACAAAGGATGCTACTATCGCAGGCGAGTTTGGCAGAATTATGGGCTGGGCTGACAAGTTCAGAAAGCTTAAGGTTCGTACAAACGCTGATACTCCTGCTGATGCTAAGAAGGCTCGTGAGCTCGGCGCCGAGGGTATTGGTCTTTGCCGTACAGAGCATATGTTCTTTGAAGAGGACAGAATTGCTGCATTCAGAGAAATGATTTGTTCAGATACTGTTGAAGAGAGAGAAGCTGCTCTTGAGAAGATTCTTCCTTATCAGCAGGGCGACTTTGAGAAGCTTTATGAAGCTCTTGAAGGTTGTCCGGTAACTATCCGTTTCCTTGACCCACCTCTTCATGAGTTCGTTCCTACAGAGGAAGAAGATATTAAGAAGCTTGCTGATGCACAGGGCAAGAGCGTTGAGCAGATTAAGGCTATCATCGCTTCTCTTCACGAGTTTAACCCAATGATGGGTCACCGTGGTCTTCGTCTTGCAGTTACATATCCTGAAATTGCTAAGATGCAGACAAAGGCTGTTATCCGTGCAGCTATCAATGTTCAGAAGGCTCATCCTGAATGGACTGTTGCTCCTGAAATTATGATTCCTCTTTCATGTGACGCTAAGGAACTTAAGTATGTTAAGGATATCGTTGTTGCAACTGCTGATGCTGAGATTGCTGCTGCAGGCAGTGATATGAAGTATGAAGTTGGTACTATGATTGAGATTCCTCGTGCTGCTCTTACAGCAGGCGATATCGCTAAGGAAGCTGAATTCTTCTGCTTCGGTACTAACGACCTTACTCAGATGACTTACGGCTTCAGCCGTGACGATGCAGGTAAGTTCCTCAACGCTTACTATGATGCTAAAATCTTTGAAAGCGACCCATTTGCAAAGCTCGACCAGACAGGTGTTGGCCAGCTTATGGAAATGGCTGTTAAGAATGGTAAGGCTACCCGTCCTTCACTCCACTGCGGCATCTGCGGTGAGCACGGCGGTGACCCATCTTCAGTAGAATTCTGCCACAAGATTGGTCTTGATTATGTATCTTGCTCACCATTCAGAGTACCTATCGCAAGACTTGCTGCCGCTCAGGCTGCTATTGCAGAAATGGACTAATTTTTATATAGCTTTATATAATCAATTGCAGGGGCACTTCGGTGCCCCTGTTTTTTTATTGTATAAATAGTTTTATGTTTTGAGCAGGCAAAATTAAAAAGGCATACAACAAAAAAGAGCAAGTTCTCCGGCATAGAGGGCTTGCTCTTACTTGTTGCCAAAACAGGATATGTTCCAAATTTAAAAAAGAGTGGCGAAATTTTATATATGACGCTATAATATAAGAAAGCGAGGCGGTTAATATGATTGAAAAGAGATTTGAAGAATTAAATGAAAGAGCATACGAAAGAGGGTATAACACCTTTTCCGATTTTCTTAATATTGAGGAGCAAAGCGTACTGAAATCAACATATTTGCCGTGTGTTCTTTTCGGCGGATATCCTATGGCGGAGCGGGTTGTGGCAGGCTTTGGCGATGATTTGAACGGTGAAAAATTCCCCATTGTTTGTATTTGCGTAAAGCCGCTTATGCAAAAATTTGCAGATGAGCTTTCTCACCGTGATTTTCTGGGTGCGCTGATGAATTTAGGTATTAAAAGGGAACTTTTGGGGGATATAATCGTTAAGGATAACTGCGGCTATATTCTTTGCCTTGAGCATATTGCGCCTTATATTTGCGAAAATCTTGAACGTGTGCGCCATACGAGTGTTAAGTGTGAGAAAAGCAATTTGCCAAATGACTTGAAAAACGAGCCTGAGCCGGCGGAGATTTTTGCCGCTTCAAAAAGAATTGACGTTGTAATTGCCGCTGTTTATAACCTTTCAAGAAATGAAACATCTAAGCTTATTAAGGCAGAAAAGGTTTTTGTTAATTCAAGGCTTGTGACGTCAAATTCATATATGCTTTGCGATAACGATATTGTATCCGTTCGTGGTTTCGGCAGATTTTCTTTTGATAAAGAAATCAAAACTACCAAAAAAGGCAGGCTTGTGCTTGAAGTGAAAAAATATTGACAGTCCAAAAAAATGAACTGCCAAAAATAAATGCTATATATAATATGTATATGTGATATAATCTGTTTGAAGGGACGTGAATTTATGAATACTGTTTTACTTTCGGCTATAATAATTTTGCTTATTGTGTGCCTGGTGCTTTTGATAAGGCTCGGCGCAAAAAAAGACGGCTCGTCAAATGAGCTTTTAAAGCAGCAAATTGAGCTTTCGTCAAAGGCGACGGACGACAAAATTTTAAGGCTTAGCGATCAAATGGATACGCTGACGGATAAGAATTATAAACAGCAAATCGAACTTATGAAAACGCTTAACGACGGCACGCAAAAGCAAATGCAAATGACAGCCGAGTCGCTTGAGCGTATGCAGCAAAATAATGAAAAAAAGCTTGAGCAAATGCGAAAAACAGTTGATGAAAAGCTTGATGAAACGCTTACGCAAAGGCTTAATTCCTCGTTTGAAACCGTGTCAAAACAGCTTAAAGACGTTTATAAAAGTCTTGGCGAAATGAAAGAACTCAGTTCAAGTATTACAGACAGCGTCGGCTCGTTAAACCGTGTTTTGACTAATGTTAAGGCTCGTGGTACGTGGGCAGAGGTTCAGCTTCAAAATATTCTCGACCAAACGATTGCAAATATGTATGAAACGAACGTCCAAACCAACCCGAATTATAACGGCAGGGTTGAATTTGCGGTTAAAATTCCAAACGGCGATAACGACGAATTTGCATATTTGCCGATTGATTCAAAATTCCCGATGGAGGATTATGCACGCCTTGCCGCTGCAAGCGAGGCAGGGGACGTTGACGCTCTTGCGCAGGCAAAAAAGGCGCTTGAAGTCAGGGTTAAGGACGAGGCAAAGCTGATTAAGCAGTATATTTGCCCGCCGAATACAACTCCTTTTGCAATAATGTATCTTGCGACCGAGGGACTTTATGCTCAAATTATTTCGTCTAAAACGGGCATTGCCGAGGCTTTGCAGGCGCAGGGAATTATGGTGGCAGGTCCGTCAACCGTTACGGCGCTTCTCAATTCTCTTGCCATGGGATTCAAAACCGTTGCGATTAATAAAAAGGCAAATGAGGTTTATAAGGTGCTCGGTGCGGCAAAGGCGCAGTACGATAAGTTCGGCATCGTTCTTTCCAAGGCTCGCAAAAAGGTTGAAGAGGCAGGCAAAACGCTTGAGGATGCCGAAAGCCGAAACCGCATTATTCAAAAAAATCTTAAATCCGTCGAATCACTCTCCGCCGATAAGGCAGACCAAATTCTCGGCTTGGAATTTGAAAATGAAGAATGATTTGCCAAAAAGAAAACCGAATAGGTTAAAGGGTTTTGATTATTCAAGTGACGGAGCATATTTTATAACAATATGCACGAAAAATAAAGAGCAAATTCTTTCAAGAATTGTATATGACAAAACCGTAGGGGCGAACTCGTCGTCGCTGACTCCGTATCATTCAAAATAAATTTCTCAATATTTTTATGAAATTTATTTTTCACTCACTACGTAGCTTCTCCTCTCAAAAGTTGCCGTACAGTAGTGCGGCAACTTTTGGTTTAAGCGAACTATCTTAAACACGGATTTTTTGATGAAAGTTATTTTATCGACAGTTTGAAACAGGGCGATTTGCCCTGTTTTTTTTATACATCTTGACAAACGGCGGAAAATATTTTTTAATAAAATTAGAAATCTTTGTCACAAAATCAATTTTTTTAGGGATATAGTATAATGATAGGACTTTTTTTAAATCTGCTTGACACTCAAAGTGAAAAAGATAAATTCATAAAGCTGTATGATAAATACAAAAATATGCTTTACTGGATTTCGTACGGAAAAACGCAAAGCTGTCAGGATGCCGAGGAGTGCGTTCAGGAAACGTTTTTCTATGTCGCAAAGCATTTTGAAAAAATCAGCGATGTCAATTCAAGCCAAACCAAGGGCTATCTTGCAACGATTGTAACGGGTTTTTCGATTGACGTTTATAATAAATCAAAAAAATATGGCCGCATTGATATTGAAAATAACAACATGGCGGAAAATTTATCGTATTTTGATAATATCGAAACCGTTGAGCTTTCTTCTGCAATTGAAAGCGTGCTTAGCGAGGAAGAAAAAATTTATATCTATCTCAAATATGTTTACGGCTACAAGAGCGCCGAAATTGCGGAAATTTATAATGTTACGGATATATCGGTGCGCAAAAAACTTGAAAGAGCCAAAGCGAAACTAAAAAAATATTTTGAGGAGGAAACAAATGACTAATTTTGAAGAAGCCTGCAAAATGTCGGCTGAAAAATGGGTAGCTTCTTTTCCCGACGAGGTTGAGGCGCATAAATTCAGCCAAAAGCATATTGATGCCATAAATGAAATTATATATCCAAAGCCTGCGGTTAAGGTTAAAAAGCTTTCAAAGAAAACAGTTAGGTTTATCATTATTGCGGCTGTTTTGCTTGCGCTCGCAACTACTGCCATTGCTTCCCCTGCTTTCAGGCAATTTACTTTAAAGGATTTCTCAAACCATAGTGAATATAGGGTTGGTGATATTAAAAATGCAAAAGCCGTATCATCATTAAAATTGAATTATATTCCCGATGAATTTAAAATGGTTGATAAATATGAGTCGGAGGCTTGGTTTAATTATAGTTATAAAATGGGTGAACAAAAGTTTGAAGTTGAAAAATTAAATTTACGTTCAACAATCGGTTTTGATACAGAAAACAGCGTAAAAGAAGAATTGCAAATAAACGGAGCGGACGCTGCATATTATCGTACGGCGGATAATTGGGGAACCGTGATATTTAATAACGGCGAATATATTTATTATATCGGCGGTAATATAAGCAAGGAAGAACTTGTTAAAATTGCACAAAACGTAGAGTGATGAATTAGGCAGAATGCCAAATTTCCAATTTTTTTTAAATTTCTTGTCACAAAATGACCTTTTTTAAAGATTGTGTATAATGAAAGCTTAAATTGGAAAGGAGGTGTAATTATGCCTACGCAAAGCATAAGGGTAAAACAGATTTTTGCAATTTTGTTTTCTGTTTTATTAATGTTTTCAAGCTGTATAGCTGCAAATGCCGATACAAATGACAATTTGAGTACATGTTATGCTGAAATAAATCGCTGTAATGCAAATTTGAGTATATCGGGGATAAAGGCAAATTGCAAAGCAAGCTTGTTTGCTAAAAAGTCTACGGATTTGAAAATAAAAATGGAGTTGCAAAAGAAAAAGTCCGACAGATATGAAACCGTTGAAACTTGGAACGGCAGTAAAAACGGTACGTCACTTATTATGACGGAAACAAGAAACATTAATCGGCTTAGTAAATATAGAATAAAAGCTACATTTACTGCCGGCTCAGAAAAAGAAGTGGTTTATCAGTATTGATGAGGAAAATGGATTAAATTTAAAAAAGAAAGGAATTATTATGAAAAAGTCAATAATTAGATTTATCTCAACCCTTTTGGTAGTTATGTTATTATCAGAAAGTTTATCATTCGTTGCATTTGCAAATGACAAATCAGGCGGTTATGTTGAAACACACCATCAATTCAACATGGAAGATATAAATCTTTCAGTAGAAAACAAAAACAAACTTCATATTTCATTTGACAAGTCTTTAAACGTGTTGAAAAACAACAAGTTAAATAAAGAGAAAAAATGCTTGAGGAGTATTTGGAACGTTATTCAAATGTTTATAAGCAATTATTGTCAATGGCAAATAAAAATGTAGATATACATACATTTGGCTACACAGAAGCAGAGATGGAATATGATGAAGAAAATCAAACTTTTGTAAGAGTCAAAGATGAAAATAAAGCACAAAACGTAAATGCTCTTTTAGGACCTATAACTGCCCACGCTGAAACTGTAGTCAGAAGAAAAGGCGAAGAAAAGAAAAAATATTATTTTTCACTTGTAACAAGCATTTCAAGAAAAGGCACAAGTAATCCGTATGTTTATGATACCACTACTTATGGTGCGTGGAGTGAAAATAATTCAATAGGCGGCAAAAAATATCCTGCTTCAGGTGATGATTATATTTTGCAGGCTTGTCCGTCGGGCTTTACAAGAAGGTCAGATAGTCTTTCAATTATATATAATCACAACAAAAAAGCTGAAAGCGGAAAAGATTATTCAAGCTTAGCAGGTGACAGAAATTATATAGCATATAGTGTCTCTGATGATCCGTCGGGTATTAATCAAATGTCAAGTGTAAGATTGTATGCAAGTTCAAAAGGAAACAGAGCTAATTATTATAGAACGATAAACAGCTATTACGTTCATACTTGGAAGTCATTATCAATAAAAGTGAGTGCTTCCGCAAGTGCTAATAGTGATAAAAAATATGGAGTAAGTCTTAGCATAACTCCTTCAGTATCAGAAAAATCATGGCAGGTGTATAGTTATGTGTCTTTCCAATTGTAAATCAAAAAAATCAGTTATTATAATAATCTCTGCGATATGTGCGGCTTTGATTATTGCGCTCGGAATTTGCGTGGGTCAATTTTATTCGTCAACAACGGCGAGTGTTGAAGAATATTGCAAGGAAAATTCGTTCAAGGGCGCTGAGAGTTTTGATATCAATAAATCAAGCGAGCTTGACGGATATGTATTGTGCGTTTCAAAAGACGGTGACGACAGCAAGGGTCAAGAGCTTTTTATATTTTATGAAAAGCCCTTTGGCGCTATAAAAAATACAAACAGATATACCCTTGAATATCAGTCAAACGAAAGCGGCGCACAGCTTGTCGGTTCATATCTCTTTAAGCCGAGAAAAAGCGACGAAAGCCGAATGATTTTCTATTCAAACAATAATGAAAAAGCAACGGATTTTGAATACACGTCGGAATATAACATTGACGGAAAAGATTGCAAAAACACGGTTTCGTATTCGTTTGGTGAAAATGACTGCGTTATTGCGATTTCAAATCCGCTTAAAAACGAGGAAGCGGTTAAGTCCGCAAGCCTTAAAAAGGGTACAAAGATTATTTATTCATATTGATTTTAAGTTTAAATTAGGAAAATCGGGGTGTGATTATGAAAAAGAAAAGTATAATTGTTATTTTTGCGTTTTTGATTATTGCTGCTGCACTGAGCGCAGGGATAACATATTCGGTTATGAATAAGGGAAATGATTTGAGCCTCAGCGGCAGCTATTCAATGGCAGGCGAGGGTACGGGCAGTAAAAATGTGCTTGCACTCAGCGTTATTGACGAGAAAAACGAAAGTGGCGGAAATTATAAAATTTACCGTGACAACAAGCTGACGCAAAGCGGAAAATATGTTATTTCAAGCGATAAAAAATCAGCCACGCTTTATCAAAACGATAAGCCGTGCGCAATGATTTATATTAATGACGGCAAGTATTATTATACGGATTCAGCCTTTTCACCGTATGAGATAACAAGAATAAGCGACAGCGAGTTGGAATTTTAGTGCGGTTTCGGCTTGATAAGCAGAGGGTATAAATTATGATTTTTATTAAAGCTTTTATTAAATGTTATCCCTATCTTGTGGCTATAGCGGTTATTTGCTTTGTATGCTATGCGGTGTGGATTTCAAATATTTATTATGATATACTTACCGCTTTACCATTATGGATGATGATTGCATACGGCGCAATATTATGCGTGGCGGCAATAGCCGTTTTGACTGTTATATACATAATTTTGCGCAAGTGTGTTAATAAATAATTAATTGAACCGAAAATAGAATACATTTTAATAAAAACCTTCTTTATTCTATTGATTATAGAACGAGTATATGCGACTATATAATTGACAAAAGGACAAAGGAGGTTTTCATTATGAAAAAGATTTTAAAAAATTTAATTCCGCCGGCTCTTTATTGGATTACTTTTGCGGTTGGATTTTTTATTGTTTTGGTTTTCGATTTGCCGTCGGGGTATTGGTATCACGCTTTGCTTGCGGTAATGATTATCGTTAATTTGCTCGTGGCTTCTTTTGTAAATGCAAGGCAAATGAAATGGGGCATTTTGGTGCTGTTCATTCAGCTTTTGCTGTCGGGAATTATTCAAATCGCTTTGACAGGCAAGAGCGAATATCCTGAATTTTTCGCTTTGGGAAACTGTTTTTTGTATGGCGTGTTTTATTATGACAGCGCAACACCGCTTATTGTTGAAATTTTCCGCTTGCTGTTTTTATTGATAGCAATAATTATGCCTTATTATTTAGGCTGGTTGATTTATAAACGCAGAGACAAGAATTGTAAATAGGTATAAAAAAGACCGTCGGGTGACGGTCTTTTTCTTTTGTATTATTTTTTTGTGTAGCATACGTGGGAGAAATGTATGCCTTTGTCATGATAGCTTGCAAGAAGCTCTTTTTTATATTCAGCCTTATTAAACGCAGGGAAATATGCATCCGCATCAGGACATTCGGCTTCAATCTCGGTCAAATAAAGTTTTTCAGCCTTCGGCAAAAACTGCCTGTAAATGTCACCGCCGCCGATGATAAAAGCCGTGTCGCTTTCAACTTCATTAAGTGCCTCGCTGATTGAATGAACAACGGTTGCGCCCTCTGCCTTGTAATCTTCTTTTTTGGTGATGATTATGTTCTTGCGCCGTGGAAGGACTTTCGGCAGAGATTCAAATGTTTTTCTGCCCATGATAATTGAACTGCCCGTTGTGGTTTCTTTAAAGAAAGCCATATCATCTTTAAAATGCCAAATTAAATTGTTATCCTTGCCGAGTTCAAGATTTTTGCCTACTGCGGCTATCATACAAATTGTCATACGCTTCTCCTGCTTTTACTGCGAAATAGGGAATTTGATTTTGCCCATGTGTTTATAATCAATCAATTTAACGTCGTTGCAATCTCTTGAATTGTCAAACTTAAAGAAATCGTCAATTTCGGGATTGAGCCAAAGCTTCGGTGCAGGCAAATCGCCCTGCTCGTCAAATCTTTTAAGCTGCTCCTTAATTCCGTCAATTTGATTAACATAAATATGAGCGTCTTTAATACTCCAGTCCATTGTGCCGGGCTTTAAGCCGCAAACCTGAGCAAGCATGCAAAGAAGTGTTGCATATTGGGTAACGTTAAACGGCAAGCCGAGCGGTACATCGCAAGAACGTTGATGAACCCAGCAGTTGAGCTTTCCGTCTGTTACATCCCATTCGCTTGACCAAACACAGCTTGGAAGAACGGCGGTGTCAAGGTAATCGTTTTGCCAAAGAGTCATTACCATTCGCCTGTCCTCAGGGTGATTTTTGATTTTATCAATAAGCTGCTGTGTCATTTGGAATTTGTTTACAATATAGCCGTAAGCCGTGCCGATTGTATGCGCCCATTCTTTACCGAAAAACTTGTGAACAGGGGTTTTGACAAGCTTGCCGTTTTCGCCGGGAAGCATTTGAGATGCATTCCAATAGCCTTCGCTGTCAATTTCCCATTCGTTCCAAATTTTAACGTCCCTTTCCTGAAGCCAGCGCACATCGTTTGACTGCGCCTGATATATCCACAGCATTTCAAGAACTGCCTGACGGAGAAATAACTGTTTTGTTGTTAAAATAGGGAATTCTTTTGATAAGTCAAAATGAAAATTGTGCGACGGCACCTTGATTGTGTTTGTACCCGTGCGGTTTACAACCTCTGTGCCTTCTTCAAGTATTCTTCTGCATAAACACAAATAATCCTTATCCCATTGCGACATAATAACAGCCCTTTCAAAATAAACTAACGGTATTTTAACACAAAGTTACACCCTTTTCAACAATAAATGCAGATGAGAATATAATTGCTTAATTTTATATCAAATGAATATCAAATAAATATCAAGTGTTTATTAATTTTTTGTAAAATCTATTTACTATCATTTTATTTGTGATATACTTGAATTGTTAATTTTTTATGAACCGAGGTGTCCTTATGGGAAAGGTTAAATCTTTTTTTAACAGTAAAATTGTTAAAAAAGATGTAGGCGAGCCGACATATCTTACCTGGAAAGAGGCATTGTCTTATGCAATGGGCAGAGGTGCTCAAGGTATGAGTACAAGTATGACGGCTTCTAAATATGTCAACTTCTTTATCACCGATGTGCTTCATATTAAAGCACGTCATGCAAGTAACATTCGTCTTTATTGCGGTATTTTTGATGCAATTAATGACCCTATAATGGGTGTAATTGTTGATAAAACACGTTCACGTTGGGGCAAAATGAGAGGCTATATCAAATTTGCACCTTATTTTGTTTCCCTTTTTATGATTCTTTTCTTTGTAGGCAATAACGATTTGTCATACGGATTTAAGATGGCGCTTACTGTTTTTGCTTTTGTAGGTCTTGATGTTACTTATACCGCATTTGACGTGCCTATGGGAGCGCTTGCCTTTTCTATGACGCCTAACGGAACGGAACGAACGAAGCTTTACGGCATTGCGTCAATCGGTCGAATGATTATCGGCGCTCTTCCTGCGGCTCTTGTTGCATTTGCCGCTTGGCTTCCTTATTTTAATTCAAATCTTGATAAGGCATATTTGGTTGCCGCAGTGTTATCCGCAGTATTTATTATTGTATTAACACGATTTACCTTTTCAAACTGTCAGGAACGTATGGAGCACAGCGAGGATACTCCGTCGCTTAATGAATGTATCCATCTGCTTTTGACAAACCGTCCGCTTTTAATGCTTTTCCTTTGTAATATCTTTTTTGTTATTATCAAGGTTTCCGAGCAGTGCTCGTTTTATTTTGCGTATGACTCACTTTTCAATGCAAAATATAACGGACTTCTCGATGTTGTTAAAGCTCCCGGTTCTGCTTTGGCAGGTGTGCTTGTTCCTATCATTGTTGAGCGATTGGGCGCAAAGAGCGACAGCAAAAAGTTCTATCAGGTTTGCTGTGTTATGGGTATAGTTCTCAACGGTCTTTTTGCACTTTTAACATATAATGGCATTATGAATAAGCCTGCCGATAAGCCTGTTTCAACGCTTACGGGTATTATTGTTCTTGTTTTTTCTATGCTTGTTACATTTCCGCTTGAATTTAAAAACCTTATGCAAAAGGAAATGGAAGCCGAAACAGTTGACTATGTTGAATGGAAATCAGGCAGACGTGTTGAGGGTACAATGCTTTCGATTATGTCGTTTACAGGCAAGCTTGAGGGCACGCTTTCGTCGTTTATCTGCCTTCAGGTGCTTGCAAGAACAGGCTATGTTGAGCATACAAGCGATGTTTCAACCGTTCAAAATCATTCAACCCTTTTGGGCCTTTTCCTTATGACGACCGTGTTCCCGATAATAGGCTATCTTCTTATGCTTGTTCCTATGCATTTTTATAATATCACAGGTGACGGACACAGAAAAATGATTAAGGAAATTATGGAGCGCAGAGAGGCTGAAAAAGCTAAAAAAGAACAGAAAAATGCTGAAAGCGAAACTGTAGAGCAAAAAGCATAATAAATAATTTTATACATAAGAGGTTGTCTTGAGGTAATTGAATGGCGCACTACATAAAAAATAATTGCTCAAAAAATAAATAAACAGCGAAATACTGCGTTAAAATTATAGCGCAGGCGGCAAGCCTTCACTATAATTTATGCCTTGTCTTTCATCTGTTTCTTTTATTTTTGAGTGCGAAGCAGTTTAAACAAGCTGATTTTGTTCAGTGTGCATTAACAAAATCCTGTTAATACTTGCGTATTAGCAGGATTTTTTAATAGTGCAATGGGCAAAACTCAGAAAGTTTAAACCACATTCTTCTTTATGCAGTGCGCCCCAAGGACAGCCTCTTATTTTTATTGACAATAGGGCATAATGTGATAAAATAAATAAAAACGATATTTATCGGGGGAATATATATGAAAAAAATAATATCGCTTGCATTAAGCGTTGTTTTGGCATTGTCAAGTCTGTCGTTTGGGGTGGTGACTGCGTTTGCAAACACTAAACAAACGGCGCCTAAAATCATTTTGAATGAAACCGCTGAGGTTTATGTTGATGTAAATAATAAGAGTTATGTTGAATTTACTCCTGCCACAACGGGATATTATGAGTTTTACTGTTTCACTCAAAGCTATGGCGGAAATATAATGGCATCGATAGTGGATTTCGACGGCGAAACGGACAACAGTGTTATTAACGATAATTATAATCCGAATTTGCTTTGTGCGGCGGAGCTTATGGCAGGAAAAACTTATTATTATGTTCTTGAGTCCGCTCAGCCTGCTTTTTCAAGTGTTGTAAGCGTCAGAACGCATACTCACAGCTTTGGTGCAGTTGAAACATATCCTGCTCATTTTGACCAAAATGACAGCGCTTTGAGCTATGACGGATACAGCGAGAGCATTTGTGCCTTTTGCCCTGCAAACACGATAACAGCGTATTATGTTGCACCGGGCAAGGCAAAGGCTAAAACAAAAACATTTACATATAATAAAAAGAAAAAAACAACCAAGATTACGGTTTATGACAGGGCGGGAAATATTATTTCGCCGTCAAATTACACCGTCAGCTACAAGAATAATACAAAACCAGGATTTGCCACGGTTAACATTAAGTTCAAGGGAGTTTATACAGGCTCAATGTCATATAGATTGACAATTAAGCCTAAAAAGCAGTCGATATCCTCGATTAAAAGCAAGAGCAAAAAGAAAATAGCCCTTAAGTGGAAAAAGGATTCAACCGTTACTGGATATCAAATTCAATATTCCACCTCCAAAAAATATACTAAAAAAGCAACTAAAACTATCACGATTAATAAAAAAAGCACAACCTCTAAAACGATATCAAAGCTTAAATCAAAGAAAAAATATTATGTAAGAATTCGTGCATATAAGCAGTCGCAGGGCAAAAAAATCTACGGCGCTTGGACTAAAACAAAAACCATTAAGGTTAAATGATGATTTTAATATAAATATAGCCTTGAAACGTCTATTATAATATGATAAAATCAAAAGCGATGAATAATTAATTCCTAAAAAGGAGGCAAAAATATGCAAATGACTTTTCGTTGGTTCGGCAAGGACCTCGATACAGTTTCTCTTGAGCAAATCAAGCAGATTCCGGGCGTAGTCGGCGTTGTGCCTGCGCTTCATTATCTTCCTGCAGGCGAAGCATGGGAGATGGAAGACGTGCAGAAAATGTACGACGAAATCACGGCAGCAGGCTTGACGATGGAATGTATCGAAAGCGTAAATGTTCACGAGGATATTAAGCTTGGTTTACCTACAAGGGACAAGCTTATTGAAAACTACAAAAAATCCATCAGAAATCTTGCAAAAGTAGGAGTTAAGGTTATATGCTATAACTTTATGCCTGTTTTTGACTGGACAAGGACAGACCTTTATATGCCTTTGCCTGACGGCTCTACCTGCCTTAGCTATGACGGTAAGCAGGTTGAGGGCAAATCTCCCGAAGATATGTTTAAGGAGATTGACGATAACTCAAACGGCTACGCAATGCCGGGTTGGGAAACCGAGAGAATGGGCGAGATTAAAGAGCTTTTCGCAAAATACAAGGGTGTAACCGCCGATGATTTATGGGCAAACCTTAAATATTTTCTTGAAGCTATTATGCCGACGTGTGAGGAATGCGATGTTAAAATGGCAATCCATCCGGACGACCCGCCTTGGGGCATTTTTGGGCTTCCTCGTATTATTACGGGCAAAGAGGCTGTTGAAAAGCTTCTTAATATGGTGCCGAGCAAGTATAACGGACTTACTCTTTGCACAGGTTCACTCGGTGCAAGCCCTGATAACGATATGGTAGAAATTATTAAAGCAGCAGGCAATCGAATTTATTTTGCTCACCTTCGCAACGTTTCAATAAACGACAGATGGTTTAACGAAACCGCCCACGAAAGCGACTGCGGTTCGCTTGATATGTATGAAATTGTTAAGGCTTTGCAGGAGGTTGGATTTGACGGATACATCCGCCCTGACCACGGCAGAATGATTTGGGGCGAAGTTGCACGTCCGGGCTACGGTCTTTATGACAGAGCCTTGGGTGTAAGTTATCTCAACGGTCTTTGGGAAGCTGTTGAAAAAAGCAGAAAGGATAAATAATTTTATGTTTAATCACGAAAATTTAAAAGGCAAGGTTGCTGTTGTAACAGGCGGCGGCGGTGTTCTTTGTGCCGCTTTTGCAAAAACTCTTGCAGCTCAGGGCTGTAAGGTAGCAGTTCTTGATCTTAATGAAGGTGCTGCGCAAAAATGTGCAGACGAAATCAACGCAAACGGCGGAGAGGCTATTGCAGTCGGCTGTAATGTTCTTGAACTTGAATCTATGGAAAATGCTCGCAAGACTGTTAATGAAAAGCTCGGTACATGCGATATTCTTTTAAACGGTGCAGGCGGTAATAACCCTAAGGGCACAACTACTAAGGATACTCTTGAAAAAATCGACCTTGTTCAAAAGGATGAAAACGTAAAGACATTCTTTGACCTTGACCCTAACGGTATCAGTTTTGTATTTAATCTTAACTTTCTCGGCACTCTTATTCCTACTCAGGTTTTCGCTAAGGATATGGCTGAAAAGGAAAAGGGCACAATCATTATGGTTACTTCAATGAATGCCTTTAGACCTCTTACACGTATTCCTGCTTACAGTGCCGCAAAAGCCGCTGTTAAGAATTTCACCGAGTGGATGGCAGTTCATTTTGCACCGCTTGGTATCAGAGTAAATGCTATTGCTCCGGGATTCTTTTCAACAAAGCAGAATGCTACTCTTCTTTGGAACGAGGACGGCACTCCTACCGAGAGAACGGGCAAAATTCTTGCCGCAACACCTATGGACAGATTTGGCGAGCCGGAGGAGCTTGCGGGCACACTTCTTTTCCTTTGCGACGATACCTATTCAGGTTTCATTACAGGTGTAAACATTCCTGTTGACGGCGGATTTAACGCTTATTCGGGTGTTTAATTAAATAATAAATATTACTAAGGGCGATTTGATTTACATTTCGCCCTTTTTAAATAGGTGATGAAATGGATAAATCCAAAAAGAAAAAAACGCTTGCAATAGTTATTTCCTGCGTTGTTGTGATTTTGGCGGCAGTAGTTTTGTATATCGCCTTCGGCGTTATCGGAACCGACAGCAAGGTTGTTTACGGTCAAAGTAATTTGGTTAATGCAAACAAAAACGGCAGTAACACTACTGTTATCGACGTTAACACAAATTATCAGATTATGAACGGCTTTGGCGCTTCGGCTTGCTGGTGGAGCCAAGACGTCGGCGCTTGGGACAATGCAGACGAGATTATGCAAGCGCTTTATGATTCCGACAAAGGAATAGGGCTTAATATTTATCGCTACAATCTCGGTGCAGGCTCAAAAAACGACACTCATATTTTGACTGAAAACCGCAGAACAGAGTGCTTTTTGAATGCTGACGGAACTTATAATTTTAATAACGACAAAAACGTACAGGCTTGCCTTGAACTTGCAAAAAAATATGCAGGCAAGGATATGCGCTTAACTCTTTTTTGCAACAGCGCTCCCGTTTATCTTACCAAAAACGGTGCATCTTATTGCACACCTTATAAAAATGAGGACGAGCCGTGGATATCCAATCTTGATAAATCAAAATATCCCGATTTTGCGGATTTTTGCTATAACAGTGCAGAGTATTTTGTAAATAAAGGATACCGTGTAACAAGCGTTTCGCCGATTAATGAGCCGCAATATAATTGGGCGGCTTGGTATAATGACGATAACACTTATAGCGTTAATCAAGAGGGCTGTTATTATTCTAAGTATGAGGCAAGGGATTTGCTCAAAACATTTGTAAAGAAATTTAAAGGCTCAGATTTAGATAAAAAGGGCGTTAAGGTTTCTATGTTTGAATCAGGCTCAATGGAGGGCGACGATTCAAGCTGTGCGGCATATATGGACTGCATTTTAGGCAGAGGGCCAAAATATGTTTTTAAAAATGCAAAGCTTCGCAAATATTTTAAAGAAGTAAGTATGCATTCTTATTGGTCGGGTGCAGATACTAAGAAAAATGCGGAAAATTATTTCAGCGATAAATATTCCAAATATTCTGTTGCCGCTACGGAATATTGCCAAATGACCGACGATAAAAATACAGGTGTTTATGACCTTATTGCTAAGGAGAAAAACGGCACTAACGGCACATCTATAAAATACGGCGTCGCAATGGCAAATACCATTGTTGACGATTTGACTATAATGAATGCAAACGAATGGGATTGGTGGACTGCATGTTCTTACGGAACTTATACCGACGGACTTATTTATCTTGATGAGGATAATCACGAAAATCTCGATTTTTCAAAGAGATACTACTGCCTCGGCAATTTTTCAAAATTCATTAAAGAGGGTGCGGTAAGAGTTGCGTGTTCTTCGGGTGTCAAAAATGTAAGAAGCGTTGCTTTTGTGAATGAGGATAATACTGTTGTAACTGTATATGTTAATAATAATGATAAAAAAGCATATACAACAATTGACTGCGAAGGCGATTATGCTGTTTACACAACCGACAGGGACAACGACATTGCCAAAACCGACTTCGGCAAAGCCAAAAAGGTTAAGGTTTCACTTCCTGCTTCAAGCGTTGTAACCGTAGTTTATGAAGCAAAATAAAAATGTATAATTAAACACCTCAGGGGTAATAATACTCTTGAGGTGTTTTTTATGGCTACAAAAGATAAACCAAATAATAAAAATTTAAGAGCGCTTTTCTCTGTCATTTGCCTTTGCATTGTTGCACTTGGGCTGATAGTTTATTTTTCAACCAATTCCGCCCACACAACGGATGTAAACGAGGCGACAACGGTTGTTGATAAGGCTAAGGACAAAGAAAAAAAGATTACGACTCAACCGTCAACCGCCCTGACAACGCAGGAAAATACGCAAGCTCAAACAACAAAAAAGAGCGAAAATAAAAAGCCGACAACAGTTACCTCAACCGAGGTTTCAACAATGACGTCGAGCGATACAAATATTCCCTATAAATCTTTTTATAAATACCCTTGCGATGAAACGGTATTGACACCCTACAGCGAGGAACTTGTTAAAAACAAAACTATGAACGATTACAGAGCGCATACGGCAATCGATT
Organism: Eubacterium sp. CAG:251; assembly: GCA_000436835.1. Lineage (GTDB taxonomy): Bacteria > Bacillota > Clostridia > Oscillospirales > Acutalibacteraceae > Eubacterium_R. The sequence goes on from FR889144.1 coordinate 48,142, forward strand.
TTAAAGCAGCAAAGGGCACAAAGGTCATTTCTATCAACGACGGACTTGTGCTTTCAGTAACGAAGGACGCTATGCTCGGCACGGTTATTGAAATTGACCACGGCTCAAAGCTCGTCGCTCGCTATTGCGGTATGGATACGGTTAATGTGTCTGAGGGGGACTATGTAACTATCGGCGAAGTTCTCGGCACTCTCGGTACAACTCCGTTTGAGGAAAAAAGCGAAAGTCATCTTCATTTTGAAACTTTGCTTGATAATAAATATGTAAATCCGCTTAATGTAATGGGCAAAACAGAGTAAACTTTTGATAAAGTGAAAACAGCGACTTGAACTTATTAATTCAAGCCGCTGTTTTTGTATAAATGTTATAATATGTAATTTGTAGGGGCGAACATTGTTCGCCCGTTTTTATTCATTTATATCCGTATTTTCGTCTGATGGCTGTTGCTCATTTTCGTTATCCTGAACTTCAACCGAAGGAATTTCGCCATTTGCCTCAGGCACCTGAACGGTAGGATGATAATATTCATCAACCTCGCTGTTTGCCGCCTCGCTTGGTGCGCTGTTGTTTTCGGCTGCTGTATCGTCAGTATTCGCATAAGACGGATATGAACCGCTTTGAACAGGCTCTTGCTCTGTCGGTACACTGTTTGGATTGTAGGAATAAAACGGAGCTGCATTTTGATTTTGTGCAGTTTCGTTTTGAGCACTGCTTTGTGTATTATCACAATTATTAGGATTGTAGTAATAATTGCTTTGATTGTTGTTATCGTTATAGTTTTGATTGCCGTTTTGAGCACCTGCAAAAGCATATTTAGCCGCTCTTTGCTCTTGCGAAAGAAAATCATCCTCAGTAATTTTTCCCTCTTGAAGCGCCCTGAGTTTGAAGTTTTCATAATAGAGTGCCTGAGTGGTGAAATAATAAGGAACTACATAAATGCTTGCAATGCCGAATGTGATGCAGGTAAGAATCCACCAGCCGATAAAGCTTAAATCAAGAGCGAAAAGCTCGCCTCTGTTGCCGGCAACCATTTTTTTAGATAACTTGAGAGCCTCTGTCGGCTTCAAATTCGGGTTTTCGCACATAAGCTGGAATGCAAAGTATGAACTGTAGTGATAAACTATTCCTGGGATTACGAAAAGAAGCGACCAAAGGAATTCAAAAACACCTCTTAAAATATAAATGACGATTTTGTTGCCGTATGTAGGGCCGAACGAAATCTTGAAAATATTTTGAATTTCTTTGCCGAGCCCCAATTGCTCGTTAGGGTCACGCTTAATAAGCAAAACGTAAAAGCCGCAAAGCGAAACAAAAAGAGGCGAAAGTATCACCGAAACAACAGTAAGGCTTTTTAATCCTATATCTTCAAGACCGATGTTACCGTTTACAAACATCGTTGACGGCTTGGCTGAACTGCCGATTATTTTATCTGACGGAGTATATTTTTGACCGAAGCTTTCAATCGGGTTGTCGCTTGAGCTGTCGCCTGAATCGTTACCGTCATCGTAATCATAATCGTGATTGCCGTTTCCAAAATAATTAAAGAAATCCTCAGGCGTGTTTTGACCTGAACTGTTATCGCTTGAGCCGTTGCTTGGGCCGAAAATGTCTTCCAAATTATCTCTGCTGTTGTATGCGGAAATGCCTACCGTTAAGCCGTTTACCAAAAACAAAACGATTGCGCTTAACACAAACAGTGCAAATATCTTTTCTTTAATAATCTGCTTAGCCTGCGATTTAACTAAGCTTCTGTTGATTTTGTTCATAATTTTATCCTCCTTTGGATAAACTAAAACTCAACCTTTTCCTCAATAAACTTTGCAAGTTCATCAATAGAAATTCTAACCTGCTCCATAGTGTCACGGTCACGTACTGTTACGCAGTTATCCTCAACCGAGTCAAAGTCATAGGTTATGCAGTAAGGAGTACCGATTTCGTCCTGACGGCGATATCTCTTGCCGATAGAGCCGGCGTCATCATAATCAATGTTGAATTTTTTAGAAAGCATTGCATAAACCTCGCCTGCCTGCTCGTTAAGCTTTTTTGAAAGCGGAAGAACAGCAGCCTTAAACGGCGCAATAGCAGGGTGGAAGTGCATAACAATTCTCTTGTCGTTCTTTTCTTCGTCAAGAACCTCCTCGTCGTATGCTTCGGTAAGAAGTGCCAAGAATAAACGCTCAACACCGAGTGACGGCTCAATAACGTAAGGAACATATTTTTCGCCTGTTGTCTGGTCAAAATATTCAAGGTTTTTGCCGCTTGTTTTGATATGCTGAGTGAGGTCGTAGTCTGTTCTGTCTGCAACGCCCCAAAGCTCACCCCAACCAAACGGGAATTTATATTCAAAGTCTGTAGTTGCTTTGGAATAGAAGCAAAGCTCCTCTTGGTCGTGGTCACGAAGTCTGAGGTTATCTTTGCTGATGTTAAGAGAATAAAGCCAATCACGGCAGAAACTTCTCCAATAATCAAACCATTCAAGGTCAGTGCCCGGTTTGCAGAAAAATTCAAGCTCCATTTGCTCAAATTCTCTTACACGGAAGATGAACTTACCCGGTGTAATCTCGTTACGGAATGATTTGCCTACCTGTGCAACACCGAAAGGAATTTTCTTTCTTGTTGTTCTTTGCACGTTTGCAAAGTTTACAAAAATACCCTGCGCAGTTTCAGGACGGAGATAAATTTCGTCCTTAGCATCCTCAGTAACACCCTGAAAAGTTTTAAACATAAGGTTGAATTGGCGGATATCGGTAAAGTTGTGAGCGCCGCAATTAGGGCAAGGAATATTGTGCTCCTTAATATAAGCAGCCATTTCCTCGTTACTCCAACCTGCAACATTTGTGCCGTCAAAGCTTTCAATCAAGTCGTCTGCTCTGTGCCTTGTTTTACATTCGCAGCAGTCCATAAGCGGGTCAGAGAAGCCGCCGAGGTGACCTGAAGCAACCCAAGTCTGCGGGTTCATAAGAATTGCGCTGTCAAGGCCTACATTGTATTGGTTTTCCTGGATAAATTTCTTTCTCCAAGCTTTTTTGATGTTTTCCTTAAGTTCAACGCCGAGCGGACCGTAGTCCCATGTATTTGCAAGACCGCCGTAAATCTCAGAGCCGGGGTAAACAAATCCTCTTCCCTTGCAAAGAGCAACAAGCTGGTCTAAAGTTTTTTCTGAATTATCCATTGCATTTTCCTCCGTTAGTTATATACACTTTATTTTACTATGTTTTTATTAATAAGTCAATTATAAGTTGTGAATAAGCAGTAAGTTGTGAATAAGCAGCCATAGCGTCGAAAGAAATTCCGTGTTTAGAAAGCTAAGGCTGCGAAGAAGTAGTCAGAATTGGATTTTTAGTGAGAGGAGCTGTACGTGTGTACTGCCCTCTCGCTAAAAATTCAAAGCGCCCGACGTTTTGTCGCCATATCCTTTAGGATATTAAGGCAAAACGTTCAAATGCCGATGATATGATTGTTACAGCGTAATGTGATTACACTATTAAAAATCAATTTCTAATAATTATAAATATTGGGGGGCGCAGTTATGGCTATTTATTCGCAACCGTAAAAAAGAAAAAGGGAAAGCAAAGCTTTCCCTTAAACGAACCTTAATTAATTAATTTAATACTTACCAGCCTAAGCGCATAATTGTAAGTGTGCACTTGCCGGTGCCGTATCTGTAGCAAGCTCTGTGTCCTTCAGGTGTGAAGATATCTACTCGACCTACCTGTGAAAGTCCTGAGCCGCCTCTGTCAACTACTGTGTAGTTTGTGCCGTCAATATTGACGATTGAGCCCATAGGAAGCCAATTGCAGGCAATGTAATAAGGATTTTTCATTCCGTTTGATACATGTCTGCCGCTTGCAGTTTGACCTGAGCCTGTGCCGCAAGTACCGCATGCACAATAGTGGGTGTATCTGCCTGTAATAACTTGACCTACCTTGTAGCCTCTTTTTTTCGATACGCCGTTGGTTTTAACCTTTGCGCCGTCTGTTTCTTTAGTGCCAACCTTTACTACCTTGTTTTTTGCCTTGGTAATAACCTTTTTGCTGACAACCTTTTGAGTTTTCTTTTTACCGTTTACATATTTAACTTTATATGTTACGTTGGCAGTACCCTTTTTACCTTTTTTAACTACGGTTTCAATACCTTCGTAAACATCGTCGTTTTCTTTTTCAACGGTTTTATATTTGATTTTTTCTTTTTTGGTAACTTGCTTATATGTTACACGGTTTACCGTTACCTTGGTTTTTTTGGTAATCTGCTTGTTTTCAGCCGGAGTGGTGTAGTCGTTGCTTCCCAATTCTACGTTTGCTGCATCAAGAAGGTCTGATACCGTTCCGCTTACAACAGGCACCTTGTATGTTTCGCCGTCAACCTTAAGTGTGGTTGTCTTAGATGAAATATACTTGATTACCATACCGCTTGTAACTGTATCGCTGAGCTGGCAGTTAAGAGTAACATTGTTTGTGTTAAAGCCGATTTCGTCGAGCGCCTCTTTAACTGTGTCGCCATATACGTTATAAGTGTTGATAGTTCCATTGAATTCTACATTAACATCATTAAGTCTGTCAATTTTGATTACTCCGCCCTTACCTGCGTTAAAAGAGCTGATATCGAGTTTGTCTGTATCGTTCAATGCAATGTTTGCTTGCGACAGGATTTCGATAGGTTCCGTTTCGTTTGTCGTAATTGAATATGTGTTATTATCAACGTCAATTTGAACATTATAGTTAGAAGCCATTTGAGCAAATGCTGTTGATGCAAAAATTACGATTGCCAACACGAATACAATTACTGCCGTTACGACTTTGCGACTTAAGCCACGTATGTCGCCGGTTGTTGATTGGTTAGTCATCTTAATCTCCTTTTGTGATAGAAATATTAGGGTTTCGCTTTGAAACATAGTTCCTAATACCGACACGAATGTAGCTACATAAAATTTCGTATCGAGCAGAGTTGTTTTTTCTGCTTCACCGTTATTATTTCCTCGAGCGATTGCCATTATAGTGACAAATGCATAATGTGTCAATAATTCAGAAGTTAAGATTTTGTATAATATGCACAAACGTTTTTAACATTGTAGTATGGTTACAAAAGGGTTACACCATATCTTGTGGTTATATTCTTTAACGATTTAGCGTACAAAAGTATTTTTTTGTAAAATCCTTAGAAATGCCACTTTTAAATCTTACAATTTGTAACATTTTTATTTGTAACTTTTTATAAACCCAATATATTGTATAAAACGGTGAAAATAAGAAATCGCACAACACTATATAGATATTGTACGATAAGCTAACTGTTAGTGTTTCGTACAATTATTTTTGCTGTATTTTAAGCACTTTTGTTCGATAAACCGCTCTGAAATCGCACCGTTACTTATATATGATATTTATTATATATTATATTATTTAAAACTATTATATATAGAAGTGCAAAATGCAGACAAGAAAAAAGTCTGTAACCGTAAAATCAGGTTACAGACTGTAATTATTTGCGATTTTAAGTCGTTATTTTGAATCAAGCGATTTTGTTATTTTTACATTTGCAAAAACAGAGATTGCCGCAATCAAAACTCCCAAAACTATGCTTACATAGCAAGCACCGTTTACCGCCGACGTAAATGCCGTTTGATAAATTTGCGGTGAAATGTTAAGCCTTTGCGAAATTCTTGCAATAAGGCTTGCTATGCCTGCTGCGGTGAATGTAAATCCTGTTACGGTAAATGCAACAAAGATATTAAACATAATTTCACGTGAACGCCTAAACAAAACAAGAAGTAATATTATAGGTAAAGCAACTAAAAGAATCCCGATTGAAAGAAAATGCAAATAATTGCTGTTGAAAGTGCTGATAAAATCAGCGATGGCTTCCGTGTTCTTCAGCCCAAAGCAGTCGGAATAAGCTTGAGCCGCCTTTACCGCCGTGTTGTGAATAAGCGCTTCGTCATATTGCATATTGTTGCCCTCAAGATATTCCTTGCAAAGAGAGTCAAACTGCGCAATTTGATTTTTTGAATAAAGGTCAGGGTTGTCCTGATTGTAAAGCCTTGTAAGTGCGCTTGAATTTGAAATGTCATTATTTTTGTATACTGCGTCAAAAACTCTTGATGGAATACCGCTTTGCGCCTCAAGCACGCTTATTTGGTCCTTAAATGCTTTTTCACATTGCTCGCTTACATTGCATTTGTCAAAAACATAATTCATATATTTTTGCGACAAAACGGTAGATTTTGTTATTGAAATTCCGAATAATAAAATCGAACCTGCGGCAATAAGCAGGGTAAGGATAAAGCATATTGCTTTTCGTGATTTTGAAAGTGTCATCTGCTCCTCCTTATGCGTTTACCTTGGCGCCGCTTTTCATAACCGCAACGCAAACATAGTATTCGTTTGATATTCCTGCTCCGACGCTGTTGTCTGTATAAAGCACAAGTGCTCTTGAAAGCCCTGCACCGGCATTTTTGAGCTCGTGCTTGTTATGAGCGGTGTATATGCTTTTAATTGTGTATTCATAAGAGGAATAGAAAGTGTCAATATTTATTGTGTCACCCTCGCTTGCAAGTTTGATTTTTGCACTGTTATTTTTGTAAACTTCTGCAAAGCAGGTGGCGATTTCACCCGGAAGCGATGAGCCTATATTAATGTTAAATCTTTCGTTTGCATTGACTTTGTCTGCCTTGTAAATAAGCGGCAGGCTCTCGTCGCCGACGCTGATTTTACCGATTACAGAGTTGTTTTCAAGCTTGTTAAACGATGATTTTTTTATACTTCCGTTTTCCTCTTTAATGTCAAAAGAGGTTATTTCATTAACTTGCTTGCCCTGTTCGGCTGCCATTTGAAAGCCTTTATCAGGGGTAAGTGCGTTGATGATTCCCACATACAAAACGGAAAGTATAATCGCTGTAAAAATCGGCAAAAGTATCCCGTTAATTAATAATCTTTTTTCATTTTTTGTCATATTTTTGCCCTGCTATCTGTTGATATCCTGCGCCTGAAGGGCGTTTTGCATAAAATTATTCTTTTTCTTCTTAGGCTTGTATGCAGGTGGGTTTTTAAGCTTCTTCATAAGGCTGCTGCCTTTTTTTGCGGTGAGCTTGTTAATCTCGTGAACAGGGCCTGACATATAGTCTGACATATACTTGTCAGCCACAGCCATCATATCCTTGTCATTTTGCATAGCGCCCAAAATGGTTACGCCGATAACGTCCTGAACCTCATTTGTGCCGTCCTCATAAACTTCGTTGAGCATTTTGAAAAGCCTTTTTTGGTCAGCGCTGTTTCCGTTTTTGATTACATCTATTACCTTAGGTGTGCCAATCTCCGTGAAAAATGTTTCAGGTAAAAATTCACCGTATTTTACAATATTTTTCTTGATATCTTCTTTAAATTCAGGATATAAAGTGCCAAATCTGTTTGCAAGTGAGTCGCAATCATAGCTGATAACTCCGTTTTTAGCCTTTGTTCTTGAAACAGCCTTAGGCATTTTAACCTTGTCAAGATTAACCTGCTTTCTTGCCTTGAAAATTCCGCTGATTTCGTCGTTGATTTCGTTGCCGAGGCTCTTTGCGTCTTTTTCATTGTAAGTCTCTGCATCAAAAAGCGAACGTGAAATAGTATCAAACTGAGGTTCGTTAGCCTTGTAATCATAGCAACATTCAAAAGCCATCGTGCTTGCGCTGCTGTCGTACATAATTCTGTATGCGCCTTTTTCGCCTGCAAAAGTTATGCTCTTTTCGTCCTCGTTAACTTTTTTGAAGTCAAGCTCCTCGTTAGTTTGGATGAGCTGCTTTTCTGCAATCTTAAAAACTTCACTTATTTCCATATCTTTATCGTTCTCCAATTAAATTTTAAATTAAAAGCTAAATATTTTAATCAGCTTATTATAACATTAAAGTGTGTGCTTGTCACTATATTTTTTATTTGTTAATAATTATTATATTATAAATATAAAATCTTTATTATAAAATTAACTATTTGTATATAATACATTATTGATTATTGAATGTGATTGTGATAAAATATTATAAATATATATAGATTTAGGTGACTCAAATGATAAATAATGATAAAAAAATAACCCTTGCGGTTATATTCGGCGGCGTATCGTCGGAGCATGATATCAGCTGCATTTCGGCTAAGGGTATCGTTTCAAATATTGATTATAGCAAATATAATTTAATTCTTCTCGGTATTACCAAGGACGGAAGATGGTTTATTTTTAATGATAATATTGAACTTTTGCCTGAGGAAAAGTGGCTCAATTCAAAAAGCCTTGTCCCTGCCTATATTTCGCCGGACTCCTCTGTTCACGGCATAGTTACGGCTAAGGGTGAAATCATTAAGCTTGACTGCGTATTTCCTGTTCTTCACGGCAAAAACGGTGAGGACGGAACTGTTCAGGGGCTTTTGCAGCTTGCTCAAATTCCTTATGTAGGATGTGACGCAACCTCGTCAGGTGTTTGTATGGATAAGGCTGTTGCAAATGCCGTTGCAGATGCATTTGGCATCAATCAAGCGAAGTGGTGTGCTTTTACCCAGTATGATTTTAATAAAAACAGGCAGGAATGTATTGATACTGCCGTTAATAAGCTCGGCTTTCCTATCTTTGTTAAGCCGGCAAATGCAGGTTCTTCTGTCGGAATTACAAAGGCTCACGATGTTCCTGAACTTATTGAAGCTATGAACGTTGCGTTTAATGAGGATAAAAAGGCTGTTTTGGAGGAATTTATTGACGGCCATGAGGTTGAGTGTGCCGTTTTGGGTAACGAAGAACCTATTGCAGCCGAGGTTGGCGAGATTAAGGCTGCGGCTGAATTTTACGATTTTGACGCTAAATATAATAATCCTGCAAGCGAGCTTTGTATCCCTGCCGATATTGACCTTGAAAAGAGAAATGAAGTTAAGGCACAGGCTGTTAAGGCGTATAAGGCTCTCGGTTGCGAGGGTATGTCTCGTGTTGATTTCTTTGTAAGAAACAGTGACGGGGCAGTTCTTCTTAACGAAATAAATACTATTCCCGGTCAAACTCCTATCAGTATGTATCCTAAGCTTTTTGAAGCAGCAGGCGTACCTTATAAGGAACTTATTGACAGGCTTATCGGTTGTGCGTTGTCACGTGGCGGCAAGTTTTAATTATGGAAAAGGTATTAATTGAAGTAATAGGAACTCAAAATATCGACAGTCAGTTTGACAAAACGGAGCTTAAAACAGTCGGAACATTTGAGGAACTTGAAGAAAAATATATTATCAGATATAAGGAAGAGCAGGGCGAAGGGGAAGCGCCTATTGACGTAAGCGTTGTTGTTTTGAAGGACGAAAGCGTTGTTGAAATGACTCGTGACGGCGCAATTTCCTCAAGGCTTGTTATTGAGCGCTCGCAGAGAAATCTTTGCCATTACGGCACAGCTTACGGCGATATACTTATGGGCATTTCGGGCCATTCAATTGAGCATGAGCCAAATGAAAACGGCGGCAAATTCTCATTTGGATATGATATTGATATCAACGGTGCCCTTGCCTCCAAAAATCGTGTTAAGCTTACATATAAAAAGAAAAAGCAACCTAAATAACAGGAGTAAATAAGATGTCAAAAATAGTTAAAAAGACAGAAATTGAATTAAAAAATATAATTGAGCAGGCTGTTAAAAAGGCTGTTTCAAACGGTGCTTTGCCTGAGGCTGAAATGCCGCAATTTAACATTGAAAAGCCGGCTAATAAGGATAACGGCGATTATTCAACAAACGTTGCAATGGCGGGCGCACGTGCTTTTAAGAAAGCGCCGAGAATGATTGCTGAGGCTATTGTTTCTTGCATTGACCTTGACGGCACAGCATTTGAAAGGGTAGAAATTGCAGGCCCCGGCTTTATGAACTTCTTTTTATCTCAGCAGTTTTATTCAAATGTGCTTAAGGACGTTTTTTCTTGCGGCAAGGATTACGGCAAAAGCGATTACGGTCAGGGCAAAAGGGTGCTTGTGGAATTTGTATCTGCCAACCCGACAGGCCCTATGCATATCGGCAATGCCCGTGGCGGTGCAATAGGCGACTGCCTTGCAAGCGTACTTGATTGGGCAGGCTTCAGCGTTAACCGTGAGTTTTATGTAAACGATGCCGGCAACCAGATTGAAAAGTTCGCAACCTCGCTTGAGGTTAGATATCTTCAGCATTATGATTCGTCAGTTGAGCTTCCTGAGGACGCTTATCACGGTCAGGATATTGTTGAGCACGCCGAGAATTTTATTAAGGAATACGGCGACAAATATGTAAATGCAGACTCAAAGGAGCGTCGCAAAGCGCTTGTTGATTTTGCACTTCCTAAGAATATTGCAGGCCTTGAAAGAGACCTTGGAAGATACAGAATTACTTATGACAAATGGTTTAGAGAGTCAACACTTCATAATGACGGCTCTGTTCAAAGAGTTATTGACGCACTTAAGGAAAAAGGCGTAACTTATGAGCAAGACGGCGCATTGTGGTTTAAAGCAAGCGAATACGGCAATGATAAGGATATAGTTCTTGTAAGGGCTAACGGACTTCCGACATATATTGTGCCTGATATCGCTTATCATTATAATAAGCTTGTTACCCGTGGCTATGATAAAGCTATCGACGTTTTGGGCGCTGACCACCACGGCTATGTTCCACGTATGAAAGCGGCTCTCACAGCTTTGGGGCTTGACGCTTCAAGGCTTGACTGCGTAATTATGCAGATGGTAAGGCTTGTAAGAGAGGGCGAAACAATTAAGCTTTCAAAGCGTTCGGGCAAGGCAATTACCCTTAACACTCTTATTGACGAAGTGCCGCTTGACGCTGCAAGATTTTTCTTTAATTTAAGGGAGCCTAATTCTCATTTTGATTTTGATTTGGAACTTGCGGCTAAGCAGTCAAGCGAAAATCCGGTATATTATGTTCAATATGCTCACGCAAGAATTTGCTCTATTATTAAAAAGGCTCAGGAGCAGGGAGTTGAGCTTAAAACACCGAGTGATGACGAGCTTGCGCTTCTTAATTCCAAAGAAGAGAAGGACCTTATCCGTCACCTTTCATTGCTTACTGATGAAATTGTTTCGGCGGCGAAATCCTATGACCCGGCTAAAATTACACATTATGTTATTGAGCTTGCAACTCTTTTCCATAAATTCTATAATGCACAAAGAGTTATGCTTGATGATAACGAAGGCCTTATGCAGGCAAGACTTTTCCTTTGCAAGGCTGTTAAGGACACGATTTATAATATTTTGACTATGCTTAAAATAACTGCTCCTGAAGTTATGTAAGAGAGGTAATATATGGCAAATATTAAGGATAAAATGCTTTACTTTGTGGGAAATAAGCTGCTTAAATACGTTTATAAAAACCCTCAAAAAAATATGCTAAAGCTAATAAAGATAGGCAAGGCGGTTGCAGGCAAGATGTACCCTGAAAGCACTTTTACAAAGCCTATCGAAATTATAAGCGACCCTACCAATGTTTGGCATAAATATTTATTTGACGGCTTGAGGGATATCGACCCTGATTTCTTTTGCTCTGCGGCGCTTACCTTTGCGATTGATTTGGGGCTTAACGGCACTAAGACTATTCGTAAAAGACGTGAGCAGGAGCATTGCAATATCCCTTGGGTAATTCTTATGGACCCGACTTCTGCCTGCAATTTGAAATGCAAGGGTTGTTGGGCTGCCGAATACGGCTATAATTCAAACCTCACTCTTGACGAAATGCGCAGAGTTATAAGCGAAAGCAAGGCACTCGGCACTCATTTTTATATGTTTACGGGCGGCGAACCGCTTATTCGCAAAAAGGATATTGTTACCCTTGCAAGGGAAAATAAGGATTGCATTTTCCTTGCGTTTACCAACGGCACCCTTGTTGATGATAAGCTTTGCGAGGATATTAAATCTTGCGGCAACCTTGCGCTTGCGCTTTCAATTGAAGGTTCTGAGGAAGTTAATGATAGCAGGCGAGGCGAGGGTGTTTATCAAAAAACGCTTAATGCTATGAAGCTTCTTAAAAAGCATAAATGCCTTTTCGGCACTTCTGTTTGCTATACTTCTAAGAATTATGACAGCGTAACGAGTGATGAATTTTATGATTTTATGATAGAAAACGGCGCAAAATTTGCGTGGTATTTCCACTATATGCCTGTCGGCGCAGACGCTGATACAGAGCTTCTTTTAACTCCTGAGCAAAGAGAGCACGTTTATCGCACCATTCGCCAAAACCGTAACAGTAAAACAGGCAAGCCTATTTTTACGGTAGATTTCCAAAATGACGGCGAGTTTGTCGGCGGCTGTATTGCAGGCGGACGTAACTATTTCCACGTCAACAGCGAGGGCGACGTTGAGCCTTGCGTATTTATTCACTACAGCGATTCAAATATAAGGGAAAAGAGTATTTTGGAATGTCTTAAATCTCCTCTTTTCCACGAATATTATAAGGGTCAGCCGTTTAATGATAATATGCTTCGCCCTTGCCCTATGCTTGAAAATCCGCAAAAGCTCAGGCAGCTTATTAATAAGACCGGCGCTAAGTCAACAAATCTTCTCCAGCCTGAAAGCGCAGAGGAACTTTGCTCAAAGTGCGACCTTTATGCTCAAAATTGGGCGCCAAAGGCTAAGGAAATTTGGGAGGAGCAGGAGCGCTTCCACCCATTCACGCAGTACTACCGTGACACTCCTGAGGGCAAAAAAGAGTTTGCAAATAAGTAATTCGATATTAACAAAAAAACAGGTGTTGAATTAATCAACACCTGTTTTTTCATTTGTATATAATAAAAAAATACCCCCGATGCGAATTTCCGCATCGGGGGTTAGTGTTTTTAATTACTTATTTCTGTAAATAATTGCTTCTCTTTCAGGGCCGTTTGATACCATTGTGATAGGATAGCCGATTTCCTTTTCGATAAATTCAACGTAATCCTTTGTTTCCTGAGGGAGGTCGTCATAATTCTTGATACCTCTGATATCGCAGTGCCAGCCCTTCATAGTTGTGAATACAGGCTTGCATTTCTTAAGTGTAGGGGTGGTTGGGAAGTCCTTAATAACCTTGCCGTCAACCTCATAGCCTGTGCAAATCTTGATTTCTTCAAGATATGAAAGGCAGTCAAGCGCCGTCATAACAACCTGAGTAGCACCCTGGCAAGAAACGCCGTAGCGTGTAGCAACGCAGTCAAACCAGCCGACTCTTCTCGGTCTGCCTGTTGTTGCGCCGAACTCGCCCTTGTCACCGCCGTGAATACGAAGCTCCTGCGCCTCGTCTTCGTCAAGAATTTCGGAAATAAATTCGCCTGCACCTACTGCTGATGAATAAGCCTTTGTAACAACAACGATATCCTCGATTGAATGAGGCGGTAAGCCTGCACCTACTGCACCGTAGCCTGCAAGTGTTGAAGAAGAGGTTACCATAGGATAAATACCGAAGTCAGGGTCCTTAAGTGTACCGAGCTGACCCTCAAGAAGAATGTTTTTGCCCTCTTTAAGTGCGTTTTGAAGATATGCATGTGTATCGCAAACGTAAGGAGCAATCTTCTCTCTGTATTCAAGGCAAGTTTTGTAAAGCTCGTCCTCGTCAAGAAGTGGCTTGTTATATACATGTTTGATGATAAGATTTTTGAGTGTGCAGATATTCTTAAGCTTAGCCTTAAGTGTTTCGTCATCAAAAAGCTCATTTACCTGAATACCGATTTTAGCATACTTGTCGCTGAAAAACGGAGCAATACCGCTCTTAGTTGAGCCGAATGCATTTTTGCCGAGCCTTTCCTCCTCATATTCGTCAAGCAAAATATGATAAGGCATAAGAATTTGTGCTCTTTCGCTTACTAAAAGCTTAGGATTAAGTCCTGCTTTCTTTATGTCGTCAAGTTCCGTGCAAAACTTGTTAATATCAAGCGCAACGCCGTTGCCGATAATGCAAGTTGTGTGATCGTAGCATACACCCGACGGCATAAGGTGAAATGCAAATCTGCCGTGCTCGTTAATAATTGTGTGACCTGCGTTTGCACCGCCTTGAAAACGAATAACGATGTCGCTTTGGCCTGCGAATAAATCAGTGATTTTACCTTTACCTTCGTCGCCCCAGTTTGCGCCGACAATAGCTCTAACCATTTTAAAAATCTCCTGTTTAATTATTAAATTAAATTTTAAAAGCGCAGTGATGGATTGCTCACTGCGCCCTTGATTTATTATATAATAGGTATCCTGTAAAGTCAACTTTATTTTTTGATTTTACCGCCCTTATTTCCGGAATATTTAATTTTGCTGACTGAAACCTTGCCCGCAGCCGAGCTTATATATATTCCTTTTTTCTTATTTTTCTTTATTTTGCAGTTCTTTATTGAACCCTTTGACTTGCTTACAAAATAAATTCCGTTGCCTTTATTTGATGACACGGTGCAGTTTTTAATGTTCGCCGTGCTTTTTGTAATGTATATTCCGTCGCTTTTGTTAGACGATACGGTGCATTTGTTAATCGTTGCGCTTGAGCCTTGGGTTAAATAAATTCCGTGAAGCTTTGCCCCTGTCGTTTTATTGCTCGTTAAGGTGTTTGACTTTGATTTGATAAGGAAAATTGCATTGTCAACATAAGGCGCACCTTTAACATTAACCGTGTTTTTGTTCAAATTAACCTTGCTTGAATTTGCAAGCCTGATGCCGAAAACCTTTTGCTTTGTTTTGTATTTTTTATTGGTAAATGTTATTTTATTATTCTTAATATTGCTTTTCTTTGCTCCGTCAATCCAAATTCCCGTAGCGCTTCTTGCAACTGAAATGGTATTGTTTGATACCGTAATATTTTGAACGGAGTAATCGCCCTTTTTCGCAATTTTTTCGTTTGATTTAACAACCTCGCCGTAAAGCCTTATTCCGTAAGGCCATTGCTTCATAGATGGGTCTTTGGTGTCAACAATGCTTATTATGTTTCCTGAAATTTGAGATGATTTGTCAACGGTAGGCGAATATGATTTGCCTGAGCATTTGTATGTATTGGGCCTTTGCGATTTGCTGTTAGGTTTGGGATTAATGCTCTTATAATAAATTCCTGCACCGCAGTTGTTAATTGAATTATTGTTGATTGTAACGTTTAAAAAGCTTGAAGCAAGAACGGCATAGCCTGAAACATTGTTAAATGTGTTGTTTGAAATATTAATGTTTTTCATATATTTGCCTGAAAAAACACTGTGAGCACCGACTCCACGATTAACATTTTCAAACACGTTGCCCAAAATATTAATGTTTTCATTCATTGTGCCGTCGTATGAACGAGCGTGACCTTTGTAGTTCGGGAAGTGACTTTCTTCAAGAATGTCAAGCTGAACGGCTTCCATATTGTCGCCGCTTTTACTGCCCTGGCCCATAAAGGTGCAAGCGGTAATATTCACATTGTTACATCCGGCAAAGGTAATATGATGCCCGTTGTAGCAATCCTTAAAAACTGCGCCGTTAATTGTTATATTACTTGCATGCGCAAAGCTTAATATACTGCCGCTATTTTTATTTGCATCGAAAGTGCCGCCGTTTATTGTTATGTTTTTATAAAAATCCCTGCCGTACGGTGCATCTTGATTTTGACCTATTGCAAGCATAGTGCTGTTTTGATAATTTTTAATAAAAGTTGCGCCCTCGCAGTTGAGCGTTGTGTTTGAATAAACCACAAGTCGGCTTGAAAGGATATATGTTCCCTCTACCGTAACGGTAAGCGGTGTAGAGGAGTCATATTTATTTTTATCAAGCGCTTTTTGAATATCAATTTCGCTTGAAAAATTATTTGCAAGCGCAGTTGCGGCAAACCCCGTGCAAGAACACAAAATCATCAGTATTGATAAAAATATTGACAGTGCCTTTTTCATAACTTCATCCCCCTTAATTGTTAATATTATTATAACATAATTGTTTTGACATTGTAAACTATAGATAAGGTTTTCCTGTTGTAAATATCAAAAAACTATGATATTATATGTTTGATTGAAATAAACTTATTGAGGTATGAATATGAAAATTTATAATGTTATGCAATACGGCGCAAAGGGCGACGGAAAAACGAACGACGCTTTTTCCATTCAGCACGCTGTTGACGATTGTGCAAAATCAGGCGGCGGCAGGGTTGTTCTTCCGAGCGGATATGTTTTTTACAGCGATTCAATCAGGCTTAAAAAGAATGTTGACCTCCATATCCAAAAGGGCGCTACCATTAAGGCTACAAGCAATATTGACGGATATATCAGGCCAAACAAGCTTATCAATGACCCTAAAACAGCGCTTATAGGCAATCCTGTAACAGGCAAGCCGAGTTTTGTATTTATTTATGCTTATGAGGCAGACGGCTGTTCAATTTCAGGCGAGGGTACAATTGACGCCAACGGTCACGCTTTTGTCGCTCGTAAGGACCAATATTATGTGACAGGCGATTTTTATCCCCGTCCGACGGTTATGTATGTTGAAAAAAGCAATCACATTTCGTTTAGGGACTTCACTGTTGTTGACGCTCCGTTTTGGACTCTTCATCCGGCAGGCTGCGATGACGTTTTGATTGATAAAATCAGGATTTTGAATGACCTTGATGTTGCAAACAGTGACGGTATCGACCCTGACCATTGCTCAAATGTAAGGATTCTCGGCTGCCACGTAACGTGTGCCGACGATTGCATTTGCCTCAAGGCCTCCAAGGGTAACAGCGAATACGGCCCTTGCGAAAATATTATAATCGACGGCTGTACTCTCGTTTCAACTTCTGCCGCTATTAAGATAGGCACAGAAGGTGTGGGCGATTTTAAAAATGTTATTGTTTCTAACTGCATTATCAGCCGTTCAAACAGAGGACTTTCTATCCAAATTCGTGACGGCGGTTGCGTAGAAAACGTAAGCTATTCAAATATTATTATTGAAACAAGGCGCTTTTGCCCTGATTGGTGGGGCACTGCCGAGCCTATTGTAATTACTACATTTAACCGTGACGAAAACACAAAAAGCGGTACGATTAAAAATATTCGCTTCTTTAATGTTACCGCAAAGGGTGAAAACGGCGTTCTTATTCACGGCAACGAGGATAATATTATTGAGGATGTCACATTTGAAAACTGCTCAATTGAGCTTACAAAAACAAGCAAGTGGCAGTGCGGGCTTTACGATTTGCGTCCGTGCCTTGATTACGGTGTTGAAAGCTATGATAACTCGGCATTTTTTATCCGCTATGCTAAGGATGTAAATATCAGAAAGACTAAAACACGTTGGGGCAATCTTTGCGACAGCTACAGTTATGCCATTGATGCCGCAAATGTTGAAAATCTTAATCTTTATGAGTTTGACGGCAAGAGCGCTAAGGAAAATACGGACGATATCAAAATTGACCGTGTTAAATTAAATTATAAAAGGTAAGAGGTTTAAATTATGGTAGAGCTTAGAGCGTTTAAGGTTAATAAACTTGAGGTTGAAAACACAGTTGCACCCGGCACTCAGCTTAAACTTCAAAATCAGGTTAAATATAATGTGAACTATATGGACGGTGACAAAAAGTGCATCGGCATTTTAGAACTTAGAGTGGCAGATGCAGATTTGCAGCCGTTTGAAATCAAAATTGAAGCAGTTGCGGAATTTGCCTACGGTGATGAGGATGCAAAGCCGGATATTCATACTTCGTCTTTTGACCAGCTTTTCCCGTTTGTAAGAGAGATTATTCATAACGTGACGGGATATACGGGAATGTCGGGGCTTCTTATCCCGATTATCCGTCTTAATAAGGACACTGTCAAGGTTGGTGGCCCTAATGATAAGGAAACGTCACCGCTGAATTAATTTTACGGTTGTGAATGCGTCGTCGCAAACTGCGTATCACTCAAAATAACTTTTGTTTATTATTTTGGCAAAAGTTATTTATCATTCACTACGTTGCTCCTCCTTTCAAAATCTGCCGTACGGTAGTGCGTCAGATTTTGGAATACCGTAGGGGCGAACATTGTTCGCCCCTACATAGGTTGTGAATAAATAAGGTTGCGAAGAAGTAGTCAGAATTGGATTTTTAGTGAGACGGATTGTTTTATTATATGTTCCAAATGGGACGATTAAAAATTGAAAATAAATTAGTATTTTGTATTTGTGTAATCGCCGCTTCTCTTGTGGCTTCATTTATACTCAATATTATTAATAAATATTTAGTTAAATTGCTTCAAAAACTCTTTAGATGTTAAAAGGAGAAAGAATATGAAAAAAATAGGAATTATGATTCCTTGCTACAACGAGCAGGAAAATATTGTTCAAATTTGCAATGCCGTTGTTAAGGAAATTACCGAGGAGCTTCCTCAGTATGATTATGAAATACTTATTATGGATAACTGCTCTACGGATAATACCCGTCCGCTGATTAGGGAAATTTGCAAAAAAAATCCGAAAATCAAGGCTATTTTGAATGCTAAAAACTTCGGTCAGTTCAATTCCCCTTATTATGGAATGCTCCACGTTGACGGCGATTGCGTAATTCCTATTTGCGCCGATTTCCAAGACCCTGTTGAGATGATTCCGCAATTTGTTCACGAATGGGAAAACGGATATAAAATTGTTTGTGCAATCAAATCGTCAAGTAAAGAAAATAAGCTTATGTATTGGGCAAGAAGTTGCTACTATAAGATGATTAAAAAAATGTCATCGGTTGAACAGATTGAGCATTTTACAGGCTTTGCCCTTTATGACAGAGATTTTATCAATGTGCTTAAAAATCTTAATGACCCGACTCCGTTTATTCGTGGAATTGTTGCCGAGCTTGGATTTAAGAGAAAGGATATCGAGTTTGAACAGCCAAAGCGTAAGGCAGGCAAAACTCATAACAATTTCTATTCTCTTTATGATGCGGCAATGCTTTCATTTACTTCTTATACTAAAATGGGGCTTAGAATTGCAACGTTTGCCGGTTTCGGAATCGGTATTTTAAGCTTTTTAATCGGAATTGTTTATCTTATTATGAAGCTTATTTGGTGGGACAGATTCCCCGGCGGTACTGCTCCTGCAATTATTTGCTCAATGTTTATCGGCGGTATTCAACTTTTCTTCCTCGGTTTCCTCGGTGAATACATTATGAGTATGAACGCAAGAATTATGAACCGACCTCTTGTTGTTGAAGAGGAAAGAATTAATTTTGACGAAAATAAGGACAAAAAGGAATTAAGTGATGAATCAAAAGATTAAAAGAAGTATTAAAGAAATAGATATAAAAAGTAAAATATACTATATTGGTGTTATTTTACTTGCATTGGCGGCTGTTATAGCAGGTATAGTTACCAAAGGCGAAACCGTAAAAAATGTTCTTTTCAATCACGATGACGTTTTTATGGATTTCTTCAACAGCGTTAATAACTGCGGCTTTGCTTATGACGCTTATGATGAATTCGGCGTTATTTATCCTCCGCTTGTTGTGCTTTTTTATAAAGCAATTTCGCTTTTGTTCCCTGCTAAGCTTGCTGCACAGGAAATAAAGGCATCCTCGCTCGGTATGATTATTTTTACAATTTATACCGTTGCGTGCGTTATGCTTTTGATTAAATGCATAAAAAAATACAAAATCGGCAATGGGCTTGATAAATTTTTATTCGCCGTGTCAATGTTTTTAAGTGTGCCTATGATTTTTCTCTTGGAAAGAGGCAACATTTTAATCCTTGTAATAAGCTTGCTTTTTGTTTTTCTTTACGGATATGACAGCGAAAAGGCTTCGACAAGGCATTTGGCATATATTTGCTTGGCTATTGCGGTTTCAATTAAGCTTTACCCTGTAGTATTCGGTCTTTTGCTTTTGAGAAAGAAAAAGAATTTTAAAAATATTGCTTGGTGCGTATTTTACGGCATAATATTTTTCTTTGTTCCGTTTATTTTTATCGGCGGATTTTCACAGTTATTTGTATTAATTAAAAATATTCTTTATACTTCTTCCATGTTCGGCAACAAGGGATATGGCTTTAAGGTTAATATAACAAACACCTTTGCAATGTTCGGCGATTTGCTTCATCACAGTTATATTTTTGAATCAATCGGTAATGCCGTAATGATTTCGGCTGTAATAATCGGTGTATTATTAATACTTTTCGGAAAATTCAACAGCAATTGGAAGCTTTATGCAATTATTTCTCTTTTCTTGGTAATGGTACCGGGCTTCAGCTACGTTTATTCAATTGCTTATATGCTCATTCCTCTTGTAGCATTTTTGAAT
Source organism: Eubacterium sp. CAG:251 (assembly GCA_000436835.1). Classification (GTDB taxonomy): domain Bacteria; phylum Bacillota; class Clostridia; order Oscillospirales; family Acutalibacteraceae; genus Eubacterium_R. The sequence continues at coordinate 68,312 of FR889144.1, forward strand.
GAAAAGAAAACAAGAAAATCAGATTATATATATCTTTTGTTATTCATTCTGCAATTCGGTTTATTTATTGCAAAAAAGGACGAACTTTTCTCTCAATTTGAAGGTTCGGAGCTTGCGCTTAATATAACAACCTTGATTGAAAGCGTTGTTTTGCTTTTGATGATGGCAATGCTTTATCTTGACGGCATTATCACAACGTTTAAAAGCTATAAGGGCAAGAAGATTTTGCACATTCCCACAAAGGCTGTTGCAAGCGTTGCAATGGCAGGAATTGTGTTTGTTTGCTGTGTATTTTCGGTTTACTATACCCCCACAAAATCAGGTTTTTCAATAACCTCTGTTGATTGTTTCCAAGTAGATGAGGATAATCAGAAAGACAAAAAAACATTAGAAGATTTTTATGAATTTGCAAAAAAGAATTTTAATAATCAAAAGGTTTTGGCATTCCCTAAAATTGATTTAACAACTAAGCTTTCTGATATTGCCTCCAATGTTTCATATTATGATATTTCATATTATGACAACAGCGTTAAAACTCAAAAGGGCATTGAAAAGTGCAAAGCTGAATATATTGTTATTTATAATGCAATGAAGGCGGATATCAACAATACAGATAAGCAATTAGCTAAAAATGAAAAAAATCAATACTTGCAAATGTATAGACAAATCAGCAAATATTGCTGGTCAAAGGGATATAACGAACTTAAAACCTTTACCGTAAATGACGATATTGATATTACCGTATGGCAGCGTGGTAACGGCAAAAACAAGAAAGAATGGACAAGCGGCGGAAAGGGAACAAGAGATAATCCTTATTTGATTTCAACTGCCGAACAGCTTAATAATTTTTCAAAGTTTGTCAACGCAGGTGCAAGATTTAAAAATAAATATATTATGCTTACCAATGATATCGATATGAAGGATATCAAGGACTTTAAGCCGATAGGCTATGAGCGCAACAACAATTATTTTAAGGGTGTTTTTGACGGAAACGGATATTCAATTAAAAATCTAAATATAGTTGTAGAAAACTATAAAGATGTTTTTGATGATGACATTAAAAATGACGTTGCGCTTTTCGGTAAACTTTGCGGAAAAATCGTAAACTTAACAGTTGAAAATTCTACGTTTAAGGGCTTTTGTGCAGCAGTATTTGCAAGGTCTTGCAGTAACAGCAACAATGCAATAATCAATTGTATTTCTAAAAACAATACAATTATCGGCACACGTTGCGGAGAAATAGTTGACGACTATTGCGGCTCTATCAGAAGTGTGCTTGCAATTAATAATAAGTGCACAAGCAAGGGATATAAGAATGTTGTGGCATATACCGATACTAACAACAATATTGAATCTTGCTACACGGATACATTATATAAGAAAGACAATTATCGCTATTTGCCTTATGATGTAATGACTAATCAAGCTTTTGTGGACAGTCTTAACGATTCTGCAAATCAATATAATGACAAGATTCATTTGGAATACACATCGCTTATTCATAAGATTTATTATAACAAAGGCAAAACCTCAAAGGATATTGATAAAATTAAGTATCCTGACCCGTCTGTAAAGCTCAGCCAATGGGTATTAAACGGCGGTCAGCTTGCTTTAACACATAATAAGTAATAACGGAGGACAGTTATGAAAAGAATTTTGACATACGGCACTTTTGATTTGCTCCACTACGGTCACATTCGTCTTTTAAAAAGGGCAAAGGCAATGGGCGATTATCTCATTGTTGCACTTTCCACCGATGAATTTAACGCCGGCAAGGGCAAAAAAGCGTATCACACATACGAAACAAGAAAGAAAATGCTTGAAGCAATCAGATATGTTGACCTTGTAATTCCTGAGGAAAGCTGGGAGCAGAAGATTAACGACGTCAAGGAATATCACGTTGATACTGTTGTTATGGGCGGCGACTGGGCAGGAAGCGACAAGTTTGATTATCTTAAGGATTATTGCGAGCTTGTATTTCTTGACAGAACACCGGGTGTTTCAACCACCCAAATTAAAAAGGACCTTGGGCTTCAGGAGGCGGTAAGCGGAATTGACCAGCTTCCCGGCGAGCCGGAGGAATAATTTATGATAAAAAAGCTTTATAAAAAATACGAAGAAGTAATTTTGTACGTTGTTTTCGGCGTACTTACAACTCTTGTAAATTTTGTTTCATTTTGGGTATTTAATAAAATTTTAGGTGAAAAATTTTATTTGGTAAGCAATGTAATTGCTTGGTTTATTTCTGTTGTTTTTGCCTATGTTACAAATAAGCTTTGGGTTTTCGAGTCGAAAAGTTGGGCTTTTAAGATTTTGTTAAAAGAAGTGCCTGAGTTTTTTGCGGCAAGGCTTTTCAGCCTTGGTGTTGAAGAAGGCGGCTTGTGGCTTTTTGTTGATATATTCGGATTTGACAGGTATTCGTTTACCGTGTTCAATTTTGAAGTAACAGGAAAGCTTATTGCAAAAGTATTGCTTGCAGTAATAGTTGTTATTTTAAATTATTTTTTCAGTAAGTTTATCATTTTCGCCACAAAGGGCAAGAAAAAGGATAAAAAAGAATGATTTTTTAGGTTGCGAAGAAGTAGCCAGAATTGGATTTTTTAGTGAGAGGAGCTGTACGTGGGTACTGCCCTCTCGCTAAAAATTCAAAGTGCCCAACGTTTTGTCGCCGTATCCTTTAGGACATTAAGACAAAACGTTCAAATGTTATTGATATAAAAAACAAAGGAATTAGAAAAACGTAGATAAATACGTATTTCTAATTCCTTTTCTGTTTCGGCACGGTTATGCCTATTTATTCACAACCGCCAAAAATGAAAAAAGCAGACTCGAATGAGTCTGCTTTATCTTTATCAGAAAATTAAGCGTTTACCTTTTTTGCAAGGTTGCTCTTCTTTCTTGCTGCACAGTTCTTGTGGATAAGGTTGTTAGCAGCAGCCTTGTCAATCTTCTTAACTGCGTCTTTAACAAGTACATCCTTATCGGCAGCGTTTGTTTCGATAGCAACGTTAGCCTTTTTGATAGCTGTCTTAAGTGCTGAATTAGCAGCCTTGTTAGCAGCAGCCTTCTTAGCGTTTACCTTTACTCTCTTCTTTGCTGACTTAATGTTTGGCATATTTTTCACTCCTTTTAAAACGTGATGTGTATATACGGGAATACTATTCCCTTGTGTTCTAATGCTTAAACATATTATCACAAACTTTTTGAAATTGCAAGTATTTTTTTATTTTTGGGCATACTTTTAATAAAAAACTTTGATTTTAGGTGGTTTTTATGGAAAATTGTACCGATTTGGCTGTTGAATCGTATGAAAACGGCGGAAAAACCGTTTTGGACGGAGTAAAGGTTGAGGAAAACGGAAAAATCACAACCGTGACCGTTTTTAACAAAAAAGGGGCACAGGCACTCGGCAAGGCAGTGGGAAAATATATAACCTATTGCAGCGATGCATCGATTGACGATTCACAGATTTTTGACGGCAGACTCGACGAGCTTTCTGAAATTCTGACCTCGCTTTTACCCCAAAATATTAAAAGCGTGCTTGTTGCAGGGCTTGGAAACACAGATATAACTGCCGACGCACTCGGACCAAAGGTTGTAAATTATGTTCTTGCCACACGCCATATTATTAATGATTATAATAATGATAACAAATATTTTTCTGACTTTTTTAATGTTTCGTCAATTTCAACGGGTGTGCTCGGTGATACGGGTATAGAATCTGCCGAAATCATCAAAGGGGTAGTCAACCAAATTAATCCTGATTGTGTGATTGCGGTTGATGCTCTTGCCGCTTCGTCTGCTTCTCGATTGGGCAACACGGTTCAGCTTTGCAATGCCGGTATTTCTCCCGGTTCGGGTGTCGGCAACCATAGGTATGAAATATCCGAAAACACTCTCGGTATTCCTGTTATTTCAATCGGTATTCCCACCGTTGTTTCTACCTCCGTTATCAAAGGGAAAAACGGCGGCGACGGTATGTTTGTTACTCCAAGGGAAATCGACAGAATTATTGAGCACGGTGCAAAGCTTATTGCAATGACCGTAAACGTCTGCCTGCAAAAAAATATTGACGCAAAAGATTTATTTTCTTTGGTCGGGTGATATATTTCACTTTTTTTCGCCATATATATTAGGTATAAAATAATATATACTATCGGTGAAGATATGAAAAAGGATTTATATACATTAATAATTAATTCAATTTTGGCTGTGTGCATAACCGTCGGTGTTGTGCTCGGCGCACCCAAAGCATCTGTTATAAGCAATTCAAAAGCGGTTGATGTTTTTTCTCCGTCGCAAATATTTTCTCAAATTAAAGATAAATATAATAAGAACAATAATGATAATAAAACACAAAAGGACAATAAGGAAAAAGCAGATACCACTGCACCTGTTCAAAACATAAGTTCAAATATTACAGACATTCCGTCAGATATTCAAGCTCTTATGGATAAAGCACAAAAGAATATTTCAAATGAAAAGAAAATCGGCAAAACAACGGAAGAAGCATATTTCGGCGGCGGAACTTTGATTAAAAGCGGCGGTATAGAAATTCAAAGCAAAATTCCCGATAGCTTTTATAAAATAAATGCAAAAAAATTGCTCGATGAAAAAGCCGATTTAAAAATCACCGATCCCTCCAAGCCGACCGTTTTGATTTATCATACCCATACCACCGAAGCGTATTCGCTTCTCGACGTCGGCTACTACACCGGTTCGCTTGATACCCGTTCGTCAAAGGCAGACAGAAATATGGTGCGTGTGGGTGATGATTTGTGCAAATATCTTAACGATATGGGGATTAACACAATCCACGATACACAAATTCACGATGATAATTACACGGGCGCATACAAGCATTCACGCAAATCGGTTTTAAAATATCTTGAACAATATCCTTCTATTGATATTACCATTGATGTTCACCGTGACGATATAACGTATGAAAATAAAACAAAGGTTAAACCTACCGCCGTCGTAAACGGTAAAAAAGCAGCTCGTATGATGATTATTGCAGGCGCAGAGTACGGTTCGGTCAGCAATTATTCAACGTGGGAGTATAATTTGCGCTTTGATATGGCAGTTCAAAACAGAGTCAACAGTATGTACCCTTCTTTAATGCGCCCGATACTTTTTGCCGAGCGCAAATATAATATGGATTTAACGCATAATTCCTTTTTGCTTGAAATAGGAACGGACGCTAACACTTTGGACGAGGCAACATATTCTGCCCGCTTGTTTGCAACGGCACTCGGCGGACTTTTAAAGGATGATTATATTGAAAAATAAAATTAAGGTAGTTATGATTTTTGTGTTCTCGGCAGTTATTTTAACTCTCGGCATATCGGTTGCATATTACAATACGTGCTCGCTTGCGTTTGACGGCGAGCCTGTAATTGCGTGTGTAAATGATGAGAAAATTTCATTTCTTGATTTTTCCGTTTCAAGAAAAGAACTGAAAAAGATAAAAAATGAAATTGAAAAAGCAATACCCGACAGAGCAATCAATATGTAAGCTGTATACTATTATATATAGCACGGCGTAATTTTATAGAGTAAAAATGCGGACAACCTACATTATTTAGTGCCTGCTATATATTATATACATTATATATAGTACAAGTTATCAAAACAGCAAAAACCGCCGAAATGAAACACTCGGTAGAGTGTGACAAAACCTGTTGACAAAGGAGAGAATAGGTGGTAATATGTGTAAGTCGCAACG
>FR889145.1 GCA_000436835.1 Eubacterium sp. CAG:251
TTTATGGCAAGATATAGACGATATTAAAATCACATATAAATAAGCTATACGTCTGATGAATTTTCACAAGGCGTATTTTTTCCATTTTTAGTTGTATGTGGTTATGTTACATAGCTAAATATCCATAATCTTTGATTTTTGATATTGTTCATAGCACCGACCCAAGCCATCATATCATTAGCTTTCAATTCTTCCGTTATGCCTTGTTTCTTCGCAAATTCATCAATAAACCTGCTTTCTATTTCACTTGCCAGTAAATCAATATCGTGAAGATAAGAGTTGAGCTTGCCGCTTGTGATAAGATTGTAATATCTAACCTTGCGATTTTCCTTGAGCCATCTTTTATGCCTTTGTCCCCAAATGCCGATAGAGTAGTTATCACTTTCAGAAATGGTTAAACAAGGAATATAATAATCACCTTGCAATTCATACCAAAGTCTGTTGCTTTTATCAAAAATATACTTTTTCATTGTGTAATCCTCCAAAATAATAAATTATACCTACAATTCATCATTCCAACCGATTACAAAAGCCCCAAGGGAGAGACTTCTTTACGAAGCCTCTCCCTTGTGGTGCTCTTTTATTTTTGCTGTGGAATGTAATCGAAACAGCCGTTAAGAAAACAGTCCGGTGGACTGTTTTTAGGCGCGGCGTGTCGGTGAGCGCAGAAGCGAACCGAGCGATTACCGCCATCTCCACCACGTCGTCACGGACTGCATATCGTTCGTGACGACTTTTTTATTACTTAAAAGAAAAAGTCATCAGCTCACTCATTTCGTCGTTCCTCCTTTCCCCAAAAAGCTTACGCTTTTCGGGGACCCCGATATTTATTTTTATTTTTGTATAAACAATGTGGATTCGAACCACTGATGGGAGCGAACGCCGAAGCCTGCGAGGCAAGGAACGAGGACGGCAAAACCTGCTATGTTCCTGCTGATATGAACTACAGAAAGTGAGAAAAGCCGAAAATTCTGATGGTGAAAAAACACCGAGAACAAACTGAATGGAAGATTGATTATGATTACCTTTTGAAAAATAAAACTGTTGATATTGAAAGAAAAATTGTTTATAATGTAATAGCAAAATTAATGAACTTTTATTTGAAAGGGCTTATATGATAACTTCAAAAGAAATTGAGCATAATTACATAGAAATCGGTTATAGCAAATGCAATATGAATATTGCAAAATGCTTTATTTTGGCTATTCTTGCAGGTATGTTTATTGCGTTTGGCGGGCTTAGTTCCTCCGTTGCGTCTTGTATGATTGAAAATTCGTCGCTTGCAAAGCTGATTCAAAGTGTTGTCTTTCCGGCAGGCCTTGCAATGGTTGTCGCAGTCGGCGCTGAGCTTTTCACGGGCGATTGCTTAATCACAATATCAGTGCTTGAAAGAAAAACAAATGTGCTTAAATTTATCAGAACATTGATAATTGTTTATATCGGAAATCTCGTCGGAAGTATTCTTGTGGCTTTGATGGCGGTATACGGGCATACATTGTCTGCTTTTAACGGTGCGCTTGCGCAGAATATAGTTGATATTGCGGCTAAAAAATGCGAAATAGGCTTTGGCGACGCAATAATCAGAGGCATTTTGTGTAATGTTTTGGTTTGCTCAGCTGTTTGGATGTCAATGACGACAAAGAGTGCAGCAGGCAAAATTGTCGCTTTGTTTATGCCAATTATGGTCTTTGTAATCAGCGGCTTTGAGCATAGCGTTGCAAATATGTTTTATATCCCTGCAGGCATTATGGCACTTAAGGAATATGGCGTAGAAGCTGAAGGTCTTAATTGGTTTAACTTTTTTATCACTAATGAGCTTCCCGTAACTGTCGGCAATTTAATCGGCGGAATTTCCTTAAGCGTGGCGCTTTGGTTTACTCAAAGTCAAAAAGCAAAAAAATAATATATAATAAAAACACCTTTCGGCACTGCGGCTTGAAAGGTGTTTTGCTTTATGTTTATAAATCAATTTTGTTATTATGCGTATATTTTTTTATGATAATATTTTATATTGCCTATCTTACAAATATTGACAATCTTATTATTTCCTGCTATTCTTTTAATACTAATAAAAAAGCATTACGAGGTTACGGTTACGAAAAAGTTGTTTGAAAAGCTGAAAAATAAATTTATTAATTTTTGCAAATGGGTGTGGAGCGAGTGCAAGGATTGGCATACACTTGTGCTTTTTGCCATAGTTGTTGTTTTGATGTATGCTCCCGTTTGGCTCGGATATATCCTTTATTTTGTGTTTAAATCAAAATGGGCAATGGGCGTTGCAAGTGCTTATTTGGTATTTTGGGCAGGTCCGTTTACTCCGTATTTTCCGCTTTGCATTGCGATTACATTGAGTTTAAAAAAGCTTATTGAAAAAATTAAGGGCAGGGGAGATAACGATTCTGCGGATAAAGAGAATAATAGTGATGCTTAAAAGACTTTGAGAAAGTAGGCTGAATTTCGCATTTTGCGAGCGGGTGCTGTACGTGGGTACTGCCTCCGAGCAAAAGGCGAAAAGCGCCAAAAGAGGATTGAACATTATGTTCAATCCTCTTTTCTATGAATGTTATTATTTGATTGTGTTTTTATAAGAATATTCCTTTGTCTTATGAATTGTTTGAAATTTTAAAACAAACGGCGTGCTTTAGCCACTTTATCAATGTCTTTTGTTAACAAAATATGATAGAAAGCACTTGACAAGGGTGTTATTATATTCTTGTAAAAATAAAGGAGATGTTAAAAATGGTAAATAAGAAAAAACAAATTCCCGTTACTCTTTTAACAGGTTATCTCGGAGCAGGCAAAACTACTCTTCTTAATCACGTTCTTGCAAACCAAGAGGGATACAAGGTAGCTGTTATTGTTAATGATATCGGTGAAGTTAATATTGACGCTTCTCTTATCGCTAAGGGCGGTAATGTTACTCAAAAGGACGAAAATCTTGTTCCGCTTTCAAACGGCTGTATTTGTTGCACACTTAAGGTTGACCTTATGAAGCAGATTATTCAGCTTGCTACAAGCGGCAGATTTGATTATATTCTTATCGAGGCAAGCGGCATTTGCGAGCCGGGTCCTATTGCAGGCTCAATTTGTATGCTTGACGGAACAGATCCGAGAAGTGAACTTCCTGCAGTTTGTTATCTTGATAATATCGTTACGGTTGTTGACTCTCTTAGAATGGTTGACGAATTTCTTTCGGGCGACGCTCTTCTTAAAGAGGACAAGGACGAGGACGATATCGAAAATCTTCTTGTAGAACAGATTGAATATTGCACAACTATCGTTCTCAATAAGGTTGACCAAATCAGTGACGAGAATAAGGCAAAGGTGCTTAAGGTTATTAAAACCTTACAGCCTGAGGCTAAGATTATTGAAGCAACTTTCGGTGACGTTCCTGTTTCCGATATTCTTTCAACAGAAAGTTTTGATTATGAGAAAATTCTCAATTCACCGGGCTGGCTTAAGGCTATGGAGGGTGAAGAAGAGAACGAAGAGGAAGGCGAGAGCGAGGAATACGGTATCGGCACATTCGTTTACGAGTCGCTTCCTCCGCTTGACCAAAAGAAGTTTGAAAACTTTGTTTTTGCTCACTATCCTAAAGAGGTTATCAGAGCAAAGGGACTTTTCTGGATTGAAAATGACCCTCAAACAGCTTATATTTTCGAACAAAGCGGTAAGCAGAAAACCGCAACGGACGACGGTAAATGGATTGCTTGTATGCCAAAGCATCAGCAAGAGCAAATCCTTGCAATGAATCCTGATATCGCTGCCGCTTGGGACGAAAAGTACGGTGACAGGGTTAACAAAATCGTGTTTATCGGTCAGAATATGGATAAAGAGGCTATCACAAAAGCACTTGATGCCTGCAAGGCTGAATAAGGATAAAAAAGTAACAGGACTGCGATTGTTTTTTCGCAGTCCTGTTTTTATGCGGATTTTTAATCGGGGTCCCCGAAAAGCGTTAGCTTTTTGGGGAAAAGGAGAAAGGAATGGAGTGCTTATTGTGAATTTTGCAAAAATTCATTCAAACACGGAATTTCTTTCGACGTAGTGTAGGGGCGACCATTGGTCGCCCGCAATCAGTTATTTATTATCTTTCAGTATTAATAAATACCCTGAGCCATCATGGCTTCTGCAACCTTTTCAAAGCCTGCAATGTTGGCGCCGGCAACAAGGTTGTAGCCAAGGCCATATTTCTCGGCAGCTTCAACGGAATGTTTGTGAATGTTGATCATGGCATTGTGGAGCTTTTCATCAACCTCTTCTGCTGTCCACGAAAGTCTTTGACTGTTTTGGCTCATTTCAAGACCTGAAACGCAAACGCCGCCCGCATTAACAGCCTTTGACGGAGCAACAATAACACCGTCCATATCCGAAAGATAATTGAGCGCTTCCTCTGTTGTCGGCATATTTGCAACCTCAATGTAGTATTTTGTGCCGTTTGCAATGATTTGCTTAGCCTCTTTAATACCGATTTCATTTTGAGTTGCGCAAGGCATTGCTACGTCTACCTTAACGCTCCAAGGCTTTTGACCTTTATAAAAAGGAACGCCGAATTTGTCGGCATAATCCTCACATCTGTCTCTTCCGGAGGCACGCATTTCAAGTAAATAGTTTATTTTTTCCTCGGTAATAATTCCGTCCTTATCGTAAATATATCCATCAGGACCTGAAATTGTAACGGGAATTGCACCAAGCTCGGCAAGCTTTTTGCAAGCACCCCAAGCTACGTTGCCGAATCCCGAAACTGCAACTGTTTTGCCTTTCAGCTTGTCATTCTCGTGCTTTAAAACCTCACAAAGATAATAAACTGCACCGTAACCCGTAGCCTCAGGTCTTATAAGCGAACCGCCGTAGGAAAGCCCCTTGCCCGTTATAACGCCGTTTTCAAATGCGTCAGATATTCTTTTGTATTGACCGAATAAAAAGCCTATTTCACGAGCACCGACGCCGATATCACCTGCCGGAACATCAACGTTAGGTCCTATGTGTCGATAAAGTTCTGTCATAAACGCTTGGCAAAATCTCATAATTTCGCCCTTGCTCTTTCCTCTCGGGTCGAAGTCGGAGCCACCCTTTGCGCCACCCATAGGTAAGCCTGTAAGCGAGTTTTTAAATGTTTGCTCAAATCCGAGGAAATACATAATAGAACTGTTTACGCTTGGATGAAAACGCAAGCCGCCTTTGTAAGGACCGATGCTTGAATTAAACTGAACACGATAGCCTCTGTTAATTTGTGTTTTTCCAGCATCGTCAACCCAAGCAACACGGAATGTAATAAGTCTGTCCGGCTCAGCCATTCTTGTAAGCAAATCATCTTCAACATATTCCGGGTGCTGCTCAATTACTTTTTCAAGCGAACGAAAAACTTCTTTAACACACTGTATGTATTCCGGTTTTGCATTATCTCTTCTTTCAACGGTTTTGATTACATTTTCAATGTATTCATTCATTTTCATTTACCCCTTTTTATGAAAATTTACTGAGTGAGTAGCCACTCACCCTATATTAATATTAACATTAATAAATGAAAATTCAAGATGCTTTTTGTAATTCTGTTGAAAATATATAAAAATATTTATAAAACTAATGTAACGACAAAAAAAGAAAGTGCCCAAATTAGGACACTTTCTAATACTTTATTACAGTTAATTTTTGTTCGTTTTTTGTGCAATTTTAAAATGCACCGAGTGCTTGGAGCAAAAGTATTGCAAGAAGTACAGGAGCAACTACTTTTACCATACCGATATAGATATATTTTCTGCCAAATTTTTCTCCGTTTTTCGTAACCTCATCAATAACGGTTTTTGGCTTTGCAACCCAACCGATAAGAATACATGTGAGAATTGCAACAACCGGCATAAGAATATTGTTGCTGACGTAGTCAAAAATATCAAGAATTTGACCTACAGCACCGGTAGGAAGCTTTAGTTCGAAGTAGAATACGTTGTATCCAAGGCAAACTATTATGCCGAGAACAACAGAATAAACCGTAACGAGAACAGCACTCTTTTTTCTGCTCAATTTGAACTTGTCCATAATACTTGCAACAATCGCTTCCATAATTGATACAGAGGATGATACTGCCGCAAAAATAACCATTAAGAAGAAAACTATGCCTATAACTGTTCCGACTTTGCCCATTTGATTAAATACCTTAGGAAGTGAAATGAACATAAGTCCCGGTCCGGCGCTCATACCCTCTGTTCCTGCAAATACGTAAACAGCAGGGACAATCATAAGGCCGGCAAGTATAGCAACTACAGTGTCAAAAATCTCAATTTGGTTAATTGATTTGTTGATGTTTGTTTTGTCAGGAACGTATGAGCCGTAAGCAACCATAATACCCATGGCAACGCTGATTGAATAGAACAGCTGGCCCATAGCATCCATAATTACTAAGAAAAATTGCTTAAATGTAACTCCCTTAAAATTAGGAATTAAATAAAGCTTTAATCCTTGAAGTCCTGTTCTTGTGATTCCTGTTGCTTCGTCTGTATATTTAAGAGTAAGTGAAAAAACAGAAATTCCTATAATAAGAATAACGAGTATCGGCATAAGAACTTTGCCCATTTTTTCAATACCCTTGTCAACACCGCCGAGTACAACACCTGCCGTTGCGGCAATGAATACCAAAAGCCAAATTATAGGCTCACTTTTGCCTGAAATAAAGTTGCTGAAATAGCCGTCTTGCGCCGCAAGCGTACCTTTGCCGGAAATGAAATCTATGAAATATTTAAATACCCAACCGCCGATAGCACAGTAATAAGGTAAAATAATTATGGGTACGAGCGTTGCAAGTGAACCCAAAAATCCGAATTTCTTATTGATTTTTCCGTAAGCCGTAAGCGGACTTTGCTTTGTTTTTCTTCCTATTGCTATTTCGGTTATAAGAAGTGTAAAACCAAATGTAAATACCAAAATCAGATAACAGAAAATAAATAAGCCACCGTTATCCTTTGCCGCTAAATAGGGAAATCGCCAAATGTTTCCAAGTCCTACCGCACTTCCTGCTGCTGCAAGAACAAAACCGATAGTGCCTGAGAAACTTCCTCTCTTTTTCTCAGTCATAATTATCTCCAATCAAAATATAGAATAATGCGTTTATTATACATTAATTAAAAATATTTATCAAGCCACCGCAGTAACACTTTAAAGCGATAACTTGATAAACATTAAATAAAAGGAATTGAAAAGCGCATTAAGTATGAATTTCAATTCCTTTTATAATTTTACGGTTTTATTGAATTTTATTCAAAGCTTTATTAATTTTCGCTGTTAGCCATAAGCTTTTCACGTTTTTCCTCAAGCTCTTTTTGAGCTTGTTCCTTAACCTTACCTGTGTAATTGTTAAAGAACATAGGAATGATTGTGAGAAGGAAGCCGACAGCAGGAACGATTGTAACAAGTGCTAAAAGCATCTTTTGAGTATCAACCGATTGCTGGAAGAAAATCTGTCTGCCTGCATTGTCAACAAGTGATTTGTCAACTGCCTTAAAGTCGGTGCCGTCAAGGATTTGACCGAACACAAAGGTTGCAACAGCGGCATTAACCTTTGAAAGGAATGTTTGGAATGCGAAGCAAACACCCTCCTGTCTTTCACCTGTTTTCCATTCAAGATAGTCAACAGAATCGGCAATGAGCGCATAGGTGATAACATTGTAAATACCAAGCGGAAGACCCATAAGGAATAAGAATACCCAAAGAACATAAATATTAGCCTTTGTAACGTCCTGAGCCATAACAACATAGCAAAGAGTGTGAACTATAAGACCGAATAATGCCGAGCCGATGTAGATTTGCTTGAGCGAAAACTTCTTTCTGAGCATAGGGAAGATAGCCATTGCAGGCACCATACCTACACCGATTGCAACCGTAAGTGTTGTTACGATAGTTCCACGAGGAATCCAAAAGTCGTAAGCAGCTGCTGCGTCAACATTAGGCACAAGCGTTGATTGAGCGCCCGGTAAGAAGTCTTGGAAAATTTGGGTAAAGTTTGTATAGTTTTGAATAATAATGTAGTTTCCGATATAGTCAGCGCACTGGTTTGCAGTTACCATTGTTGAACCTAAAATTGCGGCGAAAATAACAATGATGAGAAGTCTGTTTTTGCCGAGAACTACAAATGTTTCCTTAAATGAAGGAGTATGGTCCGTCTTAGGTACTCTTTCTTTAGATACAAAGAAAATGAGTATTGAAAGACCGCAACCCAAAAGTGCAAAAATAACACCGCTTAAGAAAAAGCCTTTTGTGTAACCCATATTGCTTTGATAAAGAATAGGAACAAGAAGGGCAGGAAGTATTCCGCCGAATGTTGAGCCTAAACGAGCAGTAGAGATAAATGATGTTCTTTCACTTTCAAGCGGAGTGATTACTGATGAAAGTCCCCAGAAAGGAACGTCCTGAACAGTAAATGCCACACCCCAAAGAATGTATGTTACAAGAGCCCAAACAAAAGCTGCTGTTGAACCCTCTTTAAACGGGGCAGAGAAAAGAGCAATTGTTGTTATTGCAATCGGAATAGGAGAAAATAAAAGATAAGGTCTCATTTTGCCCCATTTTGATTTTGTTCTGTCAACAATCATACCCATTACAGGGTCATTAAGTGCGTCAAACACACGTCCGATAAGAATAATTGTTGTGCCTTGCTTTAATGTAAGTCCCGCACCGTTTTGGAAAAATACGAGTGTGAACATTGACATAAGGGTATAAATACCCGAACGACCGAACGCACCGACAGTAAAGCAAATGCGCTCTTTCATAGTTAAATATTTTTTTGTTTCAGCCATTTATTTTCTCCTTTTAATTACTGCCGGCAAAATAACCGGCGCTTCCTCTTGAGCGTTTTGCATTTGCTTTAAAAGTAAAAACTTAAGCTCCTGCCTTACATGTGCGTACCTTGGATCTTTTATAAGATTGTTTTTCTCATTCGGGTCTTTTTGCAAATCATAAAGATAATTTTCAAAATAAACCTTGGATTTATGGTGAATATAGCCTGTTATAGCGGCGTCACGCACTTCATATTTGAACCTGTCAGTTCTGACTGCACGTGAATTTGAAGCCTCGCTAATCTGTATAAATACACAGTCACGCTTGTCGTCGGGATTGTCTACCTGCTTGCCGAGGTCAACGCCCATATACGTTCTCGGAATAGGAATATTTGCCATAGAAAGAAGCGTAGGCGGTAAATCAATAAGTGATGAAAGCCTTTCTTCTTTCTTGCCGCCGACAAATTTGCCGCCCTTAATAATCAAAGGAGTGTGAGTTGCGCTTTCGTGGCAGCTTCTTTTGTATTCCGGATTTCTTGTTTTAAAATGACTGCCGTGGTCGGATGTGTAAATAATAATTGTATCGTCATATATTCCGAGTTCTTTAAGCTTTTCAACAAGTCTGCCGACATTGTAGTCAAGCCTGTTAATTGCAGAAATATAATCGGGATACATTTCTTTGTAATTACCCTTTAAAAACGTTAAATCATCCGGCAAAGGATAATCTTTGTATTTTTCAACAGTCGGCTTGTAGCCCTCATACGTGTGATGGTCGTTTTGATGATGCGGCTCTAATTGACTTACAAACATAAAAAATGGCTTGTCTTTATCCCTTTTGTCTAAAAATTCAAGCGCATAATCATTTATGCAGTCAGCCCTGTAACCCTTGAAATCAAGCTTGTTGCCGCTTTCATCAAAGATATAGCCGTCATAACCGTGAGATGTGAATTCAAGAACATCAGCGCCTCTGAAATATTGATATTCTCCCTGCTTTTCTCTCGGAATCGCAGTGCTTTCACAGTGCAATCCGACACCCGGAAGCCTGTTTGAAGCCAAGTGCCATTTGCCTATGTAAGCTGTTTGATAGCCTGCTTCATTAAAATAATGTGCAAGCGGTTTAATGTCACTCGGAAGCGGAATACCGTTCCAATAACAGCCGCATTGCGTTGCGTAAACACCCGTTTGCAGGCAAGCCCTCGCCGGTCCGCAGACGGGCTGGCAGGTAAAGTTGTTTTCGTACTTTATGCCTTCTTTTGCGAGGGCACAAAGGTTGGGCGTTACTTCTTCATTAACCGTGTCCCAGCGCTGCTGGTCGGAAAAATAGAAGATAATGTTTTTCTTTCCCATAATTTTCCCCTTATATTTTTTATGCTATAAATCCGACAACTGCGTTGTAAAAATTAACAACTGCAATTGCGGCAACAACTGTTGTAAAAACAGTTTTAATTACTTTCTCATTTCCTTTTTTATTCATTTTAGCACCTAAAAGTCCGCCGACTACCGCACAAATAATTGCAACAATAAGCGTTACAATGTCAAATTCGGGTATTGTGTGAGTAACTCCTAAGGTGATAAGT
This sequence comes from Eubacterium sp. CAG:251, assembly GCA_000436835.1. Lineage (GTDB taxonomy): Bacteria > Bacillota > Clostridia > Oscillospirales > Acutalibacteraceae > Eubacterium_R. The sequence goes on from FR889145.1 coordinate 10,343, forward strand.
TTTGAAAGCTGGCTGAAAAAAATAGTGCCTACGCTGTAAACTGCCGCTTCCTTAACCGTCATTGAGAAGAAAAGAGCAAGAAATGCAACGTTAATCGGTCCTCCTCCTACACCTAAAAAAGAAGCAATAAAACCAAGCGCAAGACCTACAAGAACAATGCAAATAGGATTTTTAACCTTGAAGCTTTTTGCATTTTTTAAATTTATATAGACAACGGATGCAACAAGCAAAATGCCTAAAATTAAGCCTTGAAGGCTTTTTAATTTATTGTTGTCAAATAATGTAAGAAGATAATCAAATAGCCTTGAGCCGAGTATTCCGCCTATAACAGCACCGACAGATAATGAAACAATCAGCTTGAAATCAATTTTCGTTTTAGATTTAATATGCTTAATTGTAGAGCTTATGCTCATACTGAAAACAGCACAGGCTGAATAAAAATTAACAATGCTGATAGGGTCCTTTCCTATAAGGTCAAGAAGCGGTTTTATTATTACTCCTCCGCCAAGACCTACATATGCACCCATAAAAGTGGCAAATATAATAATTATACCATATAATACAGTTGTCAATTTGCTTCATCTCACTCTTTGAAAAAATACGCTTTGAATATTATATAATAAAACAATTGTTAAGTCAATCGAATTAAAACATTATCAACTTATTACGGCATAAAAGTTGCTTTCCCACGCAGGAATGTAAACACTGTGCCTGAAATAAAGCTTGTATTTATCATTTAAACTTAATATTTTTTTCCCAAGTGCAAACAAATCCTCATTTCTGTGATAAGCACAAACATAAAGCTTTGGCAAATATGTTTTTATGATTCTTTTTGCACCGCCAAGCGCCTTCATTTCCGAGCCTTCAATATCCATTTTTATCATAGTAACAGGGCAGTCAATTAACGAGTCGATATCAGTTACTTTTACGGGTACTCCGCTTGCCGAAATATGCGAATTTCTGCTCTGCTCTTTTGCAAAAATAAGGGTATCTTTTTCGTTCCAAGCACCCATATTATAGGTCTCCAAATTCTTCATTTCAGCCGTGTTTTTGATTAACTTTTTATAGCTTTTTGCATCAGGCTCAAGCGCAATTATTTTGTTGTATTTTCCCTTTGTGTAGGCGGTAAATTCTCTTATTGTATCGCCGTCATAAGCCCCTAAATCAACGATTGATTCACTATCGTTTAACTTTAATATATTCCTATAAATACTCTCTTTGTCACAAAATGAATTTAAAAGATAATCCACCTTGCCCGACACCTTGAAATTAAGTATGTCAATATAGTCTTTTTTACTTTTTTCGTCTGCTAAATGTTCGTAAACAAAATCAAAATCATCATTGTGTTCTTTAACATATTCTCTGGTAAAAAGTCCGCCGCCTGCAACGGGAACATCAGGAGCAAAAACCTTGTGCTCACTGTTGATTTTTTTTATGTTTTCGATGACGTTTTCAAGGTGTGTTGCAAATGCCAAAACTACGTTAAAATCATCGTATTTTTCGCAAACCTCGCTGTATTTAAGCACCTTGTAGCCTAAAAATGAATGACCTCTCACAAATTCATCGCTTGCAAATATCTCGCTTACCGTGATTTGGTAGGTGTTAAGCGTTGAAATTATTTTTTCAGCCCCGTTTCCCATTCCGTAAATCATAACGGGTTTGCCGTCTTTTTTTAAAAAATCCCAAACGTTTTCTTCTTTTATTCTTTCAATCATTGCTCTGCTCCGCATATATTTAATGCAATGATTATATCATAAAATATTGCTCTTTACAAATGCTAAAAAGTATTATATAATATTTTTTGATTTAAAAATAACTATTTTAAAATTTGAGGGGGAATATGCCTATATGGGCAGTGCCTTTAAAAATCTGTTTAAAAAAGAAAGTTCAACAGAGGATGAGATTAAACAGCTTGTTGAGGAAGATGAACAGGTAGGTCAGCTTGAAAAAAATCAAAGAGAAATGATTAATAATATTTTTGAGTTTGACGATTTGGATGCAGGGGACATAATGACCCACAGAATAGATATAAATGCGCTTGATTGCAATTTGAGTATTGAAAAAGCCGTGGAACTTGCTATTGAGTACGGCAATTCACGTCTGCCTGTTTATGATGAAGACCTTGACCGTATCTGCGGTGTGCTTTATGTTAAAGATTTGCTTAAATTTGTCGGCAAGCCTATTTCAAATGGCGAAAAGCTTTTGTCATATACAAGAAAGCCGCTCTTTGTGCCGGAGTCTATGCCTTGCGGCAAGCTTTTTGCCAAAATGACTGAAGCAAGAGTTATGCTCGCAATAGTTATTGATGAATACGGCGGCACGGCCGGTCTTGTTACTATGGAGGATATATTGGAAAGCATAGTAGGCAATATTTGTGACGAATATGACGGTGAGGAAGAGCAAAGTATAACTAAGATTAATGACAGTACATTCACTTTTGACGGCTTTGCGGATATTGACGATGTATCAAAAGCGCTCGGTATTCAAATCCCAGACGGCGATTACGACACGATAGCAGGCTTTGTTATCACTCTTTTGGGTTATCTGCCGAGTGAAGATGATAAAAAGGTACATACTGTTAAATATGATAATCTTGTTTTTACCGTTTTGGATGTAAAGGACAGAAGAATCGGTAAGATTAAAGTTGAAAAAGTAGAAGTTGAAAAATAAGGCGAAAATATGGCAGAACAAATTATAGAATTTGAAGCTATGGAACAGGCAGTCAGCCTATTCGGCAGCTTTGACGAAAATGTTAAACTTATTGAAAATGAATATGACGTTTCAATTATTTCACGTGGCTCTGAACTGAAAGTTATGGGAGACGTCGAAAATGTTGATAAAGCGGCAAGAGCCTTGCGTTCAATGCTTGCTATGATTAATAAGGGCGAAAGCCTGACAGAGCAAAATGTTCGTTATGTTTTAACTCTTGTTAATGAGGGCAATGAAGATAAAATAGCGTCAATGAGCAGCGGGTCGATTTGTATTTCGTCCAAGGGCAGACCCATTAAGCCTAAAACGCTCGGTCAAAAAAGGTATTGCGACGCTATATTAAATAATACAATTACATTTGGTATCGGCCCTGCCGGAACCGGCAAAACGTATCTTGCCGTTGCAATGGCAGTTACGGCTTTTCGTGCCAAAGAAGTGGACAGGATTATTTTAACCCGTCCGGCTGTTGAGGCAGGCGAGAAGCTTGGCTTTTTGCCCGGTGATTTGCAAAGCAAGGTTGACCCTTATTTAAGGCCGCTTTATGACGCACTTTTTGATATGCTCGGCGCTGAAAATTTTCAGAGATATCAGGAACGTGGTGCGATTGAGGTTGCACCGCTTGCTTATATGAGAGGCAGAACTCTTGATGACAGTTTTATTATTCTTGATGAAGCGCAAAACACCACGCCTGAGCAAATGAAAATGTTTTTAACCCGTTTGGGCTTTAATTCGAAAATGGTTATAACGGGTGATATAACTCAAATAGATTTGCCTGACGGTAAAAAATCAGGATTAAAAAAAGTAATGCACATTCTTCGCAATGTCAACGATATAGCAATTTGCAAATTTGATAAAAAGGATGTTGTAAGGCATAAGCTTGTGCAGGATATAGTTAATGCTTACCAAAAATACGAGGAGGATAAGAACAATGGACGCAGTTAAAGTAGTAATTTCAAATGATCAAAAAGCAGTTAAAATTCCAACGGGAATAAGAATGTTAATCAGACGTTGCTGTCATGCCGTTTTAGAACTTGAAAATTTTGAAGGCTCGGCAGAAGTGAGTGTTCGCTTTGTTGATAACGAGCAAATAAGAGAACTTAATAAGCAATATCGCAATATCGATAAAGAAACAGATGTTCTTTCTTTTCCTCTCGGTGAAAACGGAGAATATGATATAAACCATGATACAGGCGCTAAGCTTTTGGGCGATATCGTTATTTCCGTTCCTAAGGCAGTTGAGCAGGCTGAAATGTATAATCATCCTCTTCAAAGAGAAATCGGATTTTTAACAGTTCACTCAATGCTTCATCTTTTGGGATATGACCATGAAAACGGTGGTCTTGAGGCGGTACATATGCGTGAAAAGGAAGAAACCGTACTTACACAAATAGGCTGGAAGCGAAATAACAGCTACTATATGGGAGACGAATAATGACAAAAACAGCTTTTGTAGCTATTGTAGGCAAGCCGAATGTAGGCAAATCATCATTGCTTAATAAAATGCTCGGTCAAAAAATTGCAATAGTATCATCAAAACCGCAAACCACAAGAACTAAGATTATGGGCGTGCTCACTAAAGGCGAAACTCAGCTTGTATTTACAGATACACCCGGATTTCATAAAGCGCATAATAAACTTGGCGAAAAAATGAACGAAGCAGTCGGCGACACAGTAGGCGGTGTTGATGCTTGCCTTTTTTTGACAGAGCCGAGAGGTGAGCTTAATGAGCAGGAACTCCAGCTTCTTGAAATGTTTAAAAAGCAAAAAATGCCGGTTATTCTTGCTATTAATAAAATTGATATGATAAACGATAAAGAGGAACTTTTTAAAAGAATTGTTTATCTTACCTCGTTTTATGATTTTACGGCGGTCGTTCCTGTCAGCGCTACCGAAGGCGACCATGTTGACGAGCTTATTGACGAACTTGATAAGCTTGCTTTTGAATCGCCTCACTTTTTCCCTGATGACACCTTGACCGACCAGCCTGAAAGAGTGCTTGCGGCTGAAATTATAAGAGAAAAAATACTTCGCTTAATGGATAAAGAAATTCCTCACGGTATCGCAGTAGCGGTTGAAAAAATGCGTGAGCGTGACGATAAAGATATCCTTGATATAGATGCAACAATTTATTGTGAGCGTGAAAGCCACAAGGGTATGGTAATAGGCAAAAACGGCTCAATGCTTAAAAAAGTTTCTACCTATGCAAGGCAGGACCTTGAACGTTTTTTTCAAATTAAAGTTAATCTTCACTGTTGGGTAAAGGTTAAAGAAGATTGGAGAAACAGGGAAGGTCTTATTCATAATTTCGGTTTAGACAATAAATAATAAATTCCAAATTTTCACACGCTTATATTTATCATCGTAGTATAAAATAAAAAGGGTGATATTTTATGATAAACAGCGAGTGGAATGATTTTTGGAATTCGGGTAAAATCGACGATTATTTAAAATTTAAACAGACGGAAAATCAATATTACGGCATTAATTGGGAAGTGCGCAATGGCAAAGACGAAGGGACTTGTAATAAAAGAGCAAACAGTTGGGGAGAGTGACCGTTTAGTTACTCTCCTTACTGCTGATTATGGGCTTGTCAATGCTTTTGTACGAGGTGCTAAGCAACTGAAAAACAGACTTGCCGCTTCAACCTCCCTTTTTGCATACAGCGAATTTTCAATTTATCAGGGCAAAAACGCTAATGTTGTTGACGGCGCTAATCCTATTGAAGTTTTTTTTGATTTGAGAAAGGATATTGAGCGCCTTGCGGTTGCGCAGTATTTTGCTCAGCTTGCTTTTGAACTTGCTAATGAAGGTCAGCCTGAGGAAGAAATGCTCAGCGTGATTTTAAATTCTTTTCATCTTCTTTGCAAAGGAGAAAAGGCGATTATTCAGATTAAATCTGTGGTTGAATTCAGATTGATGTCGCTTTCGGGTTATATGCCTAATATATTAGCTTGCGCAAACTGCGGTACATACGAAACCGATATTATGTATTTTGATACGCTTGAGGGCTGTATTTATTGCGAAAATTGTCAAAAAATCGGCGCAATTGCCTGCCCTAAAAATGTTATAACGGCTGTAAGATTTATTTGCCTTACCGAGCCTAAAAAAATATATTCCTTTTCACTGAGTGAGAAAAATCTTGAATTACTTTCTAAAATAAGCGAGCAATACGTTTTGTCACGTATTCAAAAACGGTTACCCACTCTTGAATTTTATAAATCAGTTAAATTATAAAAGGTAAATACTTATGAATAAAAACCATAAAACACTTGAACTTGACTTGATTCTTGAAAAGCTTGCCGCCGAGTGCTCCTGCGATGACGCTAAGGATTTGGCAAGAGGGCTTAAACCTGCAGGCGATATGGCAGAGGTTGAAATGCTTTTGCAGCAAACAGAGGACGCATTTTCACTTCTTGCCTGCTTTGGCGGTCCGTCATTTTCGGGTCTTAAAAATGTAAATAATTCTCTTCACAGGGCGGCAGCAGGCGGTTCGCTTAACCCTAAGGAACTTTTGGATATTGCTTATTGTTTGCGTGCATTAAGAACTCTTGATGAGTGGCGCAACCATTCAAGCGGGGTTAAAACAAGCCTCGATTTCTTTTTTGAAGGCATAACCTCCAATAAATATCTTGAAACTAAAATATTATCCTGCATTGTCAGCGAGGAGGAAATTGCCGATAAAGCGTCGGATACTCTTTTTGACATAAGAAAGAAAATCAGGTCAAAAGAAAACTCAATAAGGGAAAAACTTGATTCTCTTATTCATTCATCTCATTATCAGCAGTTTTTGCAGGAGGCAATTATTACCCAGCGTAACGGCAGATTTGTTGTCCCCGTTAAGGCTGAATGTAGGGGCAACGTTCCCGGTCTTGTTCACGATACCTCGTCAACAGGCGCAACCGTTTTTATTGAACCTGCCTCTGTTGTTGACGCTAATAATGACATTAAGGTGCTCCAAGGTAAAGAGCGAGATGAAATAATGCGAATTTTATATGAACTTTCGGCTGAATCGGGAGATTTCGCCGAGTCGATTAAGCATTCGTATGAAAGCGCAATAAGGCTTAATCTTATTTTTGCCAAGGCTCACCTTGCATATAAAATGAAGGCTACTAAACCTATTCTTAATAACGAGGGCATAATCTGTCTTAAAAAGGCACGTCATCCGCTTATTGACCCTAAAAAGGTTGTTGCAACTGATATTGCGCTTGGCGACGAATACGATACGCTTGTTATCACCGGTCCTAATACAGGCGGTAAAACCGTATCGCTTAAAACGCTCGGTCTTTTAACTTTGATGACTATGTGCGGGCTTCTTATTCCGGTAGCTGATAGGTCAAGAGTTTCTGTGTTTAATAATATTCTTGTCGATATCGGCGATGAACAGAGCATTGCGCAATCTCTTTCAACCTTTTCATCTCATATGGTTAATATTATTGATATAATGAAAAAGGCGGATGATAAATCGCTTATTTTAATAGATGAACTTGGCGCAGGTACTGACCCGGTTGAGGGTGCGGCACTGGCTGTATCTATTATTGAAGCGCTTAGAGAAAAGGGAGCAATTATTGCGGCAACTACTCACTATGCCGAACTTAAAGCTTATGCTCTCGATACTCCGGGTGTTACAAACGGCTGCTGCGAATTTGACATTGAAACGCTCCGCCCGACCTATAAGCTTTTAATAGGTGTTCCCGGCAGGTCAAACGCTTTTGCTATTTTGAAACATCTTGGTATGACTCAAGATGTTATTGATAATGCTAAGGCAATTGTAGGTTCCGATAATCGTGACTTTGAAGCTGTTCTTGAAAAACTTGAAGCCTCACGTCACGCTCTTGAAGAGGAACGCAAGGTTGCCGAGGAAATGACCGAAAGGGCAAGAAAAATTGAGGAAAAAGCGCAGTCTGAGATGGATAAGATAGAAACTCTTAAGGCTCGTGAACTTGATAAAGCTAAGCGTGAGGCGCAAAAGCTTATTGATGCCGCCGAACGAAAGTCAAGTCAATTTCTTCTTGAACTTGATAAACTGAAAAAAGAACAGACTTCGTCTAATGCGACTGAAATTGCACGCAAAACACGCAGAGCGGTTAAGGCACAAATGGGTGAAATGGACGACCTTATTAATCCTAATGAGCTTGCTGATAATTGGGATTATGACTATAAATTGCCACGCAATCCCGTACCCGGTGACAGAATTGTTATAAAAGGTATCGGCGAAGGTGAGGTTCTTGAGTTTAAAAATAATAATGTTTTTGTTAAATCTGGCTTGCTTAAAACACGTGTTAAGCTTTCGGATATTATGATTCTTGATAAGCCAAAGAAAAAGCCTGTTAAAACACAACATAATGTATATCGCACTTCTTCCCGTGCAGATGCCGATGTTAAAACGGAAATCGATATGAGAGGGGAAACTGTTGATGAAGCTTTATCCGAACTCGGACTTTTTATTGACAGATGTGTGCTTAATAATATTGAAGAAATAAGAATTATTCACGGTAAGGGTACGGGTGCACTCAGGAGCGCTGTTACCGATTATCTTAAAACTCACCCAAATGTGTCGGAATACCGACTCGGTCGATATGGCGAGGGTGAAAACGGCGTTACTATCGCTAAGCTTAAATAACGGAGAAAATTATGGCAGACGAGCTTGAAAATTTAACAGGTGTTGTTGAGGGCATTACTTACAGAAACGAGGCTAACGGCTACGCTGTCATCGAGGTTAAAACCGGTGACGAATTTGTTACCGTTGTGGGCGTTTTGGGCGATATTACTGTCGGGGAACAAATTGTCTTTCAAGGTGAGTGGACTATGCATCCAAACTTTGGCAGGCAGTTTAAATCTGTTCGCCTGACCCACAGTCGCCCTGCCGATGCTTCGGGTATGCATCGCTTTCTTGCAAGCGGTATTATTAAAGGTATAGGTGAGGCAACGGCAACCAAGATAGTGGAAAAATTCGGTTCAAGTACATTTAATGTGATTGAAAACGAGCCTGAGCGCCTTGCTGAAATTAAAGGAATTTCAAAATCTAAAGCTAAGCGGATAAGCAAGGATTTTAAAATGCAATTTGCCGCAAGAGACGTTATGAACGGTCTTGCAGAGCTTGGATTTAATCAGCAGGAAGCTTATGATATTTACAGCGTACTCAAAAGTGATTCGCTTGATATAGTTAACGAAAATCCTTATGCGCTTGTTTCTCTTGTCGGCAGTATTGATTTTGCAAGGGCAGACGAGATTGCAATGAATATGCAGCAGGCACCTCCTTTTGATTGCAGGTGCCAAGCCGGTGTTACATATATTGTCAGGCATAATCTTTTTAACGGTCATACGTGCTTACCGAGAAACAGCATTATAAAGCCCGCAATGCTTCTTTTGGAATGTAATGAGGACGAGGCTGAAATTGCGATTGACAATGCGATTGATGCAAAGCAACTTGTTGAGGAAAATATTGACGGTAAAGCGTTTCTCTTTTTGCCTGAAATTTACGAGGCAGAATCCGGCATTGCCGAGCGTATAAAGGTTATGATTGAATATCCGCCTGCTCCTAAGGAAATTTCACCTGCCGAAATTGACGCTTTTGAAAAGACTAATAATATCACTTTTGATGAAAAGCAGAGAGAAGCTATTGAAATTGCCGTTAATAAAGGACTTCTTATTTTAACAGGCGGCCCCGGTACGGGTAAAACAACGACGGTTAAGGGTATTATAACTCTTATGGAAAACAGAGGGCTTGATGTTGCGCTTGCCGCACCTACGGGCAGAGCCGCTAAAAGAATGACCGAGCTTACAGGTAAAGAGGCTAAGACTATTCACAGACTTCTTGAGGTTGAATATAAGGACGGCGCTACAGAGCCGAGCTTTGCTCATAATCTTAAAAATCCGCTTGAATGTGATGCAGTAATTGTTGATGAACTTTCAATGGTTGACGTTACTGTTTTTTCGGCACTTTTGGACGCTTTGCCGCTTTCCTGCCGCTTAATTATGGTGGGGGACAAAAATCAGCTTCCGCCTGTCGGCGCAGGAAATGTACTTGCTGATTTGATTAAAAGCGAGTTAATCGGTGTTGTAAGCCTTGATAAAATTTTTCGTCAGGCAATGAAAAGTAAAATTGTTTCAAATGCTCATAGGGTAGTAAACGGCGAGATGCCTGTTTTTGATAACAGCGTTGATTCCGATTTCTTTTTACTTCGGGAAAATTCAAAATATAATGCAGCGGGAAAAATAGTAAATCTTGTAACTGACAGAATACCTTCAGGCTATGGGCTTGACAGTGTACGGGATATTCAAGTGCTTTGCCCAAGCCGTAAAGGTGAGGTTGGAACTGAAAATATAAATGCGCTTTTGCAGGCAAAGCTTAATCCGCCGTCTTACGAAAAAAACGAAATTAAATATAAAGGCTATACCTTGCGTGAAGGCGATAAGGTTATGCAAATTAAAAATAATTATGATGTTCCTTGGTTTAAGGACGGCGAAAACGGCACGGGAGTTTTTAATGGTGACATAGGAATACTTACACGTATTGACCGTGCAAACGATATTATTAATGTTCGCTTTGATGATAAAGAAGCTATGTATAGTATTGAAAATGTTAAGGAAATTGAACTTGCTTATGCTATGACCGTGCATAAAAGTCAGGGCAGCGAGTTTGCGGCGGTCGTTTTGCCAACCATTGCAACCCCGCCCAAGCTTTCATATAGAAATTTATTTTATACCGCTTTAACCCGTGCCCGTAATTTACTTATTATTGTCGGGAACGAGGCTTCGGTTAAGGCAATGGTTGATAATGATAAAAAAAGCAGACGTTACAGCGCACTTGTTCATTTTTTATCTGTTGACAATGTTGCTTTTTTTAAGTAACATAATATAAAGTTAAAAATTTGTGATTAATTAGGAATGTTAAATATGTTTGGTTATGATTTGGGAATAGATTTAGGCACAAGCTCTATAGTTATTTCTGTTGTAGGCAAAGGCGTTGTTTTAAGTGAGCCGGCTTACGTTGCCTATGATGTTAATAAGAGCGAAATGCTTTATGCCGGTAAGCGTGCTTATTACCTTGAAGGCAGAGAACCTGTCGGCGTAAGCGTTATTCAGCCTATTAAAAGCGGAAATGTAAGTAATTACGACCTTGCCTGCCAAATGGTAGAATATTTTATGAATAAGGTCCTTAAAAAGAATATATTTAAACCGAGAATAGTTGCGTCCGTTTCGTCTGACAGCACAGACGTTGAAAGAAGAACGCTTATTTCAGTTTTGATTTCGGCAGGGGCTCGCTCTGTTTGCCTTGTTGAGCAGCCTCTTTGCGCTGCTTTTGGCGCCGGTATTGACCCTCTTAATCCCACAGGTGTGTTTGTTATTGATGTCGGTGCAGGCTCAACAGATATGGCAGTTATCAGCCAAGGCGCTATGAGCCAAAACGAAACAGTCAAAATCGGCGGTGATGATTTTGACGAAGCTATTGTAAAATATCTTAAAGAAAAGCACGGGCTTCTTGTAGGTCTTAGGACTGCTGAGGATATTAAGAAAACTATCGGTTCTGCCGTAATGCGGGATACGGATGTTACTATGAATGCTAAGGGAAGGAATGTTCTTTCGGGGCTTCCAAAGGTTGTTGAAATAACAGGTAATGAAATTTGTGCTTGTTTTGGCGAACTTCTTGATGAAATTATGACAGTTGCCAAGTCTATGTTTGAGCGTACCTCTCCTCAACTTGTGGCTGATATTACAAATTCAAGCGTTCTTTTAACAGGCGGAATGTCACAACTTTTCGGTCTTGACAAGCTTATTTCTCAAACGCTTAATCTCGATGTAACAATTCCTGTCAGGGCTAATCTCTGCGTGTCAAAGGGATGCGAACTCGCTCTTAAAAAGATGCATATTCTTGACGGCTACGGCTATTCGTTTAAAACTAAGGAAGAGGTCAGAATCAGATGATTCAAATTTATTATGGCTTTGGCAAGGGTAAAACAACTGCCGCAATCGGGCAAGGTATGAGAGCCAAGGGCGCAGGAAATACCGTTACCCTTGTTCAGTTTTTAAAGGATGATAAATCAAGCGAGTTGTCAGTTTTACCGTTTGACATTTTCAATGCACCCGATACTTTGCCGTTTAATCCGGGTAAAGAATATCAGGCGTGGGTTGACAGTGCGATTGACTATATAATAAGTTCAAAAAGCAATATGATTATCCTCGATGAATTTCTCGACGTTATTGATTCGTTTGTTCCGGTTGATAAAGCACTTGGTATTCTTGATATGCTCAACGGCAGGGAAATTGTTATCACAGGTCATAAGAAAGTTGAAAAGCTTTTTGAAAAAGCAGACTATATAACCTTTATGGATAAAATAAAACACCCTTATGATATGGGCGTTAAAGCAAGAAAAGGTATTGAATATTAATTTCGAAAGGGGAAGCGCTATGGATAAATTTTCAAATTTTAATCCTAAGGTTTGCTTTCTCTTTTTTGTTTTTGCCGTTTTGCTTATTCTTTTAAATTTTAATCCGATATTTCTCGTCATATCGCTTTTGGCAGGTGTTATTTATAATGCCATGCTTCAGGGCAAAAAGGCGTTTAAAATGTTTTTTGCATTTCTTTTGCCGTTTACAATTCTTATCGGGCTTTTTAATATGGCTTTTACGTCTTACGGAATTGATGTTCTCTTTTCAATTTCAAATAAGAATTTTACTGCCGAGGGGCTTGCCTACGGCTTGTGCCAAGGAGTTATGTTTTCAAGCGTAATTGTTTGGCTTTCAAGCTATTCTTATGTTTTGAGCAGCGACAAATTTATGTCTGTTTTTTCAAAACTTGCGCCTAATTTGACGCTTGTTTTGACTATGACGCTTTCCTTTATTCCACGTTTAAGAAAAAATGCTCAGGAAATTAACGACGCAAGGCTTAATGTAAATGCAGGTCAAAGTAAATTAAAAAAGAGCCTTGATAATTTTTCTGCGCTTGTTTCTATGACGTTGGAGGAAAGCATAGAGGTATCCGATACTATGCGTGCCAGAGGTTTTAATTCCTCACGTAAACCGTATTCTAAATACAAATTTAATTTTAACGATGGTGTTGTTTTAATAATTGTTTTAGGATTGAGTGTAGCTTGCATAGTTCTAAATTCTCTTGATAAGGCTGAATTTATATTCGATCCGGAAATTAAAATTCTTTCCTTTTCACCGATTTTTCTTATTTTATATACATTATATATGTTTTTACCTGTTATAATTAATATTTCGGAGGGTATAAAATGGCACTTTTTGAAACAAAAAATTTAACATTTTCTTATCCTCTTTCCGATAAGACAGCACTGAAAAACGTTGATTTAAAAGTGGAGCAGGGCGAGTTTATACTTGTAATGGGCAAAAGCGGAAGTGGTAAATCAACGCTTCTTCGTTTGCTTAAAAAGGAAATTGCTCCGGTAGGCAAAATCGGCGGTGAGATTAATATTAATTGCGACAGTATCGGTTTTGTCGGTCAAAATCCGGAAACGTCATTTGTTTGCGATAACGTTCGCTCGGAGCTTGCCTTTGCGCTTGAAAATGAAAAATATTCAAATGACGAAATAACCGTCAGAATAGGCGAAACTGCTTCGTTTTTTAATCTGAATTTTCTTCTTGATAAAAAGATTGATGAGCTTTCCGGCGGTGAAAAGGCAAGCGTTGCAATTGCTTCGGCGATAATAAGCGATGTTCAGGTACTTTTGCTTGATGAACCGCTTTCTCAGCTTGACCCTAAGGCGGTTACTACCGTTTCTTCTATGCTTAAAAGGATAAACGAAGAACTTGGTGTAACCGTTATTGTCGTTTCACATTCAAGTGAGGAGTTTGTTGATTTTTGCGATAGGCTTGTTATACTTGAAAACGGCGAAATTATTTGTAACGATACACCTTATAATGCAAAAAACAATGCTTCTCTTTTGCCTTATTTTCCTATTTGTACCCGTCTTTTTGATGAAAGGCCGCTTAATATTAAATCTGCCGTTTCTCTTGCAGATAAGCTTAAAGAAAAGCCGCTTGAAAATAAAAATGAAAACAAATCGGAAGTTTGCGTTAATTTAAAAAATATTACATTCGCTTATAATAAAAATCAAAGGGATATCTTATCCTGCCTTGATTTCAAGGCATATAAAGCTCAAATTAACTGTATAATCGGCGCTAACGGCAGCGGCAAAACCACTCTTTTAAAGGTGATTGCAGGTATTAAAAAGCAATATTCGGGCAAGTCGAAAATTTTAGGCAAATGCTCATATATGCCCCAAAATGTAAAATATCTTTTCACAAAGGATTTGGTGAGTGAGGAAATTGATGCTCAAACTGCCGAAAAACTCGGTATTTCCGATTGCCTTAATCAGCATCCGTTTGATTTGAGCGGCGGTCAGGCTCAAAAGCTTGCTTTCGGTATACTTCTTGAGCAGGATGCCGATATTCTTCTTCTTGACGAGCCTACCAAAGCGTTTGACGAATTTTCAAAAAATGATTTAAAATCGCTTCTTTTTGAACTTAAGGCACAGGGCAAAACAATAATTATGGTGTCACACGATTTGGACTTTGTCGGCGATATTGCGGATAATGTTTCATTTTTAAGCGACGGCATTATTTCTAAAGCGGGCGGCAGGCGAGAGGTGTTTTCAAGCCTTAATTTCTATACAACTCAAATAAGAAGAATTACTAAAAGATATCTTGCTTTTGCCGTTTCAATGGGGGATATCTTATGAAAAAACTTTATCCCGTTTTTATTTTTGCCGCTTTAATATTTATAGTTTTGTGGCAGCTTTTTTTCAGCAATACAAATTATTATTTGGTTTGCGTTGCGGTTTTAATAATTTCCATGCTTCCTTTTTTCTCCTCGTTTGAAAGGGGAGAGCATACGGCAAAGGATATCACCCTTATCGCTTCCCTGACCGCTCTTGCAGTGGTAAGCCGTGCGGTATTTTATCTTATTCCTCAGGTTAAGCCGATTGCCGCAGTTGTCGGTATAAGTGGTGCGGTTTTGGGTGCTAAAAGGGGATATTTAATCGGCGCACTCTCTATGTTTGCTTCAAATTTTATATTCGGTCAAGGTGCGTGGACTCCGTTTCAAATGGTGGCTATGGCAAGTGTGGGACTTTGCTTCGGTTTGGTGTTTCGTCGCATTAAGCCTACTAAAATCTCACTTGCAATTGTCGGATTTTTGTCAGTGCTTATCCTTTATGGGCTTATAGTTGATTTGTCCTCCGTGCTTTATTTCAACAGCGATATGTCGCTTAAAGGAATATTAGCCGTTTATGCCGCAGGAGTGCCGTTTAACCTCGTTTTCGCCGGAGTCACGGCAGTATTTCTATTTCTGTTCGGCGAAATATTTGTTAAAAAAATTGAAAGAATCAATATCAAATACGGTATTTGCCGTAATGATTAGAAAGGATATATAATTATGGATAACGAAGAAATTCAAACAAATGCTCAAAACAACAATAAAGATTCAAAGGAAAATCCCGATACAATCAATCGCCTTTGTCGCTTTGCTTTTATTATGTCAACAATCGGTGTTTTAACTATCGGTATTTGCCCTGCTTTCGGAGTTATGGGCATTGTTGTCGGCGCAATTTTTAAAAGCAAAAATTTTCCTCTTTCCGATTTGAACGAGGACAGAGTTAAAAAAGCAAAATTTCTCGGAATTGTATCGCTTTTTCTTTTTGTAATCGATATTGTAATTCTTGCAGTATTTTTGCCGAAAATTAAAGGATAGGAGATGCTTGGTGTGCCCCTTATGAGCGAAATATTATTTGAAAATAAAAATGCAACAGTCAAAAAGGTTTCAAAAGAAACGGAAAACGGTGCGAAGGAATACGTTTACCTTGACCTGCTTGATGAAAACGGAAATATCAAAACTTCAATTCCTCTCAAAGAGCCAAAAAAGGAAGAACAGAAAAACAATAATAAATAAAATAAGCGAGCCGAATCC
>FR889146.1 GCA_000436835.1 Eubacterium sp. CAG:251
GCTGCAAATTCCAATGAAGCATTAAATATATCTAACATTATCGAATAAAATAAAACTCGTGTGAATTTGATTTTGTAGCATACAAAACCAAATAATAAGTTTATAAGAAGAAAGTATAGTGTATTTAACCAAACAATATTAGAAAGTACAATGTCAAACAATGCACCACTTAAAAATAATAATGTACCAATAGTTAAGCATATAGGGATTTTTTGCTTTCTATCTCCGATTAACGAGAAAAAGCTATATGAAATAAGCATTTCAATAAAATATGTTAAACATATTGCTAAATTATACATCTATTATCTCCTTTTAAGATATTGAAACCAATATTTATGAAAGTCAACTTGTTTTCGTGATGCAACGGGAATTTCAATAGTATTATCTAATACTATGTTCGAATAAGAATTTTTTGTGATGTAATGGAGATTAACAAGGAAGCTTTTATGAACTAAATAAAAAAATGTATTAGGTAATTCCTCCATCCACTGATTTAAATCCCGTCTGGCAACATATTCTTTTCCTTCTCTTGTACGAAGTATTACCTTTCTGTTTTCCCTTCTAATATACACAATATCATCAACAAGTATTTTTTTATCTTCTCCGCCATTATATAAAAACAAATCAATATATGTTTTATCTATATATTGCAATGCTTTATCTAAACTTGCATACAAACGCTGCACATCAAATGGCTTTTCAAAAAATCTGAAGGCATGCAAGTCCATTGCTTCATCCTGATATTCATCAAAAGCTGTTACAAAAAATATAACGACTTTTTCATTTCGTTCTTTCAGCTCTTTTGCTATCGTTATTCCATCTATATCAGGCATCTGAATATCAAGAAATGCCAAATCATAAGAAGTAGAGTTTTCAAAAATCTTTTTAGGAGAAGTAGTAGCATAAATGTCAGCTTTTATACAATGAGCTGCTGTATATTCAGTAATATGCTTTTTTAAAATTTCTAAATTAGTATATTCATCATCACAAATTAAAATTTTCATAAAACCCTCGCAAAAAAATAACTCTTATCAAAAGTTCTTGATAAGAGTAACTTAACATTTAATTGTTATAGTGTCAACTATTTCTTTTCTTCTCAATTAAATAGTTTAGAAAGTCATTAACAAATTTTCTTTCTTGAGGAGATAATTTTAGCAGGGTATTATTATAAGTTTCGATATCGTCCTTCGGTATTTCGCCTAAAATATAATAATTAGGATCTTCACCAAGTACATTGCAAATATTAACAATAAATTCAACACTTGGCGGATTTTCACCTCTTTCAACATTTGATATTGTATTTTTGGAAGTATTTATCATTTCAGCAAGTTGTTCTTGCGTTATATTTAAGGAATTTCTTTTGCGTTGAATTCTTTCTCCAATATATTCTTTATTATAAGTCATATTAACACCTCTTTTATTTATGCTAACATTTTTAAACCATTACATACACCAAACAGAATGGTAAATCACAATATTTTGGTAGCGAAGGTAAAATTTATTTGTATTTACCAAAATTATATGAATTTTTGCAATTTGACAGTCTATTTTTGCGTTTTGTTTTTTCGCTTGCAATGGAATTTAAAACATGATATTTTAAACTTAAAAAGGAGGAATTTTCATGAAAAAAATTGAAAAGGCATTATTAACTGCATCCAAAAGAATGGCTATTTCATCGTTAAAAAGAGATGCAAACTCAACTACTTGCTGTGCAGTTTACCAGCCCAAAGCACC
>FR889147.1:0-9799 GCA_000436835.1 Eubacterium sp. CAG:251
GTTTTATAGCACGGCACGGTTTAGCCACTTTATCGACAGTCTGAGACGTTAGAGTTTTTAGTTTCTCTAACGTCTTTTTCTTTTATCTTGCCAAATATATTTGATATATAATTGCAAAAATTTCTCTTGTGGCAAACGGCATATATCCGTTCCAAGGGGTTTTACTCGGATATCTAAGCGGCTTAAAGCCGTTTTGCTTTGCAAACTCACTTGCCCTACATTCGTGAAAATCATTAGTAATAATTGTGATTTTCTTTGATTTTATCCCGTTTTTTTCAATAATTTCTTTTGAATATTTAAAGTTTTCTCTTGTTGAGGTTGATTTATCTTCAATCAAAAGTCTGCTTTTGTCTATTCCCATTTCGGTAAGGCAATTAAACATACACTTCGCTTCGCTGATGTTTTCGCCGTTTCCCTGCCCACCGCTTAAAACTGCAATTGCATTTGGGTTTTCATTAAGATATTTATAAGCGGCATTAATTCTGCCTTTTAAAAATATTCCGGGTTTATCACCGTTTACAACGCAGCCTAAAACTATCGCAACGTCACTTTTTTCTTCGCTTTTAAAGCTACGGGATAAGATATTATGAAATGTGGTGCCGCCGATAATTATGCATATAAAAAGAACAAAAGATATTATTTTCAGTGCGATTTTGCCGACTTTTTTCTTATTTATACTTTTTATAAGCAAATTGATTTTATTGAAAAATATAATATAAATCAGCAGTATAAAATCAAAGCCTAAGCCTGCGATTATGCCTAAATTGTATTCGCCTACGGTGATAACAGGCCCTATATAAAGCAAAAATATTATTACAAAAAGAACAGATAACAGTATCCTGATGATTTTGTTTTTCATAAAAATACCCCTTTCTTATGATATCGTATCATATTTGAAAGGGGCATTTGTGAACTTAAAGTAAAATTAGTAGGAAAGGGAGCTGTTACCGATAAATTCACGCTCAAATGCGTCGCTCGGTATCATTTTATCGTCAAGCGGCTCTACCTCATCAAGTGCATTAACAATGTCTTTAATATCACCGAATTTTTGCGAAAGAGCGCTTAAATCATTATAAAGATAATTTTTATACACGCAAGGCTCGTATTCAATAAATGTGTCTATGTTGAAATGCGACCTGTTTTTATACGGCATAATAAATTGGTTTTCGCCTCGTTGAACTTTTGGGAAAAGACGTATAGTTTCTTCGTATGTGCGCCCTCTGTAAAGCTTATCCCTAATCATTCTGCGGCAAAGCCTGATTTTGCACGGGTGCAGCTTATCACCGTTTGAATCTATAACCCTTGTTCTTACGCTTACGTAAATTCTGTTTGTTACATCATCGTTTTCGCCCATAATAACAGGGTTGAGAGCGTGTATTCCCTCAATTATAACGAATCCGCCGTTTCTTGAAAGCTTTGTGTTGCTCAGAGTTCTTGTATTCGTTAAAAAATCATAATTAGGCAAATAAATTTCGCCGCCGTTTAAAAGCGTATCAATATCTTTGTTTAGATATTCAGCGTCTACTCTGTCGGGTGCTTCAAGGTCAATTTTATTTAGCTTTTTAAGCGCACGTTCCTCATCGGTAAAGTTTTTAAAATATTTATCCATAGATATGTAGCAAACATCGGCACCGTTTTTTCTCAATGCCTTTGCAAGCTTAATTGCCGTTGTTGTTTTGCTGCTTCCTGACGGGCCGGATATTAAAATTATAGGTCTTGTGTCTTGAAGCGGTAAAATTCTTTTTGCACATTCGTCTATTTGGTTTAATATTTTATTTTCGCTCGACAGTAAAAAATCATCTGTGTTTTTTAGTTTTTCGTTTATTTTGCTTGTGTATATTACCATAGTTTCACCGTCAGTCTTGTTTATATTTTTCGATTAAGGCTGTAATTTGGTCAGTCAGCTTGCCCAATTCCTTGTTAGGACATCCCCTCGAAGCTTCAATAACAGACATAAGATTTTGACCTGCAAGATAAAGCCTGTCATAAACCGTATTATTGCGCTCAATTTTATGCAGCTTTTTGTCATAAAGCTTGCGAGGTCCGATATCAACCTGCCTTACAACGTCGCCAAGCTCAAAGCCATCGCCGGAGTAAGGTGCAAGAGCCGATATTTCAAGCTCGTTTTCAATCGATTTTGCAAATTCGTCGCAAACGGTATCGTGACCGTGATTTACAAAAACAACCTTTGGCTTTTGCGGTATGCTTGCAAGCCAGGAAAGGAGCATATTTTTGTCTGCGTGGCCGCTTATGCCCTGCATTTTTTCAATATTTGCGTTGATTTGCACTTCTTCGCCGAAAAGATTAACCTTATTGGCACCTTCAATAATCTTTCTGCCAAGTGTTCCTTCGGCTTGATATCCTACGAATAAAACAGTACATTCCTCTCGCCATAAATTATGCTTTAAATGGTGCCTGATTCGTCCTGCTTCGCACATTCCGCTTGCAGATAGGATAATTTTCGGTGTCGGGTCGTCGTTTATCATTCTTGATTCGTCGCTTGTTACGGCAAGCTTAAGATTGTCAAATTTAATAGGATTAATGCCGTTGTTGATAAGTTCAAGCGTGTCGGCGTCAAAATATCTTCTTAAATTTTTATCGTCATAAATTTCCGTTGCCTCAACAGCCAGCGGACTGTCCACCCAAACAGGGAAGTTTGCATGATTTTTAATAAGCCCCTTTTCTTTGATTATTCTTATTAAATAAAGAAGCTCCTGTGTTCTGCCGACTGCAAATGAAGGAATAATAACGTTTCCGCCACGGTCAAGTGTGGATTGAATAATTCCTGTAAGCTGCAAAACATAATCGGGTCTGTCGCCGTGAAGCCTGTTGCCGTAGGTGGACTCGATAATGACGTAATCTGCCTTTTCTACGGGCGGTTTTTGAGGATTTTTTATAAGCGGTCGGTTGATATTTCCTATATCTCCGGAAAAAAGAATGGTTTTTGTAATTCCGTTTTCCGTCACTTTAATTTCTATTGACGCACTGCCCAAAAGATGACCCGCATCAATAAATTTAATTTCTATTCCGTCAAAAATTTGGTAGCTCTCGTCATATTCGCACGGAGTAAAATATTTGAGTGCATTTTGTACGTCTTGCGTGGTATAAAGCGGCTCAATCGGTTCTTTACCGCTTCGCTTGTTTTTTCTGTTCTTCCATTCTGCCTCAAATTCCTGAATGTGCGCCGAGTCCATAAGCATAATTCTGCATAGTCTGTCAGTCGCACTTGTTGTATAAATCGGCGCAGAAAAGCCGTTAGCTGACACATAAGGAATATGACCTGAGTGGTCAATATGAGCATGGGTTAAAAGCATAGCGTCAATGTCATTAGGCGATACGGGAAGTTCAACATTTTCGTAAACGTTTTCGCCCTGCTCCATACCGCAGTCTATCATTATTTTTTTGCCGCAGGCATAAAGAATGGTGCAAGAACCTGTCACCTCGTGTGCTGCGCCTACAAAATACAGTTTCATAAATTTACCCCCTTTTTCTAAAACTGTTTTAAAATTATATTGCTGTCATTTGGCTTAATATCGCTTATCTCAAATGAATTTAATATAAGCGACGTTGCATTTTTCAGCTTTTTTTCATCATTTGAATAAAGTGTCATAACAGTATCGTTTTTGTTTATGTAATCACCTTTTTGACACTTGAAAAGTATTCCTGCCAGTGGGTCGATATTGTCCGTTTTCACATTCCTGCCTGCGCCTAAGATAACACAAACATTGCCGATTTTTTGAGCGTCGATTTTTGAAATATAGCCTTGCTTTTTCGCCTTAATTTCAGCTTTATATTTATCAAAACCAAATTTATTTTCATCTTCAATATAGCCCACGTCGCCGCCCTGAGATTTAACCATTTGTTTCAGCTTGTCAAGCGCCTTGCCTGAATTAATCATTTCTTTTGCAATGATTTCAGCCTCTTTTAAATCAATTTCTTTGGTAAGACTTATCATATTTGCAGCAAGTGCTATGCAAAGCTCGGTTAAATGCAAAATATTCTCGCCTTTAAGTATTTTTACCGCTTCCGCCACTTCTAAGCTGTTGCCGACTGCATAGCCTAAAGGTGAACTCATATCGGTGATAAGCGCTTTTACATTTCTGTCGCAATGCCTGCCTATGCTTACCATTTCGCTTGCAAGGAGAGTTGCATTTTGAATATCTTTCATAAACGCACCTTCGCCGCATTTAACGTCAAGAACTATATTTTTAGCCCCTGCGGCAAGCTTTTTGCTCATAATTGACGATGCAATCAGCGGCATACAGTCAACCGTGGCGGTAACGTCCCTCAAAGCGTATAATTTTTTGTCACACGGCGCCATATTGCCTGTTTGACCTGCAACGACTAAGCCTATATCCCTTGCCTGTTTTTTGAAATTTTCAGGACTCATAGCGGTGCAAAAACCGGGGATGGCCTCAAGTTTATCAATCGTGCCGCCCGTGAAGCCTAAGCCTCTGCCGCTCATTTTTGCAACAGTACAGCCTGCCGCTGCCGCAATCGGTGCAACAACAAGAGTAGTTTTGTCGCCCACTCCGCCGGAGGAATGTTTGTCAACAGTCGAGTTTTTAAATTCGCTTAAATCAAGCATATCGCCGCTTTTCGCCATTGCAAGTGTAAGTGCGGCAGTTTCCTCATTTGTCATTTTGTTAAAATATATTGCCATTGCAAGAGCCGATGCCTGATAATCGGGGATATCGCCGTTTGTATATTCTTTTACAAAAAAATCAATTTCCTCTTTTGTAAGCGCCAAGCCTTGCTTTTTATGCTCAATAATATCTGCCATTCGCATAATGTAACGCCTTCTTTATTTGTCTAATTTGAATGAATAGGGGAGAAGCTCACCTAAAGTGAAACTCTTAATTTCTTTCCCATTTTCTAATATAATCACAAAATCCTTGCCGCAAAATTCGCTCATAACCTGCCTGCAAGCACCGCAGGGAAAGCAAAAGTCATCGCTTGAACCCGAAATTGCGATTTTTTCAAATTCCTTTTCGCCCTCGCTTATTGCTTTGAAAAAAGCCACTCTCTCGGCGCATACAGTTAATGGATATGATGAATTTTCAATATTTGCACCTACATATATTTTGCCGTCTTTGGTTAAAAGAGCCGCACCGACCTTAAATTTTGAATAAGGGGAATAGCTTTTTTGCTTTGCATTTTCTGCAAGATACATTAATTCTCTGTTTTCCATATTCTTACCCTTTTACTTTATTAAATCTATTACATTTTCGCCTTCAAGCTGTTCATTAATGCCGAAAAGTGAAAGTGCCGTGTTGCAAACAACGCCGAAGCCGTCAACGGTTTTTAAATTTATGTTTTTGAGCGATTTTGAATATATGATAAGCGGCACATATTCCCTTGTGTGGTCCGTTCCTTTATATCCGGGGTCACAGCCGTGGTCTGCCGTTATCATTAAAAAGTCATCATCATTAAGATTTGCGCAAAGCTCAGGTAAACATTCGTCAAATTCGCTTATGGCTCTTGCGTAGCCGTCAATATCTCTTCTGTGGCCGTAAAGCATATCGCAGTCAACAAGATTTGTATAGCAAAGACCGTCGAAATCTCTTTTTGAAATTTCAAGTGTTTTTGCAATGCCTTGCGTATTCCCCGTTGTGAAATAATGCTCGCTCATTCCTCTGTGCGCAAAAATGTCGTAAATCTTGCCCACTGCAATGGTATCCTTGCCGTGCCTTTTTAGTACGTCAAGCAACGTGTCACCCGGTGGTTCGAGTGAAAAATCATGACGTCTCGGAGTTCTAATGAAATTGCCGTTTCCATCCTTGATAAACGGCCGTGCAATAACTCTGCCTACTGCGTATTTGCCAACGAGTATTTTTCTTGCGATTTTGCAATAATTATATAATTCCTCATCGCTTACTATATCCTCGCAAGCCGCAATTTGAAATACACTGTCAGCCGAGGTGTAAACAATTAAAGCGCCTGTTTTGATATGCTCGTCGCCGTAATCCTTGATTACCTGAGTGCCGGAATACGGCTTATTTACAATAACTTTTCTGCCGCATTGCTTTTCAAATTCATCAATAACCTCACTCGGAAAGCCGTTTGGAAATGTAGGCAAAGGCTTTTTTGAAACTATACCTGCCATTTCCCAATGACCCGTTGTGGTGTCTTTACCGATTGAAAGTTCTCTAAGCCTGCCGTATGATGCGTTGTGCTTTTCCAAACTGTCAAGCCCAACTCCGTCAATAGCAAGAAGCCCCATTTTTTTCATATTCGGCGTGTTAAAATAAACAGATTTTGATATTGTTTTTATAGTGCTTGCGCCTTCGTCCCCAAAAGCCGTTGCGTCGGGAGCAGCACCTACGCCAAAAGAGTCAAGTACAACTATAAAACCACGCATTGTTATCCTTCTTTCATAATTTTAACAAGTCTGCTTGTGCCGAGCCTGTCAGCGCCTAATGAAATAAACTTTTCACCGTCGCTAAATGATTTTATTCCGCCTGCCGCCTTTATTTTTTTGCCGTTAATATGCTCTTTCATAAGCTTTATATCATCAAAGGTTGCACCTGATGTGGAAAATCCAGTTGATGTTTTGATGAAATCCGCATTCGATTGTGAAACTATTTCGCACATTTTGATTTTTTCGTCGTCGCTTAATAAACAGGTTTCAATAATCACTTTTAAAATCCTGCCGTCGCACGCTTTTTTAATCTCATTTATTTCATTTAGCAATTCATCATATTTTTTGTCCTTTAAAAAACCGATGTTAATTACCATATCAATTTCGTCTGCACCGTTTTTAACGGCATCGCTTGCTTCAAAGCATTTGACTTCGGTTGTGCTATATCCGTTTGGAAAGCCTATAACTGTGCATATTTTTATTTTATCGCCGGTATAAGCCTTTGCTGCTTTGACAAATGACGGCGGAATACAAACGCTTGCACAGCCGTATTTTATGCCGTCAATGCAAATTTGCTTTATTTCCTCCCACGTTGCGCCTTGCGCCAATAAGGTGTGGTCAACGTACGATAATATTTCATTTTTATTCATCGGTATAACTCCTTTTTTCAAATTTTACGTAAAATTTCCCTAACTTAATTATATCACTTTGCCTTCTCATTTCAATAACTAAAAATAAACATTTCCTTAACTTTTCGACATATAAATAAAATTGACATAAGCATTTTATTACAAAATCAGCGTATTGTTGCAAATAAGCTTAAAATATGTTAAAATTAATAAGTATGTAATTTTATATTTTTAATATAGATTTCATTTGGAGGTAAAAATGGGTATATCTGCAAAAATACAAAGAATTATAAAAAAAATACTCAAATATATTTCTCGTATGTTTTCCAAAACGCCGAAAAGAAAGTTTTATTTCGGTATGTTTTATAAGCATTGCAAGGTTAAGGATAATGTCATTTTGGTTGAGTCGTTTCACGGTTCAAATATTTCTGACTCTACCCTTGCGCTTGTTCGCCAAATTCTTAAATCCTACCCCGGAAAATACAAAATATATTACGGCACGGAAAATAAGAAAAAGCACGCCGAGTTTATAAAAGAAATCGGGCTTGACGTTAAGCTTATTGATGTAACGACATTTAAGTATACAAAAATTCTTGCAAGCGCAAAGTATCTTATCAATAACAGCTCATTTCCGGTTTATTTCGTTAAAAAGCCGGAGCAGGTTTATATTCAAACTTGGCACGGCACTCCGCTTAAAACGCTCGGTAAAAAAATGCGCCTCGGCATTGAGTCAATGTACAATGTTCAGCACAATTTCCTGCAGGCTGACTATATAACTTTCCCCAACGATTTCACCCGTGATGTTATGATGGAGGATTATAATCTTAACGACCTTTATACAGGCAAGGTTGTTATGGCAGGCTATCCGAGAAATGAAATATTCTTTAAAAAAGAAGAGGGAGAGGCACTTAAAGCAGAACTTGGCTTAGCGGGAAAGACCGTTTATGCTTATATGCCGACTTGGAGAGGCACAAGCAACCACGATATCAACACCGCTTCGTATGAAAGCAAGGTTAAGGAAATATTTAAGGTTATTGATAATAAACTTAGTGATGACCAAGTTTTCTTTGTCAATTTCCATCCGATTTTGAAGGATTCAATTTCGCTTAGCAATTATAAGCATATCAAGCCTTTCCCAAAGGGTGTTGATAATTATAGCTTTTTGAATTGCGCAGATGCACTTGTTACAGACTATTCATCTGTATTTTTTGATTATTCAATCACTCAAAAGCCGATTATCCTCTTTATGTATGACTATGATGAATATATGCACGACAGAGGAATGTATTTGGACGTTGCAACGCTTCCTTTCCGTAAGATTTATGATGAAAAAGAGCTTGCAAGGGTGCTTAGTGATGAAAGCTTTATGAGTGATTCGTATACCGATACCGAATATTTCAAAACGTTCTTTAAGTATGATGCACCGGATATAAGCCAAAGGCTTCTTGACCTTTTGTTTACGGGTGAGAGTGACAGCCTTGAAATTAAGGACTATTCCTTTAATAAGGAAAAAAAGTATAAAGTTATTCACCCTGAAATTGTTAAGGAATATGCTCATCTTAATTCAATTTCAAAAATTGCAAAAGACGATACAATCGTTTGCTTTGAAAAGAAATGGTTTAAGGGTGAGGTTGGTCCTGCGCTTTATGATAATTTCAACGATATGTTCAAATATGTTGTTATCACAATGACAACTCCGAGAACGTATATTGAGGACGCACTGTGCCATTTAGGCGTTAAAAAAGTTAAGGATGCTGTTCATAAAAGAGAAATTCAGCGTACATTCCCTAATCTTAATATTGACCCTAAGTTTATTACAGATATCAGCGCATTTGATGAAAATTGCTTTGTTGACGAGCGTGATATTGTTCACCTAAATACAAAAAGTGTTGCAAACGGCAACAAAAAAATTGCTGTATCACTTAATGCCAAGGGGTACGAATTTGAGCAAATAGCAGTTTTAAACAATAAGCGTGTTATTCAAAAAACACTTCCTTTGACTGAGGAAAACAGGCAAACAAAGAGTTTTGAAATTCCGCTTGATATTCTTATTGAAAAACTTGTTGTTTACAATAAGCAAAGATATAATGTCGGTATTATTGCATTTGATAAGAAAAAGGGCAGAAAATGCATAGTTATGCCGTCGATTAAAAAGGCAAAAGACGGCGATATTTCCAAAAGATTTTGCGAACCGCTTTTTGCAACGTATACTCTTCCGAAATCTTATTTTGATACGGACCTTAAAAAGCTTGTTGACGCTAACAGTGAGCGTACAAGAAAAATGCTCAAGCTTTATGATTTAACGCCTACTGCTTATGAACTTGCGACAAGTCCGTTTTATAATGATAAAAGAGAGTTCACCCTTTATTTTGGCAAAAAGGATGATGCACTTGAAGCGATTTATCCGCCGTGTAAGCTTACTTCTCTTAAAACTAATGGCAATCGCCTTGAACTTGCGTTCAATATTCCGAACGACCAAAACGCCAAGTTTGACGGTCTTGTTCTTAAATACAGGAGCGTTATTGAGGATATTCAAATTCCGTTTGATTGTAAGCTCGAAAAGAAAGAGGGCTTTACAAGGGTAAATGCAACTCTCGAATTTAAGGGTGATATGCCGCTTAAGGAAATATTCTGGGACGTAAGAGCCGTAGTTGAAAAATACGGCGCAAAGCAATATGTTAAGCTCGGTTATAACGGCTATGCGATTAAGCAAAAGCTTTATTTTTCAAATGTTCAGTGTGATGTTGACGATAAGCATATAATTTTCCCTTATTTTACCAAAAAAGGCATTATTAATTTCTGCTTTAGG
>FR889147.1:9852-13950 GCA_000436835.1 Eubacterium sp. CAG:251
GAAAGAAGCGAATACGATACTGCCGAAGTTAAGCGCAAGGAAGTTTTGGCATATATTCTTTATATTCTCTCAGGTCTTTTCCTAAGCCGTAAAAATATTTGGATTGTTTATGAAAAATTCTGCAAAATGGCGCAGGATAACGGCTATTATTTCTTCAAGTATTGCATGGAAAATCTTGATGAAAAAGAGAAAAAGAATATCTATTATGTAATTGATAAGCGCTCAGACGAATATAAAAATGTTGAAAAATACGGCAAGCACGTAATTGATTTTATGAGTGTTAAGCATATGCTTTACATTATGTCAATGTCAATTTGTATTTCGAGCGACTCAAAATCTCATCTTTACGCTTGGAGAACTAAGCCGAGCCTTGTTAAGCGTGCAATAGGAAAGAAAAAGGAACTCTTCCTCCAGCACGGTGTAACTGCTCTTAAGCAGGTTCATCAGCTTTTCGGCAAAAATGGTACAAGTTCAATGGAATACTTTGTCACAACGGGCAGGGTTGAGCAGGAAATTGCAATTAACGAGCTTGGCTATAATGAAAAGACTGCGCCTATCACGGGCTTTGCACGTTGGGACGTTCTTGAGGATAAGCAAAGCAATAAGGAAAAGTTTATTCTTCTTATGCCTACTTGGCGTTCTTGGCTTGAAGAAGTCAGCGATAATCAATTCCTTGTAAGTGATTATTATAAGAAGTATTCATCTCTTCTTCAAAGTCCACGTCTTAACCAAATTCTTAAAGATACAAATACTCGCCTTATTTTCTATATCCATCCTAAATTTGCAGGATATATTGATAATTTCAAGGCTGCTGTCAGCAATAGGGTAACGTATATTCCTTTTGGCAAAATCCCTCTTAATGAGCTTATGATGCGCTGTTCGATGCTTATTACGGACTATTCAAGCGTTTGCTGGGACGTTTATTATATGGACAAGCCTGTGCTTTTCTATCAGTTTGACTATGATATGTATAATCAGGCTCACGGCTCATATATCAATATGGAAAACGACCTTTTCGGCAACCGTTCCACTACTGAGGATGCACTGTTGAACGATGTTGAATATTTCGCAAATAACGGTTTTGTTGAAAATGAAAAGGACCGCATTGCCGCTCCTAAATACTTTGAATACCGTGATAATAACAATTCAAAGCGAATATATGATTTCTTAAAGAATAACGGATTTTAATTAAATGGGCTGTCTCACAAAAGTGAGACAGCCCATTAATTTATGATATTTATTTTTGTTGTTTTAGCTTATTTATCATTTTTGATTTTGCCTACTCGAAGTGCTCTGAGTGAATTTGCAATCGCAATAAGGCAAACGCCTACATCGCCGAATACCGCAAGCCACATTGCATTTTCGTTAAATATACCTACCGCACAGCCGATAATGATTAAGAGTTTTACGGCTATTGCAAAAATGATATTTTCATAAACTATACGAATTGTTTTCTTTGCGGCTTTTTTGCCGATTGCAAGCTTTGAAAGTGAGTCGCCCATAATAACCATATCTGCCGCTTCAACTGCTATGTCAGAGCCGGCACCGCCCATAGCTACACCAACGTCAGCCTGCGACAAAACAGGTGCGTCGTTAATTCCGTCGCCCGTGTAAACAACGGTTTTGCCGCTTTTTTGAAGCTCACTTACTATATTTGCTTTTTCGTCAGGCATAAGACGGGAGTAAACCGTGTCAATATCAGCCTTTTGGGCGATGTCTTTGGCAATTACTTCCTTGTCGCCCGTCATCATAATTGTTTCTTTAATTCCGAGTTTTCTAAGGTTTTTAAGTGCGTCCTTGCTGTCCTGCTTAATGATATCGGCAAATACAATATCACCCATAAAGCCTTTTTCACTGCAACAATAAATTGCCGTTCCTATAACGCTTGTTTCCTTAAAATCATCGCAGTGTTCACGCATAAGCTTTTCATTACCTACGAAGTATTTAACTCCGTCAACTACTGCCGAAACACCGAGCCCTGCATAAGTTTTTGAATCTTTGACCTCACATTCGTCTGCATAGTGACCGAATGCAACATTAATGCTTTTTGCAATAGGGTGGGTGGAATATCTTTCGCAAGCGGCAATAATTTTTAAAAGTTCTCTGTGCCTGTTATCCTTGCAATGGCAATGGTTGTGTTCACAGGTTACAAATTCAAATTTGCCGTTTGTGAGCGTGCCTGTTTTGTCAAATACACCTGTGTCCGCTTTTGCAAGTGCTTCAAGATAGTTTCCGCCTTTGACGAGTATTCCCTCACGAGAGCATGCGCCTATTCCTGCAAAAAAGCTTAACGGAATTGAAATAACAAGTGCGCAAGGGCAGGAAACAACAAGTGCCGAAAGACCTCTGTAAAGCCATTCGTGCCATTGACCGCCGAAGAAAAGGGGAGGCACAACCATAATAAGCACGGCAATTAAGCATACAATTGGAGTATAAATTCTTGCAAATCGGGTGATGAATTTTTGAGCGTGGCTCTTTTTATCCTGCGATTTTTCAAGCATATCAAGTATTCTTGAAACTGTCGAATCCTTATATTCCTTTTCAGCCTTAACCGTTACTGTACCGTCAAGGCTTACCGAGCCTGCAAGCACGCTGTCGCCGACTGTTTTGGTAATCGGAATTGTTTCGCCCGTGAGCGATTTCATATCAAATTGCGACGTACCCTCGCTTATTATGCCGTCAATATCAAGCTTTTCGCCGGGGCGGATAATCATTAAGTCGTCGACTTTAACCTCGTCCGGCTTAACTGTTTGCTCCTTGCCGTCAACTAAAATATTGACTTCCTCCGTCTTGGCTTCAAGCATATTTTTAATCGACTTTCTGCTTTTTTCAAGTGCAAGGCCCTGCAAATATTCGCCTATGGTAAAGAGGAATACTACCATACAGCCTTCACTGTATTCTCCGACAGCAAATGCACCGATTGAAGCAATGGTCATAAGTAGGTTTTCGTTAAAAATATCCTTGTGTATTACACCTTCAACAGCTTCTTTGATTATGTCAAAGCCTACAATTAAGTATGAAAGCATAAAACATACAAGATATGTGAATTTAGGTAAATTAACAATACCTCTTTCGGCAATTTCGTTTAATATGTAGCCGGCAATCAGGAAAAATCCTCCGCCGATTAATTTGAATAAAAATTGACCTTTGTCTATATCCTCATGTGAATGTTCACAGCCGCAGCCGTGGCCGTGACAGCATTCGCCATTTGTGTGTTCGTGAACGTGAGCCATATTTGCACCTCTTTTTTTATTTAATCATACATAATATAATTTAATAAGTTGTAATTGTCAACTGTTTATTTTCGTCAACGCTTGCAACGGCAATATTATTGAGCGAAATATCTCTGTTTGCAATCATCTTTTTAAGCTCATTTTTGCCGATAGGGGATTTTTCAATCTCTTTTTCGAGTAATTGCCCGTCTAATATGACATCATAAGAAAGACCTTCTCTTATAGGAGCGAAGTTGAAATCCTTTGGGTTAAGCGGTCTTTTAAGCGGAGTCGGCATAAAGCTGATGTTTCCCGTGGTTTCCATAATTGCGCAGTCGATATCTGCAAGCGAAAAATATCCGCTCGCTCTTGCGCTTGCAATTAAATCGTCAATGTCAAGCTTTGCTTTTTTCATATTTTTCTTAATTATTTTGCCCTTTTGCATTATGATAATCGCTTCGCCCGAAATAAAGTGCCTTGCCTTAATGCTCTTTTGCGTAATAACCGACAGCAAAACGCCGATAACAGCCCAAACGGCCATTGCCGTTATGCCCTTCCACCATTCAAGTTCAATGTTTGTTGACATTTCTGCTG
This sequence comes from Eubacterium sp. CAG:251, assembly GCA_000436835.1. Lineage (GTDB taxonomy): Bacteria > Bacillota > Clostridia > Oscillospirales > Acutalibacteraceae > Eubacterium_R. The sequence continues at coordinate 13,659 of FR889147.1, forward strand.
CAATCGAACCTATGGTAATTCCTATAACATAGTCAAAAAAGCTCATCTCGCTTATCTGCCTGAAACCCATTAATTTAGTTAATAAAAATAATACAACCATTGCAACAAATGATAATATAATTATTTGAAGAAATTCCATAATATCACCGTTACTATTTTGTGCATTATTTTTGAATTTATATAAAAGTTTTTTAGATGCTGAGAAAGTGAGATGAATTTCGTATTTTGCGAGTGGGTGCTGTTTTATACACTTGCTACGAAACAGTACACTGTACTGTTTCTCCCAAATTCA
>FR889148.1 GCA_000436835.1 Eubacterium sp. CAG:251
AAAAGCCGACAGGCTTTGCCGGACGGCGTTTTCGGGCATTTCAAAGCCCGAAAATCATACCCCTTTATCCTGCTTAAAAATCGACGGCTTGAAATTCGCTCAAAAACCCACTCAAAAGCCATCAATTTTCGTTTCAAAAATCATAAGATTTCAAAATCAAAGCCTTTCATATTCTTTGCCGATAAATCCTAAAGCACGGTGCATTAAATCTTGTTGACCGTGTATAGATTGCTCTTTTGCTCGCCGCCGATAAACCGTTTCGAGATAGTTATGTACCCGCCGCTTTCAAGCGAACGCAAAACTTTTCTGCAAGTGGAAGCACACATCGAACAGCTTTTTGCAATCATCGGCACCGACCAAAAACTTTGTCCCGCCGAGTCTTTTGCCCGAACGAGAAAAGAATAAACAATAAATTCATTTGGCGATAACCGTTCATCAAAAATCCTGTTCGGCAAAAGAAAAAATTGCCCGCTGCAATTTTTACGCATACGAAAACCTCCTTTAAAATTATTCGAGAGAATATTTTTATAAAGTGAAAACCAAAAAGAAAAAGTGCTTAGAAAAAACTCCCTCTACTATACGGAGAAAAATTCCCGTTTTGTTCGGGTGTTTTGCAAAATTTTTTACACCTTGTTTACATTTAATTTCATCTTAACAAAAAATACCCCTCTATAATACGGAGAAAAATTCAGGCTTTGTTGATGTGTTTTCAGAAAAAAATTATAAATTTTTTGGCAAGCAAGACAAATGAGTTAAGCGGAATTTATATAAATAAACTTT
>FR889149.1 GCA_000436835.1 Eubacterium sp. CAG:251
CACTGCGCAGCACATGGCGTTCCGTTACAGACAAGCCCTTACGGTTGGCAGACACAGGCACCCTCCCCTTTTTGCAAAAATGCATAGAATTCTAATACAAGTGTATCACACCCGACCGTCTTTTGCAACACAGCATTAGCACACAGGATGCAAAAACGACGCACCGTTTGGTGCGTCGCTGCGTAGAGTCCTATTTACCTGTCAAATCGGCGACAATCCTAGCGCCAAACGCCGGCGCATCCTCCATAACGAACCGCTTCTCCCGGGCGTTTATATTTACACATTTCCACATAAATGGCAAATAAATTCAGCTTACCTATCTAAATACTTTGCGATAAAATCCTCGACTGTACGCCAATACAGCGTGGGCGCAACAGAAGACGAGAGCGCATGGCCTGCGCCTTCTACGGTAAGTTTCTCTTTTTCGCAGGCTGCAGCCGCATACAATTCGCCCAGCATACTGTACGGCACAAGCTCATCCGACGAGCCGTGAATAAACAGCGTTGGTATGCGGCTCTTTTTCACCTGCGCAAGGGCGCTGGCCTGCTTAAAATCATACCCGTCACGAATCTTTGACAACACCGATGTGGCGTTGAGCACGGGGAACCACGGAATATGCAGGGCATCCGCCTCCCGTTGGAACTCATCCCATTCCGACGTGTAACCGCAATCTGCAATAACAGCCTTCACATTTCCGGGTAAATCTTCACCTGACGCCATCAAAACCGTTGCCGCCCCCATGGATACACCATGCAGAACGATCCGGGCGTTCGGCTCCCATGAAAGGATCCGGTTTATCCACTTTATAATATCCACACGCTCCGGCCAGCCCATACCGATTTTTGTTCCCTCGCTGTCGCCGTGGGCTCTTGCATCTACTGCCAAAACATTATAACCAAGCGTGTAAAATTTATGAACAAATCCGGCCATATGCTTGGCCTTGCTTGTGTAGCCGTGGCATACGAGAACATATTTTGTGCCGGTATTTTTGAACCGTTTTCCGTGCAGGCGCAGCGAATCAGACAGAATATACACATCCTCGCCGTGTGTAGCATACCATTCTTTGATTTCCGGCGTGCCTGTCATACCGCTGTATTTTGCACTTGCTTCCTCTTCATTGCCAGCAGTATTCGTGGCTTTTTGAACCAAGTTGTTGAGTTTGCTCATATGGATAGGCGATTTCGTGTTGATTGAGATATCATAGAATATTTCCGCTGCCGTTGCAGTTAAAGCTGCCAGCCCACAAAGCGCACCAAAAGCTATACCTATATTCTTTCTATTCATAAAAATCTCCTCCTGCCGTCAAAAGCATAACATTGTCGCAAAATGTCATTTTGCAATCTGAAGCTGTTTTGTGCGCGCCCCGGCTGTCTTTACAATACCAAAGCGCTCTGTGTATATCAAATCACATTTTTGGACGGATGTCAATAAAACCGCTGCCGCTTTTTGCTTTTTCCTTCATTTTTTCGTTTTCGCCGGGAGCGGCATTGTTGTACTGCTGCAGGCTACACATAATACTTTGCCTGCGCGTTCCACAGCGCTGCATATTGGCCGTCGGCAGCCAAAAGCGCTGTATGCGTGCCGCTTTCCACCAGCCTTGCGTGATCAAATACGGCGATGGTATCGAGACGCAGCTGGACAGC
>FR889150.1 GCA_000436835.1 Eubacterium sp. CAG:251
ATATTATCCAAGATATTTTGCGAAAATATTTATATTCCTTATCACTTAAAGGCTTTTCAGGAGTATCAAGCGGGCAAAGAATGAATATTAAAACAGCAAATACTAAAGATATACTAAGTAATGCAATTCTAATATCGTACATTTTTGACAGCTTGATAAGCACTATACAGCATAAAATTGATAAAGTTGATAATATTTCGCATCTTGTTTCAGTCTTGGCATGAAAGCCACCGGCATATCTCCTTATAAACTGAAAAGTTATATAGAAAATAATGCTTTCGAGAAAACATTTGAATATTAAACCAAAGACGATTGCGAGAATTAAATACATTAAATGTGAAATAGATATAAACAATCCATAAATGTAAAGTTCTCGTTCGTCTTCAGTAATATTTCCTTTTGAAATAAGTTTATCGACAAGATGTGTAGATAAATTATTTATCATTGTCGATTTTACTGAACTTTTTTAAAGCTGATGGTACTTCAGGTTGATAATAGATAATGCAACTTGTACTATTAGCATTTCTTTCAAGTGATTTTTCAGCTATTGTTTTAATTGCTGTTGTGAAAATTTTCTTTTGAGATTTCATAATAAAATCCTCCTTTTCTTTGATAATTAAATTTTATTTTATAATAATATCTAAGTCAATATTTAAGTCAAAAGTGTTAAAAATTTGGTATAACAAAACGATAATGCACATATAACAAGAATAATCTAATATTATTTGTAAAAATTCTTTTATAATTAGATTATTCTATAATTACAAGTGTTATGCTGCGTAAATAATTGATAAAGTTACCTTGAGGTGATTTTATGACATATAAAGTTTTTCTAAAAGATTTAGGAAACAAACTTAAAATGCAACGAAAAAAATTAGGACTAACACAAAGTGAACTTGTCGAAAAAATAAATAAGGGATTAAATAAAAATGATGATGATTATTTATCTGATAAACAGATGTCAAGGGTTGAGTGTGGTGAAAACGCCACTAGATTAGATAAGTTTGTAAAATGGGCACTTGCATTGGAAAAAACTCCAGATTATTTTTTGTTAGGAATAGACTATGGTGATGATAGTAAAGATGGTAAAATACTTCAAATCTGTGGATGCCTCAAAAATTGCAGTGATTCGGATATAGATACTGTATTAATGTTAGTGCAGGGGATGAACTCAAAGAATAATTGAATTTGACAAATTTATTTTCATATGGTATATAAAACATATCTAAACAATGATATGTTTTATATACTTATTTTTTTTGAAAAGAGGATGTTAATGAATATAGCAATATGTGATGACGATAAATCATTTAGAGATCTATTAGAAAAACATTTGAGAAATTATTTTAATGATAGAAATATATCGCTTAATATTTTTCAATTTCCTTCTGGTGAAAAACTACTTGAAAATCAATTATTGTTTGATTTGGTTTTTTTGGATGTTGAAATGGGTAATATTAATGGAATTGATACAGGTAAAGAATTAAAACGTCGCAATCCACACAATATAATTTTTGTAATTACATCATATGATGGATATTTGGATGATGCGTTTCATATTAGAGCTTTTAGATTTTTATCTAAGCCGTTAGATATTGTAAGACTTTATAGAGCTTTGGATGATGCTGCCGAACTCATCAATAATGATATAATTGTTTTTTATGATGTAAAAAGCGGCCGTAATGTTCGAATATATACAAACGATATTATTTATATTGAAATTAAAAAAAAGAAAACAAAAATCGTAACTGTTGACAATATTTATTATTCAAATGAAAAAATTTCGGTATGGAAAAACCGTTTAAATGCTATTTCTTTTGTTTGCCCACATTCTAGCTATGTTGCTAATTTAGATTATTCAGTATATCATACAAGAACGCTTTTAGTTTTGGCCAAACGAGATCTTGACGGAAAAATCATAGAAAAATACGAAATAAATATAGCACCTAAAAAGCAAGCTGAAATTAAAAGATTGTTCTTTTATGTTTTGGAAAGAAGGTAATTTATGTTTTTTCAAATTTTTGCATATTTAACTGAAGCGGTTATTGTGTATATGTATATAAGGCATATATATGAACCTAAGAAAAATAAATTAATATCGTTTATTACGATTTTAGTTTCTTATCTAATGTTATTTTTTATTTATAGGTTTATTATAAACATAGAATTTGTAAATACAATAATAATTACACTCACTAATATTGTAATTATATATTTTTGCTTCAAAAGTTCATTTAAATCATCTATTTTTCACGGAATAATTCTTTGTATTTTACAAATAATATCTGAATTTTTAACTGCATACATAACTTCTTTAATTTATAATATTCCAGTTCAAAACAGTGTTGATAATCATTTTGAAATAGGAGTTGTTTTAAGTCGGATTCTATATTTCTTATTTAGTAACTTCCTTTCCAAAATTTCTGTTAAAGAAACAAATGTAAAAACTTGGGGAAAATGGTTTGCATTATCTTTATTACCTTTAAGTAGTATATTTGTTATTATAGTAATGAAAATAATAACTGACAGTATTGCTCTCAAATCATATCAAAATATTCTTATAATTATATCTATTTCATTTCTTTTGGTTATCAATATCATTATCTATTTTGTTTATGAACAAGCCGAAAAAAACAATCAAAAATTATTGGAGTTGGAATTAACAAATCAAAAGAATGATATTGATATGCAATATCTTAATTTGATTGAAAAGAAAAATGAAACAATGAATGTAATGGCACATGATTATAAAAATCATATGATTGCCATAAGCAGTATGTCAAATCAAGCAGAAATTAAAAATTATATAGATAATATGCTTGGTGAAATTACTAAATACAATCAAATCGGCAAAACTAAAAATAAATTTCTTGATATCATATTAAGTAAATATATGGATCTTTGCAATAGTAAAGGAATAGAATTTGAAACACATATAATGAATGACAATCTGAATTTTATAAATGATTTTGATTTATCAACATTATTTAATAATATTCTAGATAATGCTGTTGAAGCGGCATCGAAATCAACCGTCAAATTCATAAATTTGGAAATTGTTAATAGTTTAACTTTTCACCATAAAATAACAGTAATAAACAGTAGTGATATTGAACCAACAGGTAAAAACGGTGACTTAATTACAACCAAAAAAAATAAATCTATTCATGGATTTGGGACTAAAAGTATACGAAAGACAATAAAAAAATATCATGGAGAAATGGAATGGGAATATGATAAAGGATTAAAACAATTCAAATTGGTTATCTTATTTCCAGAAAATAAAATAGAATAAGGTTTAAGCTCTTGTATTAAAAATACGAGAGCTTTTTTGTTAAAATAAAATTCTAACTATATTAGAATTTTGATAATTTCGCCCTATTTTTGCATTATAACGGAATTAATATTGTTTTTTGTTATGTATGATTTAAAATGGAATTAAAAAAAGAAAATGTTTTTATTAATAAAGCTTTATTAAAATTTATGATGAAAGAGGTGTTTTCGATGATTTAATATCTTTGTGTTTTGACACAAAAATAGCACATCAATCTATTACAATAAAATTAAGGAGATTTAATTATGAAATTATCAAAGAGATTAACGGCATTATTTGCTGCTGTATTAATGGCTATTACAATGTTTACAGGTTCAATTTCTGCTTATGCGGCAACACCGCACCATGATGCAAAAGTCCCTATTCGTGTTAGTCCTACAGGTGTATATGGAGCATTGATAATTACCGGATGGCATTCAAATAATTCAAAAACCAAAATGTACGCACAAACAACAGGAAACAGGAGTACTTACAGACTTGCTGTGACCATGGTAGCACGAAATGTCGATTCAAAGGGTAATCTCAAAAAGACAGGCGGAAGCCCGGATAAAAGCAAAGATTTAACTTCCGAATCACCTGTAGCATATATTACAAGCGGAAGCGGCAAACATTTTACCAAAATAAACATTTATTATACCGGTTTAACCGATAGTAATCTTGACCATTGTGCTTATACCGAGTATCAAAAAACATTTTGACAGATAAAATATTAAATACAGCGATACATTAAGTATTTGCATATTGATATTTTATAACAACAAAGCAGGCAAGAATTTTTTCTTGCCTGTTACTAAGGGGTAATTTTATGAAGAAATTAAAAATTATTATTCCTGCTATTCTTTTACTTATAGCAATAGGACTTTTATCAGCTTACTTTATTTACGGAAGTACACTTGTTGATATAACGAGTGATAAATCAATCAGCAATGCTTTGGCAACCGACCCAAAGCAACCGATAACCATAATTAAAACTGCAAAAAACGGAAAATATTTTGGCATAATGTATTCAGACCCAAGTGATAATGATGAAACGTGTTATCATTTCAGTTCTATGACAAAAGCAAAGCTATACAAAAACAAATACCATAATCTCGGAATATCTTCAACTGCTTACGTAATTGAGAATAATGATGATGATGAAGAAGATAAATTGACTAATGATACTTTAAATGATATTGATGAAAACACCAAAACCGTAGAATCGTTTCTTTACACGTTTGAAGGTGATACAATAAAGGATAAAAAGTGCAGCGTTTTTGAATACAATGATACAGGAGTTGCATTTGATGAAAACACAGAAGAAAAAGAAGTTACTGAAAAGATGCAAAAGCTTGCAGATTCATATAAAAAAATAGACGAGTTTGATTTACCCAATGAAAAATTTTATATATTCCCGGAGGTTTATGAGCTATCGAAAAACGCTAATGGAATCTGCTTTGAAGTCGGCTCTGTTTCGGTAGATGAAATGAAAAGTCGAACAATGCAGCAGGCAAAAGGCATTATTAAGGATTTAAAGGAAGAAAAGCAATGAAGAAAGTATTTAATATATCATGTATATGCATAGCTATTATAATTTTAATATCTTCATTAATGACAGGGTGTTCGTCTAAAAGCAATAAAATAAACACCGAGCAAAGCTCTGCTTCTTATGTTGAAAACGAGGATTTTCAATATTTTATTGATTCTTCGTCTGCTATTGCAAAAGCTGATAACGGATATTATTTTTTAAATAGTTTGAAATTATACTTTTTTGATACTGCCACAAAAGAAGCATATATTGTTTGCAATAAGCCTAACTGTGAGCATACTTCAAGTAAATGTACGGCATTCTTTCCTACTTTTAATTATTATCCTTTCCAATTATCATACTTCAACAACAAGCTATATGTACTCGGTTGGGAAGAAGAAGGCAGTAATATGCGGCATAATTACATATATGAGGTGTCGCTTGATAATTTTAAAAGGAAAAAATCGACATATTTATTTGACGGCACAGACACAAGCTCTGTTTCGTTTATAATTCACCGAGGATATATTTATTACCTCAAAGGCGGTGGCACTAACATTAAAGAAACAACGGCGTGCTTGTTCAGAAAAAAAATCGGCAGCAAAAGCAAAAAGGATAAAGCAGAAGTTATCTATAAATTTAGCGGAATCGGTGCTGAGCTTAGTAATATTAAAGCAAGCGGCAACAATTTAATTTTAATGAATTCCTCTTTTAGTGACACAGACGGAAACGGTTATAAAACCTCATATACCCTGATTGATATCCATTCGCTGAAAGCAAGGCAGCTCAAAGACGATAAGGCATATTCTTTATTCGCAGACGGTGACTGTGCTTATTACGGCAACCGTTCGGGAGAAGTCTATTGCATTAATCTTACCACAAATAAAGAAACAGCTTTTTGTAATATCGGCGTGCCGGCATATATTTCTGCTGACAGCAATTATGTTTACTTTGATAACCTGCAGTCAATTTATATTGATAAAATAGACGAAAAGGACAGAAAAATATTTGTCTATGACAAGTCAGGCAAATATGTAACTGAAATTACACCGAAAAATCCGAAGGATGACTGTTATTTCGGCGGTGATGATATGATGATATTTAAAGAAAATATTGACGGCGAAGCAGCAGAATCAAACGGTGCAAAGGGCTACTATGTGCTTGACAAATCGCAGTTAAAATCTCCTGACAAACAATTTATTGATATGGAATAATATTATGGAACTAATCAGAATATTTAAAAAGAAACACAGCAAAAAAATGTTCACATTTTTTCAAAAAATGACACTATATAATTGAGAAGTTATTTATTAAATAAAGCTTTATTTAAATTTTTGATGAAAGAGGTGTTTGAAATAATTAAATATCTTTGTGTTTCGGCATAAAAACAGAATAACATTCAATAAAATTAAGGAGAATTAATATTATGAAAAAACAAAAAGATTTGCAGCCTTATTTGCTGCTGTATTAATGGCTATTACAATGTTTACAGGTTCGATTTCTGCTTATGTAAAAAGTCCCAATTCTAAAACACTCGTATGCGGTTCTTACAAAGCGACTTGTTCATTGGTAACTGCAAATAAATATTCGGGTGCTGCAATAACGGATTCTGCAAGTAAGGACAAAAATAAAAATAAAATCAAATTTGACACCTTGTGTGCTACAATGTTCGGAACAAAAGTCGATAAAAACGGAGATAATCCTAAATATATAAGCAGTAGCGGTACACCTAAAAAAAATGCAACAACTGCTTCAGAAGGAATTCCTATACTTAAAGCATCGTCCGGATATTACTATGCAAAAATGGCAAGTGCTCACATAGCCAAAAAAAATGGTATTCAAAACGCAACAACATTGAACACATCATATTAAAAAACAGTATGCCGGTATTATTACCGGCATACTCAACAGAGGAAATTAATTTTACGGAGTATGTTTTATGAAACGAAATAAAAAGAGATTTATTATTTTTTTAATTTTCATAGTTTTTATTGGCGCTTGTGCAGCCGTGTATTTTGGTTATGGTTCAACGATGATTAATCCCGATAATGAACAATCAATAATAAATGTGTTATCTACTGATAAAAGTAATCCAATAAATATTCTTGCAACAAAGAAGTATGGCAATAGATTTCTTGTTTTATATACCGACCCTGTAAAGGTTAAGGAAAATGAGAACAGTTCTTGTTTTTCCACTTTTGTAAAAAATAAATTTTATAAGAACAGATATAGCGCTTCCAGCATAGGAACGGGTGACGGAACAGAAATACAGGTAGAGGGCACAGAACTCGAGGATGCTTCTTTGCAAAAAGACACAAGAGTTTTTGCCATTGCAAATGTAGCTACAGAAGAAACCAAATGCAGTATATTTGAAATTGACCCTGAAACCAATCAATATATTAATAGGTTGGATATAATTGATGTTCCAAAAAATCAACCATACATTATTGTTAAAGAATATAAAACCAAGTCGAAAAATAGTGTATTAATTGCGTATGACGGTATAGTAGAGTTAGAGCAATTGAATGCAGAATATTGATATGAAATCTTTTAACCGGTTGAGCATTAAGAAAATCTAATTACGGTAAAAGTTTTTCATACTTATATATAGCGACATTTGGAACTATAGTAGACAAAATAAATAGGAGAACTATCGATGAAAAAAGTTTCAACACTAATTATTATTGTATTAAGTATTGTGCTGATCTTTGTATTCGGATATGTAGGTTACGGTTCAACAATGATAAATATTGAAAACGAAAAATCAATTATAAATCATTTATCAAGTAACAAAAACAATCCTATAAATATTCTCGCCACTCAAAAATACGGAAACAGTTTTTTGATTGTATATACCGATCCTGTCAAAACAAAAGAGAACAAGTATAGTTCTTATTTTTCCTGTTTCACAAAGCATAAGTTTTATAAAAACAGATATAAATATCAAGGCGGAACAACGGGAAAACAAACTGAAATAATGGCATCAGGAATAACACTTGATAACGAGATTGAACAAAACGGTACGGTTGTATATGCAATTGCTAATGTTGCTTCTGAAGAAACCAAATGCAGTATATTTGAGGCAGATAGCGAAACAGGCATTCCTATCAAAAGACTTGATGTAATTGATGTTTTGAAAGGTCAGCCGTATATTATCGTAAAGAAATACCAAATACAATCACCAAATAATATGTTGATTGCATACGATGGTGAAATTGAATTGAGTTTATTAACCGGAGAAGAAGAAAATGAGACGAATTAAAAAGATATTTGTGCTGTCAGCAATATTAATGATTTTTTCATTGATTTGTTCTTGCTCAACAAATCAAATAAAAACAAATGTCAATCAGGATTCAAATAATTATATTGCAAATGAGGATTTTCAAAATTATATAAGTGAAATGTCATCTTTTGTTAAAGTAAAGGACGGATATTATTTTACAAGTGACGCTTTATTGTTTTATTACGATACTGAAAACAATCAGGCATACCCTGTTTGCAATAAAACGAATTGCACCCATTCTGATTCAAATTGCCAAGCATATTTGTCTCCTCTCAAATTTTATCCTGAAATGAGCATGTATTATTATGATAATGCATTGTATCTATTAGGTCGAGAAAAAAAAGGTGCATCATCAGAAAGTGTTTATATTTATCAAATATCCCTTGAAAATTTCAAGCAAAAAAAGGCTGCATATTTATTTGATAGTGCAAGTAGCATATCGGTGGTTTGTATAATTCACCGAGGATATGTATATTTTTCATACGATGGCGGAGAAATGGAAGAAACAAAAGCTACACTGTATCGAACAAAATTAGGAGAGCTTAGCAAAAATTCACCGGAAAAGATTTTTGAATTTAACGGTATAGGAGCATCTATCGCAAGATTAAGTGCTTATGGAAATAAGCTTTTCTTTAACACATCATCATATAGTGACTTGCAAGGGAACGGATATGAAACTGTTCTAAATTGTATGGATATTCACACCTTAGAAAATAAAACCATTCCGCAACGTAAATATTCACATTTTGCAGATGAGGGAAAAGTTTATTATTTCAAAGATGAAAACACGGTAGCTTATTATGATTTAAGCAATCAAAAACATAAAATTTTTTGCAAAATTGATGGACCTTGCTACATATCTGCAGATGATAATTATATTTATTTTGATAATTTGCAATCCATTATTGTGGGCAATAGCAAAGAAAGTGACAGAAAAATATTTGTTTATGACAAATCTGGCAAATATGTAACTGAAATTACACCGAAAAATCCGAAAGATGACTGTTATTTCGGCGGTGATGATATGATGATATTTAAAGAAAATATTGACGGCGAAACAGCAGAGTCAGACGGTGCAAAGGGCTACTATGTACTTGACAAATCGCAGTTAAAATCTCCTGACAAACAATTTATTGATATGGAATAATATTATGGAACTTATCAGAATATTTAAAAACAAAAAATTTATTGCAGCAGTAATTACATTACTGCTGCTTAATTGCGTTTCTTTTTATATAACACAGCAAAAAAGCCTTAGTGATTTTGGCATTAATATTGACACTTATTCGGCTACATTCAAGGATAATGCAGACATTTTTACCGAAGTCGACAAGAAGTCAATCATTGAAAAAAGCAATAAATTTGAAATTCTGAAAAGCTTTGCCGATAATAGCGAGGATAAAGCACAGCAAATTAAAGAATATCCTGATTTGTATCAGGAATATAAAAACAGTAATTATTCCTATGAAGAGCTTGCGGCACAAGCTGAGTTTTATTCTCATTTTGCGTATCAGCTTGAATATCAAAACGATTACCCTGCATACATAAAATCAATTCTTAAAAATGCTCAAAATTTATCATCAAAAAAGCTGTTTTCAAACAAAACTTCATATTCATATAAATCAATTCAAAAATCGGCAAATGATTTTTCAAAAAATAAAAATATCAAACTGTCTTTAGTTAATGATTTGCCTGTAAGTGCTGTTTTGAATTATCAAATCGGCGACTTCATTTTGATTTTAATTTGCGTGTTTATGGCAATATCTTTTGTGTCAGAAAAAAATGTTAATCTTTTGATCAATACCTGCAAAAACGGAAGACGGATATTGAAAATGAAGCAGCTTCCTATTTTGATTTTGTTTTCACTTTTCTTCTCTTTTGCAATTTATATATCCGAAATGCTCATATCTTTAAAGATATATGATGCTCCGATGAATTTATATGCTTTGATACAATCGACAGATATATTTTCCGACTGTATTTTACATATTAATTTTTTACAGTTATTTGCAATTCATATTTTATTTAAAGCAATTATCGCAAGTATGATTGCACTTGCAATATGGCTGTTCATTTCGCTTAGCAGCAATATTATTCTCGTAAGCGCAATTGCAGGTGTGATTACGTCGATTGAGCTGTTGCTTTACAAGAACATTTCTGCACAAAGTAATTTGTCAATTTTAAAGACTTTTAATATATTTTCACTTTTTGATTACAGAAGTATATCAGAATATAACTTAGTTTCCGTTTTTTCAAAACCTGTAAGAGCGGAAAAAGCTGTGTGGATAATTGTACTGTTAGTTATTTTTATTATATCGGCATTAATTTTAATAAGTGCAAATCGAAATTATCCTATAAAGTCGCCTAAAAAGGCTTTCAGAGTATTACACGTTCTTTTTGACAAATTATCCGAATTTTATGCAAAGCTTCAAAGTGTTATCTATGCAGGAAGATTTGAAACATTTAAAATAATGCATATCGGAAAAGGGCTTTTAGTAGTTATTGCCTTTCTCCTGATAATCGGATTTAATTTCAATACAAATCCTCTTGTTTTTTCGTCAACCGAGGCCTTTTTAAATGATTATTATGAAGAATACGGCGGCGAGCTTAGTGAAAATGTTTATAAAAATATTGAAAAAATGCGTTCTGAAGCAGATGCCGTTGAAAGCGAATACAATTTCAAGAGTGAGCAATATGCAAGCGGTGAAATTTCACTTGAGGAATACGAGCTTGCAGCAGCAAAGAACGAAGCGTATGATACACAGAGAAAAGCTGTTGATAAATTGACGGAGCAAATTGACAGAATAGAATCACTTTCCCAAAAAGGGATTAAACCTGTGCTTGTTAATGAACTCGGGTATAATAATTTGTTTTACAGTCAAAGCAATCAAACACAAATCTTAATTTTGATATGTGCTGTTGTCATCTTGTTTTCATCTGTCTTTTCCATTGAAAAAGGCTCAAATATGCTCATACTCAATCATTGCTCAAAAAACGGCAGGAAGCAGTTATATTTTAAAAAGATATTTACTGTTATTCCCAAAACCTTTATATTAACTTTAGTATCTTATTTATCATTGATTTTACAAAATAATTATCTTTATAAGCTTGGCAATATGAATGCGAATATACATAATTTGGAATGTTTACAGGAGATTAATTTAAACCTTTCAATAGCAGAATATGTAATTCTCAATTTTATATTTGAATTTATATTTGTAACAGTCGTTGGTTTAATTATCACTTCCCTCTCCGCATTTATGCCGCAGCTTGCAGTAATCATTATATCTGCTTGTTTGTTTATACTGCCGAGTGCACTTTATATGATAGATATTTATTCGGCAAAAGAAATATCAGCATCATATCTGCTTAATTTTAATGCACTGATTTTAGATAAAGGCATCAGTATCGGAAGTTTCATTATGCATTATGCTTTAATCGTATTTTGCATTGTAATGCTTGTTTTATCTAACAGAAAATGGTGTTTAACTAAGGAAAGATAGCTATGAAAATTGAAATTAAAAATCTTACAAAAATATATGGAAATAATAAGGCTGTAAATGACCTGACGCTTACTTTAAACGACGGAATATATGGCATACTCGGTCCAAACGGCTCAGGTAAAACCACTCTGATAAATCTTCTGACCGACAATGTAAAAAGGACGTCGGGTGAAATTTTGATTAACAACAAGGATATAGTATCCTTAGGTGCAAAGTATCGTGATTTAATAGGATATATGCCGCAACAACAAGCACTGTATAATGATTTCAGCGCATATATGTATTTGAAATATATGTGTACTGTTAAAGGCATAAAGCACAATAACGAGCTTATTAGTGACATACTGAAAAAGGTTAATCTGTATGATGTGCGAAATGCAAAAGCGGGCAGTTTTTCAGGCGGAATGAAACAGAGGCTGCTGTTTGCACAAGCCTTGCTTAATGACCCAAAAATACTTATTCTTGATGAGCCGACTGCAGGACTTGACCCAAAGGAAAGAATTAATTTTCGCAATATGCTTGCCGAGCTCTCAAAGGATAAAATTATTCTTCTTGCAACACATATTGTGTCTGATATTGAGTGCATTGCAGATGAAGTTATACTGCTTAAAAAAGGTAATCTTGTAAAAAAAGATACGCCTGAAGCTCTGATGAAAAGTGTATCTGATAAGGTATTTGAAATCAGAGGCACAAAGGAAGAACTGTTAGCTCTTCAGCATAATGTCGGACTTGGCAATATTATTCATGACCAAAACGGTATCTCTCTGAGAATTGTAACTGATAAACCTCATTACAGTTATATTCCTGTTAAGGATAATATTTCTCTTGAAGATGTTTATTTGTATTATTTTGAATATTTAAAATAATAATTTTTTGATGAAAGGAAAATAAAAAACAAAAATCACATTCTTGTAATTACAATAAATTTCTAGAAGAATATAAAACGTTATCAAAGGAAGAATTAATAAAAAAAGAGCAATGCGAAATGTATGAATACAATATAAACAAGCCCCTTCCTAATAATATCATTTCAATTCTTTCGGTAATAATATCGGTTTTTACTTTAGCTGTTTCTGCTTTGAAAGATTTAAAGACGTCATGGTTTATTGCTATGATAGTTATAAGTATTATTGCCTTAATATTAATCTTAGTTGTTTTTGGCATTAGCTTATATTGTACAATTAATAGCAATAAAAAATCCAGAGTTCAATATGCAGAATATGAATTAAAAAAATCAATAATTGACAATTTGTTAGATGAAATTGAAAAGAATGAAACTCCTCAAAATTAAATTTTATTTGACATACCAAAAAATTTCTGCTAATATAAGTTACACAATTAAATAACGATAACAGACAGGAAAAAGGCAGTAGCCTAAACCCACGGTAGGTTAAAATACCGTTATCCTCATTTTTTGTTTTGGTTTGTTCGTTGGGGATAAATTAACAAACCCGTCTTTGAATATCAAAGCCGTTACATAGAAATCAATTTAAGCGAAAGCAATGCTTTCGTTTGTTTTGGTATCTGTGTAACGGCTTTTTTATGTTTTGTTTAATTAAAGCCTTTCATATTAACTAATAAAATGAGGATACTTTCTCAGCCCTCTGCAAGAGCCCACGACATCTTTGCAATCGTAAGATTGAAAGTGTCATAGTGGGTTACACACTTTCGAGTAAAGTGGAGTGTCATAAGAACCTGCCTGCGGCAGAACCTTGGCGGCGTGGCTTCGCCACTGGCTAATGCGGGTTACGCACTTTGAAAAAGTTGCGAAGTTTGGAAAGTATCACAAATGAAAGGAGGCAATTATGCCAAAGATGAATTACACCGTGGCAAGAGTACAAACCCGAACAAGAGACAGTATCGGTAAGTACGAACGCCACAACGAACGAAAAAACGAATACTATCAAAACACAAATGTTGATTTGAGCCAAACGCATAATAATGTGCATTTCAAGTCTTGTGGTGATATGACATACAACGAGTATCTTGATAAACTTGTTGCAGAAGGAAAAGTATCTTTGCGAGGGCTGAAAAAGGACGCAAAGGTGTTTGACGAAATGATACTTGATGTGAACACCGACTATTTTGAAGAGCACGGCGGATATGAATTTGCAAAAGAATTTTATGCCGAGGCATATCGGTTTGCCCAAAAGGTTTACGGCGAAGAGAATATCATATCGGCTGTTATGCACGCAGATGAATTGAATCTTGTAATGTCCGACGCTTTTTACAGACCTATCTATCACTACCATTTGCACATAGTCGCTTTGATTTGGTTTAAAAAGAATATGTACTTAAAGCCTCTTAACTTCATCAAGGAGATAGACAACACTACTTATGCAGTAAGAACATACTTCAATAGCAATACAAACGAAAACATAACCGAAAAGGTAGAAAGAATAATTTTAAAAAGATAAGAAATCCAAAAATCAACACTTTAAAGTGTTGAAGTATAAGCCGAGATATGATATATTAAGTTTACCTACAATTTATCATATCCGGCTGAGAAAGGAGAATTATGAATAAACAACCGGATAAAATCACAGCCTTGTATTGCCGTCTGTCCCGTGATGATGAGCAAGACGGAATATCGGGCAGTATAAAGAATCAGCAAGCTATCCTTGAAAAGTATGCAAAGGATAACGGCTTTAAAAACACAAGAGTATTTGTTGACGACGGATGGTCGGGCACAAATTTTGCAAGACCAGCCTTTACCGAGATAATGGAGCTTGCAAATCAAGGTAAAATCGGAACACTGATTGTCAAAGACCATTCAAGGCTTGGTCGTAACCGTTTGATTGTCGGTCAACTGTTGGAGGAAGGCTTTGACGAGTTAGGCATCAGATATATTGCAATAATGGATAATATCGACACGGCTAACGGATTAAGTGACCTTGTTCCTATGCAAGACCTCTTTAACGAATGGCACGCCAAAAACACAAGTCAAAAGGTACGCAATGTATTTAAGAACAAAGGCATGTCAGGCGTACCTTTAACTACCAACCCACCTTTCGGATATGAAAAAAATCCAAACGCTAAAAACGAATGGATTATTGATGAAGATGCGGCAAAAACAGTCAAAAGAATATTTGATTTATGTGTTAAAGGTTACGGACCGTCGCAAATTGCGAAAAAATTAAAAGCCGACAAGGTTTTAACTCCGACAGAATATTGGATAAGCATAGGCAGGAAATGCTCTAAGCCACCAACAGTTCCGTTTGGTTGGTGTTCGGCAACAGTTGCCGATATTCTTGCCAAACAAGAATACTGTGGAGATACGGTGAATTTCCGAAGTACAACAAAATCATTCAAGAACAAAAAGAAAATCGAAAGACTTCAATCTGAGTGGCAGATATTTAAAAATACACACCCTGCCATTATTGAGCGAGAAGTATTCGATTTAGTTCAGGAATTACGCAAGCATCGCCGCAGACCTACAAGAAGCGGAATAGTCAGTCCGTTTTCAGGACTTCTATACTGTGCCGATTGTGGAGAAAAGCTTTATTACAGTGTTACCAACAATTACAAACGGGAACAAGCCTATTTCTTCTGCTCGTCTTATCGCAAAAATTCCGATGTATGTTCTGCTCACTATATCCGAGAAAAAGTAGTTGAGCGACTTGTTTTAGAGAGTATGCAAAGAATACTTTTGAATATTCAGGCATTTGAAAAGGAATTTGCACGCAAGCAAATGGATTGTTACCAAGACGACAAGAAAAGAGAACTTGTCGCCAAACGAAAAGAGTTAAGCAAGCTCAAGCAGCGTACAGACGAGATAGACAATTTAATACAACGGCTTTATGAAGATAATGTAAGCGGTAAAATATCCGATGAGCGTTATGCAACCTTATCAATTTCATATGAAGAAGAACAAAAGCAGATTAAAGCTGAAATACCAAAGCTTGAATCCTTTCTTTCATCTGAAACCGATAAGTCGGAAAACTTACAAAAATTCATCAATAAAGTCAAGCAGATTACGGAGTTAAAGGAACTCACACCGGAACTCATTCACGAATTTATTGACAAAATCGTAGTCTATGCACCAAGATACCTTAATTCAAAACGAGTACAAGTTATCAACATTTACTACAACGGTGTAGGCATACTCAGAGAGCTTACACCCGAAGAAATGGAAAATGCGTTTCAACAACACCTGTCAAAACGCAAACAAAAAACGGCATAGCAAACGCTACACCGTTAAAAATTTAATACTTATTTTAAATTACAAAAGACATCCATTGGGACACACCTTCCTTACGAAGGGTGCCCCAAGGGTACTCTTTTATTTTTGGTGGAGATGGCGGTAATCGAAACCGCGTCCAAAATTGGCTTACCAAGGGTTCTACGAGTGTAGTTTATCGTTTAAGTTATCCCCTCACGTATCGGCGACAAACAGCCTATACGCTACGGTATCCTCTAATACCTGACGAGAGCCGAGGCGCTCTCCCGTTCATGTTCGCCACTAAGTCGACGCTCTATCCAAAGCCGTGGCACTCTTTGGGAGAACGCAAGCTGCTAATTACGCAGCGAGAGCTACTGATCTATTGTTGTCAGTTAATTTTAAAGTGTTACTTTTATAGAGGTGCAACTCCTCTACTCGCTGACCAAGGCTCACCAAATCTGTCGAAATCCTTTCATCCCCATATATTATTGTTTCAAATAATGGTTATACGAAGCCTTATAGTAACTGCGGATATAGCCTGCCCTTGCAAGGACGACATAATCCTCGGTTTTTTTATTATAATAAACGGTATCGCCGTTTGCAATAGTTTTATGAATTGATTTTTTATCTAAAATGACTGAGTTAGCCTTTTTAAGATAAGATTCAACGTCACGGCATCCTACGTCATTCTTATGCTTATAAAAATGATTAATCAAATTTTCGGCATCGTAGAAATTGAATTTATACTTATTGCTAAACGATACGTCATAGAACTTATAGGTTTTAACGCAGCACAAGAAAATAATTGATATCAAAGCCGAGGCTGACATAATTATTATAGGCCAAACACCTTTAAAAGTATGCGCCGCAAAATCAAAATAAGCAACAGTTGCGGCAAGCGCCAAAAAAACAGCAAAGAAAAACAAGTTGATATTATGCTTTTCACTATACGTCACTATATATTTGCCGCTGTTTTTATCACGGCAAGACTTGCATCTTTTAGGCAAATCAAGACCCTTTGAGTAATAAAAATCAATTTCATTTTGCGACAATTCAAATTCCCTGCCGCACTGAACACACCTGATTTTCATCAGTAATTGCCTTTCATTGCACGTTCAATTGCACGGTCGGAGTCCTTTTTTGCTTGAACTGCACGCTTATCGTAAAGTTTTTTACCCTTGCAAAGACCTATTTCAAGCTTAGCCCTGCCTTTAAAAATATAAAGCCTAAGCGGAATAATCGAAAGCCCCTGCTGCTGGCTTGCGCCGAAAAGCTTCATTATCTCTTTTTTATGAAGAAGAAGCCTTTTTTTTCGCATAGGGTCACGGTTAAAACGGTTGCCCTGCTCATAAGGCGAGATATGCATACCGATAACAAACATTTCGCCGTCATCAACCGAGCAAAAGCTATCCTTAAGATTAACTCTGCCGTTTCTGATAGATTTAATTTCCGTGCCGAAAAGCTCTATCCCAGCCTCATATGTTTCCAAAACAAAATAGTCGTGATAGGCTTTTTTATTATTTGCGATTATTTGCTTTTGATTTTTATCCAAGTCTATCACTCCTTTTAAACTAAATTAGGCTTCTGCCCTCGAGAGCACGTGAAAGCGTAACCTCGTCTGCATATTCAAGGTCTGCGCCGACAGGAACGCCGTACGCCAAGCGGCTGACGGTAATTCCCATAGGCTTAAGCAAACGGCTGATATACATTGCAGTTGCCTCACCCTCAACAGTCGGGTTAGTTGCCATAATGACCTCTTCAACCTCTCCGCTTCCAAGCCTTGAAACAAGCTCTTTAATACGAATTTGGTCAGGACCTATATTATCCATAGGTGAAATAGCGCCGTGCAAAACGTGGTATGTACCGTTATATTCATGGGTTCGTTCTATTGCGGCAACGTCACGAGGGTCTTGAACAACGCAGATTGTGCTTTTATCTCGTGTTTTACTCTTACAAATAGGGCACAAATCATCATCGGCGAGGTTGCAACAAACTTTGCATTGCTTGATTTTAGTATGAGCGTCGGTAATTGCCTGTGCAAATTCACGTGCCTGCTCATCCGAAAGGCCGAGAACATAAAAAGCCATACGCTGAGCCGTTTTATGCCCGATACCCTGCATACGCTCAAATTGGTCTATTAAATTTTGAAGCGGTGCAAGGTCAAAACTCATTTTATTACCTCTGTTGATTTGTTTATTTATAATAAGGCGAACAATGTTCGCCCCTACGGCGTCGAAAAGCTTAAGATTTTTGCGAAAGACAAGGAAGAAATTGCGAAGCTGTATAAATATACTGCGAGCAATTGATGACACTGTATTTCACAAAAAGATTAGCTTTAAAGGCCGGGGATATTGAGACCGCCCGTTACCTTTTCAAGCTCACGCTCCGATTCTTCATCAATTTGGCGCATTGCTTCATTGAAAGCGGCTACAAGCATATCTTCAAGCATTTCTACGTCCTCAGGGTCAACAACCTCAGGGTTAATGCCGATTGCCTTAATTGTGTGGTCACCCTTAGCGGTAATTTCAACCATACCGCCGCCTGAAGTAACAACGTATTCTTTTTCTTCAAGTTCTGCTTTTTTGTTTTCAAGATTTTCTTGCATTTTTTGAGCCTGACGGAGCATATTTTGCATATTCTGCGGTCCGCCGCCCATTCCTTGAGGAAGTCTTGCTTTCATAATTAATTCTCCTATATTTTATTCAAAATTTATTTTAATATTATCCTCTGCCTGATGAATTAAATCCTCAAGCAAATCCCTTTTAGGTGCGTCTGTTGCTTTCTTTTTAAATATTCCAAGCTTATAACTTTGACCCGTCACGTCATAAAGCGCCTGCTTAATCGCCTTTGAATAAGTCGGGGTTTTCAAAAACTGAATGATAGTCGGATTAGGGCTGTCAATCAAGAAATACTCCCCTCTTATATATCCTTTTGAACCTGCAAGGACACCGAACAAAGCGATGTTTTGCTTATGAATAACGTCCATAAAATCGTCCCACTGCTCAAAAAGATATTGACCGGTATCACTTTGCGATGTCTTAGGCACTTCCTGCTTAGGCACTTCCGGAGCCGGCTTAGGCACACTTTGAGCCACGGTTGGGGCAGCAGGCTGAGAAATCGGTGCAGGTGATTGAGCCTTTTGTTCTTCTGTTTTAGCGGCAGACGGTGCAACACTTGGCACAACTTCACTTTCCTGAGGCTTAGATGCTTCAACAGGTGCAACCGTTTGCTGAGGCTTAACTGCAACCCCACGTGAAACGGCACGTTCAAGTTTAGATATTCTGTCAATAAGCGAATCCATATTAACATCAAGTTTAGGCTCGCAAAGCTTAACAAAAGACATTTCAAGCTCAACCCTTGCATTAGCACCCGACTTGATTTTAGTCAAGGTGTCCTGAAAAAGGTCAAGCGCATAAATAACATTTTCGAGTGTAAAGTTTTCCGCCGAAGAAACAATAGAATTATATTCATCATCGGTGCAAATAATCAAACCACGGCTGTCCTTAACAGTTTTAACAATAAGGAAATTACGAAGATGATTAATCATTTCAACGCAAAGGCGCTCCATATCATAGCTGTTTTGATAAAGTTCTGAAATGACTGACATTGCAGATGAGCTGTCCTGATTATTAATACAGTCGGTAAGTTTATAAAGGGCTTCTCTGCCTGCCAAACCGGCAACTTCGCTTACAAGCGCAGAATCAATTTTTTTACTTCTGCCGGCGCACTGGTCAAGAATTGAAAGACCGTCACGAAGAGCGCCGTCGGCAATACGGGCAATAAGAATTGCAGCATCATCGCTAAGTTCCATTCCCTCAAGCTCGGCAACCTGTTTAAGCCTTATCGACATTGTTTCGGGCTGAATACGTTTAAAGTCAAACCTTTGGCAACGTGAAAGAATAGTTGCGGGAAGCTTATGCACCTCAGTAGTGGCAAGAATGAATATTACGTGAGCAGGCGGCTCCTCAAGAGTTTTAAGAAGAGCGTTAAATGCTCCTGTTGAAAGCATGTGAACCTCGTCAATAATATAAACTCTGTATTTACCCCTACTCGGAGTGTAATTAGCTTCTTCTCTTAAATCACGGATATTATCAACACCGTTATTTGAAGCGGCATCAATTTCTACTACATCATAAATAGTACCGTTATCAAGCCCCTTACAAACCTCACATTCATTGCACGGCTCGCCGTCAACGCTGTTTTCGCAATTGACTGCCTTAGCCAAAATCTTAGCACATGTTGTTTTACCCGTACCACGAGAGCCTGTAAAAAGATAAGCGTGAGCAATTCTGCCCTCTTTAATCTCATTTTTAAGCGTAGAGGTGACGTGCTCTTGACCGTAAACGTCCGCAAAAACCTTAGGTCTGTACTTACGATACAACACCTGATACATATACACATCACTCCCGCTAATCAAAATTAAATAAATATAATTAAAAGGCAGAAGCAGCTTATTTCATAATGTAACGCACAGACTTGTCTGCGGCACACAGAATAATCCACTTATTGCTGCTCGGTTCCCCGCCTGACAAGGTTCGTAGCATCCCGTTGCACAGGGCCCGTACGCTACACTATGAAATAAGGAATAACCCCTACCTTTTGTGTTAGTATTATACTACATCTTTATTCAGAAATCAAGACTTTTTCTATCTCTGCAAAATAAATATAATGAAAATCCTTTTCGGGATACCATTTATCCTCAACAGTATCATCAATAAATTCCTTAGGGTCAAACTTACTCTTAGCCATTTTTTTACAAACAAGAACAAGCTTTGCCTCTTCAAAGTATGGTGCTGCCTCGTCAAAATTAGGTGTAAGGCCGCAAGCCTCGGTTTTATTTATATCTCTGCCGCTTTTTGAGCCGCAAATACCGTGAACAGCCTGTTTTTTATCAAGAGAAAAGAAACTCAAAGTAAAATGGTCAAAAGCGTTCATAAATTCCTCGGTATATCTTTGAGGGCGGATATAAACAGTAACGCTGTCCTTGCCCCAAAGCTCGCCCATAGCACCCCAAGAAACAGTCATCATATTATATTTTTCGCTGTTGCCTGCAGTTACAAGACCCCAATTATTTTTAAGCAAATCAACGATATTTTCCTTAATATCCGTCGCTTTAATTTCTTTAAACATAAAATCACCTACTATAATTTCAATAAAAAAGGGACTGCATAACAGTCCCGATTTTTAATTTTATTTAATAAACTTGATAAGCTCTAAAGCGGCATTAATGTCGCCGTCAACCTTAAGCTTGCCTGTTGTGAAAGCAATTACAGGGTCAAGCTTGCCGTTAATAAGCTTTGTGAAATTAGTTGCATTAACGGTAAGTATTGCATTTCTGTCATAATACTCATAAGGCTCAACGTGAACCTGACCGTCCTTAATTTCAATATAGAAAATACCCTCAACCTTGCCGATAAGGTTAATCTGAAAAGCAAGAGTACCTGAAACAGAAGAAACGTCTGCGTTTAAAAATTTCTTTCTTGTTGCCTGAACAACTGAATCATAAGTCATTGCCATAATAAAACCCTCCGATATATCTTTCTTACCTCTCTTAATTATCATTATATCACACTTGTCAAGCCATATCAAGAAAATTAACTATATAAAATTTCGCAAAATTCTTTATTTTTTGCGCTTATAAAATTTTATTTGAATAATTAATTATTTTAAGCAAAAATTATAAGTGGTGATATAAAATGATGTTTTTAAAAGCATTTATCGTAGGCGGCTTGATATGCGTTATCGGTCAGCTTTTGATTGACTTAACAAAGCTTACGCCTGCAAAAATTCTTGTTTTATTCGTTTGCGTCGGCGTACTCCTCGGCGGACTTGGGATTTATCAGCATTTAATAGATTTTGCGGGAGCAGGCGCAACAGTTCCGCTGACGGGTTTCGGCGCTTCACTTGCAAAAGGTGTAAAGGAAGCGATACAAAAAGACGGCTTTTTGGGAGTTGTTGCAGGTCCACTTCAAGCCTGTGCGGTCGGCGTTACGGTTGCAATGCTCAGCGCCCTTGCGGTAGCACTTATCTGCCGACCTAAGGATAAAGGGTGAATAAAAAGCAAAGAGACGATTTAACTCGCCTCTTTGCTTTTTATTCTTCTGTACCTTTGCTGTTTTCCGCAATTTTTCTTGTACTCGCTATAAGCTCTGAAAAGCCAATCATAAATACCGAACAAACAAGTGTACTTACAAACACAATAAGCGCAATAAAATAAAAAGAATCGTCATAATCATTACCTTGATAAATACAATATATTGTTCCGATTACACCACCAATGAACAAAAGAACGGATAAGACATTGATTATTTTATCAATATGTAATTTTATGTTTTCAAGCATTTTTTCACCTCCTATCATATTAAGAAAAATTGAGTTTATCTTCTTCCAATTATTGTATTATAAAAACTCTGCAGATATATTAAAATCAAAACTCCGCTTCATTTTATCTTTGTAAATCAATTATAAAATTGTACCTCATTTAGATCAGCCAAAAATGCTTTTGAAAATTTCATTTTCCTTACAGATTCGTTTACTGTACTTGAAAGCACATTTTCTCCGCCTATGCCTTGTTTATCACCTAAGGTGTCAGTAAAATAAATCGTATCAATTAGGTTATCGTTTTCATCATAACAATTAAATTCAAAAACCAGTGTATAAATAACTTCGGCATTTGAATCAATAATCTCATCTGTAAAATAGACATCACAATCCGTATTATCATTTTCTTCTTTAAATTTACGTACATCAATATTATCGTTAATTATCAATTCGGTATAAAATTCATTATCAGTTGAATAAGCTGTATATTCATTCGGAATATCAAATTCAACTTCATAATGAATAAAGTCCTTAGTATTGTTTGCATTAGGCAAATCACTGTTTTGATTATAGTACGGAGTGGAACACGACACAAAGAAAATTGATATGCAAACTCCAAGAAAAATAGTAATTATTTTTTTCATTTTAATACCTCTCAGTTATAAATATGGTCCAATGTTGATTCAAAGCTATCATCATAATCAAAAACAAAATTATATGTTTTATTTCCATTATCTGCAATTAAACCATTGCCGTATTTTGGTTTTGAAAGCATATAAGCATTATTGCCGTTTGTATTTTTGAGATAACAAACACCGTCCTCATACACAATATCGTAAACATCAGGTTTATTATAAGTTGTTGAATCATAAACAGGATATCTAAAATCAGTCGTTTCATAATGCCCGTTAATTGTCCAACTTTTAACTTGATTATCAGAAACATCAAAAATCAAATAATTAATAATCCCTGCAGCAT
The DNA here is from genome assembly GCA_000436835.1 of Eubacterium sp. CAG:251. Lineage (GTDB taxonomy): Bacteria > Bacillota > Clostridia > Oscillospirales > Acutalibacteraceae > Eubacterium_R. Next base: position 23,089 of record FR889150.1, read on the forward strand.
CTTGGTCTACATCTTTCCAATACCAACGTCCCTCAATCTCTGAAGCGGAAAAATCATAATTATATAAATCATTATTTGTTACAGCAGTTTCTTCAGAAGAAGTGGTACAACCACCAAAAATTGCGCAAACAATTACAATTGTGCAAAAAACGCTTAATATCTTTTTCATTTTATCCTTACCTTTCAAAAATAATTTTTAACTTTTTTAGTTTGTTTACCTCTCTAATTTTATTATAGCCCGTTTACGGGCTATTGTCAATATATGTATCTCATTTTACAATTATATTATCAGGAGTTGATTTAATGATTGTATTTGACAAGCTATGGCAAACAATGAAAGACAAAAATATTTCGCAATACAAGCTTATAAAAGAATACGGTATCAGCACAGGTCAGCTTGACAGACTCAGAAAAAACGGCAATGTCAACACATACACATTAAGCGCTCTTTGTTCAATTCTTGATTGTGAACTTGAAGATATAGCAACATACAAAAAGGACGATGATTAAAAATCATCGTCCTTTAATATATGTAATATTTAATTACTCGCCCTTCATTCCAAGGAGCTTTGCTTTGCCCTCATATGCATCTTTAGAAAGCTTGATTGAATCGAAGATTGCAGCCTCGATATCATCAGGAGTACAGCCAAGCTCTTTAGTATCATCGGTAGGAATAAAGAGCTCCATACCCATAATATCTGCAAGACCTACAGGGTCGATACCGCCTTCAACATTACGGGAAGCATAATCCTTACGCATTACGTGGCCGAACAATTGGAAGAATACCTTAGGGCAGTCAACAATCTTACGGTCAGGAATACCGTCCATAGCTCTGTAAACAATCTTAAGAAATTCTCTCCAAGTTAAGTTATAGCAAGAAATGCCGTATGCTCTTGCGCCCTTAACCTGCTCTGCCGCACCTACGATAGCCTCGCCAACCTGGCGAACGGTAAGCATTGCAGTACCTCCCTTTGGATACATAGTGAAAGGCATTTTTTTAAATCTCTGAAGCTGTTCAATAAGGATAACCCAAACAGGACGTCTGCCAGGCTGAGTACCGAAGATATAAGGGAGTTCAAGAACTGCTACACCCATATCGTCATCGGCATACTTGAAAGCAACTTCCTCCTGCTCAACACGAGAGCGGATATACGGGTGCTTTTCGCAAAGCTTCATATCAGGTCTTTCCTTAGCAAGCCAAGCAAAATATGAGCCAAGAACAACGCATCTCTTAACGCCGCACTTTTTAGCCATCTTTAAGCAACGGTCGGTTGGGTTGATATTATACTTTTTATAAGCATCATAAACAGGGTGAGGAAATTCAACTCTTTCGTCAACACCTGCGGCATAAACAAAAGCGTCCATACCTGTCATTGCCTTTTCAAGCTCTTCATCGCTAAGTTCAAGGAAGTTACCGAATTCGATATCCATTTCCTTAGGAATAGGAGCGCCTTCCGGAAGAGGAGGCAAAGCAATAGTTTTAACTTTATGACCACGGTCAATAAAAATTTGAGCAGCAGCAGAGCCTAAAAGACCTGTACCGCCGAAAATAAGAACATTCATCAAAATATCCCCCTTTAATTATTGATAATATTATAACAACAAATGCGACAATCGTCAACAAAATTATTAAATAAATATAAACTTTTCATATAAATGAATGTTCAATAGTGATTACAACGTTTATTTTATCGTCATATTGCTTAAACAAAGCCATAATATCGTTTAAAATTTTCGTTGTATCGTTATTTTTATCAAAAGGAATTACAAGGTCGAAAATAAGGTTTTTATGAGTTTCGCCGTTTACGAGTCTGAAATCGTGGAACGAATATTCATCATTATAGCCCTTAATAATTTTTTGCGCTATGGCTTTATATTTATTTACTTCTTCATTATTAATATCAATCGGGTCAAGATGAATACAAATCATAATATTAAGTTGCTTTTGAATTTTCTTTTCCACGTTATCTATAACGTCGTGGATATGAACAATATCCTCATTTGACGGCACTTCTGCATGAGCCGAAGCAATAATTCTGCCGGGGCCGTAATCGTGAACGATTAAATCATGAACTCCGATTATTTCTTTTTCGCTTAAAATCAAATCTTCAATACTTTTAACAAGTTCAGCCGAAGGCGGTTGACCGAGCAAAGGACCGAGAACGTCCTTCAAAACACCGATACCCGAGAAAATAATTGCAAAAGCGACAAGCAAGCCGACAATACCGTCTATATAATGAAAACCCGTAAAATGAGAAATAAGAAGAGAAATAACAGTTGCGCCTGTTGCAATACAGTCATTAAGGCTATCCTGACAAACTGCTTTAAGGTTAATGTTATCGGTAAGTTTATAAAGTTTTTTATTAAAGAAAGCCATCCAAAGTTTAACGCTGATTGCAATAACAAGAACGACAACCGAAACAATACTGAAATTAACCTCTTCAGGCTTAATAATTTTTTCTATTGAGCTTTTTCCGAGTTCAAATCCCATTAAAAGAATAATAAATGAGACGATAAGAGCGGAAATATATTCAAGCCTGCCGTGACCAAAGGGGTGTTCTTTATCGACAGGTTTATTTGCAAGCTTTGCTCCTGCGATAGTAACAACATTCGAGGCTGCGTCAGAAAGGTTATTAAAAGCGTCGGCAGTAATTGAAACCGAACCGGTAAGAGTACCTATAACAAATTTCATTATGCACAAAAGAGCATTGCACAAAATGCCGCAAATACCACTCATTGTGCCGACCTTTTCTCTTCCGAGTGCAGAAGAAACGTCATATTTCCCACTAATATATTTAATTAAAAATTTTGTCAAAATAATCAGTCCCGATAAAAAATAGTACCTATATATTACCATTAATATTCATTCTATGCAATAAAATTATATTGCGTTTTTTTGATTAAGTGATAAAATAAAGGTATATTTCATTGTTGAGGAAAATATTATGATACTTAGAACACCGAGTTTTTACAAAGATTTCAAATGCATTGCGGGCGCTTGCCCCGACTCCTGCTGCCAAGGTTGGGAAGTTGACGCAGATGAAAAATCGCTTGAATATTACAAAACCTTATCAGGCGAAATAAGGCAAAAAATAGACAGCGTACTTACAAAGGACGAGTTTGGAAATACAATTTTTAGGCTTGCCGATAAAAAGCGCTGTCCGTTTTTAAATAATGAAAATTTATGCGATATGCATATTGCGATAGGAGGAGAGCACACACCTTACACCTGCCGAACATTTCCGAGGTTTATCAACGATTTTGGCGGTACGGAAGAAATGGGCGTATCGTTTTCATGCCCCGTTGCAAGCGATATGATGTTTAATTTAAAAGAAAAAATGACGTTTAAAGACGAGGCAAACGACAGATTGCCTGAGCTTAACGAGATTGATGCGCAGACATATTTTTATCTTGTAAAAGCAAGGAAAAAGGCTTATGAGATAGTGCAAAACAGAGATAAGCGCATTAGTGACAGGCTCAAGGAACTTCTTGAATACGGAAAAGAAATACAAAAGGATTTAGAAGAATACAAAGAGGGCGACGATGATATAGACTTTTTTGAAGTATTTAACAATCCCGAAGTAATAAATCAGCAATGGGTTGAAAAAGTAAAAAACAAAAAAGAAAAACCCATTGAAAACGAAATATTCAATGAGCAGATTGCAATGTACTTTTTATTCAAATATTTTCTTACAGCTGTTTATGATTATGATGTTTTATCAAAAATAAAAATGGCGATAGTGGGCGTTTTAATCGTTACATATTTTGGTGAAGAAAGTTGGGTTATTCACCTTTGGAGCAAAGAAACCGAGCATTCGCAGTACAATATGGATAGATATAAAAAACTCCTCAAAGAGGCAAATTGCCTTAGCTGTGAGGAGCTTGAAAAAAGGTTATATTAAAATTAACTGCATGAACCGAAAAAAATTTGGTGTTTAAGAAACGGGCGAACAGTGTTCGCCCCTACGTATTTTCCCCCATTAAATCTTTGTCATCAGAGTGTTGCAAGAAGCGGCTTTATTTCATCTAATGATGAGATTTGAAAATCAGGAACAATATCGCCGTATTCAAGACCGTTTGGATTAAACCAGACGGTTTTTATTTTTGCGTTTTTGCCGCCTTTAATATCCGATGAAAGGCTGTCGCCTATAATTACCGCTTCATCCGCATTAAAATTTTCAATTTGAGAGAAAACCTTATTGAAAAATTCAACATTTGGCTTTTCAAAACCGACAACCTCGGAAACAAAAATGCCTTTAAAGCAGTGGTTTATATCTGCGCTTTTCATTCTGCCATCCTGCACTTTTTTAGCACCGTTTGATACAACATATAAATTATAATCATTACAAATAGAGTAAAGCATTTCTTTTGCGCCGTCAACAAAATAATGACCGTGTGCAAGATTTTCTTCATAAATTGCCGTTGCTTTTTGAGGAGAAACATCAACCTTGATATCATCAAAAAGAAGTTTATAGCGATTAACTTTAACCTCTTCCCTGCTTATTTCGCCAAGTTCAAGACGTTTCCACTGAGAAATGTTATATTTGCTGTATTTTTTTATAATTTCCTCAGTCGGTTCAATACTAAGTTCGTTTAAGGTTTTTGTTAAAGCTACCCTCTCGCTCATTTTAAAATCAAGTATAGTATCGTCCAAATCAAGCAAAACAGTTTTAATCATATTACACCTTTCATCTCACAAAAGAAAAATTCGCTTGCACCATTATAGCAGATACAAGCGAAAAATTCTATACAATTATTTAAAGGTCAGTTTTTGTGACTGCAATTTGCGTGACATTTACTGCAATCACCGCCGCAAACTGCACTCTTGCCTGCCTTTTTATCTTTAACAATTTTTCGTATGATTAGAAAAACAACAAGCAAAAGAATTGCAATTACAATAATGTTATAAACATTTGCTTTTAAAAACGCAAGCATACAAATACTTCCTTTCTGAAAACAATCAATAATTATGCCTTAGCCTTGTTCTTTTTTGAAGTCTTAGCGTTGATTGTGAGTCTGTTATCATCATACTTGTTCTTTCTGAAGAGCATATAAAGAATACCTGCAAGACAAATAAGAGCAGCAATGAAGCCGATAACGTTAATGTCGCCTGCAAAAACAAGACCGATTTGATATACAATAAGTGAAATGATATAAGCAAAGCCGCACTGATATCCAATTGCAAACCAAGTCCATTTAGCATTGTTCATTTCTCTTTTGATAGCACCGATTGCCGCAAAGCAAGGAGCGCAAAGAAGGTTAAAGATAAGATATGAATAACCTGCAAGGGCAGGATGACCGCCGCTGAGATTTGAAAGGTCTTTGCCAAAGTTAACCCAAATCTCATCACCGTTTTCAGCAAGCTCGCCTGCGAAGTGATAAAGAACGCCGAAGGTTGAAACAACGTTTTCCTTAGCGATAAGACCTGTAACTGCTGCAACAGCAGGCTTCCAACCGCCCCAACCGAGTGGAACGAAGAGCCAAGCAAACAAGTTACCGAACTTAGCAAGGATTGAGTTATCCATATCCTCAACCATACCAAAGGCACCGTTTTCTACGCCGAAGCCCTGGAGGAACCAAATGAGGATTGTTGCAAGTGTGATGATTGTACCTGCTTTTTTGATAAATGACCAGCCACGCTCCCAAGTTGAACGAAGAACTGTGCCGAGTGTAGGAATATGGTAAGCAGGAAGTTCCATAACAAAAGGAGCAGGGTCACCGGCAAATCTCTTGGTTTTCTTAAGCATAATACCCGAAATAATGATTGCCGCAACACCAACGAAGTAAGCGGAGGTTGCTACCCAGCTCGCACCGCCGAAGCACGCACCTGCGATAAGGCCGATAATAGGAAGCTTAGCGCCGCAAGGAATAAATGTTGTTGTCATAATAGTCATACGACGGTCACGTTCATTTTCGATTGTACGTGAAGCCATTACAGCAGGAACGCCGCAACCTGTACCGATAAGCATAGGGATAAATGATTTACCGGAAAGACCGAAATGGCGGAAAATTCTGTCCATTACGAAAGCTACACGGCTCATATAACCGCAACCCTCAAGAATTGCAAGAAGGAAGAAGAGAACGAGCATTTGAGGAACGAAGCCGAGAACTGCACCGACACCGGCTACGATACCGTCATTAATAAGACCGAAGAGCCACGGTGCAAGATGCGGTTCAAGGAATTTTTCAAGAAGTCCCGGTACCCATTCAGCAAAGAGAACATCGTTTACCCAGTCAGTTCCCATTTTACCAATCCACTGCATTGAGATAAAATACACGCCCCACATAATAAGAGCGAAAATAGGGAGACCTAAAATTCTGTTAGTAATGATTTTATCAATTTTATCTGATGTTGAAAGCTGACCTTTGTGAGCCTTCTTATATACTGCTTTAATAATTGAAGAAATATAGAGGTATCTTTCGTTAGTGATGATGCTTTCGGCATCATCGTCCATTTCAGTTTCTGCTGCTTCAATATCCTTTTGGATATGAGCAAGAGTTGCATCTGAAATGTTAAGTTTTTCAAGCACCTTTTCATCGCTTTCAAAAATCTTGATAGCGTACCAACGCTGCTGATTTTCAGGCATATCGTTAAGAGCTGCCTCTTCGATATGAGCGATTGCGTGTTCAACAGCACCTGAAAATTCGTGTTGAGGGATTGTTGAAGGGCCGCTTGCTGCTTTAATAGCTGCCTCAGCGGCTTCCATAACGCCTGTGCCCTTTAATGCCGAAATTTCAACTACCGGGCAAGCAAGTTGCCTTGAAAGCTCTTTAACATTGATTTTGTCACCGTTTTTCTTAACAACATCCATCATATTTACGGCAACAACAACCGGAATACCAAGCTCAACAACCTGAGTTGTCAAATAAAGGTTTCTTTCAAGGTTTGTTCCGTCGATAATATTAAGAACAACATCAGGCTTTTCATCAATAAGATAATTACGTGCTACAACCTCCTCCAAAGTATATGGAGAAAGAGAATAAATACCGGGAAGGTCGGTAATGATTACGTCATTATGCTTTTTAAGTTTACCCTCCTTTTTTTCAACCGTTACGCCGGGCCAGTTGCCGACATATTGGTTAGAACCGGTAAGCGCATTAAACAAAGTGGTTTTACCGCAGTTTGGGTTACCGGCAAGAGCAATTTTAATACTCATATTATGTATATCCTTTCATTTTAATTAATTATCAAGCTATGTTAGTTTTTGCTAATTTTTATTAGTTTTCACTAACTCTCATTTCTAAAAAATGGGATTAACTCCCTATCATTCAACCTCAATAAGTTCAGCATCATTTTTACGAACCGAAAGTTCATAATCCCTGACAGTAATTTCAATAGGATCTCCCAAAGGGGCAACCTTTCTTACGTAAATCTCAACACCCTTGGTAATACCCATATCCATAATTCTGCGTCTTAATGCGCCTTCACCGTGGACACGTTTTACGGTACAGGTTTGACCTACTTTTACTTGTTTTAAAGTGTTCATTCTTTTTCCTCCTTGTATTTATATTTAATTTTAAACAAAAATCTTTTGCGCCATTCCCTCGCTTATAGCAATTCGAGCGCCTTTAACATTAACAATCACATTACCCGAATAAGAAGAAATAACAGTTACATTACCGCCGACAACAAAACCCAAATCAGCCAAATGAGCTTTAACCTCCGGCTTGCCTGCAATACGCTGTATTATAAATTCTTCACCTACGTTTGCTAAAGTAATCGGCATCATAATATACACATCCTCCGCTTAAGTAAATGATTGTTAGAAGTTACTAACAATCGTTAGTTTTCTCTAACCGTCTATATGTTAGCACTGACTAACTATTTTGTCAAGTAAAAAATATAACTTTTTATAAAACTTGAAAAAAATTCGTAATAATGATATAATATATTGTGTAATATGTAACAAGCGAAGGTGCAATATGAAAATTCAGGAATCAGCCGAGAATTACCTCGAAACAATATTGATATTAAAAAATAAGAACGGCGCAGTACGTTCTATTGATATAGCAAACGAATTAGGCTTTTCAAAGCCAAGCGTAAGCGTTGCTATGAAAAATTTAAGAGAAAACGGCTATATTGAGGTTGACTCGTCAGGCTATATCACTTTGCTTGATTCCGGCAGGCAGATTGCCGAAAAAATATACGAAAGGCACACTACCCTTTCAAAATGGCTTGTAAGTCTCGGCGTTGACGCTAAAACCGCAGCCGAGGATGCGTGCAGAATTGAGCATATTATTTCAAGCGAAAGCTTTGAAGCAATTAAAAAGATTGCAAAAATATAATCAAATTTAATTTATAAAGGCAAAAAATAAGCGTTGGAGAAAAACTCCAACGCTTTAATTTTATTCTTCTGTTTTATTATGCTTTTTCCTGAGAAATTCAACATTTTCATCAACAAGTTTTTTCTTAAGCGGGTACCAAAACCAAAGTATAAGTGCAAGCAAAATAAAGCTTATTGCCGGAACGAGAGTTGAGATATCGAAAATGCCCTCTTTAACCTGCGATTCAAAAGCGGTTGACTTTTTATATCCAATCATTGAGAGAAGCGCACCCGAAAGACCCGAAGTGAGCGCCTGACCGAGCTTACGTGCAAAAGAATAAAGAGCATAAACAGAGCCATCCTCACGTATTCCGTTTTTAATTTCGGAATAATCTATAACGTCGGTAATAAGCGCCCAAACGACCATAGAGAAAACGCCCAAGCCAAACCAGCAAAGGAATTGCAATGCAACATAAACCCAAACGTTTTGAGGTCTGACAAAGTAAAGAAGCAAGCTTACAACCCCTGCAACCATATTAGAAACAACGCTTATTTCAGCCTTTCCGAACTTTGCGGCAAGCGGCTTAGCGATAACAGCGGCAATAACCATACCTCCGCCCATCATAACAACAGAAAGACTTTGGACTTTTGCATTGCCGTAATAATTAGGAAATACATAGTTAGCCATTTGCTGAATAGTAAGCTGAGAAATAAGCATAAAGATTGATGCCACGATAATAGAAATCAGCGCACGGTTTTTAACTGCATTTTTAAGCATTACGCCAAGGTTATTTTTCTCAAGTTGAGCATCGATAGCCTGTGCCCTTACACGCTCGGTAGTGAGAGCATAGCAAAGAAGATAACAAACGACAGCAAGCAAGGAGCAAACTCCTGCAACAACAGTAAACTTAGTGCCGCTTATAACATCATTTCCGTTTTCCTTATTATAAATAATAAGAGGAACAACTGCCATAATAATAGCGCCTGCAAACATACCGCCCATAGTTCTAAAAGTTGAAAGCGACTGCCTGTCATTAGGATTATCGGAAATAGCAGAAGCCATAGAGCCGTAAGGAATATTGATTGAGGTATAAAATACAGAACCCCAAAGGATATAAGTTACAAACAAATATGCAATCTTAGCAGGCTTAGGAAGCCCTGAAAGCGAGCTTTGATACATCAAAAACGAAACAATTGCAACGGGACCGCACATTCTTCTGATCCACGGCTTAAATTTACCTGCGGCAGTCATTTTGCTTTTATCGCAAATTCTGCCCATTGCTACATCCGTAAATGCATCAACAAACCTTGCAATCATCATAATAATACCAACAATATAGCCGTCAACGTCCATAACATCGGTATAAAATTTCATAAGAAAGCTTGATGAAAGCAAAAAGGTCAAGTCGTTACCAAAATCGCCGAACATATAGCCGATTTTGTCTTTAAACCCAAAAGGTTTAACAATTTTGTCGTTTTTCATATTAATTTTACAATCCCATCTCTTATTTTAGTGAATATTCACAGAATTATAATACTATAAATAAATAATTTTTACAATACTATAATTAGCATAATTAATACAAAAATACGAAAATAAACAGAATTTCCAATTAATGCCTTGTGTCATCGTCAAAACATTCGCAAAAGCGAGCAGCAAATGACGGCTCCTCCCCGCCTGCATAAAGGTGACTGATATCGCCGAACTGCTGACAGCGAAAAGCGGCTATACCCTTTTCCCTTTCCTCGGTAATAAGAGTAGTTACAGAAGTAGGCAAGGCAACAAAATTATGCCAAAAAACCATAGGCGAGCAAGACATAATATGAGAAAGCAAAACGCATTCAACGCCGAAATGGCAGAAAAGAACAATTGTATCGTGGTTAGAATTATTAACCTTATAAATATTGCCTTGATGTTCGTAACCGTGCTTTTTAAGAAGCTTGTCAATACCGTTGCATACCGTTTTATATTTACGCTCAACATTGCCATGGCGCATTATTTTAGAGTTGTACCATTCGTTATAATCATAATGCTCAGGATATTTTGTCCATTCACTCGGCAATCTGTCCCAGCAGGAAACATATTTTAAGCCTGACAAGATTTTTCCTTCAAATTCGCAAAGCCAAGGGAGTGTTTGAGCACTTCTATTCATTTTATCAAGAGTATAGGATGCGGTATCCTGTGCTCTGCCAAGCGGAGAACAATAAAAAGCCTTAACATCAAGCTTAGAAATACGTTCACTTAAAAGTTTTGCCTCACGAACACCCTTTGGTGTCAATGTATCGTGTTCATAATCAGGGTCACCGTGACGGATAATAATAAGTTTCATAAATATCACCGAGTTCATAATAACATATTTGATAAGTTTTTACAATTATGTTATTATAGCATTATGAGAATTTTAATTGATGCAGACGGCTGTCCGGTAACAATGGAAGCCGTCAAAATAGGAAACGAATACGGCGTAGAAAGCATTATTTTTTGCGACACAAGCCACGAATTTAATATCAAGAATGTTAGATTAATAACGGTTGGAAAAGGTGCTGACAGCGCAGATTTTGCACTTGTAAATGAGGCTAAAACAGGTGACATAGTCATCAGTCAGGATTACGGCTTATCGGCTATGGCTCTTGCAAAAGGCGCAATAATAATCAATCAAAACGGATTAATTATTAACGATTTTAACATAGATACACTTTTAACATCACGTCACCTTGCCAAAAAGGCGAGAAGAGCAGGAAAGCATTTGAAAGGTCCGTCAAAAAGAACGGCTGAGCAAGACGAAAAATTTGAAAAAACACTGAGAGGAATACTTAATGAACATATTAATCGTGCCTGACAGCTTCAAAGGCAGCTTGTCGTCAAAGGAAGTTTGCAAAAGTATAAAAAGCGGAATAGAAAGCGTTGAAAATCATAATATTACTTGCCTGCCCTTTGCAGACGGAGGCGAAGGATTCGGCGAATGTTTAAGTAGCTTTTGTAATGGCGAGATACTTTACACTCGTTGCAGTGACATATATGGCAAAAGTATGAAAGGTCATATATATACTTATGAAAACACTGCCATAATAGAAAGTGCAACTGCAAGCGGACTTCAAAAGAAAAAAGACGTTATGAATGCAACATCTTATGGTACGGGTGAGTTGATAAAGTTCGCTGTATCAAAGGGTTTTGGCAACATTATACTCGGATTGGGCGGCAGCGGATGCTGTGACGGAGGAGCAGGTGCGCTAAGTGCGCTCGGTGCTGTTTTCAGAGATATTGAAGGATATGAAATTGATTACCCGACCGGCAAAGATTTAAACAACATTTACGGTGCAGGCTTCACAAATATTGTAAATGGTATTAACTTTACATACGCTTGCGATGTTGACAATGTATTTTTCGGCAAAAAAGGGGCGGCTTATGTTTTTGCAAAACAAAAGGGCGCAAATAACGAACAAATAAAAGAACTTGACGACGGACTTAAAATGCTTAATGCTTTTCTTCCAAGAGATATAAGAGAAGTTAAGGGTGCAGGAGCGGCAGGAGGTATATGCGGCGGTCTTTATTCCGTTTACGGCGGAGAAATAAAAAGCGGATTTGACATACTATGCGAAGCTTCATCCCTTAAGAAAAAAATAAAGGAAAGCGATATTGTAATTACAGGCGAAGGAAAAACCGACAATCAAACGCTTATGGGAAAGCTCGTATATAAAATAAGCGAGCTTTGCAAAAAGTATAACAAAAAATGCATTATTTTAAGCGGAGATATTGAAAATGTTAAACTCGCAGATAAAATGTACAGTCTTGTCGATAAAAACACAAGTGCCCAATATGCAATAGAAAACGCCCAAAAGCTTTTATATGAAAAAGCTAAAATAGTTATTAAAGATATAAATATTTCTTGCAATAAATAAACAAAAATAATATAATAAGTTTGTATATTATAATTACAGATGAAAGGAAAAACACAATGAAGGTTATTTTACCAAAACACAGAGAATTTCTTATTAAATTTGAGGACGGATATGCACAGGAGGCTGAAGCTTGGGAAGCGCTCAACCAAATCGTTAAAGATTATTCTGTAGACGGAAAAAGTGTTTACAGCAAAACATTTATTGAGGACAACGAGGATAAGGTTAAGGCACTTCAAGAGAAGTACGAATTTACATACGAAATTATTGAAAAGTAAGCAGGTATTATAATTATGTTGACTAAAACAGCTTATATGGTTGCAACGGCACATCTTGACACTGTTTGGAGATGGACAATTGCCGATACGGTTGAAAAATTTATACCGGACACATTAAGCAAAAACTTTGACCTTATTGAGAAGTACCCAAATTATATGTTCAACTTTGAGGGTGCTTACAGATACGAGCTTATAGAAGAATACTATCCAAGGGCATTTGACCAAATCAGAAGATACGTTAAAACAAACAGGTGGAATCCTGCAGGTTCGGAATACGAAAACGGCGACGTAAATATTCCCTCACCGGAGGCTATCACACGTAACATTCTTCTTGGAAACAACTATTTTTATGAAAAGTTCAAGAAAAAAAGTAAGGATATATTTTTGCCTGACTGCTTCGGTTTCGGTGCGCAATTGCCACAAATTATCAACGATGCCGGTCTTTTAGGATTCAGCACGCAAAAACTTTCTTGGGGCTCGGCTTACCCAATACCGTTTGATTTAGGTATGTGGGTCGGCGCCGACGGAAATGAGATTGGTGCGTCATTTAATGCAAAAAGCTACAGATACAAGCTTGACGGCGACGTTCGAGCAGACTTAAGTGTTATTGACGGAATTAACAAAGCTTATATTGAAACCAATATGAAGCTTCCGTGGGTTAATCACCTTTACGGAACAGGCGACTGGGGCGGCTCACCGACAGAGGAAAGTGTAAAAAACGTTGACGAAAGTGTAAGAGCCAACAAAGACAACAAATTATTCCAAGTAATAAGTGCAAGAAGCGATAAGGTTTTCACGAAGCTTAAAAGGTACAACAACGGTGCAAACGGCGTATTCATTCCGAGATACAAAGGCGATATGCTTATGACAAATCACGGCGCCGGCTGTTACACCTCACGTACGCAGAGCAAAAGACTTGATTATCAAAGCGAACAAATAGCGCACAGTGCGGAATTCACTTGTTCATTTGCCTCACTTTGCGGTACATACGATTATCCTAAGGAAAATCTTAACAAGGCTTGGAAGCGTTCAATTAAACATCAATTCCACGATGACATTACAGGCACATCATTAATGGAAGTTTACAATGACGCTTGGGATGATTATTATTCGTCTATCGCTCAATTTAAAGGTGAACTTACTTCATCTCTTCAAGCTATTTCAAGAAATATGGACACAAGCTGGGTTCCTGAAAACGCAGTTGCTGTTTCAGTGTCAAACCCTACGCAATACAGAAGACGTGAAAGCGTTGAAGCCAAGATTAAGCTCAACGTAAACACCCCTTTTGTCAAGGTCATTGACAAGCAAAAAAAGGAAGTGCCGAGCCAGATTATCAACAAAACAGGCAAACATTTTGAAATAGTATTTCAGGCTGACGTGCCGTCATTTGCAATTCACATTTATGCAATTGTTCCGAGTGAGGAGCAATGCCAAATAAAAACCGACCTTAAGATTAGCGGTCATACCCTTGAAAACAGCAAATATAAGGTTATTTTCAACAAAAACGGCGACCTTGCATTCTTACTTGACAAAGAACTTAACAGGCAGCTTATCACCTCTCCTATTAAGCTTGCGATGCTTCACGATACAGGCTCGCTTGCTTATCCGTCCTGGGAATTAAGAAAAGAAGATATCGACAAGGACGCTTATTGCTATGCAAACACTCCTAAATTTGAAATAATTGAAAACGGACCTGCACGCATTGCAATAAAAATTACAAGAGAGGCTGAATATTCAACGATTAATCAAATTGTTTCTCTATATCCTGACAGCAAGGTTATCAGATTTGACAACGAAATTGATTGGAGAACAAGAAGAACACTTCTTAAAGCTGTATTCCCTCTTGCAAGTTCAAATTATGTTGCAAAATATGATTCGGGTTTAGGATACACGCAAAGAGAAAACAACAGCGAAAAGCTTTATGAAGTGCCTGCTCAAAAATGGGCTGACATAACTGACAAAAGCGGTAATTTCGGAGTAAGTATTCTTACAGACTGCAAGCACGGCTGGGATAAGCCTAACGACAACACATTAAGGCTCACCTGCATTCACACGCCTGTCGGAGCATTTACAAAGGAAACAAGGCAAGATTTACAAGACCTCGGCAGAAACTGCTTTAGCTTTGGAATTTTCGGTCACGAGGGTGACATTGAAAACGGGACTAACCGTGAATCAATGGTATTTGCAAGAAAGCTTATCACCTGTGAAGTAAAAAAGCAGAGCGAAAAAGGCGAATTTTCTCAAGTTGCCAGCCTTTTAAAATTATCGCACGACAATATTGTTATCAGAGCTGTAAAAATCAGCGAATATGACAAAGACGCTTTAATTGTAAGGCTTAATAATGCAACAGCAATTGAGCAGAAAAATGCGGCGCTGAGTGTATACAGAGAATTTGAAGAAGTTGACGAAGTAAACACAAGCGAAGAATTTATAAGAAAGCATACACCTGCCGAAAAGAAAACAATCAGAGTTTCATTAAAGCCATTTGAAACGATGACATTGAAAATTAAATTTGCAAAAGCACCGGAGTGTAAGTTCAACAATACTTACTCCCCTATGCGACTTAATTACAATGTTAAAGCGTTTACAAGCTACAAGAATATGAAGTACAACATACTTCAGGGCGGTGGATACTCTCTGCCGATTGATTTAATCAGCAAAAACATTAAAGTAAACGGAATTGATTTTTACATTCCTCACGGCAACAGCAAAGGAAAAACTCCAAGATTTGACGCAGTAGCTTGCAGAGGTCAAAAAATCAGACTTGACGGAAAATATAATCAAATATATATTCTTGCAGGAGCGGTAAGTGAGGAAGATATAGTAGCAACATTTAAAATTGACAGAAAAGAATACAAAGTCAATTTCAAATCAATGACTGCACCTTACAGCAAATGGGATATGTACGGCTTAAACCAGACGGCTCATACCGATGACGAAACAACATTCGGATACGAATTTACTCATCTTCATCACCCTGAGGGCAATATCGTAAAAAAAGCAAGAATTTATCTTTATTCACTCAATGTTAAGAATAAAAAGATTTTGCGTTTTCCGGACAATAACAAATTAGTTATATTTGCAATGAGTTCGGCACAAAAAGAAGAATTTACCAATCTTGCAGAAAATGTTATTGACGTTGTTGAGGATAATTATGACTTCGGCAAAATTCCTCCGATTGACAAAATCACCGATAAAACAGAGGCGATAACAATACGTGCAGGTAAAATTCAAGACCAAAGAAACGGCGGCAAAGGAAAAGGCTTTTTAAGAGATAATATTATAACCAATATTATCCGTTCATACACAAAAAGCGAATGGTAAACATTTAAAGCAGCGATTAGATATACAAAAAATGTATATTTAATCGCTGCTTTTTGTAATGGTATTTTGCTTTACATTTTTGAATTGTTAAAAACACTGTGGAAAACGTTGTTGAGAATGTGGAAATGTGACGTTTTTGCTATAAATAATTGTTGAAAACTATGTGGAAAATGTTAAAAATGTAAAGGATTTTACTTGACAGGAAAAGTTTTCCACTTAAAAGACAAGAGTTTGATAAAATATACATATTGACAAAAATACAAATAAATAACAAAAACGCACTTCAAAACGAAGTGCGTTTTTGTTATATATTTATATTAATGATTATTTCTTGAAGAAATTAACGATTTCGCTGAAAGCATCGTCATCATTATCATTGAATGTTGAAACAGGAGAAGTAGCAGCTGCTGAACTTTGAGCAGGAGCAACCGGAGCAGCGATAGGAGCTACAGGCTGCGGAGGAGCAACTTCCTTGTTTGCAGTTGTTGACTTGATAGGAGCGCCGGGGCCCTCGTCACCAAAGCGAGTAGCGATAACGGTGATAATCATTTCATCCTCAAGCTCTTCATCAAAGTTAGCACCCCAGATGATTTCACAATCAGGATGAACTGCAGCACTTACGATTGAAGAAGCAGCATCAATCTCTTCAAGACCGATATCTGTTGAAGCTGTGATATTGATAAGAATACCACGTGCGCCATCAATAGAAGTATTGAGAAGAGGTGAAGAAATAGCCTGCTGAGCAGCGAGTTCTGCTTTATCCTTACCCTTAGCACGGCCAACGCCCATATGAGCATAGCCTGAATCCTTCATAATCTCAGTTACATCAGCAAAGTCGCAGTTTACAAGACCTGTTGCATTAACGAGGTCAGACACAGACTGAACGCCCTGACGAAGAACATCATTAGCGATTTCAAATGCATTGAGAAGAGTAATCTTTTCTTCAGTAACATATTTTAAATTTTCGTTAGGAATTACCATGATAGAGTCAACGTACTGAGCGAGCTCCTTGATACCTTCCTGTGCCTGCTTCATTCTTCTGTTACCTTCGAAAGCGAAAGGAGTTGTAACAACTGCTACAGTAAGAATGCCGAGGTCTTTTGCGATTTTAGCTACTACAGGGGCTGCACCGGTACCTGTTCCACCGCCCATACCGGCAGTGATAAATACCATTTCTGCGCCTGTAAGTACGTCTGTAAGAGCTTCTCTGCTCTCTTCAGCGGCACGAGTACCTACTTCAGGCCTTGCACCTGCGCCCATACCTTTAGTAGCTTTTTCGCCGATAAGAATTTTATGTGTTGCTGTTGACTTTGCAAGAGCAGGCTTATCAGAGTTAACTGCTACAAATTCAACGTCTTGGATATTACAGTGTACCATACGGTTGACTGCGTTTCCGCCGCCTCCGCCGACACCTACTACTTTAATTTGTACTACTTTTGAGTCATCTGTATCGATTTCATAACGTCCCATTGCAAGATTCTCCTTAATTTTATTATTCTTAGTCTATATTCCCCTATAGGCTTTTGTTACTATCATATTGTAACAATATTGTAATTAAATTGCAATACTTTTTTTGAATTATTCTAAAAGTTTTTGACAATGTTTTATAGTTATATTTTATGTTGTTTGTTGTTTTTGCACAAATTCCAACAATATTCACGTTAAGTGTAAAGTTAACTTCTTCACAGCTATTCTTCTGTAAAGTATATTGCCTTGTCAGTTGTTATTGTCATTGTACCTGTTGCATTAGGATTAGAATCATTAAGTTTATCGCAAGCCGTAAGTCCTTTCATAATCTTACTGTCTAAATCCTTGCTGTTGCCGAGTTTAAACGTAATTCTGTTGTCGTAAACAACGTAGTTTTCGCTTATATTTTTACTGTAAATAGCAGTAATTTCAGTAAAATTATTATCTTTAATACTTTTTGCAAGACGTGCAAGACAAGTGCCGACATCGGAATTTTTAAATTTTATTTTATGACCCGCAACAGCGCTTTTTATATCCGTTTTGTTAATAACTATACCCGTCGCCATTTGCGCACCCTTTTCAAGTACCTTAAAGTTATCGTCGAGTAAGATGTATGTATTATCATCGCACAAAAGCGAATAAGAAGGCTTTGCGTCGGTTATTATAATTTCTATTGTATCGGG
This sequence comes from Eubacterium sp. CAG:251, assembly GCA_000436835.1. GTDB lineage: Bacteria > Bacillota > Clostridia > Oscillospirales > Acutalibacteraceae > Eubacterium_R. Next base: position 41,002 of record FR889150.1, read on the forward strand.
TAATTTTCTTTTGATTTCAGCCTTGTAGACGTATGGCAGGTTTTCTTCAATCCTTTGTGCCGCTGATTCGGTATCAATTGTAAAAAGATTTTTACCCTTTTGAATAATGCATTGTGATATTATCTTATCCTTTGAATAAATCTTACTGCCTGAGCTTGTTATATTGTTTATTTGGAAAAAAACCGTCAGGCAAAGTATTGCTCCGATAGCAATAATAACAAGAATTGCACCTATCCAACTAAGCGTTTTTCTGAGTTTATTTTTCTTTTCACGCCTTTTTGTTTCCCTTTGGCGCCGTTCAACCCTCGTCATTCCGTATTTCTCACTTTGACGTGATTTTTTTTGCTGAGCCTGAATAATCTTGTTTTGAGACTCCCTATATAGTTTCGGAGGTTCAATACCCAAATCAAAAAATTCATCATCAATTTTTGACGGCTTTGAATTTCTGTTATTCAATTTCTTTTTTGCTTGCTTTTGCCTTGGTTTCTCCTTCATTTTTACTCCTCTTAATGTCAGCACCTATTGATGAAAGTGCGTTTTCAAGATTTTCATATCCTCTGTCTATATGCTCTATACCATATATATTGCTTTCCCCGTTTGCGCAAAGAGCTGCAACAACAAGTGCGGCTCCGCCACGTAAATCAGTTGCGTTAACGTTTGCCGAATGTAACTTATCAACACCGTTAATAACGGCGATATTATCCTTAATTTCTATATCTGTACCGAATCTGTTAAGCTCACTCACATATCTGAATCGATTTTCAAATATTGTTTCCTGCAAAATAGATGTCCCTTTAGCAAGTGCAAGAGCAACTGCCACAGGCGATTGAGAATCGGTAGGAAAGCCGGGATAAGGCATTGTTTTAATACTTCTTACCCGCTTTAGCTTTTTGGGTGAAACAAGAGTCAATGAATTATCAGACAAATATATTTTACAACCCATTTCTGTAAACACGGGGAAAACGGGAGATAAATGACTTTGTCTTATATTATTAACAGTAAGTTCTTTTGAGCAAACAGCTCCGAGCGACATATACGTTGAAGCAAGTATTCTGTCGGGGATAATTGTATGCTCGCACGCATCAAGCTTTTTTACACCGTCAATAACTATAGTTGACTCCCCTGCGCCGTATATTTTAGCGCCGCAATGGTTTAAGAAATCGGCAAGATCGCTTATTTCAGGCTCACGTGCGGGATTTACAATAATTGTCTTTCCTTTTGAAATTGCCGAGGCAATAATTATATTTTCCGTCGTACCGACACTTGGAAAAGGCAATATTATTTTAGTGCCTATAATTGAAGTTGCACAAGCATTAATTGACGAACCGTTTACGCTGACGTCTGCGCCCAAATCGTGAAACGCTTTAAGGTGGAGGTCTATAGGCCTTGTGCCTATTTCACAGCCGCCTGGATAAAAGATTGACGCCGAGCCTTTCCGAGAAAGAAGAGCACTCAAAAATATTATTGACGAGCGCATAGTGCGCATAGTGTGCTCGCTGATTTCGTTTTTATTAACCACGCTTGCGTCAACCAAAACGGTACTTTTTTCTCTTTTGACTTTGCAACCGAGCGATTTTAATATATCAAGAGTTACTCTTACATCGCTTAAATCAGGGCAATTATGTATAACGCTTTCACCCTTGATTAAAAGTGTTGAAGCAAGGATTGGCAAGGCAGAATTTTTAGCGCCGTGGACAGAAATTTGCCCTGAAAGCTTTTTACCGCCGCTTATTTTAAAATATTCCATTTAATCACCTCTGCACGATATTCTATGCAAAAGCGATTAATTTGTTATTTAGTTATTTTGCAAGGGATATGATGATATCTGCAATTCTCTCTCTTGCATCGGTTATTGCCATATTCTTTGCATTTTCTTCAATTTGAATTAGCTTTGCAGGATTTGAAAGCATTGAATCAATAGCCTCTTTAAGTGAAGCGGTTGTTAAATCCTTTTCCTCAATAATTGAGCCTGCGCCACGGTTTACAAGCGCCATAGCGTTGTGGAACTGATGATTTTCTGCAACATAAGGCGACGGAATGAGTATTGAAGCTTTACCGAGCGCCTCAATTTCAGAAAGGCTTGAAGCGCCTGCTCTGCCGATTACAAGGTCAGCACCCGACATACAGGTATCCATATCATCAATATACTGCCTAACCTCAACATTTCCCTTTACCAAGCCTTTTTTGCCTTCAACAAAACCGTTTTCTTTGAATTTTTCAAGAAATTCACCGCCGTTAGTTCCGACTGAATGAATATGGTAATATTTATCGTTATTTGCGCTTTCAAGAAGAATATCAAACATTGCGTCATTAAGCGGCTTTGCACCGAGTGAACCGCCGAAAGAAAGAACAAGATATTTTCCGTTTGGTATACCAAGTTCTTTTCTTGAAATATCTTTACGAGCCTTAAGAAGTTCGCCACGAACAGGAAGACCTGTAACAACAACCTCATTTTTAGGCTCAAGATGCTTTTTAGCGTCTTCAACGGTAAGCATTACTTTATCCACTTCTTTTGCAAGGGTTTTATTTGTAATGCCGGGATAAGCGTTTTGCTCGTGAATACAAGTAGGAATATGCATACTTACGGCGGTTTGGAGCACGGGACCCGATACATATCCGCCAAAACCGACTGCTACGTCAGGCTTAAAATCCTTAATTATTTTCTTGCAGGCGCTGTTTGAAGTCACCAGCTGACAAACGGTTTTGATATTATGCACGATTGCTTTTGGCGCAAATGAACGGCGAAATCCTGAAATCTTGATGGTTTTGAAATCAAAGCCTGCGTTTGGAACTAAACGTGATTCCATATGGTCTGCCGTGCCGACAAACAAAATTTCACTATCCGGATATTTTTCTCTTATATATGACGCTACTGCAAGAGCCGGGTTAATATGGCCTGCAGTGCCACCTGTTGCAAATAATATTTTCATTTTTGACACCTATACCTTTTGTTGATTTGTTTTTCTTGAAATAGATAGAACTACTCCTATTTCAAACAAGAGCATAAAAATTGCCGTGCCGCCGTAGGAGAAAAACGGAAATGCGAAGCCGGTGTTGGGAAGAGTATCGGTAACAACAAGAATATTCAGCACTACCTGAAGTCCTATTTGGGCAACAACGCCGATAATAAGAAGCGAGCCGAATTTATCTTTACACCTTGAAGCGATAATCAAGCCCCTGATAACAAGTGCGGCAAAAAGTGCAATAATTATTGCAGCGCCTAAGAAACCAAGCTCCTCGCATACGATTGAAAAAATAAAGTCGTTTTGCGGTTCTGATACATAGAGATATTTTTGCTTTGAATTGCCGAGCCCTACACCGAAGAAACCGCCAGAACCGATAGCATAAAGTGAATTGTTTGTCTGCCATCTGCCGTTCAAAGGGTCATAGTCTTTATCAAGCCAAGCAACAATTCGTTTGCCCGCATAATTTTCAATAAGTGTCGGAAAACTGACGACAAGGAAGCCTAAAAGAACAATTACCGCCAAGCCGAATGCAAACAGTTTCCAATCGCTTCCGCCTGCAAACATAAGGCAAGCGCCGATAAAAAACATTAATATTGTGCACGAAAGATGATGTTCAAGATAAATAAGGCCGCAAAAAATTGCAATTATTCCGATAGGGATTAATATGCCGTATTTCATAGTTTTCATCTTTTTATAATATTTACTTATATAAACCGCAAGGGTTAATATAATCGTGAACTTAGCAAGGTCAGACGGCTGAATGGTAACAGGTCCGAGTGGTATCCAGCGTTTGAAGTTCTGAACATTTGTATGATGAAAAAGAACAATTACCAAAAGTGCTATCGTTACAACGAATACAGGTTTATATATTGCTTTTAATATTTTATAATTTATTTTTGACATCAAAAGCATTGCAACAAGTCCTGCGACTGCAAACAAGATTTGGCGAATAAAATAGTAATATGAGCTGTCCTTATAATAATATGCGTACGGATAAGATGCTGAAAAGAGCATTATTAAACCTATTGTTAAAAGTGCTATTGTTAAGCCTAAAAACGGAATATCAATGCTGCCGGTTAAAAAATAGGTATCCTTAAAGCTTTTCCATTTGCTTGGCTTAACCACTATTTGCTCATTATTATTTGGCATAAGAACACTCCTTTCAAGTTTTTTAATTTATATTATTTTGCGAAATTTCCGAAATAGAGAAGAAGAACACCGATTACGCATCCGATTGCATTAACGAGTGAAAATACAACGCAGATTTTCTTTTCCTTCCAACCACACATTTCAAAATGGTGATGAATAGGTGCCATTTTGAACACACGCTTACCGTGAGTGATTTTGAAATAGCCGATTTGAATAATATCACTCATAGTTTCGCAAACATAAACAATACCGATTGGAAGCAGTATAATCGGGCATTTGCACATATAGCCGAGAGCTACAACCATTCCGCCGAGGAAAAGCGAGCCTGTATCGCCCATAAATGTTTTGGCAGGATTCCAATTCCAGCAAAGAAAGCCCAAAACACCGCCTAAAAGAGCGCCTGAGAAAATTGTAAGACCGGCAAAACCCTGAATATAGCCCAAAACTATAAACGCAATTGCAACAGTAGACGTTACGCTTGAGCAAAGGCCGTCAATGCCGTCTGTAAGATTAACGCTGTTTACACAGCCGTAAACGATAAATATTGAAAGAATCCAAAATACAACAGCAGTAAATATGTTTTTTTCAAAATTAACTCTGCCGATAAAAGGAATATACCAACTTGTATTATGAGACATCCAAAGAGTTGCTATATATCCCAAGGTGACGATAAGTTGACCGAGTGTTTTTTGCTTAGGTGACAAACCCTCGTTTCTTTTAAGTTTAATTTTCGTAAAGTCATCAATAAAGCCGACTGCGCCGCAACCGAGTGCCAAAATTAAGCCGGCAAGCAAAAGAACAAGTTCACGGCCGTTCATTATTGATGAATATTCGCTTTCAAGATTACCACCCGAAAGGTGATAAATCAATACAGTCAAAGCAAATGAAAGGGCGATACCGATAATAAACATAAGACCGCCCATATTAGGTGTGCCTTGCTTTGATTTGTGCCACTTAGGGCCGATGTCAAGAATAGTTTGACCGAATTTTAACTTGCGAAGCCACGGGATAATTACAAAGCCTAAGCCTGCGGTTATGCCAAAAGCAATTACAACGCTGATTATTAATGCTGCTGTACTGTTCATTTATTTTTCCCACCTGTCATACACGTTATTTATTACATCCTCAAGCTTCATACCTCTTGATGCCTTGAATATTACTGCATCACCCTTGTTTGCAAGCTCGAAAAGTTTATTTGAAAGTTCTTCTTTATTATTAAAATAAAATGCGCTTTTCATTCCGTTTTCTTTAGCGCCGTCTACAATATATTTTGCATCATTGCCAAAAGCCAAAAGAAAATCAATTTTATTATCCGCCACGGCTTGACCGACTTCATAATGAGCTTTTTTTGAATAATCGCCAAGTTCCAGCATATCGCCCAAAACCGCTATTTTTTTATTTGCCTTTGTATTGGCAAGAGTTTTGATTGCCGCATTCATTGAATCCGGGCTTGCATTGTAACAATCCTCAATAGAGGTTATGCCGCCTACGGTTACGCTTTTTTGCCTCATTCCGGCAGGAACGTAATTTGAAAGAGCGTCAGCCGATTTTTGAGAGTCAATGCCGAGAGTTATACCGACAGCAAAAGCCGCAAGAGCGTTATATACATTATGAATGCCGATAGTAGGGATTACGATATGTTGCGAGCACAAGTAAAACTTACCTGTTACACCGCTGATTTCCGGAATTATTTTTGTGATTGTATATTCAACATCAAATGAAGTTGAGCCGTTTTCTTCTTTGATATTTTTTGCTTTATAATTTGCGCCTTCGCTTTCAATACCGAACGTGATTACGTCATATTTTTCCATAATCTCGTCTTTATCAAGAATTGTTTTAAGCATATCGTTATCAACATTAATGATAAACGGTGAGCCTGCTTCTAAGCCGTCAAGAATTTCAAGCTTTGATTTAAGTATGCCCTCACGTGAGCCGAGATTTTCAATATGCGACACACCGATATTTGTTATCATTGCAAGGGTAGGCTTAGTAGCAGTTACAAGTCGGTGAATTTCGCCAAAATGGTTCATTCCCATTTCAATAACCGCCGCCTCGGTGCTGTTATCAATTTGAAAAAGCATTTGGGGCAAGCCGATTTCGTTATTTAGGTTCCCTTGAGTTTTGATTGCGTTAAACTCTGAATTAACTACAAGATAGGTAAATTCCTTTGTAGTTGTTTTGCCGACCGAGCCTGTAAGTGCAACAACAGGGATATCAAATTTTGAACGATAATAGGCTGAAAGGTCAAGAAGTGCTTTTGAAGTATTCTCAACTTTTACAAACGCTCCGTTTACCTCAATATCCTCACTAATCATTACAGCGGCGGCGCCAAGGCTCAATGCTTCGTTTGCAAATTGGTGTGCATCAAAGCGTTCGCCCTTAATGCAAATAAAAAGGCAACCTTTTGTAATTTTTCTTGTATCAATACAAACAGCGTTTATTTGAACGTCAAAATCCGTTTTAGTATTTAACGCTTTTGCAATTTCTTTTAATGTTAAAACTTCCATAATTTATTTCATTTTACCGAGAACCTCGGCAATAACTTCTCTTTCGTCAAAATGAATTGTGCCTGTAGGCAAAATTTGATATGTTTCGTGACCTTTGCCAGCAAGGAGAATAATATCGTCCTTTTTAGCATGAGTAATTGCATATTCAATAGCCTCGTGTCTGTTTTCAATAACAGTGTAAGGCGTTTTGATATTTTGCATACCTACAAGAATATCATCAATGATTGCACGTGGATTTTCACTTCTCGGATTATCTGACGTTACAATGCAGTAATCGGATAATTCTGCGGCAATCTTACCCATCTTAGGGCGCTTTGTTTTATCTCTGTCTCCGCCGCAACCGAAAAGGGTTACTACTCTGCCCTTTGCAATTTCCTTAAGCGAGGTAATAATATTTTCAAGTCCGTCAGGTGAATGAGCGTAGTCAATAATGATTGTGAAATCTCTGCCGCTTGGTACAACTTCAATTCTGCCCTTAACTCCTTTTGACTTTGCAACTGCCAAAAGAACATCCTCAAAATCAATACCGAGTGCAAGAGCGCATGTTACTGCGCAAAGAGAGTTATAAACCGAAAATCTGCCCGGAATTGGACAAATACATCTGCCGATAGAATCATTTGAAACAATTTCATATTCAACACCGCTTTGCTTAAACTTAACGTTTTTGGCGGTATATGTTGCATTATTTGTATCAACTGCATAAGTAACAACCTTATCAAAATTAAGACCGTCAATAATTTTTAAGCCGTGTTCGTCGTCTGCATTTGTTACTGCGATATCGGAATTTTCAAAAAGCTTACGCTTTGCATTGAAATAGTTTTCCCAAGTTTTGTGATAATCGAGGTGGTCTTGAGTAAGATTTGTGAATGCTCCGAGAGTGAATCGAAGTCCGTTTACTCTGCCCTGTGCGAGTGCTTGAGAAGAAACCTCCATAACGCAGTATTCGCAATTTGCTTTTACCATAAGTGAAAACAGCTTTTGAAGCTCATACGGGTCAGGAGTTGTATATTTAGCAGGATAAATCTCATCGCCCACCATATTTTGAACAGTTCCGATAAGTCCGACTTTTTTGCCGACATTTTCAAGAATTTGCTTAATCAAAAATGTGGTAGTTGTTTTTCCGTTTGTGCCTGTTAAGCCGATAAGCTTTAATTTATCGGCAGGGTTACCGAAGAAATTAGCACAAATAGGAGAATAAACGGCTCTTGAATCTTCAACAATAATTTGATTGTCAAGACCGAGATCGTGGTCAACGACTACTGCAACCGCACCGCTTTCAAGCATTTTTTTTGCAACGCTGTGTCCGTCAAAGGCAGCTCCTTTAATGCAGATAAAAAGTGAGCCGTCTTTTACAAGACGTGAATCCTGCGTAACGTCCAAAACGTCAACGTTTTCAAAATCGTTTTTAACGTCAATTCCCTTTAATAAATCTTTAAGCTTCATATTAAAACCCCATATCTTTTAGTCTAATACAGACTGTGTATTTTTAAATGTGACGGTAACTACCGTTCCTTTTTCTACCTTTGCCTGCGTTTCTTCACTTTGCCTGTATGCCACAACAGTTCCGCTTGACATACTGTTACCTGCGATTTGAATATTAAGATTACTGCTTGAGGCAAGGTCCTTAGCCTCGTTAACGGTAAGCCCGTTAAAATTAGGAACAATTACCGTTTGTTTTTCGGAATCATCGGTATAAAGATAAACCGTACCGCCGTTAGGAATCGTATCTGCACCCGACGGGCACTGCCTTGTAACGGTTGAATCATCGCCGACAACAACGAAGTTAAGATTGTTTTCTTCAAGCGTTTTTTTAGCTTCGTCAAGACTTTTGCCGACTACGTTAGGAGTCTGCTTTGAAAGGTCTTTCATTTCAGAGTCATTATACTTAGGTTCAATACCGAGAACATTCATAGCTTCTTGAGTAACCTGTGCGGCAATAGGAGCACAAAGAGCACCGCCGCCCAAATCCTGGTTTGGCTCATCAACGATTATAAGCATTGCAATCTCAGGGTCGTCACTCGGAGCAATTGCGCCAAACGATACAATATATTTATCGCCCTCGCCGTCTTTTGACTCACCGAGCTTTGTTGAAGTACCTGTTTTACCGCCTACGCTGTAACCTGCAACGTAGCCGTTTTTACCTGTACCGTTATCAACAACCGATTTCATCATTTTTCTGACTTTTTCGGATGTGTCTGCACTGATAACCTGCCTTATTTCCTTGGTTTGAGTCTTTTTAACCGTTTTGCCGTTTGCATCGGCAATACTTGACACAAGATAAGGCTGCAAGAGTTTTCCGCCGTTTGCGATAGCGCAAAGGCCTGTGCAAACCTGAATAGGAGTAAGCGAGTTTGTCTGACCGAAAGAAGCAGACGAAAGCTCAACTATTCCGTATTGGTCCTCTTTGTAATATTGTGGAGAAGCCTCACCCGGAAGGTCGATATTTGTCTTTTGTGTAAAGCCGAAGGCATCAAAATATTTAAAATAATTATGAACGCCTAATTTTTGACCGATTGTGATAAAAAACGGGTTACAGGAATTTTCAAGTCCCTGAGTAAGAGTTTGTGTTCCGTGGCCGGGGTGATAGTGGCATTTCATTTTGTATTTGTCAACTTGGATAGAGCCTGTGCAGTTATACGTTGTATTCAAATTTACAACATTTTCCTCCAAAGCGGCAGAAGCGACAAATGTTTTAAAAACAGAACCGGGTACGTATGTGTCGGATACTGTAAAATTGCGCCACTGATTTTGAACAGCAGCACTTTCAGCCTCCTGCTTTGCTGTTTTATCGCTGAGCTTTTTAATTGCTTTTTTATCCTTGCTGTATGTAAGCTTATAAGGCTCGTTGCAATCGTAATCAGGAAGAGATGACATCGCAAGCACAGCGCCTGTGTTACAATTCATAACAACACCGTAAGCACCCTTAGCCTGATATTCGTTCATCGTTTCTCTCAAGCCTTTTTCAAGATAATATTGAATGGTTTGATTGATTGTTAAAACTATTGAATCGCCGTCTGTTGCGGCAATGCTTGTTTCATAGTCGTTTGCGATATTGTTGGACTTAGCATCCTTTGCGGTAATTATTCTTCCGTTTGTGCCTGTTAGCTGTTCGTCATAATAAGCTTCGATACCAGAAAGGCCCTGATCGTCTGCGCCTGTAAAACCGATAACGCTTGAAGCAAGTGTGCCGTAAGGATAATATCTTTTTGTTGTTTGTTCTGTACCGATACAGCCGCCCAATTCGTTTTTCGACACAAATTTTGAAAGTTTCTCTTTTATGTTATTTTCGACTTTCTTTTCAACAAGTTCATAATGATTTTGATGAGTTGTTTTGTCGTAAAACTCTTTTTTCTCATCTGCGTCATAACCGAAAAGATTTGCGAATTCATCAACAATCAAATCTCTTTGCTTGTCTTTAATATTGAGCGGGTCGATAAATACATTCCAAACCGAAGCCGACTGAGCAAGCACATTACCGTTTGAATCATAAATCGTTCCACGCATTGCCGTGATTTCCGTATCCTTAAGCTGCTGTGTTTCAGCTTTTTCGGAAAGTTCCTCACCACGTACAATTGTAAGATAAAAAACCCTCGCCACAGTTGTTGTCATAAGAAAGATGATTACGACTGCCATAATAAGAATTCTTTTGAGCATTCTTTTTGAAGTATTCACTTTTAATCATCCCCTCGCAATTGTTCTCTTATTTAATAATAACATAGAGAGTTAAGTATATTCTTAACTCTCATTAATCTTACGCTTAAATAATATATATTATTACTTAGCAACAGACGTTTTTTCAGCCTTGGATTTTGCCTGCTTTTGCTTTAAAACTGCCTGTGCGGCAGCAAGACGTTTTTGCTTATACTGCGAAACGTCAATATATTTTATCTGATTTGATTTCATTTTGGTCATACCGAGCTTCTCGACTGCATATTGGTCAATCATACTCATTGACACAAGGCTGTCAAGTTCACTGTTAAGACGTGTATTTTCACTTTGAGCGGTAGAATAATTTTTTTCAAGCCTTGAAATCTCAAAGGTAAGTTCATTTGTTTTTGCATTGGTATAAAGAACGGCAAAAAGCATAGAAAGGCACAATGCCGCCACTGTTGCAATGCTTAAAGCCTTTTTAAAACTGAGTTTTTGCTCGTGAACAAGTTGAGCCTTGCTCTTTCGCTGCCCTCTTTGCCTTACCTTAAATTCTTTTTCGGGTTTCGGAATATAAGCCGGAGCCGCAGAGCTGCGCTGGTAGTTAAATGCCTGAACGGCATAAGCCGCATCAGAGCCGTATGAATAACGCCTAAAATCGCCTGTATTAGTCATTTTTTACTCCTCCTAACTTTTTCAATTCCTATATTTTATTAACTAAAATTTCTCAAAAATTCTAAGCCGTGACGACCTTGCACGAGGATTTTCCTCAAGTTCCTCTTTAGAAGGTGAAATTGATTTAAAGGTCTTTCCTTTTGGCTTTTTTCCGCACACACAAACAGGAAATTCCTTAGGGCAGGTGCAACCTTGGCACCACTTTGCAAATTGCTCTTTAACAATTCTGTCCTCAAGAGAATGAAACGTTATAATTGCAATTCTTCCGCCCGGTGCAAGAATATCAAATGCGTCCTCAAGTGTTGATTTAAGCACATCAAGTTCTGCATTAACTTCTATCCTGATAGCCTGAAACGTACGTCTTGCGGGGTGAGCATCACGCATTGCCTTTTGCGGCATTGAGGATTTGATTATATCGACAAGTTCAAAAGTGGTTTCAATAGGTTTTTTTGCCCTTGCCTTAACTATATTTGCGGCAATTCGACGTGAAAATTTTTCCTCGCCGTATCTGTAAATAATATCCGCAAGTTGCCTTTCGTCATAATTATTTACAACATCATAAGCGCTGAGCCCGCTTTTGCTCATTCTCATATCAAGCGGTGCGTCCTTATGAAATGAAAATCCCCTCTCGGCAGTATCAAGCTGAAACGAACTCACGCCGAGGTCTAAAAGCAGACCGTCAATTTTCTCTATATTAAGATTTGAAATAATATTTTTTATATTTGAATAATTATCGTGAACAATAGTTACGTTTTCCTTGTCACCCAAGCGTTCGTTAAGAACTGCGATTGCGTCGGGGTCTTGGTCGATAGAAATTACTCTTTTAGCCCTTTTTGCAATCTCACCGCTGTGACCTCCGCCGCCTGCCGTGCCGTCAACTATTATTTTATTTTCGTTTAAATCAAGTGCTTTTATCGCTTCGTCAAAAAGCACGCTTTTGTGAACAAACTCCATTACTGCTCATTCCCCTTGACCTTATCCATCAAGTCATAAATGCCCTGCGTATGGTCGTAAGAATTATAAATTCTTTCATACTCATCCGTATTCCAAATTTCGATTACCTCGCCTTTACCCTTGAATACAACAGTTGATTCATTAGTAAGAGCGGCAGCCTCCTTAAGCCTTTGATTGACTGTAAATCTGCCCTGAGCGTCAAGCACGCCCTCCTCGGCATTATCAAGAAAGCTTGTTGTAGCGTCATATTTTTGATTTTCCGTTCCCTGCTGCATTGCGTCATACGTAGCCTCAAAATGCTCAACAGGATAAAGAGTAAGGCATTTGCAACCCCTAACGGTTACTGCAACCATATAAAATTCCTTGCCAAGACGCTCTCTCCACTTAGTAGGAACAGAAAGACGTCCTTTAGAATCAAGCTTATAACCGTCTAAAGTACCGACAAACAAACGCATAATTTCTGCTCCTTTCGTGAATTTTGATTGAAATTTAATGGGATTAACTTGAAATCAATGGGATTTTGATGGAATTAACACCATTGATTACATTATATAAGGGTGTAAAGGTATTGTCAAGTACAAATTGCTTCGATACTAAATTTTAATATTTGTAACACTTTTGTAACTTTTAGAGCGTAAAAAAGGTCAAGGCTCAATGTCCTTGACCTTTTCACAATCCCTTTGAAGCAGAATATATATTTCATTTTAATATAATATCATCAAAAAAATAATAATATCATCAAAAAAATAAATTTGCAATAAAAACGCAAAAATGTTATTGTGCTAATGTATAAAAATATGTTATAATAGATAAACATTAATTTTTCGGAGGACGGAATATGCAGGAATACAAAACCTCTTGGAGAGAAAAAATCTGCTTTGGCGTGGGCGCAATAGGGCTTGACTTAAGTTACGGAATGTTTTATTCGTTTTTAAGCTACTATTTATCAAGCGTACTTGGTCTTAAAGAAGCATTTTTACTTCTTCTCACCCCTATTGCAAGAATTTGGGACGGAATTAACGACCCTATGATGGGCACAATTGTTGACAACACAAGAACAAAGCACGGCAAATACAGACCTTGGATACTTATAGGCGCTATATGCAACGCAGTAGTTCTTTTCTTACTGTTCACAAGCTTCGGCATGAGCGGAACAAAGCTTTACATATACATAGGCGTTATGTATATCCTTTGGGGTATGACAAACACAATGGCGGATATTCCATATTGGAGCATGGTGCCGTCCTTTACGTCTGACCCTAATGACCGAAACCTTGTTTCAACCGTTGCAAGAACCTTCAGCGGCTTAGGTCAGGGCATCATTACTGTTGCAACACCTATCATATTACCTATGCTTTCAACAGGTATGACTACGGACAAGGGCTACAGCGCAACAGGATTTTCACGTTGGGCAGGAATATGCGGAATTTTACTTGTGATTTTCTCAGCAATATGTGTTCTTTCAACAAAGGAAAAGAATGTTGTTTACGGCGAAAAGGCAAAGTTCTCATTCAAAAAGATTTTTTCCGTTATTGCACACAACGACCAGCTCGTAGTATTTATGGTAGTTGCTATGCTTTCAAACGCAGGCTGGTATCTCACTTCAGGCACGGCTGTTTATTATTTCTCCGACGTACTCGGCGAGCCTAAGGCACAAAGCCTTTTCCAAACTATCGGTGCTGTCGGCTCGGTTTTGGGTCTTGTTGTTATCCCTGTTCTTTCAAAATGGATGAACAAGAAAAAGATTTATCAAATTTCGCTTATTGCAACCATTATAGGATATGTACTTATGTATATCTTCGGTCCTGTGCTTAAAATTACAATTGCGCTTGACATTGCCTACATTATTTCTTCAACAGGTATTGCGGCAATGTTTGTAGGTCAAACAATCTTTCTTGCAGATATTGTTGACTATGGCGAATACAAGAACGGTGAAAGAAACGAGTCAATCACATTTTCCATGAAAGGCTTTTTGCAGAAAATGGCTTATACCATTCAGACAATCGTTCTTTTCGGCGGCCTTGCAATTATGGGATATAACAAGCAAATCACAAGTGCCACAAAGGTTATTAATGACGGCACAAAGGCAGGAATAGGAATTATATGCTTCGGTATTCCGCCTATTCTTATTTTGATTTCGCTTATTGTATTTTCAAAGAAATTCAAGCTTCACGGTGAGCTTGCAGACAAAGTTCATAACCATATTGTTGAAAAGAGAAATAAGGAAAGTAAATAAAAAAGAAGTTCCTGCGTCACACTTCGTGCGATATCTCCCTTTTCAAGGGGAGGAGGTTAAAAGGTATAAAGAAAGGCTTTACGAATTTGTTCGTAAAGCCTTTTATTATAATGACAAATATCGCACGATGTGTATTAATTTAATGCGAAAATATCGTCGACAATCTGCTCTTTGGTAAGGTGGTTTTCCTTAAGAATATCAGCAGGATTATAGCGGTCAATAAACTCCTTTTTAAGACCGAAATTGAGAATCTTAACGTTGCTGTTGCCGAAAAATCTTGCAATCTTTTCGCCGAAGCCGCCGTCAAGAATACCGTCCTCAAGAGTAACAACTGCTTTATGATTTAATTTAAGAGATGTTAAAAGTTCATCGTCAACACCTGTAATATAATAAGGATTGATTACGGTTGCCTTAGTGCCTGTCTTTTCCTCATAAAGCTTTGCTGCCTCTTTAGCCAAAGGATAAAATGAGCCAAGACCGATAAATGCAACATCACTTCCCTGCTGCCCAACCTCATATTTATTAAGCTTACTGAAATCCTTAGTGATTTTTTCACCGTTTGAAATAAATTCACAGCAAGGGATACGAATTGCTACAGGGTGCTCGTTTTGCTCAACACTCCAATCAAGCATTGCAAGGTACTCTTCCTTTGTTGTAGGAGCAAGGTAAACGAGATTTGGAATATTAGACATCATAGGAATATCGTAAATGCCGAGATGGGTTACATCATTCATACCGAACACAGATGCGGCAAAAACAACGAGTGTTGCGGCATTATTATTAATACAAAGGTCCTGAGAAAGTTGGTCAAATGCACGCTGGATAAAAGTACTGTATACAGGGTAAACAGGTTTACCGCCGCCTGCGGCGATACCCGAAGCAAGAGCAACTGCTGTTTCCTCGGCAATGCCGACGTCTACAAACTGCTTGCCTGCAATTTTTCTTGTTTCTTCATCAAAGCCAAACACGGCAGGAGTAGCGGAAGTGATGGCAATAACGTCCTTATCCTTTTTCATCTTATCAAGGAGATAATCACGTGTGACGCTGCCGTAATCCTCACCGTCAAAGGTAAACTTGGGCTTACCTGTTTCAATATCAAAAGGCATACACCAATGCCAAGTTTCTTTATTCTTTTCTGCAAGTGCGAAACCTTTACCCTTTTGAGTCACAATATGAACTACAACAGGCTTATCGGTATCTTTTACTCTCTCAAAGGCATTGATAAGCGACTCAAGGTCGTTACCGTCCTTAACAAAAACATAATCAAGATTCATTGATTTAAAAAGATTACGCTCAGCCTTACCGTCGGTATCTCTCAAAAGCTTAAGGTTTTGGTACATTCCGCCGTGGTTTTCGGCAATTGACATATCGTTATCATTAACAACGATAATAAAGTTACTGCCAAGCTCTGCGGCAACATCAAGGCCCTCTAATGCCTCACCGCCGGAGAGAGAGCCGTCGCCGATAATTGCAACAACGTTTGACTTTTCGCCCTTTAAATCTCTCGCCTTAGCAAGACCGCAGGCAAGAGATACAGAAGTCGAGGTGTGACCTAAAGTGAAAAAATCGTGTTCGCTTTCCTCAGGTGAGCTGTAGCCTGTGATATCGTCATAGCGGCTTTCATCAAGAAAACCGTATGCTCTGCCTGTAAGCATTTTGTGAGGATATGTTTGGTGAGATACGTCAAACACAAATTTATCAACCGGAGAATTAAAAACGTAGTGAAGTGCAATTGTTGCCTCAACCATACCGAAGTTTGGGCCGCAATGACCGCCGTGAATACTGAGCTTTTTAAGGAGAGCCGTTCTCATTTCCTTTGCAAGCTCTTTCATTTCATCAAGTGAATAACTTTTAATATCGCTAGGAGAATTAATCTTTTCGAGATACATTTTTCATTTCCTTTCAAGATATATTTAACAGAATTTTGACTATTTGCATTATAATACCTAAAGCTGACTTTATGTCAAGAGTTTTTTGTAAAAAAATAAAGGGGGCGAACAATGTTCGCCCCTACAACGTCGAAAGAAACTGCGTACTTGAATGAATTTCTAATATTTCTCCGCTTTATCAATGCATACCGCAAATGAAAATACAAACAGAAAATCACTTAATCTCTATACATTCATTTATAGAATAAAAAATATATCCTTTATAGATTCCCTCTAAAATTCTAACTTTAGACATTGAAATTCCTGTTTCAATCACATCAACTTTTGTTCCTTCAGAAATTTTTGCTATATAGCCTAAAGAATATAAACTTTGAATAGTGGATTTGTCATTTTTTGATAATGCATTGATATATTCGTTCATAGCATCTTTGGTAACTGTAACAACAACCCCATAACCAGAATTAGATAATACGGCGTCATACTGACCAACATAATCATCAGTTTCTTCTTTTTCAGAACTAGAATAATATTCTTTAATTAAATCTGTGTCTGACATGATTTCATAAATATCATTTTCACTGATTTTATATATTTCTTCTGCCTTTTTCCATATTTTATCTGTTTGTTCATCTGTTATATTATCACCGTATTTTTCTTCTTCTGTTTCTATATAATCATAGATTTCCAGCTTTTTTTCATGATCTAAATTTGATTTATCTTCATTATCATTATTTATACTTGAAGCACTTGTTTCCTCAGTTTCTGAAATCGTTTCAGTTGTATTTTCAATATTTTCATTTCCCGTTGAGTGAAATATTCCATAATCATTAAGTAATATAACCATAGATATTACAATTATAACTACACATACAATTACATCGATATTTTTTTTTGAATTTCTATTCTTTTTTTCATTGCCATCCATTTAATCAGCTCTATTCCTATAACCATATAGTTATATTTTGTTATATTATATCAGTTTTATGTTACGATGTCAATAACCAATCAGTTATATAAGGTGCTGTGCTTAATGGCTTATTATAAACGAATAAAAGAACTTCGTGAAGATAATGATAAAACACAAAATGAAATAGCAAAATATTTAGGAATGAAACAGCCACAATACTGCCGTTACGAAAACGGATTACGTGACATCCCATCTGATATACTTGTTGCATTATGTAAATATTACGACGTAAGCGCAGACTATATTTTAGAACTAAAAAACTCACCTAAATAATTTCTTAACATTCTAAAAGTGGCTGTAAAAAAACAGCCCCCGAGCGTGTAGAAAAAGCCCAATTATAAATTTCTACACGCTGTCAGACTTCGAGAAAGT
>FR889151.1 GCA_000436835.1 Eubacterium sp. CAG:251
CTTGAAACCATACCAAAACACTATGCCGGAACGATGGTGCTTACAATGTTATGCTGCGGACTTAGACCGATAGAAATCCGAAGAATGAAGTGGAATTGGATAGATTTTGAAAACGCAATTCTGACAGTCGGAAAATCCAAAACGGAAGCAGGAACAGGACGAAAGATACCAATTCCGCCTGTACTTTTAGATGCATTAAAGGAACATAAAGCAAAAGAACTCAACAACGAATATGTATTCGTAAAGTACGAAAAGCACACACGAATGGATGACAATGCCTTTTATCAAAGCTGGAAAAACTTCGTAAAGGAAATGGACTTAGCAAACGGAGCATATCTTTATCGCAATCAAGTAAAGAACTCAATCATAGCACCCGACTTCGAGCCATACCTACTGCGCTACACTTTCTGCACCGATTGTCAGGCAGCCGGAGTGCCAATCAATGTGGCAAAAGAATGGATGGGGCACTCAGATATATCGGTAACCGCAAAAATCTACACACATATAGTAGACGAAGTATTCGAGCAGAACCGAATGAGAATGGCTCAATATGCAGTAACCAAATCTCAACAAGT
>FR889152.1:0-12256 GCA_000436835.1 Eubacterium sp. CAG:251
GAAGCAGGCTACACAGACAACAGGCTATCAGGTACAGTACAGTGCCTCAAGTAAATTCAGCAAGGCTAAGACCGTAACAGTAGGCAAGAATACAACAGTATCAAAGAAAATTTCAAAGCTTTCGGGCAAGAAAAAGTATTATGTAAGAGTTCGCACCTATAAGACAGTTAAGATTAACGGCAAATCCATAAGGATTTATTCAGGCTGGTCAAAAGCTAAGACTGTTACAACAAAGAAATAACAGATAGCTAACCATTTACCATAGGTTTTTTCGTGTCTGCATTTTTATTAGTAATAAACAAAGAATATCCAATATAAAATAAAGGAAATAATAGCTATGATTGAAAAAATCCTGTTAATACTTAAGTATTAACAGGATTTTTTAATAGTGCAATGGGCAAAACTCAGAATGTTTAAACCACATTTTTCTTTATGCAGTGCGCCCCGACAGGAGCTTTTTTAGCAAAGTAAAGTAAATAATATGAGAGCAATAGAATTTTTCGCTATACAAGCCCTACATCCTCAACTACTTCATCATTATAAACATAAACTCTGTTAACACGAGCAGGTATTCTGCAAGGGAGTTCGTAATTGAAAGAGTATGCGCTGTCTGACAATTCTTCTATAGAAATGTGAGCGCCGTTTTGAGCGCCGACTATAACAACTTCATCGTTTATATTACAATCAATATCGCTGACATCCACCATAAATTGGTCCATACAAACTCTGCCGAGAATTTTTGCATATTTGCCGTTAATAATAACCTTGCCTTTGTTAGAAAGGCAGCGAGGGAAAGCATCGGCATAGCCGATAGGAATTGTTGCGACTTTAGTTGTTTTCTCGGTTATAAATGTACCGCCGTATGAAATTTCCCTTTTGGGTTCAAGCTCTTTAATATGAGAAATCTTTGTGTACCAGCTCATTATCGGCTCAATATCAAGAAGGCTTTTATCAACCTCCTCCGACGGATAAAGACCGTACGTAACAATACCCATTCTGCACATATCAAAATATTCGTCGAAATTCATAATACCGGCACTGTTGTTCAGATGCTTAATAGGTATTTCAATCTTTCTGTCACTTAGCATCTTGCAAAATCGTTTATACTTGTTTCGTTGCTCAACAGCTTTTGACAAATCAGCTTCATCACTGGTTGCAAAATGAGAGAACATACCTTCTGCAAAAATGTTAGGCAACTCGGTTATGCGCTTGCAAATATCAGCACTTTCCTCGTTGACTTGAAATCCTATTCTGCTCATTCCCGTATCAATACAAAAATGATAAGGCATATTTTTATTTTGCTTTACTGCTTCGTTTGAAAGTATAACTGCGTCATCATACGAAAAAATAGGTATTCGTATATCATATTTAACAGCCTTTTCAACATCAAACGGAAATACCCTTCCCAAAATCAATATCGGTGTTTTGATTCCCGCTTTTTTAAGTTCAATAGCTTCTTCAATGCATGCAACTCCGAAAAAGTCACACTTATCATCAAGAAATTTGCCTATCTCAACAGCGCCGTTACCGTATGCATTAGCTTTAATTACGCCGAGCAGCTTAACGCCGCTTGGAAGTTTATTGCGTACACTGTTATAATTATGTTCAAGCTTATTCAAATCAATCTTTAAATAAGTACGATGGTCCATTATTTTATCGCCTCGATTAAACTTACTGTTTCTATATTATTTTTTCTAAAAGCCTCGTTTAGCTTTTTGACAAATACAAGCGCTTTTTCGCTGTCGCCGTGAACACAAACAGAGTGAGCCTCAATATTAATTTCCTCGCCCGTGTAGGCAACGACTTTTCCTGTTTGCACCATTTTAATAACCCTTTCAACAGCCAAATTTTCGTCTGTTATCATCGAGTTTTCAAGTGACCTTGCTCTAAGCGAGCCATCCGCCTCGTATGCTCTGTCAGCAAAAACCTCGCTTGCATATCTAATTTTCTTTTCTTTCGCCGACTTAATCATTTGAGAGCCTGAAAGCGCCATTAAAATTAAATCTTTATCGTAATCAATAATTGCATCAACTATTGCGTCTGCCAATTCTTTATTTTTTGCCGCTTGATTATACATTGCACCGTGCGGTTTAATATGAACTATTTTGCCCGTGCTTCCAACAACGTTACCTAAAGCCTCTAATTGAGCCAATGTGTAATCATAAACCTGTTTAGGAGTTACGTCAAGATTTGTTCTGCCGAAATTTTCCTTGTCGGGATAACCGGGATGTGCACCGATATCAACATTATTATCAATACAAAGCTTTGCAGTAGCTTCCATCATATCGTGATTACCTGCGTGAAAACCGCAAGCAATATTAGCGCTGTTAATTAAAGGAATAATTTGTTCGTCATAGGCAGCGCCCTCACCTAAATCACAATTCAAATTGATTTTATACATATAATCACCTAATATTTTAAGTCGACATTTTTTATATCGGTTATAAACATATGACCCGGTGAATGTGTTATGGCAATTTCAGGCTTTGTTTGCATCACTGCGTTTTGCGGTGTAACGCCGCAAGCCCAAAACACCGGCACTTCCCCTTCGTTTATTGTTACGCTGTCGCCGTAATCAGGCTTCGTAACATCCTTTATGCCTATTGCTTCGGGATTGCCTATTTGTATCGGCGCACCGTGAACTCTTGGCATAGAGGCGGTAACATTAACCGCTTTTACAACTAAATCGTTTGGAATAGGTCGCATTGATACAACCATATTCCCGTGAAATTTACCTGACGGTTGAAGTTTGATATTCGTATTAAACATAGGCACATTTTTGTTTTCCTCAATATGCCTGACAGGAATGTCAGCTTCTAATAATTCACTTTCAAAGCTAAAAGAACAACCGATAAGAAAATACACAAAATCATCACGCCAATAATCGGTTATATCGGTAACTTCTTTTTCGAGAACGCCGTTTTTCCAAATTCTGTATTTTGGAAAATCCTTACATACATCGCCCTCACTCGCCATTGTTTTAAAACGCTTTGAGCCGATATCGCCGACCTCCAAAATCGGGCACGGCTTCGGATTTCGAACACAAAACAGTAAAAAGTCAAACGCATAATCCTTTGGCAAAATGCAAAGATTAGCCTGAGCATAGCCGTTGCACATACCTGATGTTTGGCAATTTATTTTGCCGTTTCTGATAAGTTTTTTTACTTCCTGCGGCAACATATTTGAATAATCCATAGGCACTCCTAAAATAATTTATCAATATACTTTTTTTGCTTAATTGCTATTTTTTCGGCAGTATTAACGTCAACAATCTCAAAGATGATTTTGTCCCCCGGTTTTGCCTGTGCAAGCTTTGGCAAATCGGCACTTATTACTGTTGCTATTTTTGCATATCCGCCTGTTGTTTGGTGGTCTGCCATAAGCACAATCGGCATACCCGAATTAGTAATTTGTATTGAGCCAAAGGTAATTGCATCTGAAATTATTTCTAATTTTTCCTTGCCACGCAAAGCAATTCCCCAAAGCCTTATACCCATTCTGTCAATGTCAGAGGTAACGGTGTACTGCTGCTTTGAAAACAGTGCTAAATCATTTTCGCAAAACATATCGTTCTGCGGACCTAATACTACCCTTGCTTTTATTATTTTATCATAAGTATTTTCCGAAAGCTCTCGCTTTTCGATATTTTTAATTTTGCCTGCTTTGCCGATTTTAAGAATATCGCCCGCTTTAAGCTTTCTTCCTTCAAAGCCGCCGACATTTATTTTAAGATTTGTTGAGGCACTGCCCATAAATAAAGGAACATCAAAGCCTCCCGCAACCGCAAGATAACATCTTAATCCTTGCTTAACGCCCTTAATGCTTAAAATATCGCCTTTTTTTGCAACGTACGCTTTATTTGTTTTAATAGGCTTGTTATTAAGCGAAATATCAAAAATTCCGCCTGAAATCGCAAAAATATGCTCATCCGTAAACTTAGCCGTTATTCCGAGCATTGTCATTTCAATAACAGGTGCGTTAACATCGTTTTTGCAAAGTTTGTTTGCAATTTTTGTTGAATAGGCATCCATTACACCGCTTTGAGTAAAGCCATCTTTCATTACTGAAAATCTGCCTAAGTCTTGAATGGTTGAAAGCATACCTGCAGAAATAATTTCTATCATAATTCAACCTCGCTGACTAAAGGAGTGTAAGTGCCGTTCGCAACCTGCTTTTCTATTTCAAGATACTCTGCCTTATCTATGCTGAAAAATTTGATATAATCGCCGGCTTTATACAATATAGGCGATTTTTTTGATTTGTCAAAAACTTTTACGGGCGTTTTGCCAATCAATTTCCAGCCACCCGGTGACGCAATAGGATAAATCCCTGTTTGCTCTCCGCCGATTCCTACAGCCCCTTCAAAAATTTCAAGCCTCGGTGTTTTTAATCTCGGAGTAAAAAGTCTTTCGTCCATACCGCCGAGATAGGCAAATCCGGGTAAAAATCCTAACATATAAATTAAGTAAGGCTTTGATGTGTGAAGCTTGATAACTTCTTCTCTTTCAAGAGCTGTATGGCTGCACACATTTTTCATATCCAAAGCAAACTCGTCGTCGTAGCACACAGGTATATTCCAAACCTTAGCCGTGCTTTTTACGTCGCACTCTCCGCCGTTTATAAGGGATTTGATTTTCTTTTTCAGCTTTTTTGAGCTGATGATTGTGCAGTCGTAAAAAACAGTTAACGAAGCAAACGTCGGTACAAGCTCAATAATTCCATTAATATGCTTTGCTTCTATTCTGTTGCAAAGACCGGTAACCCGGCGGTTAACCTCTTCGCTTATTTCATTTTTAAATTGCACGGTAACAGCGCTGTCGCCGTTTTGCAAAAATGAATAAATCATTTAAAATATCCTTTTTTAATTGTTGTTTCAAACCATTTATCAGTTTTGTCCTCAACCGTGTGAGGATATTCAATAAGCCCACGCATAAGTGAAATAATCGGCAAAACAATGTTTTTGCCAATTCCGTCAATGTAAGGTCTTGCTTCTCCGTACATATCAAGCATACCCGCTTTTGCCGCAGCATCCATAACTGCCGCTTCCTCTTTCTCGGTATGAAAAAGGTCTAAATCATTCAAAAGAAATGCCGTGCATGCCATAAGAGCATTCATACCCCAGTCACTTACAGTTGCTGTAATAATGTTGTCGGCAGCCGTATCTGCCAAAATACCAAAGCCTGTTCCTGCCTTGCAACCGCCCTTTTCAGCGTAAGGAATATATTTTCTTATATGTTTTTCAATAGTGCCCATACCAAGCTCATTGCCAAGGTCACCGATAGAAAGATTATAAATACCTCTGCTTTGACATTCCCTAAAAAGAACATCATATTTTGCCTCAATATCGGTTGTGTTTACACCTACTGCATTATGATAATATCCGTTTTTGTTTCTGCCGGGTGCTTCATTAGAAATAACAGCGCACGGCAAGCCGTGAGAAAGTATTTCTTGCGTTTGTTCCTCTTCCTTGCTCTTATCCTTAGTAAATGAAACAATGCAAATGGTGTTATCGGGTATATTGTCAATGTCATAAGTAATATCGACACCTAAAACCTCGCTCATAGCCTTAATGGCTTTTTCGCATTGCTCAGGCACTAACATAACAGGCTTTGCGCCAAATGCCCTTATAACAAATCTGGCAAAAACGGTAGATGAGATAATTCCGTCAGTCTCTGCCTCATTCCAAGGGAGAAGAATAAATCCCGTTAAAATAAACACCTTTTCGCCCTTTTTAATATTCTTCACAAGTCCCTCTGCCCCATTGAGCGACAAGGGCTTTCCTGTATATTTGATTGCCCCGTCGTAGAGAATTCTGCAAACGCCGTAACCTCTCGGGTCAAGGTTCATAAGCCAATCAAGATTGTATCCGACATTAAGTTTGGTAAGCTCGGTTTTATTCATTATTATTTGCACTGCTCCTCAAAATCTTTAACTAAAGCGTCTTGAATTGCTTTCAACATTTCAGGCGCTTTTCCGCCTACTTTTTTGCCGTCAACGGTTTTAACCGGAATGCAGAAAGAACCTGTTGAATGAACAACAATTTCATCTGCCGACATTAATTCATCAAGAGTGTAATCTCTTTCTTCAACATCGTATCCAAGCTTTTTCGCAAAAGCAAGAAGCCTTATCCTTGCTGTTCCCGGAAGAACCATATCGTCAAGCTGGTGAGTAATAACCTTACCGTCCTTAAAAATAGAAACATTAGAGTGTGCACACTCCGTAACAATGTTTCCTCTGTGGAAAATTGCTTCTTGGCAACCTGCTCTGTCAGCAGCGGTAGCGGCAAGGCAAGACGGAATAAGATTAAGTGTTTTGCAATTGCAATAATAAAATCTTTTGTCCTCATACGTAATAACATCAATCGGCTTATATGTATCCGCAACATGGCAAGGCGTAAGTGTAATCCATAAATTGCCCTGCATATTTTCAGGATAAATGTGACCACGAAGCCCATTTCCACGAGTAACCTGCATATAAACAAATTGGTCGCCGTCATTGACCTTTTTAACAAGCTCTCTGAGCAATTTGTCAAGCTCGTCACGTTCTATCGGTATGTTCATACCGAGAAGTTTTGCGGAATTGTAAAATCTTGTAAGGTGCGCATCCATATCAAAAACAATATGATTATGAGCATATGTTGCATCATAAACACCATCACCAAACCAACAAACTCTGTCAAGCATCGGAATTTGCATTTTTTCAATCTCGTCATACTTACCGTTATAATAGCCTAAGTTTTTCATTATGAATACCTCCATATATCAAAGCAGGGGTCTGCCTTGCAGACCCCGTTGTCATTATTAAGATTAGCATATTTATATTTACATGTCAATAAAAAACAGTCAACATTAATTAAAATTTCTTTCATAATCACTCCATCACTCCAAAAAAAGATTAGATTATTGATAACTCCGGCACTTGTGCTTATATAATTTTTATTGTAATGCTTTATACTATATGATATAATTACAATGCAAAAAATTATATTAGAACAAGATTTCAATAGATTGCCTTAAAAAGGAATACATTATGAGCGATAAAACATCAACTTTAAAAAAGCCGATTAAAAACGGCAAAAAATTCTTTTTACTTTACAGTGCAGCTTTTTTAGTTTGTGCTGCTTTATGTTACTTTTGGTTTATAATAAATAAAAAGACATTAATTATTAACAGCGACGGCTGGAGGCAGCACTTTGCCGCTTTTGTATATTTCGGCAAATACGGACGTGAAATTTTAGAAACGCTGTTTGAAACTCATAAATTTGTGTTGCCGCAATGGGATTTTTCGATAGGACTCGGAAGCGATATATTAACCACGCTTCACTTTTATGCTATCGGCGACCCGCTTGATTTGTTAAGCATTGCCTGTCCTGCCAAATATGCGGCATATCTTTACAGTCTTTTATCTCTGTTTCGTTTATATCTTGCGGGGCTTAGCTTCGGTGCATTCTGTTTTATTAAAAAGCAAAATCACGTTTCAAGCATAACGGTAGGCTCGCTTGTTTATGTGTTCACCTTATTTGGAATGTTCATAGTGTCGCATCACCCGTTTTTTGCTCTTCCTATGATATTTTTGCCGTTGCTGCTTCTCGGTGTAGAGCAAATTGCGGCAGGCAAAAGGCCGTATCTTTTTATTGTTACGGTATTTTTAGCAGCTATAAGTAATTTTTACTTTTTCTATATGCTTGCTTTATTCACCGCAATTTATACACTTTTTTTGCTTGTTTGCAGATATCGTCATCGTGCAAAAGAGGCTTTTGGAGTTTTCTTTAAAATCGCAGGCAGTGCAATTTTAGGTGTGATTTTAAGTGCAATTATACTTATACCTGTAATATTAGCCTATATCGGCGACGGCCGTTCGTCTGAGAGTTATGTTCATACCTGGATATACAGTATGGATTATTATCGCAGTTTCTTAGCTTCTATGATTACCTATCAAACAAAGCCGGGATATCTTACGCATCTTGGATATAACGCTGTTGCGCTTCCTGCCGTTTGCGTTTTATTCTTTACTAAAAACAAAAGTTGGCGCCCATTAAGATTAATATTTTTAGGCGCTACGGCTATGCTTCTTATCCCTGCATTCGGCTGGGCTTTTAACGGATTTTCATATATGGCTAACCGCTGGGTTTGGGCTTACGGGATGATTATTGCATATATTGTTGCAGTAACATGGCAAGACCTTTGCAAAATAGATATTCGCAAAGGCTTAGGTATAATCATAGCAATCGCAGTATATTCCCTAGCCGCCTTATTGATGATGAATGAAATAAATCACAACATTATTTTTTCTCTCATAACAGCACTGTTAATAGTAATCGTTTGTATGATTTCAAATAAATCGGCAAAGAAGCGTATTGCTCCCGTTTTAGCAGTAATCCTTGTATTTGCCTCATTTGCAGGCAATTCGGCTTATTTTTTCAGCAGTCACGGCAATAACCATATTGCAAGCTATGTAAGTTACGGTGCCGTCAACAATAAGATTAAGCGTTCTGCGGCGAGCAAGGTAAAAAAAGCGGCAAAAGGTGACGATACATTCTATCGCTACAGCGGCGGAAAAATTAATTACAACGAAAGCACTTACGTCGGTATGAACGGCACTTCATTTTATTGGAGTATGGAAAACAAAAATTTAGCCGAGTTTGTCAGCGAAACAGAACAGCCTGCCAATGCGGCATATATGTTCAGAGGATTTAACGATTCAGTCGCAATGAATGCCGTTACAAACGTTAAATATTATGTTAAAAACAAGAAAACTTCGATTCCCTACGGTTTTGAAAAGTTAAAAGGAAAAGTTTATCAAAATAAGAACGCATTACCGTTCGGTTACACAACAAATAACGTTATCAAAAAATCTGATTATGACAAGCTTTCATCATTAGAAAAGCAGCAAGCGTTAATTCAAGGCGTTGTGCTTGACAATGTTCCAAGCGGTATGAACACGGTCACACCGACATTTACATACAAAAGTGTTCCTTATACCGTTACGTGCAATAAAAATACTGCCGTCGAGGGAGAAAAAGTGTATGTTTACAATGCCAAAAGCAGTATAAACATTAAATTTTCAGGTGAAAAAAATCAGGAAACATATTTGCGTTATACATTTAATAGTTACAGCAATATTGATGAGATCAAGAGTAATTCAGACAACAAGCAAATAGGTAAAAGCACATCAAAACATACTTTGCCGTCTAAAATGAAAATGCGTTTTTCTTCTCAAACCGATGACGGCAAGAAATACAAAACCGATTTTGTCACCTGCTATTCATCTTCTTACGTGCGTTACACGGGCGCTAAAACATATCTTGTTGGGCTTGGCTATACCGAAAATGCGAAAAACAGTATTAAAATAACCTTTGATCAACCGGGAATTTACAACTTATCCGACATCGAGGTTCTTGAACAGCCTATAGACCAAGCATCACAACAGATTGCAGACTTAAAAGCAGACACGATGCAAAATGTCAAAATGGGTAAAAACAAAATAACCGGCACAATTGATTTGCAAAAAGCAAAAATGCTCTGCATTTCCATTCCTTACAGCAAGGGTTGGAGCGCTACGGTTGACGGCAAAAAAGCTGAGCTTTTGCAAGCTGACACGGCATTTAGCGCACTTGCTTTAGACAAAGGGAAACACACAATAGAGCTTCAATATCATACTCCTTACTTAAAAGAAGGAGCATATATCAGCACAGCCGGTGTTATCGCTTTTGCAGTTTTAATAATCATTACAGAAAAGCGCAAAAAAACGGATTATTTATCCTCAAATCAATAATATTTCCTATGGATGAATAAAACAAAACATTATTACTTTAATCAAATGGCTAAAACTAAAGCTGTCTCGCTTCAACTGCGAGACAGCTTTTTATATACACAATAAATTTGAATTTAACAAACTCGGCGTTTGTGAAAGCAAAACAATTGCCAAACCTGTTGCGACAGTGGCAACGACAGCAATAATAATTGCTGTTTTTTTACTGAATTTTCGTTTCATCAGCTTGCAAATCAATAAAGCGCAAATTTCACAGAATGCTATAACCAAAATAATTATTGCAATTGATTTCCAAAGCCAAGACAATTCAAGCACAAATTTCATATACCGCTCTCCCCTCTCCGGCTCGTTTAAAGCGAAATAACAGCATTTTTAAGTTTAATTATATCCTTTTCGTCAGGGTGAGATAATGCGCTGTCAAAATTATCAATCAACATATCAAGATTAGCAGGCGCATTGGTTAGCTCTTTCATCTTAACATAGCGTTCTCGTACGGATTGAGGCATTTTGCCTTGGCACATATATTCACCCACAACAACATTGCTCAAATCTAAAGACTGCTTAACCCGGCTTAAAATTTTTTTGAAATACTCATCGCTTCCGCCAAATCCTGCTGTACCAAACAAAAATACTTTTCTGTTTTTCAGGCTTTGCAAAAGTTTCAACGTATCACAGTCGGCAGTTCCCTTGTCCGTCCAAAAACCGATATAAAGCATTTCGGATTGAGGTATCTGTGTTTTTACATTGCCATAAAAGTCGCAATTTTCTTTTGGTAATACGTCATAAATCGCATCGGCAAGCATTTTTGTATTGCCTGTCAGGCTGCTCACTATTATTGAATATTTATTATTTTTCAATTTTCAAGACTTCCTTTACATTGTATTTTTTCACGTTCGTTATAAGCGGCACATCATCATTTCCCCGCCGTAATATTTTCCGTTCACAGTCAAGCAAACCTTGTTGTTAATCATTATAACTTTTTCAGTGAAAAAAACAATTCATACCGAGCAAAATTAACCGTTCATTCATAAAGTCAAAGCACTTATGCAAAAATAAAATCAAAAGTGGCACACTGCATAAAGAACAATTGCATTTTCGTTGACTATTTGCCTATGATATAGTACGATATAGATAAATAATCATAGATAATAAAAGCAAACTTTAAATTATTCATAAATTAAAAATCACAATAGGATAACAAAACAGAGGCACAAAAATGATTAACAAACTACACTTGTCAATGATAAATTTATACAGCGGAGATTCAAAAAGGATTCAGCATTTTTGCAAAGTTCACAGCTACGCAAAGCTGATAGCAGAAAATGAAAAGGTTGATGATAAAACTTTATTTATAATCGAAGCCGCTGCCCTCACTCACGACATAGGAATCCACACCTGCGAAAAAAAATACGGCAATTGCAGCGGCAAATTGCAGGAAAAAGAAGGTCCGA
This sequence comes from Eubacterium sp. CAG:251, assembly GCA_000436835.1. Classification (GTDB taxonomy): domain Bacteria; phylum Bacillota; class Clostridia; order Oscillospirales; family Acutalibacteraceae; genus Eubacterium_R. Next base: position 11,223 of record FR889152.1, read on the forward strand.
AATTGGCTGAAAATCTTCTTGCAAAATTAGGATTTAATATTGAAACATCACAGAGAGTGCAATACTTAATAGCCCATCACCACACATACGACAATATAAACAGCATAGATTGGCAAATACTTGTTGAAGCAGACTTTCTTGTTAATATGTTTGAGGAAAGCCTTCCGAAATCATCTGTGCAAAACGCTTATGACAAAATATTTAAAACTGCCTGTGGAAAAGAAATTTGCAAAAAAATGTTTTTAATTTGAACATATCTTAATTGTAAAAATTTTTCAATTGTAAAAGCGCATACTTTTCATAAACTATACTTGCAAGAGCGATTTGATATTATGTGATAAATATTTTGAAGAAAATTTTATTCAAAATATCAGCACGCTTTGCGAATTTTTGATAAGAGAGGTGTTTTTACAATGGCAAAGAATACAGTTCCTGAAGCTAAAGAGGCTCTTAACAGATTTAAGATGGAAGCTGCTTCAGAGGTTGGTGTAAATCTCAAGCAGGGCTACAACGGCGACCTTACTTCAAAGCAAGCCGGTTCTGTCGGCGGCCAGATGGTTAATGTAATGTGTCCTGTACGAACTGTGCATTTCCAGCGTACAAATTGGGCTAAAAATAACCAACTTCAGCCGATTACATACGAATTTTGCATAGCGGTTTAGGAAAAAACGACCCTCGTAAGCACCTATGTATCATAACCATATAATGATTGAGGCTTACGATAAAAACCCACCGTTTTCAAGGGTTTCAAGCGTTTTTCAATGAAAAGCCAATTCAATAAAGTATAAAATAATCATCGAAATTTAAATAAATGTTGTGTGTTCACAAAAAATGAGCCAAGAGGTATCCCCTCTCGGCTCATTTTTCAATCACTTAATTTATTAAGTTCATCTAAAAACGAACTGCCCCAGATTGTACTGACAAGAAAATGTTGTATATAAAAGCCAATTATGGTACCATGATAAAAGGAGGATAAATCGCTATGAAAGAACAGAAAATTGATCTTAAAGAAATGAATAAAGATAACAATCAAG
>FR889152.1:12286-12533 GCA_000436835.1 Eubacterium sp. CAG:251
ATAACAATCAAGGCAAAATAGTTATTTATCAAACTGATGACGGTGATACAAAAATTGATGTTCGATTTGTTGATGAAACGGTATGGTTGACGCAGGCTCAATTATGTGAACTTTACCAAACGAGCAAATCAAATGTAAGTGAGCATATTAAAAATATTTTTGAAGAGGGCGAGCTTGAAGAAAATTCAGTTGTTCGGAAATTCAGAACAACTGCGAGTGACGGTAAAAATTATAGCGTTTCATGTTA
>FR889153.1 GCA_000436835.1 Eubacterium sp. CAG:251
GCGAAATTTATCAAAAAAGAAAAAGGAGATATTAAATTTCCGGCAGTTTTATATATGTACCCTGTTATTGTAATTGCTACATTATTGATATTCTGGTCTATGTGTACACGTTTTGAATTAAGCTATAATTATCAGCTTTTATTATCGGGTGTAAGTTTTGCGCTTTTTGCATCTATAGTGGTTCTTTTTATTTCCTATCAGCAAAGCATTGAAAAAGAAAATCTTATATTTGCTCTGAAAAATCAGGTTGAAAAACAGGATATGGATATAAATTACTATAATATTCTTGAAAAGCAGAATGAAGATTTAAGAATATATGCTCATGATACAAAAAATCATCTTAATGCAATTCACAATTTGAATACAAATCCGGAAATAGATGAATATTTAAATAAAATGATTAGTAATTTGAAAAGTTACAGTAGTGTTTGTCATAGCGGAAATCATATGCTTGATGTAATTATCAGCAAATATGCAACCGAATGTGAAATAAAAAATATAAGCTTCAGTTTTGATGTCTGTGTAACTAATTTAAAATACGTAAAAAGCAATGATTTAGTAACGATTCTAAGCAACGCTTTGGATAATGCAATAGAAGCCGCAGAAAAATCGTCGAGCAA
>FR889154.1 GCA_000436835.1 Eubacterium sp. CAG:251
ATACAGATCAGGCACAGGTAACTGCTGCTGCTACTGCTCTTGAAAATGCAGTTAATGGTCTTGAGGCTCTTCCAACATCAGATGTTTATACTTACACATTCGCTGGCGGTAAAACTCAGACTGTAACAGCTGATAAGGGCGCTGCTCCTATAGCTCCTGCTAACACAGCTGCTACAACAGTTGATAACAACGACGGTACTCATACAGTAACATCTTACACTTGGGAAAAGACAGGCGAATTCACATTTGCTGAAAAGGCTAATGCTGATACTAAGGATTGTACTTACGGTGAATACACAACAGTAACTGCTTCTACAATTGCTAAGGCAGGTACTGAAAAGGCTACATGCTCAGTATGCGGTCACGAAGATGTAAGAGACCTTGCTAAGCTTGACGGTACAGCTTACTATGCTGCACTTGCTAAGGCAGAGGCTGTAAAGGCTGACGATTACACAGCAGAATCTTATGCTAAGGTAACAGCTGCTCTTGAAGCTAACGCTAAGGCTACTGTTGAAGCTTATACAGATCAGGCACAGGTAACTGCTGCTGCTAC
>FR889155.1:0-19714 GCA_000436835.1 Eubacterium sp. CAG:251
TCGGTCGCCTCTGTTTTTTTTGGTGGGAGTGAACTATGCAAAGTATTGATAACGCACTTGAAAAATTGTCTAAATCCAAATTTCGTTCTTCTTTTCATCTAAAAGCAAAGGATATTGCTTATATAGATGAAAAGGGAATGGATACCGTGCGCCGTCACGCAGAAGATTTTATTGAAAAAAAGCTTGCACCGGCATATCCTGAAAACGACGGTAAGCAAACCCCGATGAAAAATCATCCTGTCTTTATTGCCCAACACGCTTGCGCCTGCTGTTGCAGGGGTTGCCTTGAAAAATGGTATAAAGTACCAAAAGGGAGAGAGCTTACAAAAGCGCAGCAGGAAAAAATAGTCAATCTTTTAATGGCTTGGATAAAAAAAGAATACAATAGTTATAAGAACCGGTAAAAACAGTTGTATCTGCTAATCAAAGTGTAAAAATACTATTTTCTTGTTCAAAAATTAAAGTATTAAGACAAAACCGTGCTTTATTTGTTATACTCCGTATTTTATGATATAATGATTAAAAATATATAATATTTGGTGATTGTTATGATTCAAAAGCAAAGAATGGAACAGGGGCTGATTTATGACCCTACAGCCGATGAAATAATGAACGAGCAGACAGGTGTGGCGCAGTATTTGAAAGAATATAACTCGCTCGGTTTGGGCGATGAAAAGAGGATTGAGGAACTTCTCCGTCTTATGCTTGCCGAATGCGGAGAAAATTGCTATCTCCAACCGCCGTTTTATGCAAATTGGGGCGGAGCTCATCTTCATTTGGGCAATAATGTTTATGCTAATTTTAACTTGACTGCTGTTGATGACGGGCATATTTATATAGGAGATTGCACTATGATAGGGCCAAATGTTACTATTGCAACAGCAGGCCATCCGATTTTGCCGTCACTTAGGGAAAAGGCGTATCAGTTTAATCTTGATGTTCATATAGGCAAAAACGTTTGGATAGGCGCAGGGGCGGTCATTTTGCCCGGTGTATCGATAGGTGATAATTCAGTTATCGGTGCAGGCGCAATTGTAACTAAGGATATACCTTCAAATGTTGTTGCAGTCGGTAATCCTTGCCGCATTTTGCGTGAAATAAACGACCGAGATAAGGAATACTATTATAAAAACAGAAAAATTGATATAGAATAAGATAAAATGTTGTAGTTTATATCGACAATGTAAGGGGCGACCAATGGCCGCCCTGTTTTTTGTGTTATGCACAAAATTAATCAAATTGTTTGTTAATAAATTCCATTTTACTAATTGAATATACTTTTTAAAAATGTGCAAAATATTACAGAAATAATTACATTATTTATTAGGAGAATGGATATGAAAGCAACAGGCATTGTAAGAAGAATTGACGATTTGGGCAGAATTGTCATCCCAAAGGAAATCCGCCGTTCATTCAGAATTAAAGAAGGTGACCCGTTAGAAATTTTTACAGATGCGGAGGGTGAGGTTATTTTTAAAAAATATTCGCCGATAGGGGAATTATCTAATTTTGCAAGTCAATATGCCGAGGTACTTCACAAAAGCGGAGGACTTCCTATTGCTATTATGGATAATGACCATGTTGTTGCCGCTTCGGGTATCAGCAAAAGAGAAATCCTTGAACGCAGGGTGACTAAAAATCTTGAGGAACTTATGGAAAACAGAGCAATTCATATTACTAATGATAAAATTCCGTCTGTAAATGCGATAGAGGGATATGACAGAAAAGCAAATATTGTTTATCCTATTATTTACGGCGGAGATGTTTCGGGTGCTGTTTGCATGATGGAGGACGAAAACCACACGCTTCCAAGCGAATCAGACATAAAACTTGTTCAGGTGGCGGCAGCTTTTTTGGGCAAACAGATGGAATAATCATTTGTGCATATTGTACAAAAAACAATGCTCACTTTTGTACAATGTGTTACATAGGTAGAAAGTATAAAAAAGGTCTTGATTTTTGATTTCATCGGGCTATAATGTAGGCAATGAGAGGAAAACAAAGGAACGCACGAGGTGCAGATAGGCAGATGAAGAAATTTCAAGACGAAGCATACGGATACATAAAAGATATGTTCGCTCAGCACCATATGGTCAAGCGAGTGGTTCTCTCCCTTATCAGTATCATTGTTATGGGTTTCGGAATTTCAATGTTCTCCCTATCGGGTTTCGGTGTTGATCCTTTCACGTCTATGAATATGAATATAGCGAGCACAATCGGTATGGGCTTCGGAACATATCAATTGATAATCAATCTTGCGATTTTGACGTTTGTCATTATTGTGGCACATCGTGGATTGGTCGGTGTCGGAACGGTGTTTAATATGGTAGGCTGCGGTTATACGTGTGAGTTTTTCCAAAGTCTGTTTGCTCCGGCAGTCAATGAGCATTACACTTACGCTTTAAGAGTACCCCTTCTCATTGTAGGTATAATTACTCTTTGCTTTGCTTGTTCATTATTCTTCACGGCAAATGTCGGAGTCGGTCCTTATGATGCATTAAGCTTTATGCTTGCAAGGTCGACGAAGTTTGAATATAAATGGATGAGAGTTGCAACCGATGTGACTGTTGTGCTTATCGGCTTGATAGTAAGCGGCGGCGCTAAGGCGCTTCTTTCAGGTGATATTTCGAAGATTAAAAATATCGGAATAGGCACGATAATAACAGCTTTTTGTATGGGACCGCTCATCAATTTCTTCAACAAGTATGTATCGGCTAAAATCTTTAATGTTGATTATGAAAAAATCAGCAAGGACGTTGCATTCTTTATGCTTAAAGGTGCAATGGTTAAAAATTCAGTTCCGAATCATACTAAAAGGACAAGGTTTAACAACGATTCAACTACTGCTGAAGTGTTATCCGAGTCAACAAGGTTGTAGGAATTAATTTTTCTCAACCTTTTTATATATACCAATTACGTTTTCACATAAATTTTACCCCTTAAAAAGAGAAAGGCACTCCGCTATGGAGTGCTTTTTTCTTTTGCTTATAAATTGTTAAAGTCGTGCAGTTTGGTTCGTTTGATGAATTTTGAATTTTACTGAATTTATGTTGATATCTTTTTTTATGAATTAAAGAATAATGCAAAATTTAAAATCATATATATATTTTGTCATTATGCATAAATATTACAGTGCTTTTATATGAAAATTGTTAAAAATATCTGTAAAGTGTTGACTAATGTTGAAAATTATTATACAATATGCACAAGAATAAAAATCAGAGGTAATTTTTATGAGCATTCAGGCAAAAAATATTAGAAATGTTGTTTTTGCAGGTCACGCATCTAAGGGTAAAACAACTCTTTGCGAGGCTTTGCTTAATGTTGCAGGCACTACGGAAAGAATGGGTAAAACCGCAGACGCTAATACTGTTCTTGATTTTGACAGTGAAGAGAAAAAAAGAAAAATCAGCGTAAACAGTGCCGTTGCTTCTTTTGAGTATAAAGGTAAAAATATTAACTTGATTGATACTCCCGGTCTTTTCGATTTTGCTATGGGAATGAACGAGGGTATGAGAGCGGCTGACACGGCAGTCATTGTTGTTTCTGCTCGTTCAGGTCTTGCGGTCGGTGCTGAAAAGGCATTTAAAAGTGCAGGTTCTCACGGTCTGTCACGCATTTTTGTGACAACGAAAATGGAAGATGAAAGAGCTGACTTTTATAAGAGCTTTAACGGTATTGTTGCTAAGTTCGGCACTCAGGTTTGCCCTGTTGTTGTTCCGATTATTTCCGACGGCAAGGTTGTTGCTTATTATAATATGATTGACTCAAAGGCTTATGAGTATGACGGCACTAAGCGTAAGGAATCTGCTCTTACTCACGATGATGAGGCTCGTTTTGAGGCTATCAAAGCAGTATTTGCCGAGGCGGTAGCGTCAACTGACGAGGAACTTATGGAAAAATACTTTGAGGGTGAAGAACTTACGTCAGAGGAAAAAATCAAAGGCTTAAGGCTCGGTGTTGCCGACGGCTCTATCATTCCTGTTTTTGCGCTTTCTGGTATCACAGGTATTGCGTGTGATATGCTTCTCGATTTTATTGCAGACGTTTGCCCAAGCCCTAAGAGCGAATATGCTATTGATTCAAACGGTGAGCCGGTCGAACTTACCGCTGACGAGAATGGACCTCTTGCCGCAATCTGCTTTAAAACAGTTGCTGACCCGTTTATCGGTAAACTTTCCTACTTTAAGGTTATCAGCGGAAAATTCAATTCTTCTACTCCTGCATTTAATGCAAATACAGGCAAGGAAGAAAGAATGGGCAAGATTGTTAAACTTTTTGGTGCTAAGCAGATTGACGCAGGCGAACTTACGGCAGGTGATATCGGAGCCGTAACTAAGCTTTCAGGATTTTCAACCGGCGATACTCTTTGCTCAGCTTCAAACGTAGTTAAGCTTGACGGAGTAAGCGTTCCTATTGCTTCTTACAAGGTTGCCGTATCGGCAATTAAGAAGGGCGACGAAGAGAAAATTGCCTCAGGTATTGCAAGGCTTTGCGAGGAAGATCCATCGCTTAAATATACTAATAATATAGAAACGCATCAGCAGATTTTAGCAGGTCTTGGTGAACAGCAGATTGATGTTGCTGTTTCAAGGCTTAAGGATAAATTCGGCGTAGAGGCTAAGCTTGAAGCACCAAAAGTAGCTTACAGAGAAACAATTACTAAAAAGGTTTCTGCCCAAGGCAGACATAAAAAGCAAAGCGGCGGCCACGGTCAATTCGGTGACGTTTTTATTGAGTTTGAGCCATACGATACAGAAAAACTTTTATTCGCTGAACGTATTGTAGGCGGCGCTGTTCCTAAAAACTTCTTCCCGGCAGTTGAAAAAGGACTTAACGAATGTATGGAAAAGGGTATTCTTGCCGGATATCCTATGGTTGGAGTTAAGGCAACCCTTTATGATGGCTCGTATCACCCTGTAGATTCAAGTGAAATGAGCTTTAAAATGGCTGCTTCCATTGCATTTAAAGAGGGTGTTGCAAACGCTGCTCCTGTTCTTCTTGAGCCGATTGTAACTTTGCGTGCAACGGTAAATGATGATGCTATGGGCGATATCATAGGCGATATCAACCGCAGGCGAGGCAGAGTTTTGGGTATGAATCCGACAGGCGACGGTATTCAGGAAATTATTGCTGAGGTTCCTGAGGCTGAAATGAGCACTTTCTCCACCTCAATGCGCCAAATTACGCAAGGCAGAGGCTCATTTACCACCGAATTTGCAAGGTACGAGCGTGTACCGGAGCATATTGCTCAAAAGGTAATTAACGAGTCGAAAGACGAATGATAACTTTTTTCTTCTTTCATTTTTTACTAAAAACACGGAGCAGGTACTCTTTTGTACTTGCTCCGTGTTTTATCTATATTAATATATTAGCCTACTTGTATTATTTCGTTAAATACAGCAGTCATTTTTTTACTGATGTTTAAATCAAGATGAAGTGAACCAAAATACCAATGCATATATTGAACATTCTCCATAAGCTGTTGAAGATATGTATTAAGCGGAGAAATGATAATATTTTGATTAGACCTTTGCTTTAAAATATCCTTTGCAACTGTCGGAGGTTCGTATGTGATAACATAGTTGATATTTTTATCAGTATCACGAATATTGTTTACTCCGTTTCTCATATCCTCAGCACTCGGAAGTTCATCTTCCCACCAGCTTACACTTTCTTCCCTCATATAAGCGTCGTCGCTTTCTCCGCCGCCCATAACAAAAAAGCTCTTGCCTTCAAAGGTGAAAATTTCCCCACGCATAAGATGATAAATATTGTCGGCAATTTTGTGAGTATTGCCGCCCTTCCACCTGTATGGCTTGTAGGAATTTAATATGTCAAAGTTTTCATGTGCACCGTCTACAAAGCAGATGGTGTATTTTCTTTTTTTCAAAAACTCAAGATTTTTTTTCTCGTTTTTGTCGTGCGGATTCCAAATAAAGCCGAAATCGCCGCAAACAATAAGAATATCTTTTTCTCCAAGCTTGTTAAGCTTAGGATTTTTGAAGCACGAAATGTCACCGTGCGTGTCACCTGTAATGTATATCATAACTTTCTCCAAAAAAATGAAAAATAGACTTTAAAATCAGTCAAAAAAATGTTAAACTATGTAATATAATATAATTAATTTTAAAAGGTGTCAAGTCTATGAAAAAAACACTTTGTATATTTTTATCATTTTTAATATTAATAACCTCATTTTTGGCGCTTCCTGTGTCAAGTCAGGCGGCAACCTATAAGCCTGACAGAAAAATATATGCCGAGGCTTATATGCTAATCAATCTTGATGACGATTCGTATCCTGTTGTGGCTCAAAAAAATATTGATGAACGTCTTTATCCTGCTTCGCTTACAAAGATTGTCACGGCTATGGTTACTCTTGAAAATGTTAAGGACGTCAACGTTAAAACTAAAATGAGCCAAGCGGCTTACGATGCTTCTGTAGGTACCGGCGCTCAGGTGGCAGGAATAACTGTCGGCGAAGAATTGAGCGTTGATACTCTTTTGTATCTTACTATGGTTCATTCAGCTTGCGATGCGTGTGAGGTTTTGGCTGAATTTGTTGGCGGAACTAAAGAAAATTTCGTTAAAATGATGAACGATTGGGTTAAAAAGGTCGGCTGTAACGATACTAATTTCACTAACCCTTCCGGACTTCACGATGATAACCACTATACCACCGCCCGTGATATGTCGAAAATTACGCTTGCGGCACTTAAAAATGCTAATTTTGTGAAGTATTCAACAACTACCGAGTATGAATATAAGGGCTATACCTTGCCGCATACAAATTTGATGCTTCATCCGGGATATGTTACTTATTATTATGAGTACGCTCAGGGCATCAAAACAGGCTCAACCGAGCAGGCTGAATATAACGTTATTGTTAAGGCTTCTAAGGACGGATACAATTATCTTGCAATTGTTATGAAGTCGCCGCAGCAGAAAATTAAAAATCAAAGTTATTTAACTAAATGCTCCTTTGTTGATGCAAAGTCGCTTTTTGAGTGGGCGTTTGACAGCTTGAAGTATACAACCATTGTTGCTAAGGATGAGGTAATAGGTGAAGTAAGCGTTGAAAACGGAAAGGACGCCGATACAGTTGCTCTTGTTGCGGCAAATGACACTAATGTTATAGTCCCTGTTGGGCTTGATAAGTCGGCTGTAATCATTGAAATTCAAGAAAAGCCGTCATCACTTCAAGCTCCCGTAACAAAAGGTCAAAAGGTTTGCAGTGCCAATATTATTTACGGCGATGAGGTTATCGCAAGCGTTCCCCTCGTTGCCGCAAAAACCGTTGAACTTTCAACATTTTTAAAGGTGATTAACGCAATCAAGGCGTTTTTTGGTCTTACTGTTGTTAAAGTCATTCTTGTAATTGCTTTTCTGGCAATTGTTTTATATGTTTACATTTTCTTCAAGAGCCTTAATAAAAAGAAAAAGGTTGAAAAAAGACGCCAATCAAGGCGTGATTCTCATTCAGGACCCGATAATCTTGAACCTCCAAAAAGAAGGTAGCGAAGCAAGTTTACTTGCCGCAGGCAAATATCACAAAAAATCCTGCTAATACGAAGGTATTAACAGGATTTTTATTTTTGTGTTTATTTAAACAACTTTTTTATTCTTTTTTCAAGCTTATAAACATAAAGAAGTGTTACCTTATTAATCAGCACCTCGTAGACAAGAAACAATACATTCATTAAAAGCGCAAAAACAGCGATAAACCATTTGCCTTGCCCGTCCTCCAAAAACGGAATACCAAACACTTTGATAAGAATTATTTGGCATAAAATCATCATAAGGTTAAAGAAAATTAACTTTGTAAAAATTCTAAGTCCTTTTACCTTTATTTTTTCAAAATAATCACGCACGATAGGGTAGTAGCCGAAGAATATTACATACATCATCATACATTCTTTGTCCGTCACAAGGATAAACGATAAAATGCTTGTTGCAATATATGTTATCCATGCACTTTTTGTATCGAATGTTCTTTTAAGCATAATCGCCAAAAGCCCTAAAAACATAGGCGCCGCATAAGCCAAAACCATTGTTATCCCGCCTAAAAACAGCATTAACACTCCCAATGCGGCAGAAAGTGAGCAAACGGCAAGCCTTGTTGAATTTTTCAAATTAAGCACCACAAATCTATTGTCTTATTCAATATTAAACATAATATCACTAAATTAAATTTATGTAAATAGTATGAATAATGAGTTAAAAATCTGTTCATTTTTATAAATTGCTATTTACAAATATAATATGTAAATATATAATAAACATAAATAAGCAATGGCTTCAGGGGGATGTTATATTTTGAAAAAAATACTTGTGTTATCACTTTGTGTGATTTTAATTGCGGCGTTTACCTTTGCCGCCTGTTCTAAAAAGAGCGACGATAAAACCACAACGAATAGCAAAGATACTACCGTTCAAGCCAGCGACCTTGAAAATAACGATAACGAATACGGTCTTGAAACCGAGGATGTTACGGATAAAGACGGAAAGACTGTAACAGACGCTAAAGGCAAGGCTGTAACAACTGACGTAGCGGTAGTTTATAAAAAAGATAAAAAAGGAAATACATATGCGCAAAAGCTTGATAAGGACGGCAAGGCGGTTACAAACAAAAAAGGTAAACCTGTAACCGTTAAGGCTGAAACAACTAAGAAAAAGAAAACTTCAAGAGTAAATGCAGATACAACCGGCAGTGCAAAAACTACTGCAAAGGAAACCAAACCCGTTAAGGTTACAGGTACTACAAAGAAGAACGTACCCGCTACCAAGTCGGACGATACAACCGCTTTTGACGGAATGGAAACAGTGCCTAAGACCTCGGCAACGGGCAAAGAAGTTAATTTCTCGAAAGAGGATCAGCAAATTATCGCAAATATGCTTGAAGTGCCGTATCTTTATCTTGCAAGCTATGAAAATTCAAAAGGTGTTCCAATTAATATTGCGGCATATACTGCTGTTTGGATGGCTCAACACGACGGCGGAACAGCAAGCACATATCCGTCAAGTCCCGTTGTTTTAAATCTTTTTAAATTCTATGGCCAAACAGTTGTTAATTTCAAAACTCAGGTTAATAAGGTCGATTCCACACCGATTAAATACAACAGCAAAAACGATACATTCTCTGTCAGCAAATATCCAAAAAAGAAGCAAACTGTTAAAATTACTAAGATAGAGGACCTTGGTGATAATAATTTTTATAAGGTAACAGGTAAGGTTTCTAAAGCTGACGGTGTAAAAAAAGTTCAGGCTGTAGTTCAAAAGAACAAACTTGATTCAACGCTTGGATTTTCAATTAAAGCGTTAAAATGGAGTTAATAATTTCAATTTTTGACTGCCTAAAATAAAAAGTACCGTAGGGGCGACCATTGGTCGCCTCATTTTTTATTGATTATCTCTTTTGATAGTGATATAATTTAACTAATAAAAAAGAAAAGAGAGGAAATATGACTAACGAAGAGATTTTGAATAAAATAAACGGCGGGCTTGTCGTTTCCTGCCAGGCGCTCGAAAGTGAGCCGCTTTATGACAGTTATATTATGTCTAAAATGGCTTGGGCGGCTAAACTTGGCGGAGCTGTAGGTATTAGGGCAAATACCGTTGTTGATATCAAGGCAATTAAGGAAAAGGTCGATTTGCCGATTATCGGTATTATCAAGCAGGAGTATGATGACAGCGATGTTTATATTACTCCAACTATGGCAGAGGTTGACGCTCTTGTTGAAGTCGGCTGTGAAATTATTGCAATTGATGCTACAAACAGATTAAGGCCAAACGGCATAACGCTTGAAAGCTTTTTTAAAGAAGTTAGAAAAAAATATCCAAATCAGCTTTTTATGGCGGATACAAGTGCATTTGATGAGGGCAAAAAGGCAGAGGAACTTGGCTTTGATTTAATCGGCACAACTATGGCAGGCTACACTCCGTATACCAAGGGTACTTCTCTTCCTGATTTTACTTTAATGGAAAGATATGTAAATGAACTTCACACCCCTGTTATTGCTGAGGGTGGCATTTGGGTACCCGAACAGCTTAAAAAGGCGCTTGATATCGGTGTTCACGCCGCAGTTGTTGGCACTGCAATTACAAGACCGAGAGATATAACAAGGCATTTTGTTGATGCTATTAAATAGGAGAAAAATATGAATTTAGATAAATTTAAGGGCGTATTTTGTGCGCTTAATGCAATTTACGATGAAAACGATAATGTGGATTTGGAAAAAATGAAAGCGCTTGTAGGGGTGTATAAATCCCTTGGCGTTAAGGGTGTTTATGCGTGTGGCTCAACAGGTGAGGGATTTTTACTTTCAACTGATGAGAGAAAGCAGGTTGCAAGAGCGGTTAAGGAAGCTGCCGGCGATGATTTTACCGTTATTGTTCATGTTGGCTGTGCCTCAACTAAAGAAAGTATAGAACTTGCAAAGGACTGCGAAAAGGTCGGTGTTGACGCCGTTTCTGCCGTTCCTTGCGTTTATTATCATTTGGGTGAGGAAAGTGTAAAGCTTCATTGGAACTCTATTATCGATTCAACTTCTTTACCTTTTATTATTTATAATATTCCTCAACTTACATCATTCAATCTTTCACCTAAGCTTCTTGCCGAAATGGCAAAAAATCCTAAGGTTATCGGCGTTAAAAATTCAGCAGAGCCGGTATATCTTATGGAAAGATATGCAAGCGCCGTAAATAATGATGATTTTATTATCTTTAACGGCTCAGACGAGCAATTTTTGGGCGGCAGGCTTATGGGAGCAAACGCAGGTATCGGCGGAACATACGGTTGTATGCCTGAGCTTTTCGTTGAACTTGACAGGCTTATTAATAATAACGAGATTGAAAAGGCAAAATCACTTCAATTCAAGATTAATGAGTGTATTTTTGATCTTCTCTCCTGCAAGTCGCTTTACGGCGTGGCAAAGCAGGTTATGTCTATTCGTTTTGGTATTGAGTGCGGCAACCCAAGAAGTCCGTTCCTGCCTGTAAAGAGAGAGGACGCACAGCCGATTGCGGATAAAATCAACAAATATGTCAGCGAGATTAAATAATATATGAAAAAGTACGATAATATTATATTTGACGTCGGCGACGTTTTGCTTGAATATCGCTGGAAGCAAATGCTTATGGATTGCGGCTTGAGCGAAGAGGAAGCAATCAGGGTAGGGCATGAACTTTTTGATGATAATGATGACTTGTGGCATATCTTTGACCTTGCGATTATGAGCGATGAGGAAATATTAAACACTTATTGCAAAAAGTATCCGGACGATGCTGAGATTATCACCTTTTTTATGCATCACGGCGAATTTATGCACGTGGCGAGATATGATATTTGGAAAGAGGTACATAGGCTTAAGACGGCAGGATATCATATTTATCTTTTGTCAAATTATCCAAAAAGCCTTTTTAAAAAGCATACAGAATATGCTGATTTTATGAATGACATCGACGGGCTTATGGTGTCTTATATGATTAACATTACCAAGCCCGATGAAAGAATTTATCAAGCGCTTTGCGACAAGTATTCTCTCGATAAATCAAAATGCCTTTTCTTTGACGATAGAAAAGAAAATGTTCTTGCAGCAAGAAAATTCGGTATGGACTCAACTCTTGTAACAGATAGAAATTTTCTTTTAAATGAATTAAAAAAATTATAAAATAAAGCGACATCTTCCAAAAAAAGGAAAATGTCGCTTTTTCATATATATAATTAAAATGATAATTTATAATTGGGAAATTATCTCTTTAATAATCTGTGCAGCCTTGCCTACGTCTGCCTTGCCCTTTGAGTTTTTCATAACATAGCCGAACATAACGTTAATTGCCTTGTCCTTGCCGTTTTTGATATCCTCAACTGCCTTAGGGTTAGCCTCAACAGCACCCTGACAAAGTGCTTTGAGGTCGTCATCACTCATACCCTTAAGGTCGTCGGCATTGATATATTCGCTGACGTCCTTGCCGCTTTCAAGCATTTGAGCGAGAACTTCTTTAGCCTTGTTTGCTCTGATTTTCTTCTCATCAATAAGCTTAACAAGGTCTGCAAGTTGCTTTGCAGTAGTCTTAATCTCAAAGTTTTCCTTGTCCTCCTCGGTTTGAAGAGTGGCATAAATAGTGCCGATAATAAGGTTCAAAACATTGGAAGCGCTTGCACCGTCGTTTACTGCACTGTCGAAAAATTCTGTAACATTTCTGTATTTATAAATAAGCCTTGCATTATTTTCCGGAAGCTTCATATCCTCAACATATCTCTTAAGCTTAGCGTCGGGAAGCTCAGGAAGTGATTTTCTGATTTCTTCAACACTTTCCGGCGAAATATAGAATCGAAGAATATCAGGCTCAGGAAAATAACGGTAATCGTCTGCATTTTCCTTTGAGCGAAGAACGTAAACGGTGTCGCTGTTTGCGTCATAACGCATAGTTGACTGAATTACCTTTTCACCCGATTCAATAATATCCTCCTGCCTTTCCATTTCAAGCTCCATTGCTCTTACAATGTTGGAAAGTGAGTTGATATTCTTGATTTCCGTTCTTGTGCCCCAAGGTTCACCCGGCTCGTGAATAGATACGTTTACGTCGCATCTCATTGAGCCTTCCTGCATCTTACAGTCGGAAACTCCGACATTTCTCATAATAAGCTGGAGTTTTTCAGCATATTCCTTAGCTTCCTGTGGAGTTTCAATATCAGCCATTGAAACAATCTCAATAAGAGGAACACCGCCTCGGTTATAGTCAACGTAGGTGTAGCCATCCTCGTGAACAAGCTTACCGGCATCCTCCTCAATGTGGATACGCTCAATTCTGATTTTCTTTCCGGAGTCAAGCTCAACATAACCGTCAACGCAAACCGGCTCGTCAAACTGCGAAATTTGGTATGCCTTAGGAAGATCGGGGTAAACGTAATTCTTTCTGTCCATGTGAGAATTATTGTTGATTTTACAATGAACTGCAAGACCTGCTCTTACAGCGAAATTAATAACCTCACGGTTTAAAACAGGGAGCGCACCCGGCTGACCTGTGCAAACGGGACAGCAATGAGTGTTAGGCTCACCGCCGAATTGAGTGGTGCACGAGCAGAAAATCTTAGTCTTTGTGGCAAGTTCAATATGCGTTTCAATTCCGCAAACTAATTTATAACTCATAATGTGACGCCTCCCTCAAAATCTTCAACTTCACTCTTGTTAAGCTTTTCGTAGAAATAAGCCACATCAAGAATTTTCTTCTCATCGAATTTCTTGCCGATAATCTGCATACCGATAGGAAGATTTGCTTTGTCATTTTTAACAGGCACGCTGATTGCCGGAACACCTGTAATATTGATAGGGACTGTGGCAATATCGGATAAATACATATCAACAGGGGAAGCGCCCTCGAAACCAAGCTCAAAAGCGGTGTTAGGTGCCGTAGGAGCTATTAATACATCGCAGGTGTTAAAGATATCGTCAAAGTCTGCAATAAGGTTTTGGCGAAGCAAGCAAGCTTTTTTGTAGTAAGCGTCATAATAACCCGAACTTAATACGTAAGTGCCGAGCATAATTCTTCTCTTAACCTCGTCGCCGAAGCCTTCGGTTCTTGTTTTAAGTATCATTTCCTCAACGTCGTTGAAGTCCTTTGCTCTGTAACCGTATCTGATGCCGTCATATCTTCCGAGGTTTGATGAAGCCTCGGCACATGCAATGATGTAGTAAACAGGAAGTGCCTGCTGTAAAACAGGAAGGCTGATGTCAACTATTTGGGCACCGTTTTTTTCTAATTCCTTAACAGCGCCCAATATAGCGTCTTTAATTTCCTCGTTAATTCCTTCAAAATATTCCTTCGCAATACCAATTTTAAGACCTTTAATATCCGTCTGACCGAGTGTGTCCGAAATATTGCCGAAATCGAAATCAACGCTTGTTTGGTCGTGCTCGTCAACACCTCTAATAGCGTCAAATACTGTAGCTGTATCCTTGACGGAATTAGCAAGAACACCGATTTGGTCAAGCGATGAGCCATAGGCGATAAGACCGTAACGTGAAACTGCACCGTATGTCGGCTTAAGACCTACAATACCGCAGAATGAAGCAGGCTGACGAACAGAGCCGCCTGTGTCAGAGCCTAAGCCGTAAGCCGCAATGTTAGCGCAAACAGCAGCTGCAACACCGCCTGATGAGCCGCCTGTAACGTGGTTTGTGTTTCTTGGATTTAACGGAGCGCCGTAAACACTTGTTTCACTCGTTGAACCCATGGCAAATTCGTCCATATTTGTTTTGCCGAGCATAACTGCGCCCTGCGCTTTAAGCTTAGTCCATACGGTTGAATCGTAATAAGGACGAAAGCCCTCAAGAATTTTTGAGCAGCAGGTGGTAAGGTCGCCGTCGGAGCAAATGTTGTCCTTAAGCGTCATAGGAATACCTGTAAGAGCGCTTGATTTACCCTCGGCAATGAGTTTATCTGCAAATTTTGCATTTTCCAATGCCTTTTCAAATGTTGTTGAAACATAAGCATTATATTTTGGATTGTCGTTTTCAATCGCATTTATATATTTGTTTGTAAGCTCAACAGATGATATTTCGCCTGATTTGAGCAATTGTGATAAAGGTGCAATAATTTCTCTCATTTATATACCTCCCTTTACACAGAAAAAGCCCTTTGAAGCATTGACGTTTGAAAGAATTTTTTCGTTAGGAAGCGACGGCTTAACCTCGTCTTTTCTAAACTCCTCGGCTGGAGTGGCAGAGGTGGAAATATTCCTGATTTTATCTGCGTCGCCCTCGACAGAATTGTTAATCGTGTCGGCAAATGCGATAATGTCGTCCATATCTTTTATGATTTTGTCAAGCTCATCATCCGAAAAGTCAAGCCTTGCAAGTTTGGCAAGTTTGATTACTTCTTCTTTACTTATCATAATTATACCTCTTTAAATTGTGGTTTATGAATATTAAACAATCGTAGGGGCGAACATTGTTCGCCGTATTACATATTACTTTCTAAGCTTAATATGAACCTCACGAAGCTGCTGCTCGGTTATTTCGTTAGGAGCGCCGCACATAAGGTCCTGAGCCTTGCCGTCCATCGGGAATGCAATGATTTCTCTGATATTATCCTCATTTCTGAGAAGCATAATCATTCTGTCAATGCCGGGTGCCATACCTGCGTGTGGCGGTGCGCCGAATTGGAATGCGGTGTAAAGTGCGCCAAACTTCTCTTTGAGCACTTCTTCGTCATATCCTGCAATTTCGAATGCTTTTTTCATAATGTCAATATCGTGGTTACGAACTGCGCCCGATGAAAGCTCAACGCCGTTGCAAACAATATCATACTGATATGCAAGAATAGTAAGCGGGTCTTCGTTTTCAAGTGCATCAAGACCACCCTGAGGCATAGAAAACGGATTGTGAGTAAAACCGATTTTCTTTTCTTCCTCTTTGTATTCAAACATTGGGAAGTCGTTTATAAAGCAGAAACGATAAGCATTTTTCTCCAAAAGGTCAAACATTTCACCAAGTTTTGTTCTGATTTGACCGGCGTATTCAGCGGCTTTAGCCTCGTTGTCTGCGATGAAGAATATTGTGTCGCCAACTTCAAGATTTGCAATTTGAGCAAGCTCACTTTTCATATCGTCAGGAATAAACTTGTCAATCGGTCCTTTGTATGACTTATCCTCCAAAACAAGAAGATAGCCAAGACCGCCCATGCCGATTGACTGAGCAAATTTAAGAAGTTTCTCGTGCTTGCCTTTTGAAATATTCTCATGAACCTTGATGGCTCTTACTGTCTGTCCGTGGAACGGCTTGAATGTGCAACGTTGGAAAAATTCTGTCACATCAACAATTTCAAGCGGATTCCTGAGGTCCGGCTTGTCTGTGCCGTACTTAAGCATAGACTCTTTGTAGCTGATAACAGGGTAAGGTGCTTGTGTTACGCTGTAACCCTTAGGTGCAAATTTTTCAAATGTTTTTGTAAGTACTTCCTCGCCAACTTTGAAAACGTCCTCCTGCGTTGCAAAAGCCATTTCAAAGTCAAGCTGATAAAATTCACCCGGTGAACGGTCAGCTCTTGCGTCCTCATCTCTGAAACAAGGGGCAACTTGGAAATATTTATCAATTCCGGATACCATTAAAAGTTGCTTGTACTGCTGAGGTGCCTGCGGAAGAGCATAAAATTTGCCTTTGTGAACACGTGAAGGAACTACATAGTCACGTGCGCCCTCAGGTGATGATGCACAAAGAATAGGTGTCTGCATTTCCAAAAATCCCATTTCGCTCATAACCTGGCGAAGATAAGCAATAACCTTACTTCTGAAAATGATATTGTCCTTAACCTTTTCATTTCTTAAATCAAGAAAACGGTATTGAAGTCTTTTATCCTCACGGATTTCTTTAGAAGTTTGAATTTCAAAAGGAAGCGGCTGCCTTACCTTGCCGAGTGTTATAACCTTTTTAGCCTCAACTTCAATTGTACCTGTTGCGATTTTCGGATTGATTGTATCCTCATCTCTCTTTTCTACGATACCTTCGATAGAAAGGCAATCCTCCTTGCTGATTCCGTCAAGAAGTGTTGTGTCACGCATAACAACCTGCATTACGCCGTACATATCTCTAAGGTCAATGAATGATACACCGCCGTGGTCACGAATGTTCTCAACCCAGCCGGCAATTTTAACTGTTGAATTAATGTCAGCCTCTGAAAACTCATTCATAGGCTTTGTTCTGTAAAGTGTTGAAAATTCCATACTGTTCTCCTTTTTTGATTTTCGTAAAATAAAAATAGCAGCCTTAAGTCCAATAGGACGAAAGACTGCTTCCGTGGTACCACCTAAATTAGCCGCAAAATATGCAACTCACTCAAAGGATTAACGCTCCTGCACGTCCGAGTCTAATAACAATAACGAATTATTGCGTTCTTTCAGAAAACTCATAGGTGTTTTTCATTATTTTCCCACATCGGCTTGCACCAAAGCGCCGACTCTCTGAAGAAGGATAAATAATTACTCGCCTAATCACAGTTTTTAAATTATTACGCTATTAATATAACACTAATTTTTATATTAGTCAACAATAATTTTCTTGGCTAAATAAGATTGTATTAATTATTATTTTATGTTAAAATATAAGTATTCGATTTCAGCAAAATTTTCGGAGTGTTATTTTTTTATGAAAAAGCTTCTTTCAATATTTTTATCTTCAGTTCTTTCAATATCTGTTTTGGGTGTTTGCAATATATCTTTTGCTGCTCAAACAACAGATATTGAACCTACAAAGCTTATAAATTCTTCTGCATATTATTCGTTTGACGCAAATACAAAAACACTTACGATATCGGGCAAAGGCAGAACCCCTAATTTTACAAACTCAAGCGGAGATACAACATCTCAGCCGTGGTTTTATTGGAGAAGTGACGGCTCAATTGAGCATATTGTTGTAGAGGATGGTATAACCTCTTTGGGAAATTATTTTTTTTACGGCGTTTCCTGCACCGATATTAAGCTTGCCGACAGCATTGAATCTATCGGAGGTTATGCTTTTTCAGGTGCTCAAATAGAACATATTAAACTGCCCGATAAACTCAAATATATTAATAATGATGCATTCTATTTCTGCGATAATCTTAAGGAAATCGTTTTTCCGAAAAGCATTTCGTCAATCGGTACGTCTGCATTTGAAAATTGCAGTGTTCTTTCAAAAGTAAGCTTTAAGGCAATGGGAAACGAACTTACAATAAGCTCACGTGCATTTTTTAAATGTCCTTTGCTTAAAAGGGTTGATGTTCCGTCGCTTGCAAAGCTTTCAAAATACAGCTTTGGATATGAAAAGGCAAGTGTTGACGGCACTTATGATGGCTTTACCCTTGGCGTTTACAGTGGCTCTAAGGCGTATAATTACGCTAAAAGTTCTTTTATAAATTATGAATTGTTAAATGAAATTGCAATTGAAGAAGGTGACGTTGCGTCAAGAACTTATACAGAGGATAATTTAAATGAGCAAGCGGTGTATAAATTCACTCCGAGTTCATCGAGCCAATATACTTTTAAATCAAGCGGAGAAGTTGATGTCAACTGCGTTCTTAAAGATAATGACGGCAACACATTGGCATCGGCAGACGATAATGATGAAAGCGACCTTAATTTTACATTGAAATATGATTTTGAGGCGGGCAAAACATATTATTTTTATGTTGAAAGTGTTAATTCTCTCGGCACGTACAGCGTTTCTTTATCAAGCGAAGTTATTGTTAATGTTTCAATTTCTTGGGATATAACATATCAGGCAAGCGACCTTGTAGGCAAGAATTTTTCGCCTCTTGAATATATAAAAACGCAAACAGTCGATTTTGAATACGCAAGCGGATATGTTTATAAATTGCCATTTAATAACGGCACAAGCTATCGTGGAATGGAAATTAAATATAATAATCTCTTAAACGGCAAAGTTACCTGCGGTGAAAATAAGGACTCAATTACAGTAGAAAATAAAACGCTTGAATTTACGATAAATGTTGTTCATTCATACGTCAGTACGGTTGTGAATCCTACGATTACGGGTTCGGGTTATACAGAACATAAATGCGTTTATTGCGGCGATACATATAGGGACAGCTATGTTGATAAACTCGGTCAGGACGTATACGGCAGCGTTTATCTTATCAATTCAAAAAACGGCGGTGTGGACTTGAATCGACCGCTTGAAGATGTTGATATTTATAACAACGAGGGTAAATATGTCGGCTCAACCGATAAAAACGGAACTTTCAGTGTTGAATATGCGTATGACTATATTGTTTTGAAATATACAGGCGCCGTCGAGAGAAAAATTAAAATTATAAATAATACGCCTAATCTCGGAAACATCGGTCTTATTTACGGCGATTTGACGGAAGACGGATACATTAACGCAAAGGATTATGCATGTTTTGTGCATATGAAAAATTATGATATCAATTCAAGAGACGATATTTATTTAAAAAATCTTGATTCCGATAAAGACGGTGTACTTACTGATGATGATTGGGCTTTTGCAAAAGAATTTTATACTTTTGATAAGCTTTCAACGGATACTTACAGCAGTTTTTTACAATAATGTAAATTTCTTGTTGAAAAAGTATTACTTATAATATATAATACTTAAAAATATATTTGTTAGGAATGAAAATATGAAAAAAGTTATCAGTGTATTTCTTGCGGTTATTCTTGCTTTGAGTACATTTGCTTTTGGCACAACTGTTTCTTTTGCAGATGAGCAAAACGACTTTTATTATGAAGATGATTACAGTACACCTGACCAAAGCGTTATAAGCGACATTTCCGTTTCTTGTGTCGGCAAGACGGATATTGAAATTTATTGGAACTGCTCTTATTACGGCTGGGTTGACGGATACGAGATTTCTCTTTTCGACGATAAAACAAATACGTATTATCCCAAGGCTTATGTTGACGGCGATAACTATTACTGTGTTTTAAGGTCGCTTAATAAAAATACAGGATATAAAATCTGCGTTCGTTCCTATGTTTTCCAAAACGGAAGCTATGCTTTCGGTGATTACAGTGCTCCGGTTTCTGTTATGACCGCACCTAAGGGTACTTCGCTTTCATCTGCAAAGTATACCTCTAAGGGTAAGGTCAGCGTTAAGTGGAAAAAGGCAAAGAATGTCAGCGGTTATGTTATTGAGTATTCAAGAAATAAGAAATTTAAAGATGACGGCAGTAAATGCACAGTTTTTGTTTCGG
>FR889155.1:19763-33031 GCA_000436835.1 Eubacterium sp. CAG:251
GAGTAAGTCAAGCAAAACGATTTCAGGTCTTGCAAAAGGAAAATATTATTTCAGAATCGCTACATATAAAACTATAGGAAATGCAAGATATATCAGCACATTTTCTAAAGTTAAGAGTACGACGGTTAAATCTAATTTGAGCGTTAAGCAAATGCTCAATGCTATTAAGACAGATAATTCGGGCGCCAAGCAGATTAAGAGATATACCGACGGTGGTGTTAATATTTCTAAGTATAAAACCACTTATGATAAATTTAAGGCTATTTACGTTTGGCACGCTAAGAACTTCAAAAAACACGGTTGGAACTGCGTAGGCTGTAACAGTAATTTCAACAACTGCCTTGCTGCTCTTTTTGCAAAAAGTCAAAAAAGATATGACGACTTTATCACTCTTGAGGCAGGAAAGGTTAAGAATAATGACGGCTCAAGGCCTATTCATAAATGGGCGGTAATATATCTTGCCGGCAAGCCTTATATTTTTGACCCAAGGCTTCAGGGATATACAAAAAGTTATACCCCAACCACTTATTTTGCAATCGCAAAAGGCTCTAAGAGAGCAAAAGCAATTTATATTTACGAAAATGGTTACGGCACTTTTCACCCTGACGAAAGCAACGTGTATCTTCAATACTGCGTTGACAGAATAAAATAAATTACTCCGGGAGGACAAATTATGAAAAAAGTTGCAATTATTATGGGCTCTGACAGTGATTTGCCTGTTGTGGCTCCTGCAATCAAACAACTTAAAGAATTGGGAATTGAAGTTGAGGCTCGTGTGATGAGTGCACACAGAACACCAGAAGAAGCTCACGAGTTCTCGAAAAATGCAATTAAAAACGGATTTGGCGTAATTATTGCGGCAGCAGGTATGGCAGCTCATTTGGGCGGCGTGCTTGCGGCGTCAACTACTCTTCCGGTTATCGGTATTCCGTGCAGTGCAAAGGTACTCGACGGAATGGATGCGATGCTTGCAACAGTTATGATGCCTCCGGGAATTCCTGTTGCCACAGTCGGTGTTAATGCTGCTAAAAATGCAGCCTTGCTCGCTGCCGAAATTCTCGCTGTCGGCGATGATGAACTTATGGCTAAGCTTGTAAAAATGCGTGAGGATATGGCAGAGCAGGTAAAGCAAAAGGATATCGCCCTTCAGGAAAAAATCAAGGAATTATAAGTGATGTTTGCCAAAGGTGAATTTCACTGTTTATAATTTCGCTTTTTGACGTTGTAAGGGCGAACGGCGAACATTGTTCGCTCAAAGAAAAAATAATAATATAAAAAAGATTGTGAAATTGCTTATCCGCAATCTAATAAGGAGTTTAAAATATGAACGATAGTTTCAGCGCAAGCTACGCCGCTGCAGGTGTAGACGTAACAGCAGGTTATGAATCTGTTGAACTTATTAAATCACACGTAAAAAGAACCGAAATACCGGGTGTTATGGGTTCAATCGGCGGCTTCGGCGGTATGTTTGAACTTTTGGGTGCAGGTAATTACAAAAATCCTGTTCTCGTTTCGGGCACCGACGGTGTCGGCACAAAGCTTAAGGTTGCCTTTCTTCTTGATAAGCACGACACAATCGGTATCGACTGTGTTGCAATGTGCGTTAATGACGTTGCCTGCTCAGGTGCAAAGCCGCTTTTCTTCCTTGATTATATTGCTTGCGGCAAAAACTATCCGGAAAAAATTGCTCAAATCGTAAGCGGTGTTGCAGAGGGCTGTGTTCAGGCAGGATGTGCGCTTGTAGGCGGCGAAACTGCCGAGCATCCCGGTCTTATGCCTAATGAGGAATATGACCTTGCCGGTTTTACCGTTGGTATCGGCGAAAAGGATAAACTTGTTTCAGGCGATAAGCTTGCAAGCGGCAACGCTCTTATCGGTGTTGCTTCTTCAGGTGTTCACTCAAACGGTTTTTCACTTGTAAGAAAGGTGTTTAATATCACTGAGGAAAGACTTGGAGTTCACGTTGCCGAGCTTGGAAAAACTCTCGGTGAGGAACTTTTAACTCCTACAAGAATTTATGTTAAACCTCTTCTTGCTCTTATGGATAAGGTTAACGTAAATGCTATCAGCCATATTACCGGCGGCGGATTTTATGAAAATGTTCCGAGAATGTTAAACGACGGTTTTAAGGCTGTTATTAAAAAGGACAAATGCTTTAAAAAGCCTATTTTCGACCTTATCGCAAGCGAGGGAAATATCCCTGAAAGAGATATGTTTAACACATTTAATATGGGTACGGGTCTTGTTATTGCAGTTGATAATGATAAAGCAGACGAGGCTGTAAGAATACTTAATGAAAACGGCGAGGACGCTCGTGTAATCGGCGAAATTCAGATGGGCGAAAAGGGTGTTGAACTCGTATGATGAAAAATGTTGCTGTTTTAGTGTCGGGCGGCGGAACTAATTTGCAGGCTCTTATTGATGCGCAAAGCAGGGGAGAAATTATCGGCGGTAAAATCACCCTTGTTGTGTCCTCAAATCCTGACGCTTATGCTCTTAAAAGGGCTGAAAATAATAACATCGCAACTAAAATTTGCGAAAAGAAAAATTATAAAGACAGAGCTGAATATACTGCTGCAATCAGGGATATTCTCCTTGAAGCAAAAGCGGATTTAGTGGTTTATGCCGGCTTTATGACTATTCTTGACGAACAAATTGTAAAGGCATTTCCAAATAAAATGATGAACGTTCATCCTGCTTTAATTCCGTCATTTTGCGGTGAAGGCTATTGGGGGCTTCACGTTCACGAAAAAGTTATTGAAAGCGGAGTGAAACTTACCGGTGCTACCGTTCATTTCGTAACCGAGAAATGTGACGGCGGTCCTATCATTTTGCAAAAGGCAAGCGAGGTCAAATTTGATGATACTCCTGAGGTTTTGCAAAAACGAGTTATGGAGGAATGTGAGTGGAAAATTCTTCCCCGTGCCGTTTCTCTTTTTTGCCAAGATAAGATTGAAGTTTACGGCAACAGAACAAAAATAATTGAATAATTTTGAGGTGTAATATATGGAAATCAAATCTCTTGCAAACGAGCTTAATACTAATTCATATCCGGGCAGAGGCATTGTTCTCGGTCAAAGTGATGACGGCAAATTCGCTGTGGCTGCTTATTTCATTATGGGCAGAAGTGTAAACAGCCGTAACAGAATTTTTGAGGAAAATGAGCGTGGCGGAATACGTACTAAGGCTTTTGATGAGTCAAAAATGGAGGACCCGTCACTTATTATCTATAATCCTGTTCTTAAGTTTAACGGTGACACAATTGTAACTAACGGCGACCAGACGGATACTATTTACGATTCGTTTTCTAAGGGCGATTGCTACCACGATGCACTTATCACAAGAGAATTTGAGCCTGATGCACCTAATTATACACCAAGGATTTCAGGTATTTTAAAGGAAAACGGTAATTATAATCTTTCCATACTTAAGTCAAACTGCGGTGAACCGGAGTGTGTGAGATTTTTCTATGAATACCCTGCAAGAAGAGGGCTCGGCCATTTTATTCATACATATAAATGCGACGGCAATCCTATTCCGTCATTTGAGGGTGAGCCTACTCCTGTTGAAATCAATAGTGATATCGACGAGTTTACCAATATGATTTGGACTAATCTTAATGAGGATAATAAGGTTTCTCTTTTTGTTCGCTTCATTAATCTTGAAACAAAAGAGGAAGAAACACGTATTATCAATAAAAACGAGAAATAATTTTTAAAAGGGTGGCACACGTCACCCTTGCTTTGCTATTATAAATTATATATTATTTACATATATATTATGAATTTGGAGGAAAATATGAAAGTTCTTGTTGTTGGCGGGGGCGGCAGAGAGCACGCTCTTGTAAGGAAAATTAAAGAGTCGAAGAAGGTTGATGAGATTTTTTGCACACCGGGAAACGGCGGTATCTCTTATGATGCCAAGTGTTTTGATGTTGCGGCAACCGATATTGACGGCGTTGTGAACTTGGCTAAGGAAATTAAAGCCGATTTGGTTGTTGTTGCTCCTGATGATCCGCTTGTTGCAGGTATGGTAGACGCTCTTAATGAGGCAGGATTTAAAACATTCGGTCCACGTGCAAACGCAGCGATTATCGAAGGCTCTAAGGTTTTTTCAAAGGAACTTATGCAAAAATATAATATTCCGACTGCTGAATATAAAGTGTTTGACAATGCCGAAGAAGCAATTGATTATATTAAGGAAAGAAACGAATTTCCTACTGTTATTAAGGCAGACGGCCTTGCACTCGGCAAAGGTGTAATCATTCCTGAAAATCTTGATGACGCAATCGCAGGCGTTAAGGAAATTATGGAGGATAAAATCTTCGGTGCTTCCGGCAATAATATTGTTGTTGAGGAATTTTTGACAGGTCCGGAGGTCTCTGTTCTTGCATTTACAGACGGTAAATGCGTTAAACCTATGGTATCTTCTATGGACCATAAGCGTGCGCTTGACGGCGATAAGGGTCTTAATACAGGCGGAATGGGAACTGTTTCTCCTAACCCTTATTATACGCAAGAAGTTGCAAAGGAATGTATGGATAAAATATTTATGCCTACAATCAATGCTATGAATAACGAGGGCAGAACATTTAAAGGCTGTCTTTATTTCGGCTTGATGATTACTCCTAAGGGACCTAAGGTAATTGAATATAATTGCCGTTTCGGCGACCCTGAAACTCAGGTTGTTTTGCCAAGGCTTAAGACTGATATTGTTGATATTTTTGAGGCAATTGACAATGAAACGCTTTCAGACCTTGACGTTGAGTGGAGTGATGATGCGTGCGCTTGCGTAATTATGGCTTCGGGCGGCTATCCTAAGTCATACCCTAAAGGAATTGAGATTACAGGTCTTTCAAACGGTCAGCTTGACGGTGTAACCGTTTACCATGCGGGAACTAAGCTTCAAGATAACAAACTTGTTACCTCAGGCGGCAGAGTTTTGGGCGTTACGGCACTCGGTGATACTCTTGAAAATGCACTGAAAAAATCTTACGATGCAGTTGAAAAAATTCATTTTGAAGGCGCTCATTACAGACGTGATATCGGAAAGCGTGCTCTTGAGGCGAATAAATAAGCTTTATACAATTTGTTGTAATTAAATAAATTGTGAACTTTTTAAAACTTTACAAAAAGTTGTTGACAATTATACAAAATGGAATTATACTATGCGTGTAATTAAACTATTATTAAAGAACGAGGGTTTAAGTTATGGCAACGGTTAAAAAAAGCAAAAAGAAGGTTATTGTACCTATTTGTATAATACTTGTTATTGCAATTGTAGCCGGAACTGTTTTTGGCGTTGTTAAGTCAAAAAGCGGTGAAGAGGTTAAGCTTAATACAATTGCTACAGGTGATATTTATGAAAAGGTATCATTAACGGGCGATGTAACCGCAGGCACTTCTAAGGAATATAAAGTCGGCACAGTTGCTACGGTTAAAAATGTTAATGTTAAGGTTGGCGATCAAGTTAAAAAGGGTGATGTTCTTGCAACATTTGATACCACTTCTCTTGACGGTCAGGTTTCTTCCCTTCAAGCTTCTTATAACGACGCAGTAAAGAATTATAATACGGCAGTAGCTAATCAAAAGAGCGCCAAAAATTCTGCTGCTTCACTTAAAAAAGAGGTTAATTATCTTGATAAGAAGATAGCAAAGCTTAAAAAGAAGATGACCAAAACCACAACTACAAAGAAAAACAAAAAGAAAAAAACCACTACCAAGGCCGCTTCAACTACAACAGGCTCTTATTCACAGTGGCTTTCTACTTCAACAACTAAAGCTACTACAAGCGCTTCTACAACTAAGCCGACTACAGATGACGGCAAGCCAAAATATACGGTTTCACTTACTGCATATCCGTCAGCTGTTTGCGGTACTGTAACAGGCTCAGGCAGATATAATCAGGATATCGGCTATATAACAGCTATTGCTACTCCTAATGCCGGCTGGCAGTTCCTCGGTTGGTACGCAAACCGTGCCGCTTATCTTGCAGGTGACGCACCTCTTGCAAATACCCCCGCATGGACTATTCACGTTACGGGCGACCTTAGCTACATAGCAGTATTTAAAGAGGATACAAATTCAAGCACAACGGGCAACGCTACTATTAACGATATTGCAAATGCTCTTATACAAATTAATAATAACATTGCCTCAATTACTAACGATATTAAAACTTTAACCACTATTTCTCAAATTATTGCCACAACAATTTCAGGCGCAATCGCATCGGGGCAACTTAACAGCGAAGCTATTGCAAATCTTGTAGGCAAGCAAGTCCAAAAGGCAATTACAGATGGCATTGTTGATTCAACCAAGTTTATTGTTGAAAGCGGCGTTGCGGTTGATATGATTAAAGCCGCTGTTTCTTCAATTGATTACAGAGCGCTTGCAAAGGGTGTTTCGGATTCAGATAATGCAGTTCTTACCGGCTGTGAAATTCAGCGTGCTATTCTTGCAGCTCAGTATGAAGTTTATAAAACTCAGGGCAATGCAACTGTTGTTGACGCTCAAAAGTCAGCGGTTGACGTTTCAAAAAAGGCTCTTGATGCTATGAAAGAGCAACAAACAGCTCTTAAAAACGGTTGGACGGCTGATTTTGACGGTGTTATTACCGCAGTTGATATCAACCCTGATTCTCAAACAACGGCTCTCACATCGGGTATTACCCTTGAAAATCACGATATTTTGGTTGCTACAGTAAGCCTTAGCGAATATGACGTTCATAAGGTTAAGGTTGGTATGCAGGCAAAGGTTACTACTGCTTACGGCGAATATGAGGGTGAGGTTGCAACTATTGCTCCTACTGCTACAGGCGGTTCGTCAAACTCACTTCTTGACAATGTAGGCTCAATGGCAGGCGTAAGCGGTCTGTCATCTCTTACGGATTCCGGCGCAGGTGTTGAATGTACTATCGAAATTAAAAATCCTGACGAAAATATTATTGCAGGTTTTGATGCCGACGTTGAAATTCAAACAGGCTCATATTTGGGCGTAACTGTTGTTCCTATCGAGTCTATCACTCTTGAAAAGACAGGTTCTTATGTTTATCTTTATAATGAAGAGGATAAGACTGTAACTAAGACTGAAATTAAGACAGGCGCTATCTCAGACACAGCATACGAGGTTACATCGGGTCTTAAGCCGGGTGATAAGATTGTTTCGTCACCAAAGACGGATTATAAAGAAGATACCTTTAAGGTTAAAGTAGTAGACAGCATAACTAAGTAAGGAGACTTTGCAGTGAATATTACAGAAAGTCTGAAAATCGCAGTCAAGTGTATTAAGTCAAATTGGATGCGCAGTCTTCTTACCATGCTGGGTATTATTATCGGTATCAGCTCCGTTATTATGATTATCGGCGCAGGTACGGGTGTAAGAGATTATATTGTCGGGCTTATTGAGGATATGGGCTCAAACGCTGTTCTTGTAAGCGTTGATACCACCTCCGCTACCGATAACGACTATATTACTCTTGACGATGTAGAAAATATTAAAAATAAAGTAAACGGTGTTGAGCGTTGCTCTCCTATGCTTATGGGCTTTGGCCGTGCTACTATTGACAAAACCGCTACAGAGGCTACGGCTATGCTTATCGGTGTAAACAGCGACGTTCAGTTTGCGCTGACTAATTCGTGCGAGTACGGTCGATTTTTCACTGATGAGGAGTATAATGCAAATGCTCCTATTGCCGTAGTTGGTACTAACTCTGCCCAACAGGCATTTGGTTACGAGGACGTTACTAATGAATATGTTACCGTTTCTTCAAGCGGTAAATCAATGAAAATCAAGATTTGCGGCGTTGCAAATCTTGATGCACTCGCAAGTACTCTCGGCGGCTCAAGCTCTATGAGTAATATGTTTACAAGTGCAGGCGGCGATAAGACTATTATTGCCTTGTTCCTGCCTTGTACCACTCTTACTCAAATTACAGGTGCAAAGGCTAATCTCGGCAGTGTGTTTGTTATCGCTAAGGACGGCTATGATTATGATGCAGTAGGTAATGCTGCGGTAAACTATCTTAAGTCGGCTCACGGCAATTATTCAAACAGTATGTATACCGCTCAAAATATGGCTACTTATGTAGATATTGTTAATATCATTATGTCGGTTCTTACCGCTTTTATCGCTTGCGTAGGTGCTATTTCGCTTATTGTCGGCGGTATCGGTGTTATGAATATTATGCTTGTCTCGGTAACTGAACGAACACGTGAGATTGGTATACGAAAGTCGCTGGGTGCTAAGACAAAGGTTATTACGATGCAGTTTCTGACGGAGTCGGTAATTCTGTGTTTAATAGGTGGTATTATCGGCGTTACAATTGGTATTGCGGGTGCTTTTGCGGCATGCTCAATAATCAATATTAAGCCTAATATTACTTGGTGGCTTATAGTTGTTGCACTTCTGTTTTCAAGCGGCGTAGGCCTTTTCTTCGGCATCTATCCGGCAAGAAAAGCTGCTCAAATGAGCCCTATCGATGCTCTTCGCAGTGAATAATTCTTTTTATAGTTTAATTTAAAGGTAAGCTGATGTAATCAGCTTACCTCAGCGTGTAGAAAAAGTCCGATTACAAATTTCTACACGCTGTAAGACTTCGAGAAAGTGAGATAAATTTCGTATTTTGCGAGTGGGTGCTGTA
Source organism: Eubacterium sp. CAG:251 (assembly GCA_000436835.1). GTDB lineage: Bacteria > Bacillota > Clostridia > Oscillospirales > Acutalibacteraceae > Eubacterium_R. Next base: position 28,404 of record FR889155.1, read on the forward strand.
CGTTGGTACTGCCTCCGAGCAAAAGACGGAAAGTGCCAAAAGTGGCTTGAACACTACGTTCAAGGTGATTTTCTATAAATGTTATTTTTCATATCAATACGGCAAGAGCGAGCCCTTGCCCTACGATTTCAATTTATGATATTTAAACACGGCACGGTTTAGCCACTTTATCGGCAGTCTAAAAAAGGCACGGTTTAGCCACTTTATCGACAGTCTAAGGTAAGCTGATGTTGTCAGCTTACCTTTTATCTTGATATTGTTAAAATTTTGTGTTAAAATGTATTCAATATTTATTAGAGGAGATAATCATGAATATTAATCACGTTCTTGAGCAGTTTAAGTTTAAGGGTGAGCTTGAATCTTGCGATATATTCGGCTCAGGTCATATTAATACTACTTTTCTTGCAACATATAATGAAGACGGCAAGAAGAGAAATTATGTAATTCAAAAGGTTAATACAAGCATTTTCCCTGATATTGACGCTCTTATGAACAATATTTTCTCCGTTACCGACTTTTTGAGAGAAAAGATTAAAGCTGACGGCGGTAACCCTCATAGGGAGACGCTTCATTTTATCAGAACTTTTGACGGAAATAAATATTTTAAAGACGAGGACGGCTCTTGCTTTCGTGCGTATCGTTTTGTTGACAATTCAAAGGCGTACGACACGGTTGACAGCGCAGAGGTTTTTGGCAAAAGCGGTAAGGCATTTGGCAGATTTCAAAAGTATTTAAGTGATTTTCCGGCTGAAAGTCTCAGCGAAATTATTAAGAATTTCCATAATACAATTTGGAGATATGAAAATGAATTTATTCCTGCAGTTCAGGCTGATAAGGCGGACAGAGCTGTTAATTGCGGTGAAGAAATTAAGTTTGTTATGCACAGGCGTGAGGATTGCAAAAAGCTTGTTGAACTTATTGAAAAAGGCGAACTTCCGCTTCGTGTAACCCATAATGACACAAAACTTAATAATGTTCTTTTTGACAGCGACAGCGATGATGCTATTTGCGTTATTGACCTTGACACGGTTATGCCGGGTCTTGCGCTTTATGATTTCGGCGACTCTATTCGCTTTGGTGCTAACTCCTGCGCCGAGGACGACGATAATTATGATAAGGTTGAGCTTATGCTTGATTATTTTGAGGCTTATGCAAAAGGCTTTTTGAGCGAGGCAGGCGATGCTCTTAATCAGTGCGAAATAGATAATCTTGCCTTTTCTGCCAAACTTATGACCTTTGAGTGCGGTATGCGTTTTCTTACCGACTATCTCAACGGCGATACATATTTTAAGACTGCATACCCTGAGCATAATCTTGTTCGTGCTAAAAATCAATTTGCTCTTGTTGCCGATATGGAAAGAAAAATGGAGCAAATGCAGCAGATTATTAAGAATATTACCGAATAAATTTTTTTATTGCAATTTGAGGGATGATTTATTTCATCTCTCTTTTTATTTTTGCTTTTTATTTTTGCACATAACGTCACTCTTTTTTGTCAATAATATTTTTGTACATAAATTGAAAAAGGGTGATTGTGTGCAATATAATAAAGTTGAAATATGCGGTATTAATACCGGCAGGCTTAAGGTGCTCAAGGAAAAAGAAAAAATGGAACTTTTAAAAAAGGCTCAAGCCGGAGATAAAAATGCAAGAAATGAGCTTGTTGAGGGCAATCTGCGCCTTGTACTGTCCGTAGTGCAACGTTTTTCAAACAGAGGGGAAAATATGGACGACCTTTTTCAAGTCGGCGTAATCGGCCTTATAAAGGCTATAGATAATTTCAATACTGACCTTGATGTTCGTTTTTCCACCTACGCCGTGCCGATGTGTATAGGTGAAATAAGGCGATATCTGCGTGATGATAATCCCATTCGTGTCAGCCGTTCTATGAGAGATACTGCTTATAAAGCAATGCAGGTTAAGGAACAGCTTATAAATGAGAACGGCAAGGAACCGACTATTGAGGAAATTGCTCAAAGGCTTGAAATGAAAAAAAGCGATGTTGTTCTTGCTCTTGAAGCAATTGTTGACCCAGTATCACTTTATGAGCCGGTATATAATGACGGAGGTGATACTATTTTTGTTATGGATCAAGTGGGCGATAACTCGACTGATAAAGATTGGGTAGATGAAATTTCTATTAAAGACGAAATCAAAAAACTTGATGACAGAGAACGAAATATTATGTATCTTCGCTTTATGCAGGGCAAAACGCAAATGGAGGTTGCACGTGAGGTCGGTATATCACAGGCTCAGGTTTCCCGCTTAGAAAAAAACGCCCTTAAACGAATTAAGGGCGAGTGAAGAATTTAAAGAACCATAATCAGTGTGCCTGCCGCAATCAAAATACAGCCGACAAGTGACTTGATATTGAAGTCCTCGTGAAGAAATATAAATGCCAAAACAAGAGTGATTACGACGCTTAATTTATCAATAGGCACAACTTTTGAAACCTCTCCGATTTGTATTGCTTTGTAGTAACAAAGCCACGAAGCACCGGTTGCAAGGCCTGACAAAATAAGGAATATCCAGCTTTTTTTGCCGATATTAATGATTCCTGATTGCGCATTTGTGATAAACACCATAAGCCAAGACATTGCAACAACTACAACCGTTCTGATTGCCGTTGCAAGATTAGAGTCAACATCTTTGATACCAACCTTTGCAAGAATTGATGTTAAAGCCGCAAATACTGCCGATAAAACTGCAAATACCGCCCACATATTTTTCATCTCTTTTCCTTTTGCATATTTTTATTTTAGTTCTTTTCTTAGTTATTGTAAAGTGCAAATTTAAACTAAAGTAGAACGAAAAATATTTTGACAACTGTATAAATTAGTGATATTATAATGACGAAAGGGTGATTGAATATGAAAAAAATTTCAAGTGTTTTATTGGCATTTTTGATGCTTGTTTCAAGCTTATTTTGCGCAAATGCTGCATTTGGTGAGGATGGGTCAAGTAAGAACGGTAAAAACACCTTTCAAAGCGCTGAAAATCTTGTAATCGGCACAATTTATAACCGCCCTGCGACGGAAATTACAGGAACTGTTTTTAAACTTGACTTAAATCAAGCGGCAAAATATACATTATCGATTTCATCAAATTCTGCCGCAAAAGTTGAGATTTATCAAAATGATGATAAAAATATTATTGATACCGTATTTGTTTTAGGCGATAAAGCGCAGAAAAAGGTCACAGACAAGAATTTTGATTTTCTTAAAGGTACTTATTATTTCAGGATATTGAGTGCAGGTGATTATACTTTTTCCGTTTCAAATTATGTTTGCAATCATTATTTTGATGTTGTAACAACTTCACCTACTTATTTTTCAGCCGGATATCATACATATACCTGTTATCTTTGCGGTTATTCCTACAAAACAAAGGGCGATAAAAAGAAAATTCTTAAAACCCCTAAAATTTATTCACTAAAAGCGGGGAGAAAGAAAATAACTGTAAATAATTCTGACAATAAAGCCGCTTCGGGCTATCAAATTAAGCTTTCAACAAGCAAAAAATTCACTAAAAAGACTACCAAAACAGTTAAAGTCAAATCTTCAAAATCAACTGTTAAAAAGCTTAAAAGCAAGAAAAAATATTATGTGAAAGTAAGAGCGTATAAAACTAAAAACGGTAAGACCGTTTATTCTGCTTGGTCCAAAATTAAAACTGTTAAAACTAAATAATTGCTGAGGCGGAATGACATAAATTGTTATTCCGCTTTTTTATAAAAAATTTATTTTGGGTATTGAATTTTTTCTGCTTATAATGTAATATATAAAAATAATATAATATATAATAATGCAGTCAGTGATTTCTTTAAACGAATGTAAATTATTGGCACACTTTCTTGGAGTTGTGTATGGAAAAAATCACAGGTAAAAATAACGAAATAATAAAGGGCGTTAAAAAACTCTTTACCTCTTCCAAGGAGCGCAGGGCACAGGGCTTGTTTGTTCTTGAGGGGGCAAGGCTTGTTTTTGACGTCCTTAACTCTTTTTATGAGGTTGAAATATTCTTGATAACGGAAAGCGCAAACGAAAGGTATTTTGAAAAGTCCGTTTTAATGCAAAGGAAAAGCAAAGCCTCTTATTTCATAAGTGATACTCTTTCGCAAAAATTAAGCGAAACGAAGAATTCACAAGGTATTTTTGCAGTTTGCAAAATGAAAAATGATAATAACGCTCTTCAAAACGGCAAAAAGTATATTGCTACGGATAATCTTCAAGACCCCGGTAATCTCGGCACAGTTATAAGGACGGCGGAGGCGCTCGGCATTGACGGCGTAATTGTCGGCGGAGGATGCGATGTATATAACCCAAAGGTTTTGCGAGCATCTATGGGTTCGGCGCTCAGGATTGAGGTTATTGAATGTTTAAGCCTTGTTCCGATATTAAATCAGGCAAAGTCTCTCAAAATTAAAACGTATGCCACTTCGCCTGACACCTCTGCAAAAAAAATAAACGAAATTGATTTTTCAACTTCCTGCCTTTGCGTTATCGGTAATGAGGCTAACGGGGTAAGCGATGAGGTTATGGCAATGTGTGATGAAAAAATAACAATTCCTATGCCCGGCCGTGCAGAAAGCCTTAATGCGCATGTGGCGGCAGCCATAACTATGTGGG
>FR889155.1:33050-111818 GCA_000436835.1 Eubacterium sp. CAG:251
TGGCGGCAGCCATAACTATGTGGGAGATGCAAAGATGAGTGAAAATGCAAGGTATTGGATTTGGCTTCAAAACGCTCTTGGATACGGCGCTAAAATAAAAAGCATAATTGATGAATATAAAAGTGCAAAACTTCTTTATGAGCTTGGTGAAAGCGAATGGAAAATGAGCACGGTTTTATCTAAACGTCAGGTTGAAAAGTTGATAATGACTGATGTTGGAGAGTCAGATGAAATAATTGATTGCTGCTCAAAAAACGGTTATAAGATAATTGATTTTGACGATAAAGCTTATCCAAAAAGACTTAAGGAGATAATTAATCCGCCAGCCGTTTTGTATGTTGACGGAAAGCTACCCGATATTGATAATCTTGTTTGCATCGGTATGGTAGGCACAAGAAAGGCAAGTGAATATGCAATCAAAGCGGCGCACATTATGGCTAAGGGTATTACCGAGGCAGGTGCTCTCGTTGTAAGCGGCGGAGCCTTGGGAATTGATACATATTCTCATTTAGGCGCTCTTGCCTGCGGCGGAAAAACAGTTGCCGTTTTGGGAAACGGGCTTGGTAATAATTATTTAAAGGCTAACGAAGGCTTAAGAAATATGATAAAGCAAAACGGTGCACTTGTTACTGAGTATCAGCCCAATGTTCCGGCTAACAGAACTTCTTTTCCTATGCGCAACCGTATTATAAGCGGTTTGAGCTTAGGAATTTTGGTGGTTGAGGCAGGTGTTAAAAGCGGCAGCCTTATTACCGCAAATCTTGCGATTGAGCAAAACCGTGATGTTTATGCCGTTCCCGCTTCTATATTTTCAAGCGATTTTTCAGGTACAAATAAACTTATAAGCGACGGCGCAAGGCTTGCAATCAATCCCGTTAACGTTGTTGAGGCTTATGAAAATGATTATCCGACTCTTGATTTATCTAAAATAAGGACTGCTAATGAAATAGTCCTTGATAACTCGGAAAAAACGCTTGATACCTCTATTGTTAAGAAAAAATCGGCTAAGGAGCTTAATGTTAAGCCAACGCCTGAAAATAATTTGATTGATAAAAAATACTCCTTTGAAAATCTTGAAAAAGGAAGAGAAAACAGAAGAAAAATTGACGAAAATGTATGGTCGCTTGAAGGAAACAACAAAATCGTTTATGACTGCATAGGCGAGGAGTTCACTCAGGTTGATGATATAATCGAGAAATCGGGTTTAACTGCTTCGCAGGTTCTTGTAGCTTTAACATTTCTCGAGCTTAAAAAAGTGATAATAAGTGCCTCAGGTAAGAGGTTTAAAAAATCCTGAAAGGAAACAGAATATGTCTAAATTAGTAATTGTGGAGTCACCTGCAAAGGCAAAAAATATTAAAGGCTATCTCGGAAGAGGTTATGACGTTATTGCCTCAATGGGCCACGTCAGGGATTTGCCGGCAGCAAGGCTCAGTGTTGATATTGCAAATGACTTTGAACCGAAATATGCGGTAATAAAAGGAAAGGAAAACTTCGTTAAAGACCTTAAGAAAAAGGCTGACAATGCGGACTATGTTTATCTCGCAACCGACCCCGACCGTGAGGGAGAAGCTATTTCTTGGCATCTTGCCACTCTTTTGGGTCTTGACCTTAAGGATAAAAACAGAGTTACGTTTAATGAGATTACAAAAAACGGAGTAAAAAACGGAATGGATGCGCCACGTCAAATTGATATTGATTTGGTTGACGCTCAGCAGGCAAGGCGTATTCTTGACCGACTTATCGGCTATAAGCTTTCGCCGTTTATTTCTCAAAAAATCAGAAGAGGTCTTTCGGCAGGCCGTGTTCAGTCAGTCGCTCTCAGATTGATTGTTGACAGGGAAAATGAAATTCGTGCATTTAAGGCTGAGGAATATTGGTCGATTGATGCTAAGTTTACAAATCCGCCGGAAAGAAAGGTGTTTTCAGCTTCTCTTTCAACTAAAAACGGTGAAAAAATCAAGATTGAAAATAAAGAGCAAAGTGACAGCGTTCTTTCTGACCTTGACGGCGAAAGTTATGTTGTAAAGGGAGTTAAAAAGGGCAGCAGAAAGAAAAACCCTACTCCTCCTTTTATCACGTCAACTCTTCAGCAGGAGGCTTCGAGACGTCTTTCATTCCAAGCAAGGAGAACTATGAAGGCGGCGCAGGAACTTTACGAAGGCGTTGAGGCAGGAGAACTCGGCACAGTCGGTCTTATCACTTATATGAGAACAGACTCGCTTCGTATATCTGAAGAAGCAAGAGCAGCCGGTAATGAATTTATTACAGAGACATACGGTGAAAAGTATCTCCCTAAAAAGCCGAGATATTTTAAATCAAAGAGTAATATTCAAGACGGTCACGAGGCTATCAGACCGTCAATGCCAAAGGTTACACCTGAGCAGGTTAAGCCATATCTTACAAGCGACCAATATAAAATTTATAAACTTGTTTGGGAAAGATTTATTGCATCTCTTATGGAATCCTGTATGCAGGAAACTATGAAAATCGAGATTGAGGCAGGGGAATATATCTTCACCGCCACAGGTTATACAGTTAAGTTTGACGGCTTTACAAAGCTTTACGAGGAAAAGGTTGACGATGAAAAGAACGACAGCGCATCTCCTCTCCCGGCTCTTAAGGAAGGCGACGAACTTAAGCTTAAGAGTATTTTGGGCAATCAGCACTTTACTCAGCCGCCTGCAAGATATACCGAAGCTTCCCTTACTAAAGCACTTGAGGAAAACGGCGTCGGCAGACCGTCAACTTATGTTACCATCACCTCAACTATTCTCAACCGTGAATATGTTAAGCGTGAGGGCAAGCAGTTTGTGCCGACTGAACTCGGCGAGGCTGTAACAAATCTTCTTAAAGATAAAATGCCTAATATTGTTAATGTTAAATACACTTCCAAAATGGAGGCTGACCTTGATAAAATCGATTCCGGCGAAAAAAATTATAAGGATATGATTCGCCTTTATTATGATGATTTTGAAAAACCTCTTGAAAAAGCTAAAGAGGAAATGCAGGGCGTTAAAATTAAGCTTAAGGAAGAAGAAACAGACGAAATTTGCGAAAAGTGCGGCAGAAATATGGTTGTCAAAGTCGGCAGATTCGGTAAATTTCTTGCTTGCCCCGGCTATCCGGAATGTAAAAATACAAAGCCGCTTATTTTCAGGACTAAGGCTAAGTGCCCTGAATGCGGCGGCGACGTAATTGAGAAAAAAACCAAGAGAGGCTCGTCATTCTACGGTTGTTCAAATTATCCTAAGTGTAATTTTATGACTTGGGACGCACCGAGCGACGAAGTTTGCCCTCGTTGCGGCAAGTCGCTCTTTAAACGCAAGGGCAATGTGCTTTATTGTCCCGATACAGAGGGCTGCGGTTTTACAAAGCCGGCTCCGAGAAAAAAGAAAACAGAAGAATAAACGGTAATTTATATGAAATTTAAGGTTATCGGCGCAGGTCTTGCAGGTGTTGAGGCTGCGTGGCAGATTGCAAATAACGGATATAATGTTTCGCTTTATGAAATGAAGCCGATTAAAAAGAGTGAGGCGCATAAGTCGGACTTGTTTTGTGAACTTGTGTGTTCAAATTCACTTAAGGCCTCACGTATTGAAAGCGCAGCAGGTCTTTTGAAAGAGGAAATGGCTCGTTTAGGCTCGCTTACGGTCCCGATTGCAAGGCAGTCGAGTGTTCCGGCAGGCGGCGCTTTGGCAGTTGACAGGGATATTTTCTCAAAAAGCGTGACTGAAAAAATCAAATCTCACCCCAATATTGAGGTGATTAATGAAATAGTTGAGGATTTAGAACTTGACGACGATACAATAACAATTGTTGCAACGGGTCCGTTGACAGACGGCGCTCTTGCAAAAAGTATCAGCAATATTACAGGTGAGTATCTCTCGTTTTATGATGCCGCCGCTCCGATTGTTACTGCAGAGAGTGTTGATATGTCTAAGGCATTCGGTGCTTCACGTTATGAGCGTGGCGGTGACGATGATTATATCAATTGCCCGTTCAATAAGGCAGAGTATGAGTCTTTTATTAATGAACTTGTTAATGCCGAGAGTGCAATTGTTCACGATTTTGACGTCTATGAGGGCTGTATGCCGATTGAAAAACTTGCTAAAAGAGGGCTTGACGCTCCTCGTTTCGGCCCTATGAAACCTGTCGGTTTGGTCGACCCGAACACAGGGCACAGACCTTGGGCTTGTGTTCAGTTAAGACGTGAAAATTCAAAGGGTACAATGTTTAATCTTGTGGGTTTTCAAACCAATTTGAAGTTCGGCGAGCAAAAACGTGTTTTCTCTATGATTCCGGGGCTTGAAAATGCTCAGTTTGTGCGCTACGGTGTTATGCATAGAAATTCGTTTTTGAATTCACCAAAGCTTCTTAATAACGATTTTTCATTTAGAAATAAAAACAACCTTTTCTTTGCAGGTCAAATCACGGGAGTTGAGGGATATATGGAAAGTGCGGCAAGCGGAATTATGGCAGGTATCAATGCCGTAAGAAGAGCGCAGGGTAAAGAGCCGTTCACCCTCTCTGATGTTACTATGATAGGCGCTTTGAGCGATTATATCAGTGACGAAAGCGTTAAGAATTTTCAGCCTATGGGTGCTAACTTCGGTGTGCTGCCTGCAATAGAGCCGAAAATTAAGGATAAAAAAGAGCGCTATGCCGCTATGGCGCAAAGAGCGCTTGCAAGCCTTGAAGAAAGTATGAAAACCTTATAGTTAAAATTAAGTTGGGAAAGGGTGCAATATTTGCCATGCAAAAAAGAATAATTATTGATGCTATGGGTGGGGATAATGCTCCGCTTGAGATACTTAAGGGTACCTATCTTGCTCAAAAAGAATACGGAATTGCTCCCGTACTTGTCGGAAATGATAAAGAAATACAAAAATGCATTAAGGATAATAATATTGCACTTGAAAATGTGAAAATTGTTAATTCAAATTCAGTTATCACAATGCATGACGATGCAAAGGCAGTACTTAAAGAAAAGGCAGACTCATCAATGGGTATCGGCTTTAAACTTTTGAATGAAGGTGAAGGCGACGCTTTTGTGAGTGCGGGAAATACAGGTTGCGTAACAGTAGGCTCAACACTTATCACTAAAAGAATTAAAGGTGTTAAAAGACCTGCAATCGCATCTGTTATGCCAAGTGCAAAAAAGCCTTTTCTTCTTATGGACTGTGGTGCAAATGCCGAGTGCAGAGCTGAATTTTTATATCAGTTTGGCAAAATGGGAAGCCTTTATATGCAAAAAATTATGAAAGTCGAAAACCCAAGGGTTGCGCTTGCAAATAACGGCGAAGAGAACACAAAGGGTACTTCGACCGTTAAAGAAGCTTATAAACTTATGCAAAATGCACCTTACAATTTTGTAGGTAATATTGAGGGTAGGCAAATTCCGTTCGGTGACGCAGACGTTGTTGTTGCCGACGGGTTTACAGGTAATCTTATTCTTAAAACTTATGAGGGCGTTGCAAAAGTTTTGATGAATGGTATTAAGAACGCTTTTATGAAAAATACGCTTTCTAAAATCTCATATCTCGGCGTTAAATCAGGTATTGACGATATGAAAAAGCAGTTTGATTATAAGGAATACGGCGGCGCCGTTATGCTTGGTGTTAAAAAGCCTGTAATTAAGTCTCACGGCTCGGCAGATGCACGTACATTTAAAAACGCAATCAAGCAGGCAATTTGGTTTTTGGATAACAATTTGATTAGTTCAATTGAAAATGAATTTTCAATAAATACGCAAGAGGAATAAAAATGGCAACTATCGAAGATAAAATAGGATATAATTTCAAAAATAAGGCTTATCTTATGGAAGCTCTTACACATTCTTCCTTTGCAAACGAAAGGCATAATAAAATTAAGTGTAACGAGAGAATGGAATTTTTAGGTGACGCCGTGCTTTCTATCATTTCGGCTAACTATCTTTTTCATCGCTTTCCCGATATGCCTGAGGGCGATTTGTCAAAACTTCGTTCTTCTCTTGTCTGCACTCAGTCACTTTCGGATTTTGCAAGGCAGATATCACTCGGTAACTTCCTATTTTTAGGCAAGGGAGAGTCAAACACGGGCGGTGCTGACAGACCGTCGATTTTGGAAAATGCATTTGAAGCGCTTATTGCCGCTATATATCTTGACGGCGGAATGGAAAATGCGGAAAAATTTGTACTTCATTTTCTTGCTCCTGCTGTTGAAACCCATCATATCAATTTTAAGGATTATAAAACAACTTTGCAGGAAATAGTTCAGCAAAACCCCGATGAAAATGTAAATTACGTTCTCGTCGGCGAAAGCGGACCTGACCATAATAAAACATTTGAGGTTGAAGTTCACCTTAATTCAAACGTTATCGGCAAAGGCAAGGGTGGAAGTAAAAAAAGTGCAGAACAGGCTGCGGCAAGAGAGGCACTTAAATTAATGGGTGTAATATGAAAAAAGGTAATATAAGTATTTTTGTTCCTCATTTAGGCTGCCCGTGTCAGTGTTCGTTTTGCAATCAAAAAACAATAACGGGGCAGGCAAATCAGCCCACACCGCAGGACGTTGACAAGGCAGTTAAAACGGCGCTTAAGTCAAAAGGCTTTGATTATGAAATCGCCTTTTTCGGCGGCTCATTTACTGCGATTGACAGAGAGTATATGATTTCTCTTTTGAAAGCGGCAAATAAATATATAAAATCAAATGAGGTAAAGGGTATAAGAATTTCTACCCGTCCCGACTGCATTGATGAAGAAATTTTGGATTTACTCAAAGAGTACGGAGTTACAAGTATTGAACTTGGTGCGCAGAGTATGGACGATGAGGTGCTTTTGGCTAACAGGCGAGGTCATACGGCAAAAGACGTTGAAAATGCGTCAGAGCTTATTAAGTCATACGGTTTTGAGCTTGGGCTTCAAATGATGACGGGTCTTTATAAGGACAGCGAAGAAAAAGCTATTAAAACGGCTGAAAAAATAATTGCGCTATCGCCCCAAACCGTAAGGATTTATCCTACTGTTGTATTAAAAGGTACATATCTTGCAGACCTTTATTTAAGCGGTGAATATAAGCCGCTCAACGCTGACGAATCGGCGCAGCTTTGCGCAAAACTTGTTTTGCTTTTTGAAAAGAATAATATAAAAATCATTCGTTTGGGGCTTCATTCAAGCGAGGATATTAAGAAAAATATGCTTGCAGGCGGTTTTCACGACAGCTTCGGCGAGCTTGTAAAGTCAAGAATTATGGTTGATAAAATTCTTGCGCTTCCTCCGGCTGATTATGAGGTGGCAGTTAATTCAAAGTCGCTTTCAAAGCTGAAAGGAAATAAAAAATCAAATATCTATCTTCTTATCGAGAGAGGATATAATATAAAAATTGTTATCGACAACAGTCTTGATGTTGATGAATTGGAGATAAAATAATGGTATTAAAATCACTTGAAATACAAGGTTTTAAGTCTTTTCCGGACAGGACAACGCTTAATTTCGGCAAGGGTATTACCGCAGTTGTCGGCCCTAACGGTTCGGGCAAAAGTAATATTTCCGACGCAGTTCGTTGGGTTTTGGGCGAGACAAGTTCTAAATCTCTTCGTGGCTCAAAAATGGAGGATGTTATCTTCAGCGGTACTTCTGCACGTAAGGCTTTGGGCTTTGCTCAGGTCCAGCTTACTCTTGACAATACCGACCAAACGCTTAAAGATAAGGGCGAGGTTGTAACCGTTTCAAGAAGATATTATCGTTCGGGTGAAAGTGAATATAAAATTGACGGCGAAATCGTAAGAGCAAGGGATATAAGAGAACTGTTTATGGATACTGGACTCGGTTCAGACGGCTATTCAATGGTAGGTCAAGGTAAGATTGACTCAATCATTTCGCAAAAAAATGAGGACAGGCGTGAACTTTTTGAAGAAGCCGCAGGTATTTCCCTTTTTCGTCATAAAAGAAAAGACGCTACCCGCAGACTTGACCAAGCGCAGGAAAATTTAGTCAGGCTTCTTGATATTTTGGGCGAACTTGAAAGCAGAGTTGAGCCGCTCAGAAAGCAGAGTGAAAAGGCGCAGAAGTTTATCACTCTTTCCGATGAGAAAAAAACGCTTGAAATAGGTGTATGGGTAAATAAGATTAACCGCTTTACCAATGATTTAAGAGAGCAGGAGCATAAAATTGACGCTGCCAACGCATCCTATGACGTTTGCGAAAAGGAACTTAAAGAGATTGAACAGGAGATTGAAGAAATAGCGCAAAAGACTGTTTCAATCAATACCCAAATCGAGCAAATCAGAGCAGGCTCAAAGGCTTATGAGGAGCAGGCGCTTCGCAAAGACGGCGAGGCTTCCGTTTTAGAAACTACTTTAAATCATAATAACGAAACTATTGAAAGACTTAAAAACGATATCGGCGATGTTGATAGCACCAATCTTTCTATTGATGCTCAGATAGAGGAAAAAGAGCAGTTTATCTCAAAAAGCGTTAAGGAAATTGAGGAAAAGAAAGCTGAGCTTAAAAGTGTTACGGATGAGATGAATAATCTTCTTTCATCTAATGAAGAATTTTCAAAACTTACTGTTGAACTTAATCAAAAAATCACTTCTCTTACTTTGAAACTTTCCGACTGCCGTGTTAAATGTTCTCAGGCGCTCACTTCTTCTCAGGAAATCAAGTCAAGGCAGAGCGTTGTTGATTCATCAATTGAAAAAAGCCGTGAGGAGCTTGAAAAGTTTAAAGAGCTTAAAGCAAAAAGTGATGAAAATTTAGAAAGTTTGCAATCACGTATTGATGAAAATAACAATTCAATGCAGGGCTATAAAATCAAGCTTGAAAATAAAAATGCCAATGCAGATAAGATTAAGGCAGAACTTGAAAAAGTAACTAACGAATATAACCAAAAGGTGCAAAGAGCTAAAATGCTTTTAGACCTTGAAAAGAATATGGAAGGCTTTTCGGGTGCCGTTAAGGCGGTTATGCGTCAGGCACAGAATAAGGCACTTTCAGGTATTCACGGACCGCTTTCTCAACTCATAACTGTTGATAATGAATACAGCGTGGCAGTTGAGGTTGCACTCGGTGCGGCAATGCAAAATATAGTTGTCGGCAATGAAGCAGATGCTAAGCGTGCAATTTATTATCTTAAAAATAACCGTGTCGGCAGGGCAACGTTTCTTCCCATTTCGGCAATCAAGCCGAGAAGCCTTGATGAAAGAGATCTTGACGATAACTTGGGTTTTGTTGCAATTGCAAGCGACCTTGTTGATTGTAAAAACGAGTATAAAATTATTATCTCTAACCTTTTGGGCAGAGTTGTTATAGTTGAGGATATGGACTCGGCTATAGGTATTTCAAAAAGATATTCAAACAGATTTAAGATTGTTACCGTTGACGGTCAGGTTATTAACCCTGGCGGTTCAATGACAGGCGGTTCGCAGTCAAAGGGCGCAGGTATCCTCTCTCGTGGTAATATGATTGACGAACTTAATAATGAAGCCAAAAAGCTTGAAAAGCAAGCTGAGGAAATCAAGGCTGAGTATAAAACAGCACTTGAGGAGGCTAACTTTGCACTTGCCGCTTTGCAGGGTGCGCAAGCTGATTTGCAGCAGGCTAAAGAAGAACTTATCAGGGCGCAGGGCGAGCATAAGCTTGTTGCTGAAAAGTATGACCTTTTATCCTCTCAACTTTCTGTTCTTGTTAATGAAAAGGACAGCGCTAAGCAGAGAATTGCAGAGTTTGAAAATGAGGCAAAATCCTGCGAGGTTGAAATCAAATCGATTGAAGATGAAATTTCAAAGACCGAAAGTGAACTTGAAAAGACCTCAGGCAATGCAAGCGAGCTTAATGCAAAACGTGATGAGTATAGGGAAAAGAGCGAGAAAATCAATCTTGAACTTGTAACCCTTGCCAAGGATAACGAGGCGGCTAAGCTTTCGGTTGAAGAACTTAATTTCAGAAAAAATTCTCAGTCCGACAGAGTTAAAACGATTGAGGACGAGATTAAGTCAATTGAAGAGAAAAATCAAACGCTTCTTATCTCAATCAATGAAATTAAAGCGTCCGCCAATGACCTCAGGGTTAAGGCGGAGCAGTCCGATAAGGATGTAAGCGAGCAGATTAATCAAAGAAATGAACTTGAAAAGCGCACAACAGAGCTTAGAGGCGAGGAAAAGATTAAAAATCAGGACAGAGAAAAGCTTTCGGGTTCTATTGTTCGTCTTGATGAAAGAAAAATTGCAATGAAAAAAGAGTATGATGAGCTTAACGATATGCTCTTTGAGCAATATGAGCTTACAAAGCACGAGGCAGAGGCGCTTGACATTCAAATTGATGATATGACGGCGGCTAAGCGCAGACTCCACGAGATTAAGGTTGCAATTAAGAGTCTTGGCTCAATCAACGTCGGTGCTATTGAGGAATATAAAGAGGTCAGCGAGCGCTATACCTTCCTTAAGGAGCAAATAGGCGACGTTGAAAAATCGAAGAGCGAGCTTATGAAGATAATTGAGGATTTGACCGCTTCAATGAGCGAGAAATTCCTTACTCAGTTTAACAAGATTAATGAGGAATTTAAGGTTTGCTTTGCTGATTTCTTCGGCGGCGGTAAGGGCGAGCTTGTTTTGGAAGAACCTGACAATTGCCTTGAATCACCTATTGAAATTCGTATTCAACCACCGGGAAAGTCAGTTCAAAATATCAACCTTTTCTCAGGCGGTGAGAAGTCGCTTGCGGCAATGGCGCTTTTGTTCAGCGTGCTTAAAGTGCAACCTGCTCCGTTTTGTATTTATGACGAGGTCGAGGCGGCACTTGATGATGTCAATGTTGAGCGTTTCGCAAAATATATGCGCAAGATGACAGATAAAACTCAGTTTATTTCAATCACTCACAGGCGTGGTACTATGGAGGAGGCAGACGTTCTCTACGGTGTCACAATGCAGGAAAAGGGTGTTTCAAAACTTATTGAATTGCAAACAGCTGAGCTTGCGGCAAAAATGGGACTTGAATAATCTGTAATGTTTAATTATAGGGCGGTAACTCACTTCTGCCGATAAATAATATATAATCCAATAATATAAAGGAAGAATTGATATGGGTATTTTTTCTGTATTTAAAAGAGGTCTTAAAAAGACAAGAGACGAGGGTATTACCGCTCAACTTGACGAGGTAGTGGATTCTTATGAGAAAATAACTCCTGAATTTTTTGATGACCTTGAGGAAATTCTTATAATGGGTGATGTCGGAATGCCGACTGCCGAAAGAATTATCCGTGATTTGAAAAGCAAAATAGAAAACGATAAGGTTGATGACGTAAGACAAGTACGTGAAATGATGAAGGATATTGTTTCGGGTATTGTTTGGGGCGGTAGCTATTTAAGACTTCGCACCAAGCCGTCAGTAATTCTTGTTATCGGTGTAAACGGTGTAGGCAAAACGACTACTATCGGCAAGCTTGCTATGAGGTTAAAGGAACAGGGCAGAAGCGTTATTTTGGGCGCTGCCGATACTTTCCGTGCCGCTGCTATTGAGCAACTTCAGGTATGGGCTGACAGAGCAGACGTTGATTTGATTAAGCACGGCGAAGGCTCAGACCCTGCTTCCGTTGTTTATGATACCATTGCCGCCGGTAAGGCAAGGGGCAGTGATGTAATCATTATTGATACTGCCGGCAGGCTTCATAATAAGAAAAATCTTATGGATGAGCTTAACAAAATCAGCCGTGTTATAGAAAGAGAACTTCCCGACGCTTCTAAGGAAATTCTTTTGGTGCTTGATGCTACAACAGGTCAAAATGCCGTTAATCAGGCTAAGGACTTTAAGGAAGCGGCAGGAATTACAGGCATAGTGCTCACTAAGCTTGACGGAACTGCTAAGGGCGGTGTTGTTCTTGCAATTAATAACGAACTTGACGTTCCCGTTAAATTTGTCGGCGTCGGTGAAAAAATTGAGGATTTACAGCCGTTTGACGCAGACGCATTTGCAGCAGGACTGTTTGATGCCAAAATTCCCGATGACGATAAGGAAATAACGGATTTTATTCAGCACGAAGATGAGGCTGATAATAAAAAGTCGGAGTAGGGAGTAGGAGGAAATCATGGATTTTATTTTAGCAACAAATAATATGAAAAAGCTTGCGGAAATGCAGCGTATTTTATCTCCTCTCGGCATTAATGTTGTTACTGCAAAAATGCTCGGCAAACAGCTTGAGGACGTTGAAGAAGACGGAAAAACCTTTGAGGATAACGCAAAGCTTAAGGCAAGAGCGGCTTGTAAGGAAATGAATATGCCGGCGATTGCTGACGATTCAGGCTTGTGCGTTGATTATCTTGACGGTGCACCGGGTATCTTTTCGGCACGTTTTGCAGGTGAGCACGGCAATGATGAAAAAAATAATGACCTTCTTCTTGAAAAACTTGATGGTGTACCGCTTGAAAAAAGAACAGCTCATTATGTATGTGCTATTTGCTGTACTTTCCCCGACGGACGTGAAATCGTTGTAAGGGGCGAATGCAATGGCGTTATCGGCTTTGAGCGTGACGGTCACGAGGGATTTGGATATGACCCGCTTTTCCTTGTTGACGGCAAGGCTTTCGGCAGATATACAGCCGAGGAAAAGGATAAAATCAGCCACAGAGGTAACGCACTTCGTTTATTAACTAAAGAATTGGAGAAAATTATATGACATCTAAGGAAAGAGCGGCTTTAAGAGCAAAGGCTAACCCTCTTGAACCTATTATTCAAATTGGCAAGGAGGGTATAAGCGAAAATTTACTTACTCAAATTGATGATACGCTTGATAACAGAGAACTTATTAAAATAAGAGTTCACCTTGAATCTGCACCCGAATCCCCTAAGGAACTTGCGCAAAAGCTTTCTGAGCCTCTTGGCGCTGAGGTTATTCAGGTAATCGGCGGAATTATAGTTCTTTACCGTGAGGCAAACGAGGAGCGTATCGCAGAGAAAAAGAAAAAAAGAGGTTCCGGTAATTCTAAGGCAACAGCTAAAAAGAAGGTAAAAATCAAGGGCAAAAGACAGCGCCAAAGAGAAAAAGAAGCTAAAAACCCTTACGCTAAATACGACAGACCTAAATATTATGGCAGATAAGCAAAAAATAGGAGTTTTCGGCGGAGCGTTCAATCCCGTTCATAATGGGCATATTAACTTAGCGCTTCATTATCTTAATGAATTGGAGCTTGATAAGATACTCTTTATCCCGACTGCTTCACCGCCGCATAAATCTGATGATGATTTTGCGCCTAAAGAGGACAGAATTAATATGCTTTCTCTTGCAATATCGTCGTTTGATAAATTTGAAATAAGCGATATAGAATTTAAACTGACAGGCAAAAGTTATACTTATTTGACCCTTTCAGAACTTAAAAAAATATATAAAAACGCAGAATTTTACCTTATAATCGGCGCTGACCAAATGCTTCATTTTGATAAGTGGTATAAGTATAAAGAAATATTATCTCTTGTCACTCTTTGCACTTCGGCAAGAGAAAACGAAAAGGAAAAAGCGGAGATTTTAAGCTTTGCCTCAAGGCTTGACGGTCTTGATATGAATAAATTTAAGCTTTTGACCTCTCCCGTTTTAAAGGTCAGTTCAAGCGAAATAAGGCAAAAAATAAAAGACGGCGAGGATTTTTCCTCTCTTGTTCCCAAAAAGGTTTATGATTATATAATTAAGAGGAGAATTTATAATGTATGATACCGAAGCTTATATGAAAATTTTAAAAAATACGCTTTCGAGCAGAAGATTTTATCATTCTCTTTGCGTTTCCCAAAGTGCAAAAAAGCTTGCCGAAAGGTATAATCAGGATGTAGAAAAGGCAGAGATTGCAGGACTTTTGCATGATATAACTAAGGAAACGGGCAAAGCCGCTCAACTTGAAATTATTAAGTATGCAGGTGTTGAACTTCATCCGTTTGATAAAAGGGGCGATAAGTTTTTGCACCAGGCGTCCGGCTCGGCAATGGCTAAAATTCTTGGGATAGAAGATGAGGAAATTTTAGACGCTATAAGATATCATACAACAGGAAAAGCAAATATGACTATGCTTGAGCAAATCATATATCTTGCCGACTTCATTTCTGCCGACAGAGATTATAAGGATATAGATATAATAAGAAAAGAAACGCAAAGGGGTATCGAATACGGTCTTCTTTACGGCACAGCCTACACAATCAAATCGGTTGCGTCAAGGCAGATATTGCTTCATCCCATGACGGTTGAGGCGTACAATTGGATTATTGATGAATACTTTAATTAGAAAGGGTGAATTTATGCAAGCACTTGATATAGTAAAAACAGCCGTAAAGGCGATTGACAGTAAAAAAGGCGAAAATATTGAGGTTATCGGTATTACCGATTTAACAGTTCTTACCGATTATTTCGTAATCGCCACGGCAACAAGCTCAACTCAGGTTAAAGCTATTTGTGACGAGGTTGAATATAAGCTTGATTTGCTCGGAGCAGAGCCTCATCATATTGAAGGCAGGAACACTTCTTGGGTTTGCCTTGATTATAATTCAGTCGTTATACACATTTTTCATAAGCAACAGCGTGATTTTTATTCGCTTGAGCGCTTGTGGGAAGACGGCGAAATTTTAGATACAGCAAAATTATTGGAGGATTAAAATATGGAGTACAATTTTAAAGAGATTGAATCCAAATGGCAAAACGTTTGGTACACTCAAAACACATTTGCGGCAAAACAGGATTTTTCACTTCCTAAGTATTACTGCCTTGTTGAATTTCCTTATCCGTCAGGACAGGGACTTCATGTAGGTCATCCGAGGTCTTATACGGCACTTGATATCGTTGCACGTAAAAAAAGGCTTCAGGGCTACAATGTTCTTTATCCTATGGGTTGGGACGCTTTCGGTCTCCCGACTGAAAACTTTGCAATTAAAAATCATATTCACCCTGAAGAAGTAACTAAAAAGAATGTTGCAAGATTTAAGCAGCAGCTTCAGTCGCTCGGCTTCTCTTTTGATTGGACGAGAGAGATTAACACAACCGACCCAAGTTATTATAAATGGACGCAATGGATTTTCTTGCAGCTTTTCAAAAAAGGACTTGCATATAAAAAGGAAATGGCTGTAAACTGGTGTACTTCTTGTAAGTGCGTTCTTGCAAATGAAGAAGTTGTAAACGGCGTTTGCGAACGTTGCGGCAGTGAGGTTATCAGAAAAAATCAGAGCCAGTGGATGCTTAAAATTACAGAATACGCTCAAAGACTTGTTGACGACCTTGACGACCTTGATTTTATTGACAGAGTTAAGGTTCAGCAGAAAAACTGGATTGGCAGGTCAACAGGTGCGGAGGTTGATTTCGGTACTACTCTTGGCGATACATTGACTGTTTATACCACACGTCCGGACACTCTTTTCGGCGCAACATATATGGTTATTTCACCTGAACACCCTCTTATTGAAAAGTGGGCGGATAAACTTAAAAATATTGATGAAATCCGTGCTTATCAGGCAGAGGCTGCACATAAGTCGGATTTTGAGCGTACAGAACTTAATAAGGAAAAAACAGGCGTTAAGCTTGACGGCGTAATGGGCATTAACCCTGTAAACGATACTGAAATTCCTATCTTTATTTCAGACTATGTACTTACTTCTTACGGTACAGGCGCAATTATGGCTGTTCCAGCTCATGATACACGTGACTGGGAATTTGCAAAGAAATTTGATTTGCCTATTATCGAGGTTGTTGCAGGCTCAAAGGTCGGAGTTGAAAACGAAGCGTTTACCGATTGTGCAACAGGCAAACTTGTAAATTCCGCTTTTCTTACAGGTATGAGCGTTGAAGAGGCTAAAAAGGCTATTACAGAATGGCTCACAAAAGAGGGCAAAGGACATCAAAAGGTCAACTTCAAGCTTCGTGATTGGGTATTCTCACGTCAAAGATATTGGGGTGAGCCTATTCCAATCGTTAAGTGCGACGATTGCGGCTATGTTCCTATTCCTGAAAGCGAGCTTCCTTTAAGACTTCCTATGGTTGACTCTTATGAGCCGACAGATACAGGTGAATCTCCGCTTGCTAAAATGACTGATTGGGTTAATACAACTTGTCCTTGTTGCGGAAAACCTGCTAAGAGAGAAACCGATACAATGCCGCAGTGGGCAGGCTCGTCTTGGTATTTCTTAAGATATATGGACCCTCATAACGATAAGCAACTTGTATCTAAAGAAGCTGCAGAGTATTGGAGCCCTGTTGATTGGTACAACGGCGGTATGGAGCATACAACTCTTCACCTTCTCTATTCTCGTTTTTGGCATAAATTCCTTTATGATATCGGCGTTGTTCCTACTAAGGAGCCTTATCAAAAGCGTACCTCTCACGGTATGATTCTCGGTCAAAACGGTGAAAAGATGTCTAAGTCAAGAGGCAACGTTGTTAACCCTGACGAAATTGTTGACCAGTACGGTGCAGATACAATGCGTCTTTATGAAATGTTTATCGGCGATTTTGAAAAGGCTGCTCCTTGGAACAGTGATTCAATCAAGGGCTGTAAGAGGTTTGTTGAGCGTTTTTGGAACTTGCAGGAAATTGTTAAAGACGGTAATGAATATTCACCACAGCTTGAGGCTCTTATGCATAAAACAATTAAAAAGGTTTCGGAAGATATCGACAACCTTAAGTGCAACACGGCTATTGCTTCAATGATGACATTGGTTAACGAAATGTATGCAAAGGGTGTTAATAAGGCAGAACTTCGTGATTTGACAATTATTCTTAATCCTTTTGCACCTCACGTAACTGAGGAAATGTGGCAGATTATGAACTTCGGCGGTGCAGTTCACGATGCTCAGTGGCCAAGCTTTGATGAGTCAAAGACTCAGGAAAACGACGTTGAAATTGCGCTTCAGGTTAAGGGCAAGGTTCGTTCAAGAATTGTTGTTCCTGTAGATATCAGCAAAGAGGACGCTATTGCTCTTGCTAAGAAGGATGAAAAGATTGCCGCAGAAATTGCAGGTAAAGAAATTAAAAAGGAAATCTATGTTCCGGGCAAGCTTGTTAATATTGTTGCAATATGAGTTGTAACTGACTTTGTATTGCAGAAAATCTGTTACGCATAAAGATGACGGATTTTGAAAAAACTTAATTTACCCGAAATAAGAGGTAACAATAATGGCTGATAAAAAAATATATACCGTTGCAACCTCACACCTTGATACGGTGTGGAGCTGGGATTTTGAAACGACTGTAAGTAAATACATATATAATACCTTAGTTGATAACTTCAAGCTTTTCGAAAAATATCCTACATATAAATTCTCATTTGAAGGCTCATACAGATATGAACTTATGGAGGAATATTATCCCGAACTTTTTGAAAAAATGAAAGAATATATCAAAAACGGCAGATGGAATGTTTGCGGTTCTGCTTTTGAAAACGGCGACACAAATATTCCGTCACCTGAAGCACTTTTCAGAAATATTCTTTTCGGCAATTCGTATTTTGATGAAAAGTTTGGAAAAAGAAGTGTTGATATCTACTTGCCTGACTGTTTCGGCTTTGGTTGGGCACTTCCGACTATTGAGCGTCATGCCAATTTAATCGGCTTTACTACTCAAAAGCTTGCTTGGGGCGGTGCTTACGGTATTCCGTTTGATATCGGCAAGTGGCAGGGTGTTGGCGGCAGCGAAGTTTACGCTTCTATCAATCCTCACGATTATTACTATACGCTTAAAAAACTTCGTGATTGGGATTTTGTCCTTAATAAGTTTAAGGAAAATGAAAAATACGACCTTAACGATACGTATATTTTCCACGGAATAGGCGACAGGGGCGGTGCTCCGGAGGAAAAGAGCGTTGCCTTTGTCGAACAGGAAATTAAGAAAAACGACAATAGCAATATTAAGGTTATTGCCGCATCTGCCGATGAAATTTATCACGATATTGAAGATAAATATACGTCTGAGCAAAAATCAAAGCTTCCTGTTTGGAAAAACGAATTTGTTATGACAAATCACGGTGTCGGCGGATATACTTCACGTTCAATCGGTAAGCGTTGGAACAGAAGATGCGAGGAACTTGCCGATTTGAGCGAACGTGGCGGTGTTATATCCTCTTATTTGGGATTGACCGATTATAA
This sequence comes from Eubacterium sp. CAG:251, assembly GCA_000436835.1. GTDB lineage: Bacteria > Bacillota > Clostridia > Oscillospirales > Acutalibacteraceae > Eubacterium_R. The sequence continues at coordinate 51,134 of FR889155.1, forward strand.
TCAAAAAGCCATCAACCGTTCGTGGAAACGTTTTATTGCTCATCAATTCCACGATGATATCCCCGGCACAAGCTGCCAAAGGGTATATAAGCGTTCTTGGAATGATTATGCCGTTTCAATGAATCAATTTACAAATGAACTTGAAGCCTTTGTTTCGCCTGTTTCAAGCCTTATGAAAACCGATTTTTGCTCCGGCATACCCGTTATGGTTTTCAACCCTGTTGAAGCGCAAAGACGTGGGGCTGTAACAGTAAGACTTGAAGATTTGCAAAGCGCTTATGTTCGTGTTTATGATGAAAAGGGAAGGGAGGTTAAAAGCCAAACCTCTACCCTTTCTGACGGTACGCTTGAACTTGTGTTTGTTGCAGATGTTGAAAGCCTCGGCACAAGGATTTATGACGTTCGTTTGAGCGATAAGCCTTGTTGCGTTAAAAGCGATATCTCAATCAATCACGATAATATGATGGAAAACCAAAAGTATATTGTAACTCTTAACCGCAAGGGTAATATTTCTTCAATTCTTGATAAGGAACTTGATGAAAAGGAAATACTCAAAGAGCCGATTACTCTCGGTCTGTTTAATTATACCGGCTCTAAGGATTGGCCGGCTTGGGAAATGAATTATAAAGAGGCAAATAAAGATGCCGACCGTATTCCTAATGTTGTTACCGTAACTGTTTTGGAGCAAGGTCCTGCAAGAGTATCGTTTAAGGTTATCCAGCAGGATAAAAAGAGCACATTTACTAATATTGTAGCCCTTACAGACGGCTGCGATATAGTCGAGGTTTATTCCGAGATTGAATGGCAGAGTTTAAGAACTCTTGCCAAAAACAAATTTTCATTCACGTGCGAAAATGATAAGGCAACGTTTGATTTGGGCTTGGGCGCTATCGAGCGTGGCAATATGACCGAAAATCTTTTTGAAGTTCCGGCGCAAAAGTGGGTTGATTTGACCGATAAAAGCGGAGAATTCGGTGTGTCTGTTTTGAGTGAATGTAAGTACGGCTGGGATAAATATAAGGATAATACGCTCCGCCTTACCGCAATTCACACTCCTAAGAAAAATTACCGTATTGATTCAATGCAATCGTTTATGGATTTGGGGCTTAACAGATATTCGTATGCAATATTCAGCCATAAGGGCAAGGCTCAATCGGCTACTCAGCTTGAAGCAACAAAATTCGTTACCCCTATGACTGCGTATATTGCAACTAAGCATCAGGGTAAGCTTAAAACACAATATTCTTTTGGCGAGGTTTCAACCAACGACGTTATCATCCGTGCAATCAAAAAGGCGGAAAACAGCGACGAAATAGTGGTAAGGCTTAACGAGGGTACGAATTCTGAAATTGAAAACTTTACTCTCACCTTGGGCGAAGGAATTGAAAGCGCAAGAGAAATTTATGCAAGCGAGGAAAATAAGGGCAACGCAACAGTTAAAGACGGTAAGCTTATCACAAGCTTTAAGCCTTATGAAATTAAGAGCTTTGCATTAAAACTTAAAAAATCCTCACTTGACACTCAAAAAGTTGAGAGTACGCCTCTTGATTTGCCGTTTGATAAAAACATTATTACGGAAAAAGGTCAGATGGGAGATTTTGAATATACAATTCCAAATACTCTTGTCCCTGATGAAATTATGGCAAACGGCGTAAGATTTGATATTAATAAGTCAAATAAAAACTCTCTTATCTGCTCGGCGCAAAGAATTAAACTTGATAAGGATAAAAACAGGCTTGTTTTCCTCTGTGCTTCTATGGCTGGAGACAAAACGGCAGAATTTATCCTTGGGGATAAGAAAATAAATAAAAATGTTCTTTCGTCATTTGAGCGATTTGCCGCTTGGGATTTGTACGATTTCGGCGAAACCGCTTATATGAAAAAGGGCAAAATCGGATATGAATTTACCCATTGCCTTAAAAACGGCGAGGTGCAATATGCAAAAATAATGTATTTTTATCTTGTTGAATTTGATTTAAACGGCGAAAATGAAATCACATTACCAAATGATAATGATATTGTTATTCTTGCTGCAAGCCAAACAAATGCACCGTTTTCTAAACTTGCAACGCCGACTTATGATGAGGTTGAAAAAAGGCCGTTTACCTTTAAACTCAATTTAAAGGAGAAACTTCAGTACGTATATAATAAATGCGTATGGCAGCTTGGTGATAAGGACAATTTTATTAAGGATAACAATAAGGGTAAGGATTATTAAAAGGGGAAAATATGGCTAATAATTTTGATAAAAACTGGACTACTGTCAATAATAACTATCCGCTTAACGATAAAGAGGTTGAAAGATACATCTCCGTTAAGCCGAGTGATAATCAGCTTGCCTTGGTTGATAAACCGTTTTATACCTTTATGCACTTTGGTATGAACACCGCTACTGACAGAGAGTGGGGAGCAGGCGTTGAAAAGGCGACGGATTTCACAATTAAGTCGATAGATGCAAAGCAGTGGGTTGAAACCGCTAAATCTGCGGGTGCAACGGGTGTTATTTTAACTTGTAAGCATCATGACGGCTTCTGCCTTTGGCCAAGTGAATATACGTCATTTTGCGTAAAAAATTCATCTTATAAAGGTGATATCGTTAAAGAAGTATCAGATGAATGTCATAAGCAGGGTATGGACTTCGGCGTTTATCTTTCTCCTTGGGATATGCACGATGAACGTTACGGAACTGACGCATATAACGATTATTTTTGCAATCAACTTACCGAGCTTCTCACCAATTACGGCGAGATTTTCGAGGTTTGGTTTGACGGCGCTAAGGGCTCAAACGCTAAGAAATTTGAATACGATTGGCAAAGATATTACGACCTTATCCGTAAACTTCAGCCAAAAGCCAATATTGCTATTTGCGGTCCTGATATCCGCTGGGTAGGCAATGAGGGCGGTAAGTCAAGAAAGAGCGAATACAGCGTTGTTCCTTGCGCTTTGAGAGAGGCTGACAGGATTATGGCTTTGAGCCAGCAGGACGAAAATCAGGCTTCATCTCTTCAAAAATATAACCAAATGGACGAGGATTTAGGCTCAAGAAAAATTCTTGAAAAAAATGCTTATATCTGTTGGTTTCCTGCCGAGGTTGACGTATCAATCCGTAAGGGTTGGTTCTTCCACGAAAAGGATAACAGAAACTCAAAAAGTGCTAAAAAGCTTTTTAAAATCTATCTTAATTCAGTTGGTAATAACTGCACACTCCTTCTTAATATTCCGCCGACTCCACAGGGCGAAATACATAAAAAGGACGCTAAAAATCTTAAAAAGCTCGGCTCAATGATTAAGAATATCACTGCAAATCCTATTGTTTATAACGAACTCGGTGAACTTACAAAGGACAACGGTGTTCTCGATTTTGACTTTAACGATACACGTAAGGTTAAATATGTGGTTTTGCAGGAGGATATCACAAAGAGCCAGCGTGTTGAGCTTTTCGACCTCTATATCAAAAAGGCAAACGGTAAGTATAAGCGTGTATACAAAGGCACGGTTATCGGCTCGAAAAAGATTATTAATCTTAAGGGCAAAAAGGCAAAGGGTATCCGCTTCGTTATTCGCCAAAGCCGCTCAAACCCGGTTATTAAATCAATCGGAATATATGAATAATTAAGATTTTGCGTATTAATACAATGTGGGAGCGAACATTGTTCGCCTCATTATTCGATTATATAATTATACAACTGTATAAATTTGTATAATCGAAATACTTAAAGTTTATAATTAGTTTAGCCTCTTTTATTTTTTTGCGTGCTATAATTAAGACGTGATAAATAAGGGAGGCTTTAATTATGACTGAAACATTTAAAAAAGATGATTTTGTTCAGGAAAAATCGCAAGAAAAAGGCGAGTACGCCGAGGGTTTGTGTTTTGACAAGATTGTTTGGATTTTTATGATTAGCTGTATTGTGGGCTTTCTTGTCGAAACGCTTTGGTGCCTTATTAAGCACGGTTATATTGAATCACGTCAGTCGCTTGTTTGGGGGCCGTTTTCCGTTGCTTACGGTATGGGCGCAGTCGTTTTGACACTTGCGCTTTATAAGGTTAAGGACGCACCGCTTTGGAAGGTCTTTTGTCTTTCATTTGTTGTCGGCACAGTGACTGAATATATTTGCTCATTAGGTCAGGAAATAGTTTTCGGCTCTGTTGCGTGGGATTACAGCAAAATGCCGCTTAATATCAACGGCAGAGTATGCTTTCTTTATTCCTGCTTTTGGGGGCTTTTGGGAATACTTTGGATTAAGGCAATTTATCCTATAATGTCAAAGGTTATTGAAAAAATTCCGGTTAAGCTCGGCAATGTTATTATGTGGACTTTTATAGTATTCTTTATTTTTGATTCCTTTGTTTCTGCCACGGCAGGACTTAGAATGGATAAGCGTGACGCAGGTCAGGCGCCTAATAATGTTTATGAGCAGTTTCTTGATAATCATTTTCCTGATGAGAGAATGAATGAGATATACGCAAATTCCCAAAAAGTAAACAAATAAAAACGTAGCGCTGCCGTGTCGGCGCACCGCAATAAAAAATCGAGTTGCCTTTTATTACGTTTACAAATATTGACAAATACTGCACTGCAAGATATAATAAAACAAATCTGATATACATAGGTTTTTATATTTGTTTTGAATATAAAATTAAAAGGGAATCCGGTGCGAATCCGGAGCAGTCCGAACCTCTACCGTATTTGCTGACGAGAAATATTCGCTAAAGGCGGCCATTGCTCTTTTGAGTGAGAAGGTTTATTTTAAGGTTGAAGCATTAGCCGGGAGACCTGCCGTGTATATGGTTTTTGCAGTGCTTTAGGTTGGAAGTCGGCAATATTTAACTTATGGGATAACTATGCCCGTATGCTTTTTGCGATACAATTTTTATGCACTGTTTTAAACGGTGCATTTTTTTATGCTCTAAATTGAAAGGAGAAAAGATGAAAAAATCAATTACAAAGGCTTTGGCAGTTTTTATGTCGCTTATGCTTGTACTTATGAGTGCATTTCCTGCTATGGCTGAAAATTCAAGCGAGGTTGAGGCGTACCTTAACAGCACATACGCAAAGGCAATCGACCCTTACGGCAGCCTTAAAAAAGATAATGAGGGCAGATATATTATCCCTCTTTCCAAAACAAGTGTTTCTCTTAAAAAGGACACGTCATCAAAGCTTTATACTTCCTCTTGGAGTTCAAGCGACGATACTTATGCAAAGGTGACAAACAGCAGCTATTCCGCTTCTGCAAAAATCACTCATCCGTCATATAATGAAGGTGCTAAGGTTGTTACTCTTACTCTTAAAATATTAGATAAAACCGACGGCAAAACTGTTTTAGGAACAAGAGATTATGTTCTTTATATTGAAACAAAACTTGCTACTTATTCTCTTGACGTAACTGCTAAGAATGAAAAAGGCGAAATTATTGACAACGCAAAAGTCAGTGTTTTTGACAGTCGTAATATTGAACAAAATCCGTCGTCACTCAGCGCTAATACCGAATACACTCTTACCGTTTCGGCTTTGGGATATGTTCGTGACGTAAGAAAAATTACTTTAACTCAAAATACTAAACTTGATGTTATATTAAAAGAGGGCGCAACAGTTGATTTTACCGTTAAACTTGCAACGGGAGCTAAAACGGATTACGCTACCTTAAAAGTAACGTCAGCAGACGGCAGTCAAACATATTCTCCGATAGAGGACGAATACGGCTATGAAACCTCGCAGTTTGAGCTTACCCCCGGCGAATATAAATACTATGCAACTTATCAAAGTGGCAGTCAAACGGCAGCGGGTACATTTACTGTCGCAGAGGGTACAAAGTCACTTAATATAACGGTAAATCTTAAATATACCGAATATAAGGTTAAATTTGACGTTACACCCGAAAATGCAAAAATCACACTTAAAAAGAACGGCTCAAGCGGCGCTTACGGCGACGAAATTTTGCCTGATGAAAACGGATATTATACTATTGTTTACGGTCAATACCGTTATACCGTCGAAGCAGAGGGATTTATTACTGTAAGTAAGACGTTTAATGCTACCGATACATCTCTTAAAAATAATAACTATGTAATTACCGTTAAACTTGACTCGCTTTATGATTCACTTCTTAATAAAGCAGACGATTATCTTTTTGCTCAGTCGGGCGACGGAATGATGATGACTGAATTTTCAGGCGTTCATACAGACGGCGATTTCGGTTACGTTTCTGACGTTGACTCCGATTATCAAGATACAAACGTTATTGAAACAGTTGAAGAAAAAATTAATTCAAATGTAAAATCCGATGAAAAAATCACGGTTAAATTAAACGCCGTTAAAAATATTGACGGTGACGATGATAATACAGTTATTTTCAAAAACGGCAATATCTATTATAACGGCGTTGATTCTTCAAATTATGACGAAGATTTTTACGGCGCAGTTTACGACCTTTCACTTACTTTAACTTGCGGCGATAAGACTAAGGAAAGCGAGGTAAGAGTAGTAGTTCCTTATCATACGTATACAAGGCTTCAAAGACTTGACAGCGCTGCTCTTTATGCCGTAAACTTTGCAAATATTAAGGGCGAAAACAAGAGTGCAGCTGATGTTAATCGCAATCTTGATTTGATAAATACTGCGGATTCGGATGAGTACAGCTACTATTCAATTTGCTCAAGCTGGGTATCCGATCACCCCGAAATTATTGATGCAAAAACAGGTAAGGTAACAAGACCTGAAAAGGATACTATGGTTAAACTTACGGTTAAAACATATTATTCAGCTTCGTTTGTTGAAGAAACAGATTTCTTCTTTGATCCGGGTCCTTTGGGCGATAATGCGGCTTACAGAAGTGTAAGCGTTATTGTTAAGGGTACAAAGCAGGACGAGGTTAAGGATAGTGAACCTGCAACAAAGCCGAGCGAAAGTGCAACAACTCCTTCAACAACTCAGCCTACAACAAAACCGAGCACAACTAAGAACACTGAGACGGTTAAGCCTAAAAAGACGTCGATTAAAAAACTCAGTAAAGGCAAAAAGAAATTTACCGTTACTTGGGCAAAAGTAAGTGGTGTTAAGGGATACCAAATTCAGTATTCTTCCGATAAAAAATTTAAAAAGAACAATAAGAGCGTTACTGTTACTAAGCAAAAGACAACAAAGGCTACCGTTAAAAAACTTAAGTCTAAGAAAAAGTATTACGTTCGTGTTCGCACATACAAAACGGTAAACGGTAAAAAGATATATTCATCTTGGTCAAAAGTAAAAAGCGTAAAAACCAAGTAAGATTTATTTGTGTTTAACGACGCAATAAAAAAGACAGCCTAATTTTTTAGGCTGTCTTTTGTTATATTCTTTTCTATTTAACTTCAAAATAAAATTCAACCCCGGCAAGCGTTTTTGATTAACTTTCCCTCAACGCCTTGTTAATCGCATTTAAAACTCTCTTTTTATCCGCTGACCAAAGCGGTGCAATCAAATCTTTTTTTGCTCCGTCACCCGTCAATCTGTGAATAACAATATCCTTTGGTATAATTTTAACGCATTTTACAATAAGATTTATGTATTCGTCAAATTCAAGCGTTTTGAAAAGCCCTTTTTCATAATCCTTTGCAAGGTCTGTGCCGTCAATTACGTGCAAAAGCTGTAATTTAATTCCGTTCGCACCGCTTTCGCAAACGTATTTAACCGTTTCAAGCATATCGTTTTCACTCTCATTTGGAAGTCCTAAGATTACGTGAACAACAACGTTTACACCTATTTTCTTTAAATCCCTTACTGCCTTATTATAAACGCTTAAATCATAGCCTCGCCTTATGTATTTTGCACTTTTTTGGTGAATGGTTTGTAACCCTAATTCGACGAAAACGGGCTTTATTTTGTTCATTTCATTAAGAAGTCTTAGCACGTCATCGCCTAAGCAATCCGGTCTTGTCGCAATTGAAAGCGCAACAATGTCAGGGTGATTAATTGCTTCCTCATATTTTTGCCTGAGTATTTCGACAGGCGCATACGTGTTTGTAAAGGCTTGAAAATATGCAATATATTTGCCGCTTTTTATTTTCTTTTCTACTTTTTTCTTGCCGCTTTCAATTTGCTCTGTTATGCTCATTTCTCTACTCTCGGCAAAATCTCCGCTTCCGCCTTTGGAGCAAAAAATACAGCCTTGCGTGCCTGCCTTTCCGTCACGGTTTGGGCAGGTGAAGCCGCCGTCTAAGCTGATTTTATATACCTTCTGACCGAATTTATCTTTTAAATACTTGTTAAAACTTAAATATTCCATAGCTATACCTCATAATATAAAGTATATCATAAAATAATATTAATTAAAATAAAAATTGATATGGTTATTGACTTGATATCGCCTTTAGTTTAAAATTGATTTGATATCAAACAGAAAAGGAAGAGAGAAATGCGAGTTTTTTTAAGCTGTCTTGTTTGCAGAATTGTTACCTTTGTGTTGCATAAGCTTGGCAGGGGTGCAACCTCTATGCCCGGCAAGGTCGCACTCAAAGTCAAAAGAAATGTTTTAAAGGATTTGTCTGAAAATACTAAGGTTATTGTAGTTACGGGTACTAACGGTAAAACCACGTCCTGCCGTATTCTTGAAGAGGGACTCAAAAAGGCAGGTAAGTCGTATTTTATCAATAAATCGGGCGCTAATCTTATCACGGGCGTTACCGCTTCGTTTATTATGAATTCAACAATCACGGGCAAATGCAAAAAGGATTATGCCATTATTGAATGTGACGAAAACGCATTTAAAGAGGTTTCAAGATATATTCACTGCGACGTTATTCTTGTAACCAATGTTTTCCGTGACCAACTTGACCGTTACGGCGAGGTTACCCATACATTAAATGCTATTAAGGAATCTGTTAAAAATCTACCTAATGCCATAGTTTGCCTTGATGCCGATTGCTCACTTACCTATTCAATGTCTAAGGAAATCCCGAATAAAATTATTACTTTCGGCGTTAATGTTCCTTTTGATAAGAATGCAAAAGCACCTGAAATCAGCGACGCTAAGTATTGCATCTTTTGTAAGCACGAGTATGATTATACTTATCACACCTACGGTCACCTCGGCGGCTTTGTTTGCCCTAATTGCGGCTATAAAAGACCTCAGCCCGATTTTGCGGTTGAAAGCGTAGAGGAAATGAAAAACGACCACTCCGTTGTTGTTGCAAATCTTAACGGCGACAGAAATATAATCAGAGTTAATATCGGCGGCGCTTATAATATTTATAACGCTATCGGTTGTGCCGCTGCTCTTACCGCATTCGGCATTGATGAAAAAACCGTTATTGACGCTATTGAACATTTCAACGGCGCTTTCGGCAGAATGGAACATTTCAAAGCAGGCGATAATACAGTTAATCTTATTCTTGTTAAAAATCCGGCAGGCTTCAGCCAAACTATGAATTTCCTTAAAAATATCGATGATGATTTTACCCTCATTCTTTCGCTTAACGATAATGCCGCAGACGGCAGAGATATAAGCTGGATTTGGGACGTCGATTTTGCCGGAATATTTGAAAAGGCTAATGTTAAAGAAATTTACGTTACGGGCAAGCGCTGTTATGATATGGCAGTTCGTGTTAAATATGAGGGCGTAGGAAACAGAGAAATTAAGATTATTGAAAACGAGGATTATAATAAACTTGTTGATATTGCAACAAGTCAAGGCAGGGACGTTTATATTGTTCCGACTTATACCTCAATGATGGCTATGCGCCCAGTAATCGCTAAAAGACTTGGAGGTAAAGACTTTTGGGAATGATGATTAAAATTGCACACCTTTATCCCGATATGCTCAATCTCTACGGCGACAGAGGTAATATTATTGCACTTACTAAAAGAATGGAACTTCGTGGTATTTCTACTCAGGTTGACAGAATTACTATGGGTAAATCCTTTAATGCCGACGATTACGATATTTTATTTATCGGCGGCGGTCAGGACTTTGAGCAGGACGTTTTGCTTGAGGACTTGAAAAAGGGCAAGGATAAGGAAATTAAACGTGCTGTTGATTCGGGCAAGGTTATGCTTGCTATCTGCGGCGGCTACCAAATGCTCGGCAAATATTATAAAACTTATGACGGCAAAATGCTTGAATATATCGGCGCTCTTGATTTTTATACCGATGGCAAAGAGGAACGTATGATAGGTAATTTTGCTTATAAAACAAAAGAGGGAATAGAGGTTGTCGGCTTTGAAAACCACAGCGGCAGAACTTATCTCGGCAAGGGTGTTGAGCCACTCGGCAAAATGATTAAAGGCTGCGGCAATAACGGCGAGGACGGCACAGAGGGTGTCAGGTACAAAAACACTTTCGGCACATATTCTCACGGTCCTGTTTTGCCTAAAAATCCGCAACTTGCAGATTTGCTTATTTCCTTGGCAGTTAAAAATAAATACGGCTCTTGCACACTTGAGCCTCTTGATGATGATTTAGAGGATAAGGCAAGATCGCAGGTTATGAAGCTATATATAAAATAGGAGAAAAATATGAAGCTTTATATTAAGCAAAAGGTGTTTTCAATCGGCGCTAAGTTTTCAGTTAAAGACGAGGCAGGCAATGACAGATATTTTGTTGAGGGGGAAATTTTAACTCTCGGCAGGAAACTTCATATATATGATATAAATAATAGCGAGGTCGCCTTTGTCCGCCAAAAGCTTTTGACCTTTATGCCTAAGTTTACCGTTGAGGTCGGCGGCGAGGAGGTTGCAGAAATAGTTAAGCAACTTACTCTTTTTAAACCTAAGTATTATGTTGACGGCTTGGGCTGGGACGTTGACGGCGACCTGTTCTCCCACGATTATGTTATCACTTCGGGCAATGATGAAATCGTTTCAATCCATAAGGCATGGATGAGCTGGGGCGATACGTATGAGCTTGATATTTCAGATGATACCGACGAAATAACCGCTCTCGCAGTCGTTCTTGCGATTGATACCGTACTTGATAACGCAAACAGTAATGACTAATGTTTGTAAAATGATTTCAGAAAAAATAATTTACTGTAAAGAGTAACGGAAAAAATAAAACCTACTATGGAAAATGGTCAAAGATTAAGACTGTAAAAACCAAATAATATTGAAAAAAGGCTTGATTTTTCAAGCCTTTTTTGTTATAATATCCCAGCATTCGTAGAAATACAAGCGAATACGCACACACACGAGTTAAGCCTTAGGTGATTTTTATGGGCTTTTGCCATACTCGGTGTGGAGGAATTAACCTTAAAGGAGGAAATAATAATGGCAAACGTAGTTTCAATGAAACAGCTTTTAGAAGCAGGTGTTCACTTTGGACACCAGACAAGAAGATGGAACCCTAAAATGGCTGAATACATCTTCACAGAGCGTAACGGCATTTACATCATCGACCTTCAGAAAACAGTTAAGAAGCTTGATGAGGCTTATATGTTCGTTCGTGACCTCGCTGCAGAAGGCGGCTCAATCATTTTCGTAGGTACAAAGAAGCAGGCTCAGGAGTCAGTTAAGGAAGAGGCTGAGCGTTGCGGTATGCCTTATGTTAATGCAAGATGGCTTGGCGGTATGCTTACAAACTTCAAGACTATCCGTGGCAGAGTTGCTCGTCTTGCTCAGCTTAAGGCTATGAGAGAGGACGGCACATTTGACCTTCTTCCTAAGAAGGAAGTTGTTGGTCTTGAGCTTGAAATCGAGAAGCTTGAGAAGTACCTTGGCGGTATCACAGAGATGAAGAAGATTCCTGACGCAATGTTCATCGTTGACCCACGTAAGGAAAGAATCGCTGTATCAGAGGCTATGAAGCTTGGTTTACCAATCGTAGCTATCGTTGATACAAACTGTGACCCTGATGAAATCGACTATGTTATCCCTGGTAATGATGACGCTATCCGTGCAGTAAAGCTTATCGCAGGCGCTATTGCAAACGCAGTTATCGAGGGTAGAGACGGTAACGACACAGCAGAAGAAGCTGCTACAGAAGAAGCAAGCGAAGAGGCTGCTGAATAATTTAATATAACATATAACTATTTTTAGGAGGATAATATAATGGCATTTACAGCTCAGGACGTAAAGGCTCTTCGTGAGAAGACCGGCGTTGGTATGATGGAATGTAAGAAGGCTCTTGTTGAGGCTGATGGCGATATGGATAAGGCTGTTGACTTTCTTCGTGAAAGAGGTCTTGCAGCTGCTGCAAAGAAGGCAACAAGAATTGCTGCTGAGGGCGTAGTTCTTCCTTATTATGATGCTGAAGCTAAGAAGGGCGTTGTAGTAGAAGTAAACTCAGAAACAGACTTCGTTGCTAAGAACGAGAAATTTATGAGCTTCGTTGAAGGCGTTGCAAAGACTATCCTTGCAACAAACCCTGCTGACGTTGAGGCTCTTAAGGAAGAAAAGTTCGACGGCACAGACAGAACAGTTACAGAAACTCTTAATGACCTTGTCCTTTCAATCGGCGAAAATATGAAAGTTCGTCGTTTTGAGAGAATGGACGGTATTGTTTCAACATATATTCACGGCGGCGGTTCAGTAGGCGTTATGGTTGGCTTCGACGTTGCTGATGAGTCAAAGGCAGCTACTGCTGAATTTGATGCTATGGGTAAGAATGTTGCTATGCAGATTGCTGCTATGAGCCCTGCTTATCTTGACGAGGCTTCAGTTCCTGCTGAGGTTGTTGAGCATGAAAAGACTATTCTTGCAGCTCAAATGAAGGAAGATCCTAAGATGGCTTCTAAGCCTGAAGCAGTTCTTGCAAAGATTGCTGCAGGTAAGATGGGCAAGTATTATAAAGAAAACTGCCTTGTTGACCAGGAATTCGTAAGAAGCGACCTTTTCCAGGGCGACGTTAAGGGCTATGTAGCTTCAGTTGCTAAGGAACTCGGCACAGAGATTAAACTTAACGGCTTTATCAGAATGATGAAGGGCGACGGCCTTGAGAAGAGAGAAGAAAACTTCGCAGAGGAAATCGCAAAGCAAATCAACGGCTAATCGAAATTTCAAATAAAATTTCATAACCTATCACAACCCGTTAAAACATACTGTTTTAGCGGGTTTTTGCTATTTTTATGGAATTTCTCACTTGCCGTATTTTATCGCAAAATATCATAACTTTTCAGCCCATTTTGCGTAAAAGTTGCGTAAAGATTTGCGTAAATTTACGCAAATTTACCTTCTGCGAAGTATTTTTTGCGTCAAGCAAAAATTAATTTATTAATAGGGCTTTTAATTTTAATTAATGTATGATATTATCATATTAATTATGAATAATTTTTTCTTCTCTCATCATAATAATTAATAATATTTTAATTTGAATATGGGAGAGGATATTATGGGAGAACATGGTGGTGGACCACATATGAATTTTGAAACCATGGCACCAAATCCAGCAAAACCGGGAAAAATGCAAGTTATTGATAATATGCATATTTATTTGGAGGATTAATATTTTGAAAACAGAAATTGAAATAATACCATACAATTCTGAAAAAGGAATAGAATTTAATTGGGAATATGGTTTCGAAATTAATACATCATTTGATAAGGAGATATTAATTTCAGCGAATAAGGCTGGTTTGATTTCTTTAGCAAGACATTTATTAACATTAGCACAAGATAGTGTTCCTTCTGGAACTCATATTCATTTTGATGATTTAAATTCTTTAGAAGATGGTTCTATCGGATTAATTATAGAAAAACTTTAAATAAAAAGTAGGAACACAAGGAAACGATTTTATTGTACCAAATAGGGCAGAGTGGCAGCCACTCTGCTTTAGAAAAATAATAAGAAAGGAATTTTCAAATGGATAAATTTAGTTCAATATTAGCAATTAAAGATGCAATTGCTGGTGAAACATATAGTGGCTCACTTGATGTATATGTAGCTCACAATAAAATGGTATATATTTATAAAAATATATATGTAAAAGTTTATTATGATACTGCGTATGCACAGATGTGTGTAGAAATTGTATGGGAAGATGATATATCACAACCTGCTTATAAAACTATAGGACTCCATGGAATATATAATACTAATTTCCAACAGTTTACATATCTAAATGGAATACTCAAATGGGATGACAATAATAATATCATTGCAATAAGATTTAATTGAGAAATTATTAAAACTAATATATTTTAAACAACTGCACTGAAATTTTTCAGTGCAGTTGTTTTTTTTGTTAAAAATGCAATTTGCTTGTCGAAAAATGCAAAGTATATTGAAATCACTGAAAAGAGGATATGGAGATATTTCAATCATTGGGCATACGATGCAGCGGATATACTTTCTATGCCCAACAGGAGCTGGTTCATTATTGTTCTTAATAGACTGACTGAATTATGTAAAGATGAACAAGAAAAATAAGAGACTCCGTATATTGTCATGTTCGATGAATATGGCAATATCAAGGTTTTAAAGCGGTTCAATATACCCGTTTTAAGGCGAAAATAGGTGTTATACCATTCTCGTGTACAGTGTGTCTTGAGTAGGTTATCCGTTAGAGAACCGAGCCATGTGGAGAGCGCGGTTCTGTTGACTAAGGTACACAAGTAAAAGTGTGAAAATGCATGAAAAATAAGGCTTTTCCGAGGGCTTGGACGTAAATCCAGGCTCTTGGATTTTCTTTATTTTAGTAATTGAAAATAGCCATTTTTGTATAGTTGAATAGATAGAACTATTTGTTGAAGAAATTATTGACCAATATGCAAACGAAACTGCATCTGTAAGTTTGTTGATTCCAGCATCCATTATTTCTGATAAAACTTGTATGAAACTGAGAAGTCACATATTGAAAGATTCAAGATTGTTAACAGTTAAGGTTGTCTTATTTATAGGACAGCCCTGATTTTTGTTTAATATGGAATTTTTTTCATTCTCCCGTTCGTCTTGCAAATTGTGTTTATATATGTTACACTTACTATGAGTTAACACCTACTATTCAGTGTGACACTTACTATGCAGTGTATCACTTACTATTTAGTGTGACACTGCCGACTGAATAATTGAAAATATAACAATGAAAAGAGGTAAATTTATGATTTGTAAAAATTGTTCAACTAATTATGATGACAATGCCCCTTACTGCCCATACTGCGGCGCACCTAATGATATGGCTCATGGCAGTCAACAAAGCCAAAATGAATATTATAACCCTAATGCACAGCAGGGCGGTCAATATTATTACAACGGTCAGCCGAATACGCAGCAACCTAATTATCAATATCAGCAGCAGGATATGAATTACAATCCTCAGCAGATGAATACTGAGCCTACTAAGGAAAAGATTGTAGCAGGTTTGCTTGCAATATTAATTGGCACTTTGGGTATTCATAAATTTTATCTCGGATATACTAAAAGCGGCATTATTATGCTTCTTGTATCACTTCTTACTTTTGGAGTCGGCGCACCTGTTATGGCTGTAATTTCGCTTATTGAGGGTATACTTTATTTAACAAAGTCAGACGCAGAATTTTATCAAACCTACGTTCAAAACAAGAAGGAATGGTTTTGAAAAGCAAAACTAAAAATAAAATTGCGATAAGTGCCGTTTCAATTGCGATTGTTGCGGCGGCTTTAATTTGCATTTATCACTTTTTCTTTTCAACTGCGGCAATTAAAGGTGAAAAGCTTATGGACGAATACCCCTCGCCAAATTCAGCTTATACCGTTGAAATTTATCAAAATGACGGCGGCGCAACTACCGGTTATGCAGTTCTCGGCGTTTTGCGCAAAAAGTCCGATTCCTCATACGCTCGCAATATTTATTGGGAAAATAATACCGACAGCGCAGAGGCTCAATGGCTGGACGATGATACAGTCATAATCAACGGCAGAAAAATCCCAAACGTCCTAAAGGATAAATACGATTTTAGGTATAGTAAGAATTAACTTAGACAATCATATAGAAAGGAGCGATATTATGCCTACTAAAAATGAAATTGAAAAATCAATAAAAGAACTTCTTGTTCGATACAATGCGGAATATGCGCTCCTTTTCGGCTCGTACGCAAGGGGAGAGCAGACGGAAAATTCCGATATTGACGTGCTCGTTTTCGGCGGAGAAAATTTTAAAAAGTCAAATATATTTGCATTTGCCGAAGAACTTAGGCGAATAACAGGTAAAAGTGTTGACGCTTTTGAAATTTGCGAGGTTGATAAATCAACTCCTTTTTATGAAAATGTTATGAGGGAGGGCGTTAAAATAGCATGAAAAAATCTGATAATGAAAGAATTAAAAAGATTATTGATATTTGGTCCTCTTTACAGCTGCAAATTAAAGAACATTCAATAACTAAAGAAAATTTGCTTAATGATGAATTTTTGCAATGGGCAGTGACTACTCCGCTTTATAATATCGGTGAGCAGGTTTATAAAATCAGCGATGATACCAAAAAACAGTATCCTGATATTATTTGGAGTATTGTAGCAGGTCTAAGGCATAGATTGGTTCACGATTATGAGGGAATTAATTGGTCAATAATTGTTGAGGTTATATTCGATGAAATGGACGATTTTGTTAACTCAATAAAGCAAATAATAGAATAAAAAAATAACCGAGTAGGTCTCAGACTTACTCGGTTTCTTTCTACAATTCAATTTTATCAAGCGGGGTTATATTTAAACTTTTTAAATATTTTTTCGCTCTTTCAAGGTTTTCTTTATCATCATAAACGTTAGGATTGTGAGCGTCAAGGCCGATAACAACGTCGTTTTTGACTTTGCTTACAATCTGCCAAAAATCATTGTTAGGATAATTTCGCTTGTCAGTATATCCCAAAAAGTTAAATTCAAGCGGAATATCAAGCTTTTTAAGCTCATTTGCCATATATGTCATTTTTTGAATATAAAGCTTATTGTCGCCCTTGAAATTAATCAAATCGGGGTGCGCAACATATGTGAAAAGTCCGCTTTTAGCGCCGAGAATTACCTGACTTATATATTTGTCGAGCACGGCAGGCGACTTAGTAGGTGAATCTGAATATATCGCATAATCCTCATATTCATTGTCAACATAATGCTGACCTAAAATCAAATAATCGTAATCAAGACTTTTTAAAAACTCAATTTCCCTGTCAATAAGCCTCGGATAATATTCAAGCTCAAAGCCAAGCTTAATATCAATTTTTCCCTTGTATTTTTCCCTAAGTTCTTTTATGCTGTCAGCGTAATTTTGTGCGTCGCTCGGAAGCATTCTGAAACTGCTGACATAACCGTTTGGGAAAAGATACGGTGCATGGTCGGAAAAACCGATTAAATCATATCCGTTTTCAATCGCTTTGATTACATATTCCTCGTCAGTGCCTTTTGCGTGGTGGCAACGGTACGTATGTGTGTGAAGATTAAACATTTATTTCACGCTTTCGATAAATTTGATAAAGCCTGCTTTACCCTTGTCATTGCGAGAATAAACGCCGCACTGCTCAAGAATAGAAGTAAATACTATTCCGATTTCTTTTTGCAAAATCTCCTCGCAATTGTCTGCTGTAATGTCGTACTTATTCATAATCATATCAGCCCACTGCTTGTGGCTTGCTATAGCCTCAATTGAGCCAATGTCCTTACCAGACGCCATTGCATCTTTAAGAAGCGCCATTTCGCCTTTAAGACGGCTTGGAAGCACTGCAAGGCCCATAACCTCGATAAGACCGATGTTTTCTCTTTTGATATGGTGATATTCAGGGTGTGGATGGTAAAACCCTAAAGGACATTCCTTAGTGGTAATATTGTTTCTTAAAACTAAGTCAAGCTCGAATTTGCCGTCCCTCATTCTTGCAATCGGGGTGATGGTGTTGTGCTTTTCACCGTTTGTTTCGGCATAAATGAATGAGTCCTCGTCTGTATATCCTCTCCAAGCGGTAAGTATTTTATCTGCAAGCTCAACAAGCTCGAGCTTATCCTCGCTCGCAATTCTTATAACGCTCATAGGCCATTTAACTATGCCTGCTTTAACGTTTTCATAGCCTCTAAATTTAACCTCTGTTTCAATTGGCGCTTTAGCCATTGCAAATTCATAGTTTCCGCCTTGGAAATGTTCGTGAGTGAGGATTGAGCCGCCAACAATAGGCAAATCTGCATTTGAGCCTACAAAGTAGTGAGGGAAAAGCTCAACAAAATCAAGAAGCTTTTCAAATGCGCCTTTGTCTATTTTCATAGGTGTGTGCTCGGCATTAAATACTATGCAATGCTCGTTGTAGTATACATAAGGCGAATACTGCATAAAGAAATCGTCGCCGCCGAGTACCATAGGAATAATTCTGTGGTTTTGACGTGCGGGATGGTTAATACGTCCTGCATAGCCCTCGTTTTCCTTGCATAAAAGGCATTTTGGGTATGATGCATTTTTCATTTTAAGCGCAGCGGCAATGGCTTTAGGGTCCTTTTCAGGCTTTGAAAGATTGATTGTAATGTCAATGTCGCCGTACTCTGTTTCAGTAATCCACTTTAAGTCGTTTTTAATTCTGTATCTTCTTATGTAGTCGCTGTCTTGGCTTAATTTGTAGTAAAAGTCTGTAGCCGCCTTAGGTGACTGTTCATAAAGAGAGTTGAATTTGTTGATAACATAGCTTGGCCTCGGAGTGATAAGACCCATAATTTTAGTGTCAAAAAGGTCACGGTAAACAACGCTGTCCTCGCAAAGTCCGTTTTCAACCGCATAATCAAGAATAACGGCTAAAATCTTTTCAAGGTCGCTTTCCTTTGCTTCACTTTCTTCGTAAGTGTCTAGCTTTAAAGCCTCGCAAACTCTGTTGATTGCCCAAATTTCGTCCTCTGCTTCAAGCATTTTATTGTCAATGCCGTATTTAACAAGTGATTTTATTGCTTCAAAAATGTTCATATCTATCTCTCTTTTCTGATTTTTCGTGTATATTATAATGTTTATTTATATTATTTTCAATAATTATTTAGTTAATTTTGTCTATTTTTATATCAAGTCTTTGATTTTATATTTCTTAAACAAAATAAACGAACTTGGCTCGGATTCGTATAAAATTCCTATGTGCTCATCATCAATTCTTGTAAGGCAGGAATAGGCGAAAAAGCCTTTGTTTACCTCGGTTTCGCTGTACCAATTAATGCCTGCCACTCTGCCCTTAGCCTTGTAGAATTTGCCGACGGTAATCACACCGTTTGAACGTGTTTTGTCATTGGGATGCGAGCAAAAAACATAGTCGCCGATGCTGATTACACTCTTTTGGCATTTCGGGGCATAAAGGTCTGTTTTGCCTGCGTTTATCCACGTTTTGCCGTCATCGTAGGAGATTGACATAGGCGTTTTGCCATATCTTTTTGCCCTGCCAAGCCCGATTATTGCGCCGCTCGGCGCTTGTACCATTTGCCATTCGTCAACATTTTCGGCATAAGGGTGACCCGCCATTCTGTGCCAATTTTCGCCGTCGTCAATTGAGTAAATTGATACAGTCTGCTTTCTGTCAACGTAAAGCGGCATGATAACTCTGCCTTTGTGAGTGGTAAGTCCTACACCCGGCGCAACGCCTAAAAATGTTCCGTCCTGCTTAATTAAAACCTGACCTGTAATGTCCTTCGGCTTGCTCCAGGTTTTGCCGTTGTCAGAGCTTCTCAAAAGATATAAATAACTTCTTTTCGGTGCCTTGAGAGGTGCACCGAATGTTGTTTTTGCCCCGGCTTCGTTAATATTTGACGGCGACTTGCCGTTTAAATGAATGTTGCCGAGATAAGCCTCACCGCTATATAATTCTCCGCTTTCATAGTCAACGGTCATACCCGTATCTGTGTATCGGTGGTTTAGCACGTGACCGCTTTTGTCTATAACGTAAAATTTTCCGTCTCTGTCATAAAGAGTAGGGCGCATTTCTTTATTGTAAAGCGCATAAGGCGCTTTCTTTTTGTCAAGTATACTTCTTTTGTGAAGTCCTTTGCATTCGGGATAAAAATCAACCAAAAGCAATACGTCGCCGTTTGGAGCAATTGCCATGCAAGGGTCAATGTAAAAAGCAGAGCCGTAACACTCGTCGCTGAGCATTGTTTTTCTTGCGGGCGGTATAGCAATAATTTGAATGTCGCTCCATGTCTCTCCGCCGTCCTCGCTTCTTCTTATCGCAAGTTCAATATATCCCCAGTCAGCACCGCAGCTTTGCCTGTCAATAGCAGCAATAAGCGTGTTGCCGCTTCTGATAAGGCTTGGAATACGAAACGCATTTCCGCCGTTTGAACCATCGCTCAGCGTTGTTAATTTTTTGTCTAAAAAATCAGGATTGTTTCCGCAAAATATTACTTTTTCACCGCTCATAATTAAGACCTCTAAAATATTTTCTGAGACTATAATATCATAAGCTGAATTTTTTTGAAAGAGTATTTTATAAAACACTTGAAAATCTTTCCTTAAACAGTTACAATATAATGGAAATATTAAAGAAAAGGAGGAATTGTAATATGCTTTGGGAACTTAAAAAGATTTGGTACAGAATTTACCAGAGAGTTTTTAAGGTTGCAATGTGTTTTATGGATTGGTCCGAGCCTCAACTTCTTGAAGGCGCAGGCAGTATTCTTAAATTGCCTGAGTTCATAAAGAGCAAAGGTGTCAACAAGGTTTTAGTCGTGACTGATAAAGGGCTTATGAGCTTAAATCTTCTTGATCCTTTATTCAAGAAACTGGAAGAAGTTGGAGTAGAGTACGTTGTTTATGACGGTGTTCAGCCTAACCCTACTATCCCTAACATTGAAGAATGTAAGGATATGTATGTTCAAAACAACTGTCAGGGCATTATAGCATTCGGCGGCGGTTCTTCAATGGACTGCGCTAAGGCAGCAGGTGCAAGGGTTGTAAAGCCTAAGCAGTCTGTTCGTGCTATGAGAGGTCAGCTTAAAGTTCATAAGGCACTTCCGCCGTTCTTCGCTGTTCCTACAACAGCAGGTACAGGTTCGGAAACAACTGTAGCAGCAGTAGTTACCGACCCTGAAACTCACGAGAAGAATGCCATTAACGATACTTGTCTCAGACCTAAGTACGCTGTACTTGACCCTGAGCTTACAGTTGGCTTGCCGCCTCATATTACTTCTACAACAGGTATGGACGCTCTCACTCACGCAGTTGAGGCTTATATCGGTAAGAGTAATACTAAGGATACAATCATGGAAGCTGAAGAAGCTACAAAGCTTATTTTTGACAATATCGAAGAGGCATACAATAACGGCAAGAACCTTGAGGCAAGAGGTAATATGCTTAAAGGCTCATACCTTGCAGGTCGTGCATTTACTCACGCTTATGTAGGTTATGTTCACGCTATTGCTCATAATCTCGGCGGCTTATACGGCACACCTCACGGCTTGGCTAACGCAGTTATTTTACCTTATGTTCTCGATTACTATGCAGACGCAGCTTATCCTCAGCTTGCAAAGCTTGCAGATATCGTAGGCGTCGGCAAAGGACTTGACACAGCAGGCAAGGGCAAGGCATTTATTGAGGCTATCAGAACTCTTAACAAGAATATGAATATTCCTGAAAAGTTCGATTTCATCAAGGAAGAAGATTTACCTATTCTTATTGAGCGTGCTCTTAAGGAAGGTAATCCGCTTTACCCTGTACCTAAGATTATGGATAAGAAGGATTGCGAAGCAGTTATTCGCTCCTTTATGGCTTAATCTCAGTATATTTAATATACATAAAATAATAGACAGTTGATTAATTTCGGCTGTCTATTTCTGTTTTTGTCGTTAAATTACTTGAATATTTTGTCTAAATATGCTATATTTTATGTGTATAGTTACGTTTAAACTGTCTATTTTATTTACTTGGGTGAATTATGATGAAAAAAATTACTTCTTTGATTATAGTTCTTGCTATGCTTGTGACTACTCTTTTTTGCTTTAATGTAACGTCGGCTTTTGCCGCTAAACCAACAAGCGGTACGTGTGGCAATAATGTTAAGTGGAATTTGAACACAACTACGGGTGTTCTTACTCTTACGGGCAAGGGCGCTACTAAGGATTACGGCGAAACTGCACTTAAAGGGATTGCTCCTTGGAATGAATCAAGAGAATTGATTAAGAGTATTGTAGTAGGCGAGGGCATTACTTCACTCGGTCAGCTTCTTTTCAATAAATGTACTGTTGCCGAGAGCGTTTCCCTGCCGTCAACGCTTACTAAGATGAGCGATACTAAAGTTGCAAAATACGGTACATTCCGTGAGTGCACATCACTTAAGACTGTAACAATGCCTGCCAATCTTGAAATGATTGGTCCGTATTGCTTCCTTGACTGTACTGCGCTTACTACAGTTATTTTAAATGATAAGCTTACTTCTATCGGCACTTATGCGTTTAACGGTTGTACTGCGCTTAAATCAATTAAATTTCCGGACAGCCTTACCTCTATCGGATTAAGCTCTTTTGAAGGCTGCACGGACCTTACTACTGTTACTTACGGTATGGGCATGACCGAAACAGGTAATATGGCATTCAGAAATGCAAGCGTATCTAAAATTAATTTTTCATCAACAATTACCGAAATATCACCGTGGGGCTTTTTTGGCTGTAACTTTGTTAAACTTGAAATTCCCGAAACCGTAACAAAAATTAATATTCGTGGTTTTGCAAACTGTACCGCTTTGCAGGAGGTTACGGTTCATAATCCAAACTGCGTATTTGACGGTATCGGTCAAGCCGATGCAAGCGGCGGTAAAGACCCTTTCAACGGCTCTCAGCAAAGCCTTGTTGTTAAGGGGCACTCAAATTCAACTGCCCAAGCCTATGCTAAAGCAAAGGGTTATAAATTTGTAAGTATTGATGCGTGCGACCACGCTTCTACTCATGAGGTTATTACTCTTGAACCGACATGTACCCAAAAAGGTACTACTACCCAGGTGTGCGACAACTGCGGTTTCGTAGTGTCCAAAGCAGAACTTCCTGCAAAAGGACACACTTATGAAACTGTTGAAACAGAGGATAATACCGCTGTAGACGGGCATAAATATGAATATCAAAAATGCTCTGTATGCAACAATGAAAATACCGTTATTACTCACGTGGCATTTGTTGACGGCTACTATGATTATGATTGTACCGCCACTTGCACAATGCCGGGCATTGAAAAGAAAACCTGTAAGGTTAACGGTTGCGGCAAGGTTGAACGAAATGCTGTTGCAAGGGCAGGACATAAGATTGAAAATCCAACCGTAACCAAAGCGGCAACCTGTACCGAAGCAGGCGAGGAAAAGGGCAAGTGCTCTGTCTGTGGGAAGGAAGTAACGCAAACCGTTCCCGCTCTCGGCCATACTTTTTCAGATGTAACCGAAACACTTGATAATACCGCTGTTGACGGTCATACTTATGTTGTTAAAACCTGTACCGTATGCAATCAAAAGGAGTCTACTCCTACCCATGTTGCGTGGGTTGAGGGTCAGTATACTTCAACTGTTGTTACCAAGCCGAGCTGCACAATTAACGGACTTCAAATCGATACCTGCAAAATTTGTAAAGAAGTTAGAAACGTAACTCTTCCTGCTAACGGCGAACACGTTTGGGAGGAAACAAGCAGGACTGCCCCTACCTGCACCGCAGCAGGTAAAATTTATTATAAATGCAAAAACTGTAATCTTACCAAGAGCGAAAATATTGAGGCTTTAGGCCATGATAATGTTCAGCAATCTGTTGTTGAACCTACTTGCACCACAGCCGGATATACTACATATAAATGCTCACGTTGCGGCGCAACTTCTAAGGTTGAAAGTACGGCATTGGGCCATACGCCTGCAGAGAACAGTTATGTTGTAACCACCGAGCCGACATGCACCACGGCGGGTGCGGCAAATGCTACTTGCGCAAGGTGCGGTGAGAAATATGATGTTGTGCTTAATGCACTCGGTCACGATTATGTCGATAATGATACACCTGTTGAGGAACATCCCGGTCATGTTTACAGAATGACTGCGTGCTCACGTTGCAAAAATGTTAAATCTCAGGGCTTTGTTCATACAGAATGGATAGAGGGCGAGTATACAACACAAACACTTATTCAAGGCAGTTGTACCGTTTCTGCAAGGTATCAGGATACCTGCACTTACTGTAATGAAAAGAGAATACGTACCGTTGAGGCGACGGGTAAGCATACTTATTCTTACACGAAATATGATGCAGCTTCTGACAGGCTTGTTTATACTTGTTCGGTTTGCGGCAATGAAAATAAGGTTGCGCCGTTGGTTGTTAATGCTGCATTTATCAGGTTTGTAAACAGTAAAACCGCAGACGTTGCAACAGGCTATCTTTATGACCTTACAAATGACGGTATGATTAATGCCAAGGACTATGCAGTTCTTAATAAGGTGGTTAAGACGTCAAAATCAAAGACGAAAAACTGATAATTCAAACAGATTTTACCGACAGAGTTTATACTTTGTCGGTATTTTTTTGGAATTTTTTGTGTTTGTAACTATTTTTTAATAATATATTTTAATATTAATATTTACTTTACGTTAATTTTATATTATTATATAAAAGAAGAAAAACGACTCTTTTAATCGGAGGTATAAAAATGAGCATTGCTTATAAAAGAATTTTACTTAAACTCAGCGGCGAAGTGCTTGCAGGCGAAAAGAAAACCGGTATTGATAATGATACTGTAGTTACTATTTGCAAATCTGTTAAGAAGATTGCCGATATGGGCGTCGAGGTCGGCATTGTTGTCGGCGGCGGCAATTTTTGGCGTGGCAGAACGAGCGAGCATATGGACAGAACAAGGGCTGACCATATCGGTATGCTTGCAACCGCTATGAACTCACTTGCACTTTGCGACGCACTTGAACAACTCGGTGCAGACGTCAGAGTTCAAACGGCAATTGAAATGCGCCAAATCGCCGAGCCTTATATCCGTAACAAGGCAATACGTCATTTCCAAAAGGGCAGAATTGTTATTTTCGGCTGCGGTACAGGTTCACCGTTCTTTTCAACAGATACTGCCGCTGCTTTGCGTGCGGTTGAAATTAATGCCGATGTCCTTCTTAAGGCTACAAATGTTGACGGCGTTTATGATAAAGACCCTAATAAATTTGACGACGCAGTTAAGTTTGATAATGTAACATTTAAAGAAGTTCTTGCAAAGGATATCAAAGTTATGGATTCAACTGCATTTTCACTTTGTAAGGACAACGATTTGTCAATCCTTGTATTTGACCTTACAGACCCTGAAAATATCGTTAAGGCTGTATCGGGCGAGGCAATCGGAACACTCGTTCAAAATTAAATTTAATCGGACTTTTTAAAACCGTAGGGGCGAACATTGTTCGCCAGAAAAAAACAATAACATTTACTATAGAGAGGTATTCACAATGGAAGCTGTATTTGCTAAAACTAAAGAAAAAATGGATAAGTGCTTAACTTCACTTGAAAGAGATTTTGCCGCAATCAGAGCCGGCAGAGCTAACCCTGCCGTACTTGACAAGGTTATGGTTGACTATTACGGAGTTCCTACTCCTATTAACCAAATGGCAGCTGTAAGTGTACCTGAGGCAAGGCTTCTTGTTGTTCAGCCATGGGACGCATCAACACTTAGAGAAATTGAAAAGGCTATCAATACCGCTGATATCGGTATCAACCCTCAAAATGACGGTAAGGTAATCAGACTTTCATTTCCTCAGCTTACAGAGGAACACAGAAAGAATCTTCAAAAGGATATTTCCAAGAGAGGCGAGGAAGCAAAGGTAGCTATTCGTAACGTTCGCCGTGATGCTATGGACGATATCAAAAAGCTTAAAAAAGATAACGAAATCACAGAGGATGAGCAAAAGGACGGAGAAAAGAAACTCCAGGATATCACTGATGATTTTGTAAAGCAGGCTGATTCTATCACGAAGAAGAAAGAAGAAGAAATCCTTTCAATATAGCTTAGACTTTTTAGTAGGGGCTGCCTGATTGCAGCTCCTTGTTTGCTTTTTATTTAGGAGGAAATTATGGCTTTTTTCGGCAAAAAAAATAACGATAATAACGTTCAATTTGAAATACTCCCTAAAAATATCGGCATAATTATGGACGGCAACGGCAGATGGGCTAAAAAAAGAGCTTTGCCGAGGAGCGCAGGCCATAAGGCAGGTGCCGAGGTTTTTCGCACAATCAGTAAGGAATGCGGCAGGCTTGGCTTGGAAAGCGCAACCTTTTATGCTTTTTCAACGGAGAATTGGAAGAGACCTAAGGAAGAAGTCGACGCTATTATGAGGCTTTTTAAGGATTATCTTCTTGAGGCTAAAAGTGATATCACCGCCGCAGGTGATATGAAAATGAAGTTTATCGGCGAACGTGACGGTATGAGTAAGGAACTTCTTGAACTTATGGACGAAGCTGAGGAAGATACAAGCGAGCATTGTGGAACGACAATTTATCTTGCAGTCAATTACGGAGGCAGGCTTGAAATTTGCGATGCGGTAAATAAGCTTATAGCCGAAGGTAAAACAAATATTACAGAAAAGGATATAAGTGATAACATTTTTACTCCCCCTGAATGTGACTTGATTATTCGTCCGTCAGGTGAACAGCGTCTTTCAAACTTTATGCTTTGGCAGGCGGCTTACAGTGAATTTTGGTACAGCGACGTGCTTTGGCCTGATTTCACAATTGATGACCTTCACCAAGCACTTCGTGATTTTGAAAGAAGAAACCGTCGATTCGGCGGATAAATTGTATGGCATAATTTGCTTTGCCGAGATTAAATCATTAACCATAGGGGCGAACATTGTTTGCCTTAATAAAATAAACAAAAGGAAAAAATATCTATGAAACAAAGACTTATTACCGCTGCATGCCTTTTGGCAGTTCTTGCAGTTGTTGTTTGGCAAATAAATACACCCGTTTTGCTTATTGCCGTTGCTTTTCTTTCGGCTGTTGCAAGCGGTGAAATAATGAAATGCGCTAAGGTTGAAAATACTTTTATAAGGGTTGTAGGCATAATCTTTTCAGCCTGCTCCCAGCTTTTTGCAAGTGCAAAGGTGCTTGAGCCTTGGGTAAGCGCTTCAATATGGGGCAAGGTTATTGACGCTGTTCCTAATATCATTTATATCATCATTTTGTGCCTTGTATTTTTCCTTGCAATGCTCAAGGATTACGCTTACACAACGTTTGAGGATGTGAGCGTATCAATTTTTGCAAGCGTTGCAGTTCCTTTCGGCTTTTCAATTTTTATCAGGCTTCGTGATATGTATGTTGACGAGCAGTTTGGTATTTATCTTATTTTTTATGCACTTATTTGTGCCCTTGCTACAGATACGGGCGCTCAGCTAATGGGTATGGCATTCGGCAAGCATAAAATGGCACCGAATATTTCCCCTAAAAAAACTGTTGAGGGTGCTTTCGGCGGCTTGATTTTCAGTATGGTATTAAACGCAGTCGCACTTACTCTTTATAATAAATTAGCAGTTAATGTTATCCCTCAAAATATGGCAACGCTTCTTCTTGCAATGGTACTTCCAACCTCATTTATGGGTATGATGGGTGACCTTTCCGCTTCTGTTTTAAAGCGTAATTTTGAAGTTAAGGATTTCGGAAAAATCTTTCCGGGTCACGGCGGAGTAATGGATCGAATGGACTCTTCTCTTTTCACTCTCCCCGTTACATACGCAATTGCTCTTATTGCAAGTAAAATATTTTAAGATTTTATTTAATTGTTTATTGAAAGGTGATACCTTATGAAAAAAATATCTCTTTTAGGCTCAACGGGTTCTATCGGAACGCAAAGCCTTGATGTGTGCGAAATGCACGGCTACGACGTTAAATGCTTAACGGCTAATTCAAGAGTTGATATTATGGAAGAGCAGGTTCGTAAGTTCAAGCCGGATATGGTTTGTATGATGAGTGAAGCTGCCGCTAAGGAATTAAAAAGTAAAATCAGCGATACAAATACTAAAGTTGTGTGCGGTATGGACGGGCTTATCGAATGTGCAACTTACGATAAAGCCGATACCGTTTTAAATTCCGTTGTCGGAATGGTTGGCTTGCAACCGACTCTTGAGGCAATTAAGGCTAAGAAAACACTTGCCCTTGCAAATAAGGAAACGCTTGTTGCAGGCGGTCACCTCGTTACTAATTTGGCTAAGGAAAACGGCGTTCAAATTCTCCCTGTTGACAGCGAACATTCCGCAATTTTCCAGTCAATGCAGGGTATGCCTAATAAAAAAGCAATTAAAAAAATTATTCTTACAGCGTCGGGAGGTCCGTTTTTCGGCAAAACTCTTGACGAACTTGAAAATGTAACTGCTAAGGATGCACTTAAGCACCCTAATTGGGATATGGGCGCAAAAATAACCATTGATTCCGCTACTATGATGAATAAAGGCTTGGAATTTATAGAAGCAAAATGGCTTTTCGATATGCCTAATGAGGATATCGAAATTGTTGTTCACAGAGAAAGTGTTGTTCATTCCGCAATTGTTTATCAGGATAATTCAATGATTGCCCAGCTTGGTGTTCCGGATATGAGAATCCCTATTCAGTATGCGCTGACTTATCCCGAACGTGAGCCAAGCCCTGTTAAAGAACTTTCGCTTACGGATTACGGAAAACTTACATTCTTTGAACCGGATTATGATACTTTTAAATGTATCAATGTTTGCAAAGAAGCTATTGAACTCGGTGGGCTTCATCCCGCCGCTGCAAACGGCGCAAACGAAGAAAGCGTAAGACTTTTCTTAAACGGTAAAATTAAATTTACAGATATTGCATATCTTAATAATGAGGCAATGAAAAATGCCCCTGAAAAAGAAAACTTTACTCTTGATGATGTCCTTGAAGCAGATAGGGCGGCAAGAGATTATGTAATTGAGGCGGTTAAGTGAATATAACTTCTATTTGGAACAGCGTTTACCCGGTGCTTGTGGCAATTCTATTTTTTGAACTTATAATAGTAATTCACGAGTGGGGCCATTTTACGGCGGCAAGGCTTATGAAAATTAAAGTTAATGAGTTTTCTGTCGGAATGGGACCTAAGCTTTTGCAGCATAAGGGTAAAAAAACAACATATACTTTAAGGCTTATCCTTTTTGGCGGCTATTGCTCAATGGAGGGTGAGGATAAGGAAAGCGACGATGAAAATGCTTTTGTCAATAAAAAGGTTTGGCAAAGAATTTACGTCGTTATCGCAGGCGCATTGATGAACCTTGTTTTGGGCCTTGTAATCGTTCTTATTCTTGTTTGCTCGCAAAACCTTGTCGGCACTACCGAGGTCGCTAAGTTTGACGATAATGCAGTCAGTCAGTCTTACGGCTTGCAGGTGGGCGATAAAATCAAAAGCATTGACGGTATGCGTGTTTATACCACAAATGACGTAACTACAGGCTTTTCAAGATGCTCTAATGAAAATGTCAATCTTGTTGTTGAGCGTGACGGCAAGGATGTAAAGCTTAAAGTTAAATTTAATACAGAGGATTATGAGGGCCATACTTATACAGTTATGGATTTTTGGCTCAGGGGTGTTAAAAAAACTCCTGCAAATGTTATTTCCCAAACAGGTAAGGAATTTGTTTCTTATGCCAGAATGGTATTTTTATCCCTTCACGATTTGCTTGTCGGTCGCTACGGCATATCCGATATGAGCGGTCCGGTCGGTACGGTCAGCATTGTTTCAACTGCTGTTAAAACCTCAATGTATTCAATGCTCAGAATAATGGCTCTTTTGACTGTAAATGTAGGTCTTTTCAATTTGTTCCCTATTCCTGCGCTTGACGGCTGGCGCTTGTTTGTGCTTTTGGCAGAGGGAATAACGAGGAAAAAGCTTCCGCAAAAGGCGGAGTATTTAATCAATGCTGTCGGTCTTGCGGCACTTCTTTTATTGATGTGCTTTGTAACCTTCAGCGATATAACAAAATTGTTTTAAACTTAAATTCAGGTGACTGTTATGGAAAGAAGAAAAAGTAAAAAAATAAAGCTTGGCAATACATTTATCGGCGGTGACAGCCCCATTCTTGTTCAAAGTATGCTCAATATCCCCGCAAGTAATATTGACGGTTCCGTGGAGCAGGCTAAGGAACTTGCAGCTGCAGGCTGTCAGGTTATCCGTTTTGCAATTCCCAATGAGGACGCATTAAATCTTATTGAACCTATTAAGAAAGCTGTGGACGTTCCTTTGGTAGCCGATATCCATTTTGATTATAAGCTTGCACTCGGTGCGGCTGAAAGAGGAATTGATAAAATCAGAATTAATCCCGGCAATATCGGTGATGATTCACGTGTTAAGGCAGTTGCCGATATTTGCAAGCAGAAAAATATTCCTATTCGTATCGGCGTCAATTCAGGCTCGCTTGAAAAGCATATTCTTGCAAAATACGGCTCGCCTACACCTGAGGCTATGGTTGAATCAGCGCTTTATCACGCTAATCTTCTTGAAAAATTCGATTTTGACGATATCGTGATTTCTATTAAGTCTTCTAATGTTGAAACTATGATTAAGTCGTATGAGCTTGCGGCGCAAAAGTGCGATTATCCGCTTCATCTCGGTGTTACGGAAGCAGGTACCGAAAGAATGGGAATTATCAAATCCGCTGTCGGTATAGGCTCGCTTCTTACTCACGGTATCGGCGATACAATTCGTGTAAGCCTTACCGATGCACCTGTTAAAGAGGTGTTTGCCGCATTTGATATCTTAAAGGCAATCGGTCTTAAAAATGACAGCCCTTATCTTATTTCCTGCCCGACTTGCGGCAGAACTAAGATTGACCTTGTCGGCCTTGCAAAGCAGGTTGAGGAGAGATTAAAGGACTGCAAAAAACCGATTAAGGTTGCCGTTATGGGCTGTATAGTTAATGGACCCGGTGAGGCAAAGGAAGCCGATATCGGAATTGCAGGCGGCGACGGATGCGGGCTTATCTTTAAAAAAGGCGAAATTCTCCGCAAGGTTGATGAAAAAGATTTACTCGATGAGTTAATGAAGGAAATTGATAAATTATAATGAATAGATTTGCAGACTATTTTTCAAATTACGTTAATGACGATACAATTACATATATAGGAAACGGTGATATTACTTCCTTTACCGTGTCACGTCAAGACAGGGAGCTTGCAGTCGGTCTTAATTTGGAAAGCTTTATTGATTACGGCATTATTGAAAATTCTCAAAACCAAATTGCAAGGGCAATGGAACTAAAAAAAGTTCATATCAATCCACGCTTTCCGAAAAGTGAGTTCTCGCTTGATAATATCGAAAGAATACTTGAATATGTTAGGCACGAATCTCCTGCGGCTAACGGCTTTTTTGACGGCTGTGAGGCGGAACTTGAGGACAGAACGCTTACCCTTTGCCTTAAAAAAGGCGGCAAGGACGTGCTTGAATCGCAAAAGGTTGACCGTGCGATTGCAAATAAGATTTATGAACTTTTCGATTTGGATTTTGTTGTTATTTTTCTTGAAGTTCAGGCTTTTGATATCGAAAAGGCAGTGCAAAAGGCTGTTGAGGAAAGACGAGCAGAGGAGCAGCATAAAAAGGAAGAGGAAGAAAAAAACGTCAACCACGAGCTTTGGGACGAACTTCCTGTTTTTAAAGATACACTTAAAAAAATATACGGCAAGGCAATTCACGAAAAGCCGAAGAATATTGCCGATGTTTCAACCGAGGACGGCTATATAACCGTTTGGGGTGATGTGCTTAAAACAGAGGTACGTGAAACAAAGAGGGGAACAAGCAAGATTTTCGATTTTGATATATCTGATTACACCTCCTCAATTACAGTTAAAATGTTTGACGATAAGCGTGTTATTGACCCACTTGTTGAAAAAATAAACGAGGCAGGCACTCTTGTTATTTCCGGCGGCTATCAGTTTGATACATTTTCAAATCAATATGTTCTTCGCCCTTACGCAATTGCGAGCATTAAAAAGGCGGAGAAAACAGATGACGAGCCTGAAAAAAGAATTGAACTCCACATGCATACCTCGCTATCTGAGATGGACGCCATTTCATCTCCGACAGCTCTTGTTAAGCAAGCTATTAAATGGGGGCATGAGGCTGTGGCTATAACTGACCACGGCGTAGTTCAGGCACTTCCTGAGGCTTATGCCGCTTCCGGCAAGGGCAGTAAAATTAAACTTATTTTAGGTATGGAGGGATATCTTGTTGATGACGAAAAATATCCCGACTTCCTTAATATGAAAACAAATCAATATGAACGCTATCATATTATCTTCCTTGTTAAAGAGGATACTTCTATGGATGAATCTATCCCTAAGGAAGAAAGAAAATACGGCAGAAAAAATCTTTACGAAATGATTTCTGCATCTAATGTTAAATATTTCAAAAAACGTCCGCTTATTCCCAAATCTCTTTTGAGAAAGAAAAGAGACTGCATTATTGTTGGCTCTGCATGCGAGCAGGGTGAGGTTTATCAGGCGATTTTAGATGATGTTGACGAGGACAAGCTTGAGGAAATCGCATCTTTTTACGACTATCTTGAAATTCAGCCAAACGGTAATAACGCTTTTATGCTCAGAACGAGCGATCAGGAATACGTTACTAATAAGCGTGGCGAGGAAAAGAAAAATCGCTATTGGAAAGTAAACAGCGAAGAAGATTTAATAAATATTAATAAGAAAATTATTGCTTTGGGCGATAAACTCGGTAAGCTTGTTGTTGCTACGGGTGACGTTCATTTCTTGAGCGAACACGACGCAAAATTCCGTGCAATCATTATGGCTTCAAAGGGCTTTGACGATGCGGATAATCAACCCCCGCTTTATTTTAAAACCACACGTGAAATGCTTGATGATTTCGCTTGGGCAGGGGACAGAGCAAGAGAATTTGTTATTGATAATCCAAAAAAAATTGCCGACAGCATTATGGATAATATTCCGCCTATTCCTCCGGGAACGTTTCAGCCGCATATCGACGGCGCTAATGAGGAACTTACGGAAAAATGCTGGAATATGGCTAAGGATTTGTACGGCGACCCTGTTCCCGAATATGTTGCAAACAGGCTTCAGCGTGAACTTGATTCAATCATAGGTCACGGTTTCGGCGTACTTTATGTTATCGCAAAGCGTCTTGTTGAGGAAAGCGAAAGAAACGGCTACTTGGTCGGTTCAAGAGGTTCTGTCGGCTCGTCGCTTGCTGCTCACTTCGGCGGTATATCAGAGGTTAATCCGCTTGCACCTCATTATTATTGCAAAAAATGTAAGCACAGCGAATTTTTCTTAAACGGCGAATACGGTTCGGGTTTTGACCTCCCTGTCAAGAATTGCCCTAATTGCGGCACTCCTATGAAGCGTGACGGCCACGAAATTCCATTTGAAACCTTCCTTGGCTTTGACGGCGATAAGGAGCCTGATATTGACCTTAACTTTTCCGGCGAGTATCAGTCCCGTTCTCACAGATTTACAGAGGAACTTTTCGGTAAGGAATATGTGTTCAAAGCAGGTACTATGGCAACGGTTGCCGATAAAACCGCTTATGGCTATGTTATGAAATATCTTGACGAGCGTGGTATTCAAAACGTTACTCCTAGAGCCGAGATTGACAGATTGACGGTCGGCTGTACAGGCATTAAGCGAACAACGGGTCAGCACCCGGGCGGTATGGTTGTTGTTCCAGATAAATACACCGTTGAGGATTTCACTCCTATTCAGTATCCGTCAAATGACGAATCTAAGGGTACATACACAACCCACTTTGACTTTAAAAACTCGCTTCATGATACACTTTTGAAGCTTGACGAGCTTGGGCACGATAATCCTACTCTTTATAAATATCTTGAAGATTCAACGGGTATTCCCGTTATGGACGTTGATTTGTCAGACCCTCTTTTGTATCAGCTTATCACATCTACTGAGCCTATCGGTGTTTCGCCTGAGGATATAGACTGCCAAACAGGTACTCTTGCAATTCCTGAAATGGGTACGCCGTTTGTTATCGGTATGCTTCTTGAGGCTCAGCCTAAAACATTTGCCGACCTTTTGCAGATTTCGGGTCTTTCACACGGCACAGACGTTTGGCTCGGTAATGCTCAGGAGCTTATTCAAAACGGTACGTGCACGATTTCCGAGGTTATAGGATGCCGTGACGATATTATGACCTATCTTCTCCATAAGGCTGAAAAGTATGAAAGAGAAACTGGTAAGGAATCACCGCTTAAAAAGAAGGATTGCTTTAAGATTATGGAATATACCCGTAAGGGTAAAGCACCTAAGGAGCTTCCGCCTTATGAGGAGGCAATGAAGGCGGTAGGCGTTGAACAGTGGTATATTGATTCCTGCTATAAGATTAAATATATGTTCCCTAAGGCTCATGCTGCGGCTTACGTTATTGCTGCTTTGCGCCTTGCATGGTATAAAATACATAAGCCAATCCATTTCTATTCCGCTTACTTTACGGTTCGTGGCGGTGCTATTGATGCTGTTGCGGCAGTTCAAGGTAAGGCGGCTGTTAAAAAGAAAATGGAGGAGATTAAGCTTAAGGGAAACGATAAAACCGCAAAAGACGAGAGTACATATATCGTTCTTCAAATCGTTATTGAAATGCTTGCAAGAGGTATTGAATTTTTACCTGTTGATATTTATAAATCAGATGCAAGAATTTACAAGATTGAGGATGGAAAAATCAGGCTTCCGTTTGGTGCGGTTGACGGTATAGGTGAAAATGCGGCTATATCTCTTGCAAAAGCACGTGAGGACGGCGGTGGTGACTTCTTGTCCTATGACGATTTAATGGCAAGAGCAGGTGTCGGCAAGAGCGTTTGCGAGGCACTCAAAAATGCAGGTGCGCTCGGCGATATGCCGGAATCTAACCAAATTTCGCTTTTTTAATCCGTTATTTAATGTAATAAATATAAATATTTATTAATTTATCTTGACATTGACGTTGTAGTATGTTAGCATATTAACACTCTACTACGCTAAAGTGACAGGAGATTTATTGTTATGAAAAGATATTCAAAGCTTATTCCGCAGGGAACGAGAGATTTATTATTTGAGGAATGTGACGATAGAAGAAATGTTGAAGCAATCCTTTCAGCTTTATTTAAGGAACATAAATACCGTAAGGTTATGACTCCGACTGTTGAATTTTACGATGTTTTTGCTGAAAATGACCTTGGTATTGAGGCTGAAGAAATGTATAAACTGTCTGATTCTCAAGGCAGAACAACCGTTCTTCGCCCCGATAATACAGCGCCGATTGCACGTCTTGTTGCAACCCGCCTTTCTAAAGAGGATTTTCCCGTAAGGCTTTATTATAATCAAAATGTTTATGTTCGCAATAAGAGCCTTGCCGGCAGAACTGACGAAACGGAGCAAAGCGGTATTGAGCTTATCGGCGACGGCAGTATTGATGCTGATATTGAAGTTATTTCTATGGCTTATGAGGCACTTAAGAGAAATAATGTTTCCTCATTTAAACTTGAACTTTGCCATGCAGGATTTTTTAAATCAATTCTTAATAAAATGAATATAACTTCAACTCAAAAGGCTGATATTTGCAAACTTATTGAGGGCAAAAATTATGCCGCTTTGGGTGATATGCTTGCTCAATTTGATGACAGCCGTGAGGCAGATGTTATTAAAAAGCTACCACGTCTTTTCGGCGACGTAAGTGTTATAGACGAAGCAAAGAAGCTTTATAATGATGAAAAATCAAACGAAGCACTTGACTATTTAAGAAACGTTTATGAAAAGCTTTGCGATATGGGGCTTGGCGATAATATCACCATTGACCTCGGTCTTGTAAACAGAAGTAATTATTATACAGGCGTTATTTTTCGTGGCTATGCGGAGGGCAGCGGTCTTACCATCGTTTCAGGCGGCAGATATGATAATCTTATAGGCGAGTTTGGGCTTGACGCTCCGGCTGTCGGCTTCGGTGTTAATGTTAATGCGCTTTGCGACGTTATGCGAGAGGAAATTAATGTTGACAGACCTATTCGCATAGCGCTGACTAAAGGCAGGCTTGAAAAATCATCAATCTCACTTTTCAAAAAAATGGGGCTTGATACAAGCGAACTTGAAAATAAAGGCAGACGCCTTATTCTTCCTGTCGGAGATTTTGAGGCAGTGCTTTCAAAAGCGCCTGACGTTATAACTTATGTTGAACACGGCGTTTGCGATATCGGCATTGTAGGCAAGGATACTATTGTTGAACACGGAAATTCGTTTTATGAAGTTATTGACCTTAATATCGGCAAGTGCCGTTTTGCTCTTGCGTGCCCTAATGGGACGGATTTCTTTTCGGGCCATCGCAGAAAGGTTGTTGCAAGTAAATATCCTAAGGTTGCAAAGTCATATTTTCAGTCAAAGGGTATGGATGTTGATATTATCAAAATTGAGGGCAGTGTTGAGCTTGCTCCGCTTTTGGGACTTGCAGACGGAATTGTCGATATAGTTGAAACCGGTTCAACTCTTAAGGAAAACGGGCTTGAGGTTGTTGATACAATTATGCCGATTTCCGCAAGGGTTATAGTCAATATGGCTTCTATGAAACTTCGTAAAAAAGAGATTGAGGAATTTTTAAACGAATTAGAACTTGCATCTAAAGTTTGATATAAATGAGGTATAAGTGATGAATATTACAAAAGCAAACGGCAAAAACGAGTATGAGCTGATTAAAAACTTAAAAAAGCGTTCGGGCCAAACCGATGAAAAAATCGTTGAAGCCGTAACTACAATTATAAATTCCGTTAAAGAGCAGGGTGATGATGCGGTAAGGGAATTTACTGTCAGATTTGACGGTATGGTACCTAAAAAGACCGTTATTGAAAAGGACGAACTTAATTCTTATCTTGATGAGGTTGACGATGACTTTAAAAATGCCATAATCAAGGCTAAAAATAATATTTACGATTTTCATTTGCGCCAGGCTCAGCAGTCTTGGCTCACCACTAAGGAAAACGGCGTTATTATGGGGCAAAGAATACGCGGACTTCACAGAGTAGGTATTTACGTTCCGGGCGGTACTGCTGCTTATCCGTCATCTGTTTTGATGAATGCAATCCCTGCTAAAATTGCCGGAGTTAAGGAAATTATTATGGTTACCCCTCCGGGTAAAGACGGTAATCCAAATCCTGATATTATGGCTGCTGCCGCTGTTGCAGGTGTCGATAAGGTATTCCTTGTAGGCGGTGCTCAGGCTGTTGCCGCTTTAGCTTTCGGAACTGAAAAAATACCAAAGGTTGATAAAATTGTAGGCCCCGGTAATATTTTTGTTGCTACTGCAAAGAAGCTTCTTTACGGTGTTGTTGATATCGATATGATTGCAGGTCCGAGTGAAATTCTTATTGTTGCCGATAAAAGCGCTAAGCCTTCATTTCTTGCCGCTGACCTTATGAGTCAGGCAGAGCACGACGTAAGAGCGTCTGCAATTTTACTTACAACTTCAATGGAAGTAGCAAGATTAACTGCGAGAGAAATAGACAGGCAGATTAAATTCCTTGAAAGACAGGAAATTATAGAAAAATCGCTTAACGATTACGGCGAAATTATTGTTTGCGAAAATCTTGACCAGGCTATTGATTTTGCAAATGAGCTTGCACCGGAGCATCTTGAAATGTGCGTTGAAGAACCGCTTAAATATATCGGCAGGCTTGATAATGCCGGAAGCGTATTCCTCGGCAATTACTCTCCCGAACCGCTCGGTGACTACTTTGCAGGTCCTAATCACGTTCTTCCGACAAGCGGCACGGCAAGATTTTTCTCACCTTTGTCGGTTGACAGCTTTGTTAAGAAAAGTTCGTTTATTTATTATACCGAAAATGAACTTGAAAAGGCAAAGGACGATATAGTTAAGCTTGCAGATACAGAGGGGCTTACGGCTCACGCTAATTCAATTAAGGTTAGATTTGAATAATATTTTAGAGGTACTTATATGAGAAAAGCTCAAATTGAAAGAAATACTAAGGAAACACAAATAAAAATTGACCTTTGCCTTGACGGCGGAGATGTTGAGGTGTCAACAGGTATCGGATTTTTTGACCACATGCTTGTGGCTTTCGGTGTTCACGGTGGCTTCGGCTTAAAAATTAATGCAAGCGGTGATTTGCAGGTTGATACTCACCATACGGTTGAGGATACGGGCATTGCGCTCGGAAGAGCTTTTAAAGAGGCACTTGGCGATATGAGCGGCATTGAGCGCTATGGCTCTTTTTCAATCCCTATGGATGAGGCTTTGGCTAATTGTGTGCTTGATATTTCAAACAGACCTTTTCTTGTTTTTAACGCAAACTTTGAGCAGGAAAAATGCGGCGATTATGAAAACTGTATGACAGAGGAATTTTTCAGAGCCTTTGCAATGAATGCAGGTATCACGATTCATATTGATGTACCTTACGGTACTAATTCTCATCATAAGATTGAGGCAATATTCAAAGCTGTGGCTCACGCACTTAAAGTTGCCGTAAAGCAAAATGAAAACGGCGCAGTGCTTTCAACAAAAGGAGTTCTTTAATATGCTTATTTTTCCGGCAATTGATATTATCGACGGCAAACCCGTCAGGCTTTTTAAAGGCGATTTTTCAACTGCTCATCAGGTGGCAGGCGATGCTGTTGAAACTGCATTCGGCTTTTTAAAGGCAGGGTGTAAATGGGTGCATATGGTTGACCTTGACGGCTCGCTTAAAAAAGAACCCGTCAATGCCCAAACATTTATTAATGTAGCAAAAGAAACAGGGCTTAGGGTTGAACTCGGCGGCGGAATAAGAACGATGAATGATATTGATTTTTACATTAACAATGGAATTTCACGTATTATTTTAGGCTCTGTGGCACTTAAAAATCCCGAACTTGTAAAAGAAGCAGTCAAAGAATTTGAAAGCAAAATCGCAGTAGGAATTGATGCAAAATCGGGATATGTCGCAACCGAGGGCTGGGTTGAAAAAAGTGACGTTTATTTTACCAACCTTGCAAAAAGAATGGAAGATGTTGGCGTTAAAAATATAATTTTTACTGATATTTCACGTGACGGTACTCTGACGGGTCCTAATCTTGAACAGCTTGTTGAAATTAATAATGCCGTTTCCTGCGATATTACCGCATCGGGCGGAGTTACAAATATAAATGATATTCGTAAATTAAAAAGCAAAAATCTTTACGGTGCAATTTGCGGCAAAAGCATTTATGAGGGAACTCTTGATTTGAAACAGGCAGTGGAGGCATGCAATGATTGATATAGAAAAATATTTTAAAAAAGGCGAGCTTATCCCTGCAATAGTTCAGGAGGAGGGCACAAACGAGGTGCTTATGCTTGCTTATATGAACCGTGAATCGATGAAAAAAACGCTTGAAACCGGATATACTTGGTTTTGGTCACGTTCAAGGCAGGAGCTTTGGAATAAGGGCGCAACTTCGGGTCATCTTCAAAAAGTTGTGTCAATCTACGGCGATTGCGATGATGATACGCTTTTAGTTAAGGTTATACAAACGGGTGCGGCTTGCCACACGGGCAATCACTCTTGCTTTTTTAACGAAATTAAACTTGAAAATAACGGAGAATAAAAATGGATTATATCAGAAACGATTATGAAACTATCCTTGAAAGAAAAGAAGCACAGCAGGAGGGTAGTTATACCTGCTATCTTTTTGAAAAAGGACTTGATAAAATACTCAAAAAAGTGGGCGAAGAGTCAACGGAAATGGTTATCGCCGCCAAAAACGGAGTAAAGGACGAAACAGTCGGAGAAATTTGCGACCTTATTTACCATACCCTTGTTATGATGGCAAATGAGGGAATAACTCCTGACGACGTTGACGAGGAACTTAGAAAGCGTGCCGAAAAGGCAGGCAATTTGAAAAAATTTCACGTGGTAGATAAAAATTCATAATGTCATATAAAAAATGGGTAAACGCAGAAATAGACAAGGCTAAGGCTTCTGCATTGAGTGAAAAACTGAATATTGACGCTTTTGTTGCTTTCTTGCTGGTTTCAAGAGGAATTGATGATGAGCTTGCAGCCTCGGAATTTTTGTCCGACGGGTGCAGGTTTTCTTCGCCTTATCTGTTAAAGGATATGGATAAGGCGGTAAAACGCATAAATCGTGCTCTTGACGACGGAGAAAGCATTTGTATTTACGGCGACTATGATTGCGACGGCGTTACTTCAACTGCTTTGCTTTATACTTTTTTAAGCGCTCTC
The DNA here is from genome assembly GCA_000436835.1 of Eubacterium sp. CAG:251. Lineage (GTDB taxonomy): Bacteria > Bacillota > Clostridia > Oscillospirales > Acutalibacteraceae > Eubacterium_R. The sequence goes on from FR889155.1 coordinate 91,163, forward strand.
GGCGGCTTTGTAAGCTACTATATCCCTAACAGAGCTACAGACGGCTACGGAATGAATTTTAAAGCTATTGATAAAATTAAGGCTGACGGTACCGATTTGATTATAACAGTTGATAACGGTATTTCGTCAATTGAAGAAGCAGAATATATTTATTCTCTCGGTATGCAGCTTATTGTTACCGACCACCACCAAATAGGTGAAAACCTTCCACGTGCCGAGGCTGTTATTAATCCTCACAGAGAAGATAATGAAATTGAATTTCGTGATTTTGCCGGAGTAGGTGTTGCGTTTAAACTTGCGTGCGCTCTGTATGACGGCGATGTTGAGGATTTGCTTGAGGATTATGCGGATTATGTAACTATAGGTACAATCGGCGATATGGTTCCTCTTTTAAATGAAAACAGAGCAATAGTCAAATCAGGATTGAAACTTATTAATACAGATGCAAAAATCGGCATTTCTGCTCTAAAAAAGAGTACCAATTCAAAAGCAGAACATTTTTCCGCAACCGACGTGGCTTTTCAAATTTGCCCGAGAATAAATGCGGCAGGCAGAATGGATACGGCTAATCTTGCTGTTGATTTGCTTACTTGTGAGGACAATGAAATTGCAGAATATAAAGCGGAACAGCTTAATCTTGAAAATACTCACCGCCACGAGGTTGAGGAAAAGATTGATAAGGATATTGCCGAAATTATGGCTAATGACAGGGCTTATCAAACTGACAGAGTTATAGTTGTTGCAGGGCATAATTATCATAAGGGTGTTATCGGTATTTGCGCTGCCCACCTTGTGGAACTTTATTCTAAGCCGGCAATAGTTATCGGCATTGATGACGAGGGAAACGCAACAGGCTCGGCAAGAAGTATTGATGGTTTTAATATTTTTGAAGCGATTTCAAACTGCTCGGATATTTTAACTCATTTCGGCGGCCATCCTCTTGCTGCCGGTATGGGGCTTAATGTTAAGGATATTGCGGCATTTAGAAAAAGAATTAATGATTTTGCAAAAAATAATTATCCCGTTATGCCGATTCAGACGCTCAAAATAGACTGCAAACTTTCTCCTTATTATCTGACGCTTGATTTGGTTAATAATTTGGCTGAGTTAGAGCCTTTCGGAACGGATAATGCACAGCCTGTTTTCGGGCTTTATAATCTGACACTGACTAACGTTGCCGCTATCGGCGACGGCAAGCATTTAAAAATAGAGGCTGCTAAAAAAGGAAAAAGCGTACGTATGGTTAAATTCAGGACTACGCTTGACGAATTTCCGCATAAAATCGGCGATACTCTCGATTTCGCCGTGAAACTTTCAAAAAGCACGTTTAAAAATAAAGATTATATTTCAGCTCAAATAGTTGATTTCAGAAAATCAGGGATTGATATCGATAAATATTATCGGGAAAAAAATGACTACCTTCTGTTTAAACTCGGAAAGAAAAATAAAACAGAACTTTATCCTAATAGGGATATTTGCGCTGTTGTTTATAAATATTTAAAAAGCCAAAAGGGATATAAATACACATTTGACGATTTATATTTTGAGCTTGCAAATTACCTTACATACGGTCAGCTTGCTTTTGCGCTTGATGCGTTTGAGGAGGCAGGGCTGATAAAGCGTGAGGGTAATATTACTTTAAATGATGTAAAAACTAAAGCAAACCTTGAGAGAACTGATACTCTTACGGTTTTGAAGGGAAGATTATAATTGGTAAACGAGGAACAAAGTGTATATACGGATGATTATGACGACGGCTTTAATAAATTTTTTGAAGATATAAAGAAAAATCCGCAATATGACAGTGAAGTGATTAAAAAAGCTTATGACCTTGCACGTGATGCTCACAAAAATCAGCGTAGGCGTTCGGGTGAGCCTTATATTATGCATCCTGTAGCCGTTGCTGAAATTCTTTATAAGCTCGGAATGGACAATGAGTGTATTGTGGGTGCACTTTTGCACGATGTGGTTGAGGATACGCAGTATGACCTTGAATATATCAGGAAGGAGTTCGGCGACGAGGTTGCACTTCTTGTTGACGGTGTAACTAAACTTGGTCAAATTCCGCTTTCTACAAGAGAAGAAGTACAGGCTGAGAATATAAGAAAAATGTTTATCGCAATGAATGAGGATGTTCGTGTTATCATCATCAAGCTTTGCGACAGACTTCATAATATGCGTACTTTGCAGCATATGCCGCCTTATAAGCAAAGGGAAAAAAGTCTTGAAACGCTTGAAATTTACGCTCCTATTGCTCACCGCTTAGGTATCCGTCCTATTAAGGAAGAACTTGAGGATTTGGCAATTTATTATCTTGACCCTATTGCATATAAGGAAATTGAAAAAAACTTATCTATGAAAAAAGAGCAGGGTGAAAAATTTCTTGCCGATATAACAAAGCAAATAAGCGATAAGATTACCCCTGTTATGAAACACGTTCAAATTACCTCACGTGTTAAATCAGTTCACGGAATTTTTCGTAAGGTTTATATCAAGGGTAAGGATTTTGAACAGATTTTTGATATCTATGCAGTAAGAATTATTGTTGATACAATGATTGACTGCTATAATGCGCTCGGCATTGTTCACGATATGTTTAAACCGCTTCCGGGCAGGTTTAAGGATTATATTTCAATGCCTAAGCCTAATATGTATCAGTCACTTCATACTACCGTGCTTTCAGATAAGGGCGTTCCGTTTGAAATTCAAATTCGTACCTGGGATATGCATCGCACTGCCGAATACGGTATCGCTGCTCACTGGAAATATAAGCTCGGCAGGGGAGGCAAGGATAGTATCGACTCCCGACTTGAGTGGATTCACCGTATGATTGAGCACGGTGACGAAACCGATACTCCCGAGGAACTTGTTACTACAATTAAAGGCGATTTGTCAAGCGATGAGGTTTATGTATTTACTCCTCGTGGCGATGTTAAGGCGCTTCCTAAAGGAGCAACGGTTATTGACTTTGCTTATGCAATTCATTCCGCCGTCGGTAATAAAATGGTCGGCGCTAAGGTAAACGGCAAAATCGTTCATCTTGATTATAAGGTTAAAACGGGCGAAATTGTTGAGGTATTAACCTCTAATGCGCAGGGCAAGGGTCCAAGCCGTGATTGGCTTAAGATTGTTACAACAGGCGAGGCAAGAAGTAAAATTCGCTCTTGGTTTAAAAAGGAAAAGCGTGACGAAAATATTGTTCAGGGTAAGGCTGAGGTTGAGCGTGAGCTTAGGCGAAACTTTATCCGCTTTGAGGATAGTGAGGAATATATTAAATTCGTTACCCGCATTGCGGAAAGGCAGCATTTTACAAATATAGACGATTTTTATGCCGCTGTCGGCTACGGCGGAATACAGATTTCTCGTCTTATGCCCGGTATTAAGGACGAATTTAACCGCAATTGGCGAGTACAAAAGGAAGAACCTCCTAAGCCTGCCGTTGCGACAACTAATACTCTTGATAAGCCTCGCACCTCTAAGGACAGCTCAGGTGTTGTGGTTGAGGGAATAGATAATTGCCTTATTAAAATGGCACGCTGCTGTTCTCCTATCCCCGGTGAGGAAATTGTCGGCTTTATCAATCGTGGAACAGGGCTTACAATTCACAGAAAGGACTGTGTAAACGTACCGGATGATTTGAAAAATTGCCCTGAGCCTGAACGCTGGGTTAATGCTCATTGGGACAACAATGTTAAAGTTGACGCTCGTTCAACAATCGACGTTTATGCTATCGACCGTGACGGAGTAGTTCTTGATATAACCGCTTGTATGGCTACGGCTCACGTTAAAATTCATTCTATCAATGCCCGTCCTATCAGCGAGGGCAATTGTTTAACTACTATGACCATTACGGTCAATTCAAAGGAACATCTTGATTCTATCGAAAAGTCCCTTCGTAAAATTGAGGGTGTTTATCATATAGAAAGGTCGGCATTTTAATTTATGAAAGCAGTAATTCAAAGAGTAAAACATTCCTCTGTCACTGTTGACGGAAAACTAATAAGCAAAATAGATAACGGTTTTATGATTTTACTCGGCGTTATGGACGGTGACACCAAGGAGGATGCTGATAAACTTATTAAAAAAATCCCTGTTTTGAGGATTTTTGAAGATGAAAACGGCAAAATGAATTTATCACTTCTTGATGTGTTTGGCGAAATTCTTCTTGTATCTCAGTTTACCCTTTGCGCAGATTGCTCGCACGGAAGGCGGCCGAGTTTTATAAAATCCGCACCGCCTGATGAGGCAAATTCGCTTTATGAATACGTCGCTGATGAACTTGAAAAATCAGGTGTAAAATCCGTTAAAAAAGGAATTTTCGGCGCTGATATGAAGGTCGACTTATTAAACGACGGCCCGGTTACCATAATTTTAGACAGTAAGGAATTAAAATAATGCTAAGTGTTAAATCGGCTACATTCGGCCCTATTGAAAATAATTGCTATCTTATTACAGATGAAAAAACTAATAAAAGCGCACTTGTCGATTGTACAGAGGACAGCGACAAAATGATGAATTTCATTGAAGGAGCAAACCTTGAATATATTTTGCTTACTCACGGTCATTTTGACCATATCGGCGGAGTTAAAGCCGTTAAAGCAAAAACAGGCGCTAAGGTTGTGATTTCAAAAGAGGATGAGCCTATGCTTACCTCGTCAAAGTTAAGCCTTGCGGCATTTTGCGGCGGTGTGCAGAATAATACAGAGGCTGATATTTTGATTTCTGACGGCGACGTTATCACTTTGGGTGAAAGTGAAATCAAGGCTATTGCAACTCCGGGGCATACCAAAGGCGGTTTTTGCTATGTGTGCGACGGCAAAATATTTACAGGCGATACTATGTTCTTCTGCTCATGCGGCAGAACTGATTTCCCCGGTGGTTCGCCGCTTGAAATTGTGCAAAGCCTTAAAAAAATCGCTTCGCTTGACGGAAATCTAATCGTTTATCCCGGTCACGACCGTCAGTCAACACTTGATTTTGAACGTGCAAATAATCCGTTTTTGAATAGGGCATAATTTATGATTTTAAAAGTAATTAACCACGATTTTATATATGATATGAAAAATCTTTGCACCGTCTTTTTCCCTTGGGAGAAGATTAACGACGATGGAAAGGATAATATTGAGGTGGAAACTAAGGCGCAGGGTAATGAATTTTTTGTTTGCGCCCGTCTTTTTGATAAAAGTATTTCTAAAACACATATTTTAAAAGAAAATGAGGACGCTCAAACTGAGATGTCAGTTCTGCTTTATAATGTTTTGAGCGAGCTTACAGGTTTTAAACCGCCGTGGGGTATCCTTTTCGGCGTTCGTCCCGCTAAACTTATGCATCGCTTCGCAGACGAAATGGGCGAAAAATCGGCAAGGGATTATTTTATCAATACTTTTCTTGCAACGCCCCAAAAAACCGATTTGGCAATTGAAGTTATGCACCACGAAAATAAAATTATTTCCCTGTCATCTCACAATTCTTTCTCGCTTTATGTTTCAATTCCGTTTTGCCCAACGAGATGTGCTTACTGCTCTTTTGTTTCCCATTCTATTGAAAAAACGCATAAGCTTCTTGAGCCTTATGTTGACCTTCTTTGCAAGGAGCTTGAAAAAACAGGTCAGGTTGCAAAGGCTCTTGGCTTAAGGCTTGAAACCGTTTATTTCGGCGGAGGAACACCTACAACTCTTTCAGCCTCGCAGCTTTCAAGGCTGTTTGACGTTATAGAGAAGAATTTTGATTTGTCAACTCTTCGTGAATATACAGTAGAGGCAGGCAGACCGGATACCGTAACTGAGGATAAGCTTATGGCATTAAAGGGTGCAGGTGTCGGCAGAATTTCAATCAATCCGCAGTCGTTTAACGATGAAGTTTTGGACTCTATCGGCAGACGTCACACATCTAAGCAGACTCTTGATGCTTTTGCTCTTGCAAGAAAGTGCGGTTTTAATAATATTAATATGGACCTTATTGCAGGACTTCCAAAAGATACATTTTCGTCATTTAAAAACAGTGTTGACACTGCCGTATCACTTGGGGCAGAAAGCGTAACTGTTCATACTCTTGCAATGAAATCGGCAGCTTATATGGTCACAAGAGAGAATGCTTATGATATTTCGGATAAACTTTTAACCTTTGATATGGTGGAATATTCAAATTCCTGCCTTAAGTCGGGCGGCTATTATCCTTATTATATGTATCGCCAGTCAAAGTCTGTCGGCAATTTAGAAAACGTCGGCTGGTGCAAGGATAATATGGATTGCCTTTATAATGTTTATATGATGGACGAAACTCATTCTGTTTTTGCTGTCGGTGCAGGCGCCGTTACAAGGCTTAAAAATCAGGACACCGGTAAAATTGAGCGCATATATAACTTTAAATATCCATATGAATATATTGACAGATTTGATGAAATTATTGAGCGCAAAAAATTAATTGAAAAATTTTATGCAAACTAATAATTAAATATAGCAAACAGTATTGCAATGTTTTACATATTGTAATATAATGAGTGCGAGGTGGTAATAATGGCTATAAAATTAAGTGATCTTTTTGGTTCAATGGACGAAGCATTCAACAATCCGAAACTGGAAGAAATGTTTAATAAAACTAAAGACGTTGCTGAAAATATGAGTAAAAAGAGTGCCGAAAGGCTTGAAATCAGCCGTAAAAAGGTTGAACTTCTTGATGCTAAGGCTAAGCTTGCAAAGCTTTATGAAAAATTCGGCAAGCTTAATTATGCAAAGTATATAGGCGATGAAATTTCTGAAGATGAAATTAAAGACTGTGCAAATGCAATTGCCGATAATAAAGAAAAGATTGAACTTTATACGGTTGAGATTGAAAAGGCAAGGGCAGAATTTAATGAGTCTATGGCTAATATGGCTAAAAAAACCAAGGAGGCTTTTTCAACCGATTTCAATGCCAAGCCCGAAGCTGAGGCTGAGGCAGTTGAGGTTGTTGAAGCAAAGGATGTTGAGATTAAAGACAGCGACGAGTAAAATTTAACAGGAATTTTAAAGAGCAATCATTTTGGTTGCTCTTTTATTTTTTCTTTGGGTGATTTTATTGAAAAAGAGTATTAAAGAAAAGTATATTTCAAGTGCTTTTTTGCTTCTCGTGTCAACTGTAATAGTTAAGATGATATCTGCCTTTTATAAAATTCCGCTAACTTCTTATATAGGCGCAACAGGCAGGGGATATTTTTCAATAGCGTATAATCTTTGCTTGCCTATTCATGCACTCACTATGGGTGCTTTCCCTATCGCTATGTCAAAACTCGTCAGTAAATATAATGCAAGCGGCGATAAACTCAGAGTTTCCGGATTGAAAAAAGCAGGAAATAAACTGTTTTTTCTTGCGGCTTTTGCAGGACTTTTTGTAATGCTTGTTGCTGCAAAGCCATACAGTGAGCTTATTTCTTCGTCACCAAAGAGTATTTATACAATTTTTGCTCTTGCACCGAGTGTTTTTTTCTGCTGCCTTGGCGCCGGTAAGCGCTCTTTTGCCGAGGGGTTTATTGATATGAAACCAACCGCAGCCTGCCAAATTATCGAAGCGGTTTTTAAAATGGTGTTTGGACTTTTATTTGCTCGCTTTTCTATGGGCTTTTTTATGTCAAATTATTATGAGTATGGCACGGTTTTGGGTACAGCGTATGAAAACGAAAGGCAGGCACTTTCGGCAATTTATCCCTTAACATCTGCTTGTTCTATGCTCGGCGTCAGCCTCGGAGGTTTTGCAGGGTGGGTTTATGTCAGTTCTTATGTCGGCAGCCACTACAAAATGCCGAAACCCGATAAATCGGTAACTCGACAAATGTATAACGAACTTGCTGCATTTTCTCTTCCGCTTCTTTTTGCAACGGCTGTTCAAAGTGTTTCTCAATTCTTTGATACCTCGTCAATTCAGTACGCCTTAACTCTTTGCGACAAGGCGGTGCTTTCAAAAGCGTATAATTATTTTGACGGTGATATTTTCACTTATGTGTTCGGGATTTATTCCTCTGCACTTGATTTTAAAAATCTTATACCGGGGATGGTTATGGCGCTCGGTGTGACCGCCGTTCCGGCAATCAGCTCGGCTTATGAAAGTGATTCGCCGAAATTCAATTTATTAATAAACAGTGTTTTAAAGTATACAAGCATTCTTTCTTGCTTTTCAGGAATTGTTCTTGCACTTTTTCCAAGCGAAATATTGTCGCTTTTTTACGGCAATTCCAATGGCGATATTGCAAAATTCGGCAGTGATATTTTGTTTTATCTTGCTGTAACAGTCTTGCCGTGCTGTCTTGCCTCAAGCTGTGTATTTTGTGCTCAGTCACTTGGACTTTCTAAAAAAACAATTTTACCCTTTGCCGTTTCGGGTTGCATAAGAGTGATAACAAACATTATTCTTATACCTAAAATGACAATTAATATATCGGCCGTTGCCATTTCAAATTTTATGGGATTTTTGATAATTCTTATTTGGAATATGATTATTATTTCTAAAAATACAGGTGCTTCATTTGCGGTGAAAGATATATTTGTTAAGCCGATTTTTTGCTCTTGTACGGTCTATTTTGCCGTAAAATTTATTAAAGAAGCGTTTTTTACTCAAACTTCTTCTCTGCTCACTTTGACAATTTGCGGCATAATATGTTCTTTTTTGACTGCTTCTTTGCTCATTTTGTTTAAATGTGTGCGTATAAGTGATATAATTTCAGCTAAATAATATAAAAAATCCGCTTAAATACTTGCAAATTTGGGAACTTTATAGTATTATCTTAGTTGACAAGTTAATCAAGGAGTGTGTTAAAGTGAATTTTGAATTTAAGGATAAATATGATATCAATGATTTAATTTCGCTTATCACATTGCTTCGAGCACCGGGAGGATGCCCTTGGGACCGTGAACAAACTCATGTATCGATTAAGAGTAATTTTATCGAGGAAACGTATGAGGTTGTTGAAGCGATTAACAAAAACAGCATATCAGGATTAAGGGAAGAATTGGGCGATGTGCTCCTCCAAATTGCACTTCACTGTGAAATGGAAAGTGAAAAGGGCAATTTTGATTTTAACGACGTTTGCGACGAGCTTTGCAAAAAGCTCATTGTTCGTCACCCTCACGTGTTTGGTGACAAGGTTGCAAATAATACCAAAGAAGCACTTGACAGCTGGGACAGTGTTAAAGCAAGCATAAAGGGTACTAAAACCGCTTCAAGCAAGATGGACAGTATTCCTATTGAGCTTCCTGCTCTTATGCGTGCCCAAAAGGTTCAGTCCAAAGCTGCAAAGGCAGGCTTTGATTGGGATAATCAAAACGGTGCTTTTTTAAAGCTTAATGAAGAGATTAACGAGTTGAAAATTGCGCTATCGCATAACAATCTGGCTGAAATTGAAGATGAATTCGGCGATGTTCTTTTTTCCTGCGTCAATATTTCACGTTTTATCGGTGTTGACAGTGAAGAAGCTTTAAAGGCTTCTACGGATAAGTTTATAACACGATTCAAAATAGTTGAAAAATTAGCAGAAGAAAATGATATTGATATGAATAGTTCTTCTATTGATGAGCTTGATGCCTTGTGGGATAAGGCAAAAGAAATATTAAAAGCCGATAATTCGGCAATAAATGGAGGAAATTAAAATGAACAAGACAGAACTTGTAGCAGCAGTAGCTGCAAAGGCAGAACTTTCAAAGAAGGATGCAGAAGCAGCAGTAAACGCTGTTTTCGATTCAGTTAAGGATGCTCTTGCTGAGGGTGATAAGGTTTCTCTTATCGGTTTCGGTACTTTCTCAGTAAAGACTCGTGCAGCTCGTACAGGTCTTAACCCACGTACAAAGGAAACAATTGAAATTCCTGAGTCAAAGGTTCCTGCATTCAAGGCAGGCTCAGCTCTTAAGGATGCTGTAAAGTAATTTTGTCGATTTTTTGGGGTGTCTTTTTAGACACCCTATTTTTTTAAGGTGAATTATGAGATTAGATAAATATTTAAAAGTTTCAAGAATAATTAAACGCAGAACTGTTGCAAACGAAGCTTGCGATGCAGGTAAGGTTGAGGTAAACGGTAAGGTTGCCCGTGCTTCGTACGACGTTAAAGTGGGCGATACAATCAAAATCACTCTCGGCGCAAGAGAAAATTCATATAAGGTGCTTGCAATTAATGAGCACGCTCTTAAAGAGGACGCCGCCAAAATGTACGAGGTGCTTTAAGGGACGTACTGCTTTTCTTTTGTTATATTTATATCATCGTTTGCATAAAATTATTTAGGTGATTTTATGGATAATAACGTTGATATGAACCATTTGCTCACTCTTGAAAACAGGGAGCATTTAACTTTAACCGGAATAAGTGACGTAGACTCATTTAACGAGGAGGAAATTATTGCGATTTCACCTTGCGGTGAGCTTACGATTAAGGGCGAACTTTTGCATATTGAGGAGCTTAATTTGGAGGCGGGAACTGTCAGCATCAGCGGAAAGGTTACTTCGCTTCTTTACAGCGAAAAGTTTTCCTCCACCTCACTTTTAAAGAGGCTTTTCGGTGGTTGAGGCGCTTTTTTATGCATTTTTTGTCGGTACAGGGCTTGGCTTTTTGTATGATTTAATGCGTTTTTTTCGCCTTTCCTTCGGCGGTTCACTCTTTTTTGATTTGCTTTTTTGGCTTATAACGTCCTTTGTTTCATTTTCATATCTTTTAATCTTTAATGACGGTGCAATAAAGGGCATTTTTCTTGCATTTATTTTTGTCGGATTTACAGTCTATATTATAAGCATGGGCAAGATTTCTTTGCCGCTTGAAAAAAGAATTGCCAAAAAGGTTAAAATTCGGTTAAAAAAAGTAAAAAAATCATTAGAAAATTTTAAAAAAGTGTTGCAATTGCCGAGGATGTTATATTATAATATTAAAGAAATCATTAAAAAACCTAACCGTAAAAAATATGAAGGTGACGAATTTGGCAAAGGAAAGCAAGAGCAAGTCTAAAAAGCTATATATCGGCAAATACAGCGTCGGCAAAATTCTTGTCGGTCTATTACTTGTCGGTGTTTTTGCATTTTTTTCTATCAGCGTTGTTAATCAAAATGCAGACATCAGCAGGCTTGAAAAGCAAAAGGCTGAAATAGGCGCCAAATATGATGCGCAGCAGGAGGAAAACAAGGAGCTTCAGGCTGTGCTTGATAATGAGGATAAAGACGATTATATCGAGAAAAAAGCGAGGGAAAAGGGTTACGTTAAAAGTGACGAAATCGTTTTTTACGATATTTCATCAGGTAAGTAAAATTCATTTTAAGGGTGTATTTTTACACCCTTATTTTTGTTATAGAGTAAGGAAAAAATTATGCATTTATTAATGACAGCGCCTTGCCTTTTAGGTTTAGAAGGCTTGGTTGCAGATGAACTTAAATTTATGGAGGCTGAAAACGTATCAGCCGAAAACGGACGTGTCTTTTTTGAGGGCGATGAGGCTATGCTTGCAAGAGCTAATATTAACAGCCGCTTTGCAGAAAGAATTCTTATTGTTCTTGATAGGTTTAAGGCTGAAACGTTTGAACAGCTTTTTCAATCGGTGAAATCGCTTCCTTGGTCGGAATTTATCGGCTCAAGCGATACATTTCCCGTTAAGGGTTATAGCATTAATTCGGCTCTTCATTCCGTTCCCGATTGCCAAAAGATAATAAAAAAAGCAGTAGTTGAGTCGCTTAAAGAGGATTATGGCATATCTTGGTTTGAGGAAACCGGTCCTGTTCATCAAATTCAGTTTTCTATTATGAAAAACGAAGTTACAATTATGCTTGATACGACCGGAAGGGGACTTCATAAAAGAGGATATCGCCCTGAAGCTAATGATGCACCGATAAGAGAAACTCTTGCCGCCGCACTTTGCTCTCTTTCGAGGCTCAGACATTATCATACAATGTATGATCCTTGTTGCGGAAGCGGAACTATCTTGATTGAAGGCGCTATGATGGCTCATAATATCGCACCGGGAATTAACCGTAATTTTGAGTGCGACCGCTGGGGATTTATTCCTGAAAAGGCTTGGATACAGGAGAGAGAGCGTTGCCACGATATTATTAAAACCGATACGGATTTTGTTGCTTTCGGCTCGGATATTGATTTTCAAGCTCTTGAGCTTACTATGGCAAATGCAAAGAGGATTAAAGTTGATAAATTCTTGAGGCTTGAAACGGCAGATATTAAGGATTTTAACCCGACCACCGAAAAGGGCACACTTATTACAAATCCGCCTTATGGTCAACGAATGCTTGATGTCAAAACAGCTAAGAATATTTATCATATTATGGGTGAAAAGTTCGTTTCAAAGCACGGCTGGAGTTATGGTATCATTTCTCCGGATGAGGAGTTTGAACGTGAGTTTGGCAGAAAAGCGGACAAGCGCCGTAAGCTGTATAACGGAATGATTAAATGTCAGTATTACATGTACTTTAAATAGATTGTGAATAAGCAGCCATAACTGCGCCCGATATTTGTAATTATCAGATATTGATTTTCAATAGTACAATTATTAAACTTTTGATAACCGTATCAACAGCACTTGAACGTTTTGTCTTAATATCCTAAGGGATATGGCGTCAAAACGTTGGGCGCTTTGAATTTTTAGCAAAGGGGCAGTACCCATGTACAGCTCCCTTTACTAAAAATCCAATTCTGACTACTTCTTCGCAATCTGTAATAAATAAAAAAATATAAATATAATGAATTTTGTTCGAGGTATTATTATGACTTATAAGGATAAATATTTGCAGTGGCTTTCGTTTGCGGATGAAGATACAAAATTCGAGCTTGAAAGCATTACAGACGATAAGGAAATTGAGGATAGATTTTATAAAGACCTTGCTTTTGGTACAGGTGGTTTGAGAGGTATTATGGGCGCAGGCTCAAACAGAATGAACCGCTACACTGTTGGTAAAGCAACACTCGGTCTTGCACGTTACCTTAAAAGCAAAAATGACGGGGAAATCAGCGTTGCTATTGCTTATGATACTCGTAACAATTCAAAATATTTTGCCAAAACTGCTGCAGGTGTGTTTGCTTCTCAGGGCATTAAGGTTAACATTTATGAAATGATTGTGCCTGTTCCCGTTTTGTCATTTACAACTCATTATCTTGGCTGCACGGCGGGCGTTATGATTACTGCTTCTCATAACCCTAAGGAATATAACGGTTATAAAGTTTATGACAGTAAGGGATGCCAGTTTTGCACCGAGGACGCTAAAAATGCAATTGCCTTTATAAATGATATTACCGATTATTCATCAATTCCTTTTTTAGAGGAAAGCGAACTTATTAATTATATCGGCGAAAATGAACTTAGCGCATTTCTTAATGAGGTTAAAAAGCAATCGCTTTATGAAGAAAAGAGCGATTTGAAAATAGTTTATACTCCGCTTCACGGCACAGGAAATATTCCTGTAAGAAGAATGCTTGAAGGTTTGGACGTTACCGTTGTTAAGGAGCAGGAACTTCCCGATGGCAATTTCTCAACCGTTCGTTCTCCTAACCCTGAGGAAAAGGATGCGCTTAATATTGCCATTGAAAAGGCTAAGGAAATCGGTGCCGACCTTGTTTTAGGTACTGACCCCGATTGCGACAGAGTTGGTATTGCCGTTAAAGACGGTGACGATTATAAACTCTTTACAGGCAACCAAACAGGTGCGCTTCTTGTTAATTTCGTCCTTACTATGAAAAAGGATACTTTAAATGAAAAGTCAACACTTGTTAAAACAATTGTTACAAGCGAACTTGGCGCTAATATAGGCAGAAAGTTTGGACTTAAAATTGAAGAAACGCTTACAGGATTTAAATATATCGGCGATAAGATTAATAAGTATGAAGAGTCCGGCAAGCAGGAATTTGTTATCGGCTATGAGGAATCCTATGGCTATCTCGTAGGCACCCACGCAAGGGATAAGGATGCCGTTGTTTCTTCAATGCTTATTTGCCAAATGGCAGCTTGGTATAAAAATCAGGGCAAAACTCTCGTCGATGGGCTTAATGAGATTTATAATGAATACGGCTATTATCTTGATTTCCTTGATTCATTCGTATTGAAAGGAAAAGACGGAGCAGAAAAAATTCAAAGCCTTATGACTGAATTCAGAAGTAAGGGCATTTCTCTTTTTGACGGCATTAAAGAAGTCGTTGATTTTTCAGGCGGTATTCGTGATTTGCCTAAGGAAAATGTACTTAAATATATATGGAATGACGGCTCATGGCTTGCTGTTCGTCCTTCGGGTACAGAGCCTAAGATTAAGGTTTATTATTCAATTGTTGACCCATCTAAGGAAAATGCGGCAAAGCGCCTTGATACTATAAGAGAAAAAATTAAAAATATTATTAATGCTTAATTTTGGAGTTTAATATGGAAAAAATTAAAAATTATGTTGAAACTGTTTTGCAACCGAAACTTCAGGGCGACGGTGGCTGGGTTGAATTTGTCGGTCTTGACGGTGATGAGCTTACTCTTATTTTCAGGGGCGAGTGCTCAAAATGCCTTATCTTAAATCGTTGCACAGCTTGGATTGAGGAACAGATAAAAAAAGATTTGAAAAAGAGTGTTAAGGTTAATGCAATTCGTAAAAAGCCTTATTTTCAGGATATATAGGGAGGGATAAATATGGCACACATTAAAGTAGTCAGACGTTCAATGCGTCCTGAGGAATGGACAGATTTGCGCTTTGGCTGGCTTAAAAGATATATTTATTCTTCAAAGTGGGAAATAAATAATCTTATGATTAAAGATGCACGTCAAATTTCAGAAATGGAGTTTGAATATTACAGTGATGATTACAGACCGCTTAACAAAGGCGATATGTATTTCACTCCCGACGGAACTGCTTTTATTAAGGCAGACGTTGATATTCCTAAGGAACTTCAGGGCAAAGAGCTTTGGTTTTCACTTAAAACTGCGGCTGAAATTTGCGTTAAGGTAAACGGTAAATACGTCGGCGGTGTTGACCCTAACAGAGAAAGAATGCTTCTTTCTCCTTACGTTGACGATACTAAAACTCTTCATTTTGAAATGATGGGTTATAACCGTTCAAAGCCGGATGATGAGCGTAATCCCGAATCGCTTTCAGTTCGTGGTTGCCGTCAGATTTTTGAGGGCGCATATATTTGCACTGTCAATCATAAAGTGCAGGACCTTGTATGGGATTTTGAGCTTCTTTTGGATATTGCAAAGAGCGATTTGTTTAACGAAGATTATCGTGCATTTCTTAATAAAGAACTTAACAATGCAATGAATTTTATCGATTTCGACAGTGAAGAACTTGACGGCATTGATGAATGTCAAAAATATCTTGATGATGTTGTTTTTGCTAATGATAATTATAAAGGCAACGGCGATGTTGCTTTAATTGCACATTCTCATCTTGATATAGCATATTATTGGCGCAGAATACACGCTGTGCAGAAAAATCTTCGTACCGTTTTAATTCAGCTTAGGCTTATGGATAAATATCCCGATTTCAAGTATACTCATACTCAGCCTTATGTTTATGAAACACTTGAAAAATATTATCCCGACGTTTTTGATGAACTTAAAGAAAAAGTTAAAAACGGTCAGTTTGAGCCTGTAGGCGCAATGTATGTTGAACCTGATTGTAATATTCCTACAGCGGAAAGCCTTGTTCGTCAATGCCTTTACGGTCAGCAAACTTATAAGAGAATGTTTGGCAAAACAGTTAATAACGCTTGGCTTCCCGATGTTTTCGGCAATAGCTGGATTTTGCCGCAAATTCTTAAAAAGAGCGGTGTTGATTATTTTGTATCTAACAAAATGTCAACATGGAATGACACTAACCGTTTTCCTCACAATAACTTTATTTGGAAGGGTATTGACGGCACGTCTGTTTTGGCTTGCGTTCCGCCTACTCACTTTATCACATGGAATATGCCGTCTCAAATTCAAGAAAATTGGGAGGCTTATATCGATAAGGACAGCGGCGGTCAAACTATGAATATGTTTGGCTACGGTGACGGCGGTTCGGGCTGCACAGAAGAAATGATTGAGCTTATGCACAGATTTGATAAGCTTTCAATTATGCCGAAGTGCGAGCATATGGGCGGTCAGGAATTTCTTGAAAAAAATCTCAAAAACAATGATAGTTTGCAGACTTGGGACGGTGAACTTTATCTTGAAATGCACAGGGGTACGTTTACAACCAAGTCAAATATGAAACGTGCTAACAGACGTCTTGAATATAAACTGCGTGACGCTGAAATTCTTTCTGTTTTACGTGGCGAGGATAATAAAAAAACTATAACAGATGCTTATAATAAGCTTCTTATCAATCAGTTTCACGATATTCTTCCCGGCTCTCATATTCACCCTGTATATGAGGACGCAATGAAAGACTATGCCGAGATTGAAAAGACTGTTGATTCACTTATCGGTACAGGCTCAAAATATTTCAACACTCTTAATTTCAAACGTGACGCATTGACCTTTGTTCCTAACAAAAAGGGTACGGCTACTCGCTATGGCGTTAAAGGTAATTGGATTATTCCTAATATTCCTGCGCTTTCCTCAGCGTCACTTCGTGCAACTAAGTTTAATGACGAATGGCTTAACTGCAACGGCAATAATATAGAAACTCCGTTTTATAAAGCTGTGCTTAATGATGACGGCTCTATTGCTTCTCTTGTTGATAAAAAGCAGGATAGGCAGTGGGTTGACGGCGATTTCAACAAACTTAAGATTTATACAGATTGTCCGGGTAATTATGATGCTTGGGATATTCTTCCTAACTATAAGGATAAACAGATTGAAATTAATGTGAGTGAAAAGCTATCTCTTTGCGAACTTGACAGTGAATGTGCAACGTTTAAAACCGTTCTTTCAACCGATAAATCAACGTGGACTATGCTTATAAGATTCTTTAGAAGAAGCCGTGGCATAGAGGTTGAAAATATAGTAGATTGGAACGAAAAGCATAAGCTTGCAAAGGCTGAATTTTCTTGTAATGTTCTTACACGCAAGGCACTTTGCGACACCTCGGCAGGTTTTATTGAACGTGACACTCATAAAAATACCACATGGCAGCAGGCAAGGTTTGAAACATGTCACCACAAATGGGCTGACCTTTCTGAAACTGACGGTGGTGTTGCACTTATCAATGACGGCAAGTACGGTATCGGCTTTGATGAAAATACTATGTCGCTTTCGCTTCTTCGTGCAACGATTCGCCCTGACGTAACCTCGGATATGGGGCATCATAATTTTAGCTATATGATTTATCCTCACGAAAACGGTGCTGTTGAGGCAGGCGTTAATAAACTTGCATTTCAGTTTAACGAGCAACTTGTAAAATCCGACGTATCATATAACGGCGATACTTTTGAACCTCTTTATTTGCAGGCTATGAAGGACAGCGAGGATGGCTCAATGACGGTTATTCGTTTGAGTGAACAGGACGGCAAGCGTGGCAAAATTAAACTTTCTAAGTCTGTTAAGCTTCTCGATATGCTTGAAAATGTTATCGGTGAGGCTGTAGATACGCTTGAATATAAACCATTTGAAATCATAACAATAGGTATTCAAAAATGACAGTTAATCAAATAATAATTCTCGTTGTTGTTATCCTTGTGCTTGGCATAATTGTTTTTCCGCTTATCAATCGCAGGCAGTTTATAAATCTTGAGCCTGACCAGCAGATTAGGCTTATTATGAAAGAGGCTAAAGGGCTTGTGTATTTTAAAAATGTGTCTAAGGGCAGTACAGGTGTTCTCTTTTATGTGAAAAATAAAAGAAAAATTCTTGCACTTCCTTGGGTGCTTGACGGCGGCAATATGCTTTGTACTAAGAAAAATCCTTTTTCTAATTGGGATTATCCTGAGGATAAGCAGGAAATTAATCAAGATGAACTTGCTCAATTAAAGGACGAACTTGAAAAATATAATAAAAAGAACGCTGTTAAAATTGTGTTTAAATAAAAAGAAGAAAGACATTCTGAATTTTGAATGTCTTTCTTCTTTTTTATGTATTGTAATTCAAAAGTTTATTTTGCATATTCGGTTAAATATAAGTATGTGTAAGGATATAGCAATTTAAAATCATAATCAAGTTTGTTTTGCTTTTTTAAATCCCTTGCGTGTTTGTCAAAAGCGTCAAAGTATTCCTTGCCTGTGTTTGCACTTGCTTTAACGTATTCATCTTCTGCAATTTTTGAAAATGCGCTTTGAAGTATTTTGCCCTCCGGCTCGCCAAGCCTTCCGTTTTTGTATTTATTGAATGTGTAGCGAACGGTGTATTCGTCATAGTCAATAAGAAGGTTGAAGTATTCGTTATAGTCATTATCAATCAAATTGATATTTCCTATTCTTTTAATCAGCGTTTCAATTGATTTGTTAATGTCAATATCTTTATTGCTTTTAACTAAGCTTTTTATTGCTTGAATTGTCAATTCTTTTGATATGCTATCATTGTTATTGGCATTGTCGCCAAAATAATAGGCGTATACGTCATTTGAAAACATTTCTTTTATGCTCTTATTGTATTCACTTCCGTCCTGCGGCACAGTAAATTTAACAACGCTGTAGTCGGAATTATCGTTAAGCTTTAAATCAATTTTTGCGTCACTCATCCAAGCGCTTTCATCCTTTACATAGCCGAACCTTGTTGAATAAGTTGCGGCATAAAAGTTTAAATATACGCTGATTGTGTCATCGCCTGTGTATTCCTTTTGGTAAATATAATGTGCCTCACTTTTGTATTTTTCATAATCAGAATTCGGCGATATGTGTTTCAAAATTTCGTTTGATACCGCACTTCCAAAGCCTTTTGAATTTGGCATAATCTCATAAATTCTGATTCCGTCTGAGCCATATAAAGCAGGCTTATTATCAAAGTATATTATGGAAACAAAACTTTCATCGTTATAGTATTTTACTTCTTTAATAAGCTTTGTGTTTTTAAAATATTTTTTGTCAATAACAGGTGTGAGCGTATCGTCATGATTGTAATATTTTTCTGAAAATTGCTTTTTGGTATATTCAAGCTCCTCAACCTTGTCGCTGTATTCGGTTTGCTCTGCATCATTGCTTCTGATTAGCTTTTTGCCGTCAAATTTGATTGTTGTGTTGCCGCCGTCAATCAGTATGCTTGAAAGTATAGGGCTTGCAAAAATCACTTTTCCTAAAATATAATCATCACTGAAACTGCTGCTTTGCGTTGAAGATATATTTGTATTTATGCTTATTTTATCAGTCTGCTTTTTTACATCAACAGGGTTTGAAACGCAGGCACTCAAAACAGTAAGGCAAAGTATTATTGAAATAATGCTGACTGCCTTTTTAGGCTTTTTGAATTTGAGAATGTTTTTTATTCTGCTTTTGGCGTCATTTTCAATAAAGCATAACGGACTCGGAGAAGCTTTATAATTATTTGTTGCAAAACCGAGCAGGGCGGTGGAGTATTCTCTTTTTATACTTTTGAACGATTCAATAACCTTTTCGTCGCAGCTCATTTCCATATCCTTGTTCATAAGCCTAAATGCAACATAGCAAAGCGGATTGAAAAAGTGAATACAAAAAAGCAGGTATGCAAACGCTTTAATAATATAGTCTTTTCGCTTTAAATGGTATTTTTCGTGGGCGATTATATACTCAAGATAAGCGATGTCTGTACCCTTTGGTATATAAATTTTCGGTGCTGTAATACCGAATATAAACGGTGTGCTTATTTTATCGCAATAATAAATATTATCGCTGAATTTTTCACTGTCTTTAAGCATATATTTGCATTTTAAATATTTAATAATGCTGACAGTTAAAATAATTAATACAATCCCAAGCCAAATATAAGGTAAAGCATTTGATAGGGTAATTGTACCTGTATTTGAAGTGGATGATGAGCTGCCGATGCTCTGCGGTATTATGCTTGCTTTGTCAACATAGCTTAGTTTGTAATTATCTGTTTTAATCGGATTGCTGTTTATTGCACTGCCGATATTAAAAAGACTTATGATTGATTTAAATGAGTACGGCACACAAAGCCTAAATCCTACTACGCTCCAAAGAATATAGCTGTATTTTTTAGGCAGATTTTTAAAGAAAAGCCTTATGATAATTACTAAAGCAATGATTATTGATGAGGTAATGCTCATATTTAAAACGGTATAAAATAAATTGCTCATATTCTTTTCACCTATTCCTTATAACCGTCAATCAGTTTTTTTAATTCCTCTGCTTCCTTATTGCTGATTTTTTTGCCTGAAAAAAACGCAGTTAAAAAATTGGGGAGTGAGCCTGAAAATGCTTCGTCGATAACGTGCCTGCTTTCAAACTCCTGCACCTCGCTTTTTTTAACTGTTGACGAAACAATGCTGTTTTGATTTTTTGCATATCCTTTTTCACATACTTTTTTGAGCGTGGTGTATGTTGTGGATTTTTTCCAATTAAGCTTCTCGGCGCAAAGCTCAACAAGCCTGCCCGAACGAACCGGCTCGTTATTCCAAATGATGCTCATAAATTTATAATCGCTTTCACACATTTTTAAATTCATTTCATTGTCACTCCTTTGGTCTACAAGTATCGACCTCATCTATAGTCTACAACAATAGACCGTATTTGTCAAGCATAAAAAAATACCTAACCGAATTATTTTCAGTTAGGCCAGACTGTCGATAAAGTGGCTAAACCGTGCCGTGCTATAAAACG